>CAMVPR010000022.1 GCA_947169385.1 uncultured Lachnospiraceae bacterium | reverse complement strand
ATATAACAGTCCATGCTCCTTACTCTTAGGTTCAGGTGTTACTTCACCGGGAACTATCGGCTCCGGATTATAAATGTCACCTGTATTAAATGACTGAACATCTCGCGATACCTCATCAGGAATTACAATGCCTTCTCCAAGCTTGTCCCTCTTATGCTTCTTTCTAGCATTTTTAATATCCTCAATTGTAACGTCAGCTTCCTCTTCTAAATTCTCCTCTTTCTCTCTCTCACTCTGACTTATCATCAAAAGTCCCTGAACGGTTCCGAAGAGAAGCATCACGCTTGCTACACTACTTCTACCGTAACTGATTAAAGGAAGTGTAACACCGGTAAGAGGGATGAATTTGACAGCACCACCGACATTTAAGAAGACCTGGAATATAAAGCACACACCCATTCCTAGAGCAATTAGCTTATAAAGTGGCCTTGTTGCCTTTAACGCTGCGTTAAGGAACATTATGAAACAAGCCAGGAATATAAGTAAAATACAGAGAACGAATATGGTTCCAAACTCCTCTGCTATAGCAGACAATATAAAGTCGGAATAAACAACAGGAATTGCGTCAACCTTGCCTTCTCCAAGTCCTACTCCAAACCAATTACCCGTTCCAAATGCAAAAAGCGACTGGCATATCTGATAACCGGGGCCGTCAATAACAGCCCATGGGTCTTTAAAAGCAATAACACGATTCTGAACGTGAGTAAAGAATTTGAATGCGACAACCGAAGCAAGCGCTCCACCTAACAGTCCGCTGACCAAAAGAGTGAGTCTTCCCGTTGCCACATAAAGCATAATAAGATATGTCACAAAGAATATTAAAGCGGCACCAAGATCTCTCTCAAGAACAAGTACAATTACATACGAAGCCGCAATGGCCGTAGTAATCACAAGGCTCTTAAGATCCTGAATCTTAGCAAGTCTGCACGCTACAAACAATACGAATATTAATTTGACAAATTCAGACGGCTGCAAAGTAATTCCGTGAATTGAAATCCAGTTGGTCGCACCATACTCATCAACTCCCCACACGGCAACCGTTGCAAGCAGGAAGAATCCACCGATTCCATATATCCATGTAAGTCGTCTCCATATAGGAAAAGCTTTCATGAGAAACGGAATAAACATTGCACCGAAGAAGCATACAACCAATGTCGTAAACTGCTTTAATGCATAATCTTCAAATGACATTCTCGTTAGCATGACAAGTCCCACAGTCATAAAGAAAAGCATATTGTTCATGAGTACTCTTGATGTACCCTTTAGAATCCTGTGATACAAAATCATAGAGAACAATAAAAATAGTAACTGCGCTCCATAAAAATATACATACTTAACCTCGCCCTTTTGGATAATGATATCTAGATTAGCAAAGAAATGAAACATAAGAAGAACTCTGTTCTGCTTAAAGAACAATTTCTTGCTTCTCTTCTTAGACTCATTACCTATAAGCTGAAAACAAGTAAGCGTATAGATTGCCACTAAGATAATATTCAAATATGATGTCAATACTAAAATAATATGTGCCATAATATCTCCCGGTATTTCATCAGGTTATTTATAAATCCGGATACTAATCTACTTGCTGGTATCTGTGTCCATAATTAACCTTAGTCTTAACCTCGTCATTTATTATATCTAACGTCTCTTTGGTGTTCTCGTCGGTAAGTCTTATCATATATCCGCTAACATCAATATCGGCGCACGAATCATCAATCGAGAGAACTGTAGGAATGTCACTGAATATGACATTTCTCCTTCCAAATGCATTGCAGTAAAAGCAGTCCGAATATACCTTAAGGTCTCTGCCTTTTCTGTCGGTAATAGTTGAATAATCCGCTTGTTTATTGCATCGCCCCATATTCTTCTTGACGCACAGATTGGTGGTCATAAGGCGTTGCTTCTCATATATTGTCATTATATATGGTCTGTCAACCGCTGCTATCTCATTGATTGTAAGCTCAACCGGAGCTATAACTCCAACTACATTTAATCCACTGTTATCACTAACAGATAATATCTTGTCGTAAGAGACACTGTTAAATGCATATAGAGTGTCGTCTATAATTATATCTTTATCAAAGCCTTTATCTATTATCCACGCCAGCGAATCAATCGACGGAATCATAAAGCCTTTCGCCTTGTTAAGAATACTTATGCCTTTCTCGAAAATACTTGTATTACCTTCCCTGAACATATGAGGAAACGCAATATATACTTCACTAAAATCAACTTTATAATCAACGTCTAAACTAAGCGAAAGAGAATAAGGAACAATAATAAATGTATCCTTATCTATATAGCTCTTGGCTAATTCAAATTGATTACAATCACTGACACAAATGAAATTCTGTCTTGCGCTGACGCTCTTAGATTCAGTAGTCTCTTCTGCTATATCACTCTCTCTAGTATTATGATTAATAACAGCATCCTCAAGCTCGTTAATAGCATTTCTTCTCAACTCATTAAGAGCGCCGACAGGAATAAATGCATCCTCAGAAATATCTACATCAAGTTTCTCAATATAATAATCTGTTCCTCCAAGCTTATTAAAAGCCTTGTTAACAGTCTTAATGTCAACCGGTGCATTTATAGCTTTATCAACAGGTGTCAGAGAGTAATACGTTGTTTCAACATTATTAGATAGATTTCTAATGTTAATTGCAACTCTCTCACCCGCTTTAATAACTATCTTTATATCAAGAGGAATCTTGTTAAACTCCTTGTCTTCAGTCTCACTTAGAGTTATGTATTCACTCTTCATCCTATAAAGACTGATACCCTTTTTAAGTGTCTTAACCTTTGGACAGTTAAGAGTTACCATGCTACCCTTCTTGTAGTCGGAAGGTGAAGTCAAAACTATATCGATATCTCTGTCATTTGCCCTGAGTTCAATAATATCGCCTTTATATATATCCATTAACGCCTTAAATGATATACTGCCCTTGCCAAGCGAGATGATATCACCGATAAATACTCCCTCGTGATTAGGTCTAGTCATACTCATCATGTTGCTATCTAAATCACTGAACAGGTATCCCTTATTAAAGCCACCACGGTTAAACACCTGCTTTAATCTGTCATAATCTTCATTAAGCTCTCGCTCGCTTATATCCTGCCCCGCCATATCAAGATGTCTTCTGTAAACGGATGTTACAACTCCGACATAATCAGGATTCTTCATCCTGCCTTCAATCTTGAGCGAATCAACTCCAAGATTAATAATATCATCAATAAGACTAAGCCCACACATATCCTTAGGTGAAAATATATGAGTATCTTTATCGAAAACATTGTACTTAAGCCTACAGCTCTGAGCGCACCTTCCTCTGTTACCGCTCCTAGTGCCTACCGAGCTGCTCAAAAGACACTGACCCGAATATCCGTAGCATAAAGCTCCGTGAACAAACATCTCCAACTCAACGTCAGTGGACTCTCTTATACTCTTAATCTCATCATAATTAAGCTCACGAGCCAATACCACTCTGTCCGCGCCTTCCTTACTCATAAGCTTAGCACCATATGAAGACATAATTCCCATCTGCGTACTGACATGAATAGGAAGCTCAGGAAAATGCTTACGGATAAAATGAAAAACGCCCAAATCCTGTACAATCACAGCATCTAACCCATGAACATAAAAAGGAAGGAGGTAATCATAAAGCTCACGCTCAATCTCCTCCTCCTTAAGAAGTGTATTAACCGTCAAATGAAGCGATAACCCTCTGTTATGCATGTAATCAATAGCTTGAAGGAGGGTATCCTTATCAAAATTGTCTGCATACGCCCTTGCGCCGAATCTATTGCCACCCACATACACTGCATCACAGCCGGACTTCACGGCACTTTTTAAAGCGTCAAATGAACCTGCCGGAGAAAGTAACTCCGGCTTCTTAAAACCATTATCCATCGTAACTCCTACATTACTTCTTAGCAGGATCCTTAGTTGAAAGAGAAGAAGCAGACTTGGTCTTACTTCCCTTAGAAGCCTCAAGCTCTAATACTCTTGACTGAGTCTCCATAAGCTGATGCTTGTATTCCTCCTGCATCTTGAGTGCAGACTCATACTTAATCTTAGTCTCAATCTGCTCGTGCTGAATATCGTAATTGGTCTTCTCTAACTTCTTGACCTCTTCCTCAAGCTTGTCTACTCTATCCTTAGCCTTAAAATAATCATCAGCAATATTAAGATTGAGCAGCAATGACTTATCATCACCGGAAAGGCGGTTATAATACTCACTCATCCTGATCTCAGAAATCTTATTGTTAACATAGAGCGCAACCTTCTGCATATATTCTAAACTCTCTTCTGCAGAAACATTAACTACCTTGCCATCGATTATAACCTGACCATCTTTCTTGTTGTTAATCATTTTGTTCACTCCTCATATAAATCTATTAATCCTAAATGTTCGTAAGCTGCCTTGGTTACCACTCTCCCCTTAGGTGTACGAACAAGCAAACCTCTCTGCAATAAAAACGGCTCATATACATCCTCGATAGTCGATGCATCTTCTCCGATTGATGATGCAAGTGTATCAAGACCAACAGGGCCACCGGAAAACTTATTGATAATGCTAAGAAGCATGTTCTGATCGGTGGTATCAAGTCCCATACTGTCAACCTTAAGCATATCAAGCGCGTCACTCACAACTTCCTTAGTAATAACTCCATCATAACTTACTATCGCAAAATCCCTGACTCTCTTAAGAAGTCTGTTGGCAAGTCTTGGAGTTCCTCTTGACCTCATCGCAAGCATCTTAGCACCGCTTGCATCTATTGAAACATTAAGCTTATCAGCGCTGTTAATTATAATCTGCATAAGCTCATCATCCTCGTAGAATTCAAGCTTATCAACAACTCCAAACCTGTCTCTTAAAGGTGCCGAAAGCATACCCGCCCTTGTTGTGGCACCAACCAAAGTAAACTTAGGGAGATTGAGTCTTATAGACTTGGCCATTGGACCCTTACCAATCATAACATCTATGGCATAATCCTCCATAGCGGGATATAGAACCTCTTCTACCTGTCTGTTAAGCCTGTGTATCTCGTCTATAAAGAGTACATCCTTCTCCTCTAATCCGTTAAGAATCGCTGCAAGCTCACCCGGCTTCTCAATAGCAGGTCCCGATGTAATCTTAACTTTAGAACCCATCTCATTGGCAATAATACATGCAAGTGTTGTCTTACCGAGTCCCGGCGGTCCATATAGTAAAATGTGATCAAGCGCTTCGTCTCTCAGCTTAGCAGACTCGATATAGACATTAAGATTACTCTTTATACGTTCTTGGCCTATGTAGTCCTTAAGCTTCTTAGGCCTTAAATCGCTATCTATAATTATATCTTCTTTATCGTCAAATTCTGTGTTTAGAATCCTACCCAAAACGTGATTCCTCCATTATAGCAAATGCTTTAGAGCCAATTTAAGAATATCTTCAGCCTCCATATCACCGGTCACTTCCACCTTATTAACAGCCTTAGCAGCTGTGGACCTATCATATCCCAGTGAAACAAGAGCAAGAACTGCGTCGCTCTTAGCCTGAGCATCTGAATCAGAAGAATTAGAAGGAACAACATCAACACCTTCTTTGATAAGCTTGTCTTTAAGCTCAAGGATAATCTTCTGAACAGTCTTCTTGCCAATACCCGGTGCCTTCAAGACATCCTCATCTCCATCTATGATAGCAGCTTTAAGAGTTGATACAGAACCGTTAGACAGAATGTTAATACCTCCTTTAGGTCCAACTCCGTTGACTGTAAGGAGCTTGATAAAGAACTCTCTCTCGTCTAAAGAAGCGAATCCGTAGAGCTCCATCGCATCCTCTCTGACATTCAAATACGTGTAAACAGTTACATCTTCTTTACCACTCAAAGCAGCAGCCGTTGTGGACGATGTGAATATGATAAATCCTACACCATCATGATCAAATAACACACCATTATCTAATATATCAACAACCTTACCCTTGATGTAACCTATCATAACTGCCTCCAAAACACAATATATCAATATAATACCATAAATTTACAATTTATGATACAATATTATTGAAATTCTTGAGAAAAAAGAGGACACCAATGATGAGAATAGATTTTACTTACAAAGCACCTGATTATAAAGAGATTCTTAATGCCTACAATGTCAACATAGACGAGGCACTCTTCTTCGACATCGAGACAACAGGTTTCAGCGCAGACACCTCTAGTCTATACTTGATCGGCGCCTCTTACTATGATATCAGTATATCTGAATATGTCGGAATTCAATGGTTTGCCACCGACAAAGACGAGGTTAAATCAATCCTCTCAGATTTTTTCTCATTTGCAAATGAATACTCAACACTTATTCATTATAACGGCGACAATTTTGATATTCCTTATCTTAAGGCTACAGCCAAGAAATACGAACTTGATTTCACTCTCGACAGATTAAGAAGTATAGATGTTTTTAAAGAAATCAAGAGATACAAAAATATCTTAGGACTAAAGAATGTTAAGCTTAAGACTATCGAAAGATTCATGGGAATTGATAGGGAGGATAAGTATTCCGGCGGAGATTTGATTAACGTGTATAAGGATTATCTTAAGAGCAAGGATAAAGCCAAGGAAGAACTGTTGTTGTTACACAACCATGATGATATTATAGGGTTAACCAAGATTATTCCGATACTTTCATATCCTGTGTTTTTTAACAGTTCGCCTAAAGTCATTGATATCAAGAATATCGGCAGTCACATAGAATTTGATATTGAAACCGGTCTTTTGAAAGATATATCATTTGAAAAAGATGGGATTATATACTCCCTCAATATAAAAAGCGGTACTGTTAGAGTACCTAGATATGAGGGTGTATTAAAATTCTTCTTTGATAATTATAAGGATTATTACTATCTTCCGCTTGAAGATAAAGCAATTCATAAGAGTGTTGCTGCATATGTTGACAAGGAATTTAGAGAAAATGCCAAAAAGTCTAATTGCTACACTAAAGAGGAAGGCATCTTCCTACCTAACCCGGGCGGGTATATAAGTCCTTGTTTTAAGATTGATTATTCCGATAAGAGATGTTTCTTCAAGGAAAACACAGATATCTTAGAGAATTATGAATATGCGGGTGAGTATGTGGGAAAGCTATTACAAGAAAAATAACCCGGTGGCCTCGCCACCCTGAGGATTACAAGAGCATAATGTGTTATTTCATAGGGCGCCTCGCGTCTCGTTACTTAATACAGAGCACGGCTGCACATATGCTTAAGTCGGACTCTATAAAAACGTCGGTACTTAATGAGTGCAAGCGTAAGCTTAGCACGAATTTAGTACCGCTACGTTTTTACCGAAGCGAGAGCGTGTCCGACGTAGCATCGTGTTGCCGGGATGTCAATTTCTTCGAGCCGAGAGGCGTCCCGAAGAAATAACATATTATGCTCTACTTACATCCGCTCACACTACCTTAAATCTTCTCTCATCCTCAACCACAGGAATATTCTTAACATCCATATCCACAATATTGATAAACCTGTCACCTGCAATGGTATCAATCATCATATCAATAGCTTGTCTGTCCGCCTGCGCTTCCATCTCAACCGTCCCGTTATAACAGTTGTGCACCCAGCCGGTCACGCCATACATCGACGCTGCATGCTTAGAGTGATATCTAAAACCTACGCCTTGAACATCTCCATAGAACACATAATGCCTTCTGATAACTTCCATAACTAACCTATAACCTCTTTGACCTTCATCGGCAACTCACTGAAACTGTTAACATAAGGAGTACCTTCAGGCACCTCACCAAAACCATATGCAGCGTGAATAAAAGGATACCCAGCCTTCATAGTAGAGTTATAATCCCCCATTATATCTCCGACATAAACCGCCTTGTCTAACTCATTTCTCTCAACCACAAGTTTAATATTGACATCTTTATCAAAGCCTGTGTTGCCGTAATTCTCAGTATCATCAAACATATCATTAAGTCCGTGATATTCCATAAAAGCCTCTATATACCCAACCTGACAGTTGCTGACAACAGCAAGAACGTAGTCTTTCTTGAGTTCTTTAAGAGTCTCAATCAAGTTAGGATACAATATTCCTCCGTGCTCAATAAGGTACTCATTCTCATGTTTGGTACAGGCAGTCATGAGCTCAATGGCTCTCTCCTTAGAATCCTCCTTATCGAATACGCTGTAAGCTATCTCGTCCATAGTCTTACCCATAAGGCTGTTAAATCGCTCTTTTGTAACTCTGTAATCAACGCCCAAAAGCTCTAATTCCTCATTCCAAGAAGCGGCTACAGCCTCTCTTGAATCCCATAAAGTTCCGTCTAAATCAAAAAGTATACCCTTCTTCATGATAACCCTTTCTTATATGCTATGTTTAATGCTGAATAATACCGCGTCATAAGCCTCCTCATCATGAGCGACTATAATAACCTTGCTAACATACTCCGCCTGATCCAAATATTCATCTATAGCCTGTAATATAACCTTAGATGCTTCAAGCAGAGGATAATTATTGTCTCCGGTACTTATAAGTGGAAATGCAACCGACTTAAGCTTAAGCTTCTCAGCCTCATCAAGGCAAGCCTGACAACATGATGTCAGCTCTCGTTCTGCCTGATCCGTGATAACATCGTCAATCGACGGCCCGAATGTATGCGCTATATACTTAGCAGGTAAGTTATACGCCTTAGTAACTCTGGCTTCACCACATCTTAAGCCACGCTGGTTACGTTTGACAACCTCGTAACATTCCTCTCTAAGCCTTGTTCCGGATAGCAAATGTATATGATTATCAAGACAATTATGGTTAGGAATAAAGCACCCAAGCATCTTAGAATCTGTGGAATCAACTATCATATCCGCATCGACAAGTGCGATATCTCCCATGTAAAGACATATCTTATCGCTGTGGCAGAACTTAAAAGTCTCTCCTACCTTCATCATAGCCTCAACATCAACCTTCTTCGGCTCTATATTATATTCTTCATAAACAGAAATAAGGGAATCGCAATTAACGATCCCTTGTTTCTCAATCTCTTTAGTTAAGTAATCATCTTGAAGCTTTAAAAAATCTTCATCGACACTAGCAGATAACCCCGGTGCCCTAACACTCACAAGGCTGTTATACATAAGCTTCTGCTTGTCGTAATCTTCAGGAATTACTACTTCGAACTTGTCCTTATATTCATAAAGCAATGGCTTTAGAATATCCTTAATATCTGACATAATTACTCCAATCGATAAATTATGCTATCCTGTGGCCTGCATGCTCTGTAATAAAAGCATCAACATCACTATACGGAATATCCAATGTATATGCCACTTCACTGTAGAACAGCTTCTCTGCTGTCTTAAACATGCGCTCTTCGACTTGTGAAAGGTCCTTGCCCTTCTTATTGCGCTCTAAACGTCTATCATATAAACCCTTAATAACTTCTACCCAGCAGGTAGTAATGCCGGAATTAATTAATTCCTTCAAATGTAAATCTCTTTCTCTGTCGTTATCACAATAATAACCGTCAATATCCTCAATACCATTGACTATATCCCACACTTCTTCAGCAGGTAAAAGATAACGCATCATAACCTTCTTGTTGTTGACATTGACAAAGATGGTACTACGATCATCATTCATAGGCTTCAATGTATAATACTCCTCTACACTATCAAAATCTTCCTTTTCGACTATGTCTACAATTGTACAAACTCCAATATTCTTGTACATTACAACGTCACCTATGTTATACATATTCTACTCCTTTCTATAAGATTAAAAAACAACAACAAAATTATTTTAACATAAAAATGAGCATTTGTACCCACAAATGCCCATTTTCTCTCATTTTGTAAAAAATATTCAATAAAAATCATTTTCATTATGAAAAATAACAATACAATATTAAAGTTATTAATCGTTATCCCCAACATCTATAACTCTGATATCTCTTCTAAAGAAAATGTCATAGAGAACCGGAACGATAAATACAGTCATAAGCGTTGCGTAGATAAGACCTGATGCAACAACTATCGCCATACCTCTACCCATGTCGGAACCGATATCCTTACTGAATATCATCGCTGACATAGCAAGAATTGTAGTCATAGCAGTCATAAGTATAGGTCTCATACGGGTACGACCGGCTTCTACCAAAGCTTCCTTCTTACTTGCACCGCCGATTCGAAGCTGATTAACATAATCGACGAACACGATACCATTGTTAACGACGACACCCATAAGTATCAAGAATCCCATCATCGATACAAGTGATAATTGCTCGCCAAATATCATAAGTCCAATCATACCTCCGGTAAATGCCAAAGGCACGGTAAATATGACGATAAACGGGGAAAGCAGGCTCTGGAACTGAGCAACCATTACGAGGTAAATGAATAAGAAACCGAGTCCTATCATAAGGAGCATGTTCTTAACAATCTCGTCAACCGATTCAGTCTCACCCTCTAACTTTACATTGTATCCGTCAGGAACCTTGTATTTCTTAATATCTTTCTTAAGATCACGGCTAAGCAAGGTTACATTGTATCCCTCTTTAGCTTTTGCAGTAACATTGATATATCTGCTCTGATTATCTCTGTTAATACTTACTAAAGCCTTAGACTCGTTCTTCTTGGCAAACTCGGAAAGCTTATGTTCTTCTGTCTCTTCCTCGCCATCATCATTGGTAGTCTTGGTCTCGAATTTGTAGTCCATAAGGTTATCTATATCAATCTCGTCATTCTCATTGACGATTGTAACCTGATAGTCCTTATCGTCTACATTTAAGGTAATTGCATCCTTGTCGGTCGTAGTTCCTTTAAGTATCTCCTGATACACCTGAGCTACAGTAAGTCCAAGCCTTGCCGCCTTATTCTTGTCAACGATGATATTAATCTGGTCGTCTCCCTCTTCCTGACCGTTAGATACCTCTTCAAAGCCCTCGTAACCCTTCAAGATATCCATAACATCCTCACTTATACTGAGAAGCTTATCGGTATCATTTCCTGTAATCTTAATTGAAAGACCGCTTCCGAGCATTGAACCCATATCCATATCAGAAGCCTGAACAGTATAGTCTTCAAGGCGCTCGTCTTTCTCCATCATTGCTTCTATCTTCTTGGCAATCTTGGTATTCTTATGTCCGTATCCTTCCTTAAGCTGACAGAAGAATGACATCGAAGTCAAATCTCCCTCATCAACTCCGCTGATACCATAAAGTTGCATCGCGCCTGACTGAGCCATAGCACCGACTTTGTCTACACCTTCAACATCCTTAAGCTCCTCAAGCATCTTGTCCGTAAACTCGATTATCTCCTCATTCTCGTACTCAGGATTGAACTTGACGTCAACAGACACTCTCTCACTACCCATCTCAGGGAAAATGATAATTCCCATCGTCACAAGCTTATATGTACAGAGAACAAGTAATATAATTGCCACAAGTATAGGCACAACCTTAACCTTCAAACATCCTCTTAACACCTTCTCATATCCGTTAAGGAAATGCTCAAAGAGTCTGTGATCCTTCTCTTTACTGTTTCTAAAGAACGTTGCAGACATTGTAGGAACAACCGTAAGAGCAACGATAAGACTCGCTACCAAACTGAATGTGATGGTAAGGCACATGTCCATCATAAGCTCTCTTGTAAGTCCATCGGTAAAGAGTATAGGCAGGAATACGCAGATTGTTGTGATCGTAGAAGCAGTAATAGCCGCTGCAATCTGCTTAGCACCATAAACAGCCGCTCTTGCTGCAGGAACTCCCTCCGCTCTAAGTCTATATATGTTCTCAATCGAGACGACGGAGTTATCAACAAGCATACCTATACCGAGAGCAAGTCCCGAAAGCGAAATTACGTTAAATGTTATGTTTGTAAAGTACATCAAAACCACTGCAAACATTACAGATAAAGGAATTGATATAGCTATGATTACAGTCGGTCTCCAATCCATCAAGAAGAACAATAGGACAATTACTGCAAGACCGGCACCATAAACCAAATTACTGAGTACCGAATCAACGATAACATCTATGTACTCACCCTGATCCATTACTACTTCGAAATTAACACCTTTATATCTCTTCTCAAGGTCCTTCATAGTCTCATTACATTTGTCTGAGACTTCTGATGTAAATGCTGTAGAAGACTTGGTAATTGATAATACTACCGCCTGATCGTCTCCAATCTTGGCATACTTATTGATAGAATCATTAATAATTGTGACATAGGCAACATCTGAAATCTTAACGTCACCTACACCATCCATCTTCATAAGTACAAGATTCTTAAGCTCATCTAAACTCTCAAATTCCTTACCAACCTTTAACAGATACTGAGTCTTATCATCAGAAATATAACCTGCAGGCATATCAAAGTTCTGAGCAGATAATATCTGAGCAAGCGTATCCATCTCTAAAAGCGAGTTTATGTTAGCATTCTTTCTTGCTGTGTCAAGCGAGTCTTCGTATGTCTTCTTGGCATTCTTTAATTCTTCTTCACTCTGTTTAAGCGTAGACTCGGCAGAATTAAGTCCTGCATAAGCCGCACCAAACTGAGTTGCGGCAGACATCTTACCTTGCTCAACCTTCTCATAATTGCTTTCAGCCGCCTTCAACGCCTTCTTAACATTCTTAAGAACCGCCTCAGCTGTTAAAAGCTTAGTCTTACCATTAGCAAGTTCAGTGTCAATCTGAGGAATACGGGTCTTCTTGGCATTGACAAGCATGTTGATTGTCTCTTTATTAAAACCCTTGGCAGCCTCGTCCTGTCCGATTGCCTTAAGCATCTCGACAAGATTATCTAACTTATCAGGATTCTTGAAAGCGTCATCTATGTCGCTTGGAAGCGAATCATTGTCAGGCTGCATTTTCTTAAATTGCTTAATAGCCTCGTTGATTTTATCATAGCCGTCGCTGTAGCCCTTCTTCTCTGCCTCTAAAGCTGCAATCTGAGCTTTGATTGAGGCAACCTGTGACTCGTAAGCAGACTTGGTTGCTATAGCCTGATTAAGACCCTTAGTAGCCGTTGCAAGCTGTTTGGTAGTCTTCTTCTCGGTCTTCTCTAATTTCTTCTTCTGGCTCTTAATCTCACTCTTACCGTCTTTAAGCTTAGCTTCGCCATCGGTAATCTTATCAAGTGCATCAGCAAGCTTAGAGTTAACCTTCTTAAGCACCTTCTTATTGACAGCGTCAATCTTCTTCTGGTCAAGTCTAATCTCAACAGATTCCGTGACATCACCTGTTGTAGATACACTTGCAACACCGTCAATCCTCTTGATCTCCGGCACAATCTTATCATTTACAAATTCAGTAAGATCAACTATGTTCTCTCCATCTTTGGTAACTCCTGCATACATTGTTGCAAGCATGTCAGAAGAAATCTCCATAACTATAGGCTTACCTACCATCTCAGGAAATGTAAGCTGATCCATAGACTGGCTAATCTTAGCCAAAGCCCCTGCCATATCTGTGTTCTCCGAGAACTCAAGGAATATCATACTGAAGTTCTCGCCTGACTGTGACTGAATACTCTCAACACCGTTAATTACACCCAGAGTGTTCTCTAAAGGTTCTGAGACCTCACTCTCAACCCTCTCAGGCGGCGCGCCCGGATATGTAGTAATAACAGCTACATACGGCAAATTAATACTAGGTAAAAGGTCTGTTTTCATTTTCACAAATGCAACAGCACCCAATACAAGACACATAATAACTAATACCAAGATTAGAAACGGTCTTTTTACGCTGGTTTTAATCATATAACTACTCCTATCAAACAATAATAATATTAATAATAATGCGTGTTTATAAAACGCAAATGACTGATGCTAATGCACCAGTCAATTAAATAGCATGAAATTAGTGGTGGAATAATCTGATTCCTGTAAAGCACATAGCCATATCATACTTGTCACATGTGCTTATAACATCATCATCTCTGATTGATCCACCCGGCTCAGCGATGTACTTAACACCACTCTTCTTAGCTCTCTCGATATTGTCCCCGAACGGGAAGAATGCGTCAGAACCAAGGGCTACACCCTCAAGCTTATCAAGCCAAGCTCTCTTCTCCTCGCGAGTCAAAACATCAGGTTTAACCTTGAATATATTCTGCCATACACCATCAGCAAGTACGTCCTCGTACTCGTCTCCGATGTATACATCTATAGCGTTGTCTCTATTAGCTCTTCCTAAACCGTCAACAAACTGTAATCCCATAACTTTAGGATTCTGTCTCATCCACCAGTTGTCAGCCTTGCTTCCAGCAAGTCTTGTACAGTGAATTCTACTCTGCTGACCGGCACCAATACCTATAGCCTGTCCTCCCTTAACATAACATACAGAATTACTCTGTGTGTACTTTAATGTAATAAGCGAAATAATAAGGTCAATCTTAGCAGACTCAGGCAAATCCTTATTCTTGGTTACTATATTCTGAGTCAAGAAGTCAGAATCGATGTTTAATTCATTTCTTCCCTGCTCAAATGTTATACCGTATACCTGCTTCTTCTCAATAGGATTAGGCTTATATGAAGGGTCAATCTTAATTACGTTATATCCACCCTTCTTCTTACTCTTAAGAATCTCTAAAGCCTCTGGCTCATAATCAGGCGCAATAACTCCGTCTGAAACCTCTCTCTTGATAAGATTAGCAGTAGCAACATCACAGGTATCTGAAAGCGCAATAAAATCACCAAACGAAGACATTCTGTCCGCACCTCTTGCTCTTGCATAAGCAGAAGCCAAAGGTGTAAGTTCTCCTAAATCATCAACCCAGTAAATCTTAGCCTCTGTCTCTGTAAGAGGAAGACCTACAGCAGCTCCCGCAGGACTTACATGCTTAAAAGAAGTTGCAGCAGGAAGGTTAGTTGCAGCTTTAAGCTCGCTTACTAACTGCCATCCGTTAAATGCGTCAAGGAAGTTGATATATCCAGGCTTACCGTTTAAAACCTCGATAGGAAGCTCGCTTCCATCCTCCATATATATCTTAGAAGGCTTCTGATTAGGGTTACATCCGTATTTTAATTCTAAATCTTTCATATTAGGCTCCTTTACTTATTCTTGTTAACTATTCTGCTCTCGTAACTACCGTCTGCAATATTGATAAATCTTACAAACAATGACACCTTGTTGTCTTCATTAAGGTTATCCCACACAGTCTTGGTAAATTCATCGATATCTCCCTTAATATCAACAACTTCAGGCTCTCCCTCAAATGAAGGAAGTGGATTGCCATCACCCATGTAAGTATGGATGAATCTACCCTCTCCTGCCTTAGGATTGTCATAAGAAAATGTATATCTGTTACAGCATGATGGATCCATGTTGTTACTCTTAAGAATTGACATAGCAAAATCATAATTGCCGTCCTTAATCTCCATAACACCAGATATTCTAGGTGTGAAGTTAGGCTCATCAGGCTCAAACTCTCTGCTTCTCAACGACTGTTCAAATGTAAGACCATCCTTCATACCATCAAAGATTGTATCTGTCTGATCTCCGTTAGTAACAATAGTCTTGTCACCTAATACTCTGACAGGCGCATATATTATAAGACTAGGATCAACAAGCTTAGCAGGATCAAACGCCTCGGTTCTGATTCCCTCACCTTCCTCAACAAACACTCTGTTACGGCTGTTCTCGCTCCTACCCATAATAAAATAAGCTGTTACGGCATGCTTGCCATCCTCGCTTCTACCGATAACAATACATCTTCCGGGATATGATGTGGAACTGAGCGCATTCGCTAATGATACCATATTCATAATATATGTCCTCCTAAATTACATTGTTTATTAGAAACAACTAACATATTAACACAACCCTGTATAAAAATGCAACACCAAATAAAAAGGTTCGCGAAGGTGAAACCTTACCTTTACGCGAACCTTAGAAAAACACTTTATGTGATTTAGTATAAATAAATCTCGTCCTTACCTACATATCCATTGTATCTCTTAGAGCTTATAACTACTGTAATCTTATAATACTCCTTACCGGTAGTATCCTTCTCCTCACCGATAATCGTAACCTTAGTGTCCTTAGCCGAAATCGTAGCAATAGCTGTCGCATCAGCTGAGGTGCTTGCCATTACCTTTAGTGACTTCTTAGAAGTCTTGGCTCTCTGATAAAGAGTTGCGGCACTATTATATATATATCCGTAATAAGTCTTACCTCCGGTCTTATATGACACATAATACCAGGTGTTGTTAGCATTGTTGATTGACTTACAGTAATACGTAAGATATTTATTCTTAGCAACTTTAAGAACTGCAGCAGATGACTTGGCAGGAGTCTTTCTTAAAGTATACTTCTTGTTAAGCTTAGCCTGCTTGGTTGATTTTTGAGAAGTTCTGGCAACAACAGTCGAAGAATCTATGGTATTAGAGTTAGTATTGTAGTACTTAATGTAATAACTGTACTCTGTACCATCCTCTAATTTAGTGTCTGTAAATTCTGAATTGACCGCATCTGAGCTGCCTACCAAAGTATAAGTACCCTTTCTTGCATTAGAACGGTAAATGTTATATTTAACAGCGCCCTCAACATCATTCCAATCAATAGTTATGGAATTCGTAGTCTTAGATACCATCTTGGCATACTCGAACTTAGGGCTCTTGATCTTAAAGACGCCCACTTTGGTGTACTTGGCGTAATCTCCTAATCCTGTAACATTTATCTTGGCAGTACCCACGTCAACATTATCAGAAAATGTTACTGTGTAGTCAGTTCCCTGAGTTAGCTTCTCACCCTTATAATTCATCACTGTAATCTCCGGCGTAATCTCACTACCGGTGTACTGCTGGTCAGAAACCTTAACAATCTGCAGATAATTCCTGTATTTATTGACACTCTTAGAATACCAGAAATTACAATCTACATTACCGGTAATTCCGCTGACCGAACCGGAGCTTGAATACTGCCAAAAGTCGTAAGGACCGGTGTAGGAAGTCTTGGTCGTGTAATTAGCAAGCCATATAGGATACTTAGCCCCTATAGTTGCAGGCTGCATATGATTATTAAGCATGCTTCCATTGGCATAAACCATAGGCTGATATCCCGCGGCCTCTATAGTCTCACAGAACGCCATACATATAGATGTCATCTTGGCTTTAGAGAGGTTAGCTTTAAAAAGCCTTCCGGTATTAGGTCCTGTTTCTGACAAGAACTCATAATCAAGCACAAGAGGCATGTTGATAGGATAACTTCCAAGATTATTTAAAATATGATTAGCCTCTTCTCGTGCTTCAGCCTCTGTAATAGCCTGTGAGTAAACGTAAACACCCACTCTGATTCCGGCATCTATACAGCCCTTCATATTGGCATTGTACTTAGAATCAAGTCCCAGATTGCCAGATCCCGCATATCTCATGCCCATTCTGACAAATGCATAATCAATCCCGGCTTTATAAGCCTTAGAATAACTGCTGATTGTGTTAAACTGAGATATGTCAACACCGTTATAGATATTAAGATTATCGAATTTGGAATTGTGTGTGTACTTCTTACCGGTGTAAGCATTGGCCTTAGAATCGACCTTTGATAAAGTGTAGGCGCTTGAATCTCCTCCCTCATAGAATGATGGGGAAATGTTATCGCCCGTAAGTCTGTTGATACCGGGATCAATCTCTTCTGCATGTGAAGGTGTTAATCCGGCAAATGAAAACGAAAGGATAAGGACTAATGACATGATAATCATCGTACCCTTTCTTATGATATTATGATTCATAAACATCCTCCTAAAATATATAACATGTGCCCGCTAACATAGAATATATTACTATATATATTATAGGAAAATGTGATAATTAAGATTAAAATATTAAAAAGTAAAAGATTCTGAGCGTAAGCTCAGAATGACAAACCTTATTAAAAAAAGCAGGGGCCTAAAGCCCCTGAAATAATATTAAATTAAAGTGCCTCATGGAAAGTTCTTGAGATAACGTCATCCTGCTGCTCCTTGGTAAGCTTGATGAAGTTTACCGCATAACCGGAAACACGAATTGTAAGCTGTGGATAATTCTCAGGATGAGCTTGAGCATCAAGCAATGTATCCCTATTGAGAACATTAACATTCAAATGATACCCACCCTTCTCTGTGTATCCGTCTAACATATTAACAAGATTATCAACCTGTGCTGTACTTACCTCTACCATAATTGTATCCTCCTTATATAAAACATTTATTAAGTCAAAATAGTAATGATTACTATTTCTATAATCTTATTATAGTAATCATTACTGTTTTTGTAAAGCATTATTTTTAATAATCTTGTATTTATTTAGATACAAAAAATATGCCTGCAAAAAACTGCAGGCATATCGTAAAAATCTTAAATATTAAAGTTTGAAGAAATCGATAGCTGAATTCATACTCTCGTTAACTTCCTTCATCTCAGCAGTTGAGTTCTGGGTATCCACGCAAGCACCGGTAACTGTCTGACATGATGCAGCTACCTCTTGTGCAGATGCTCCGAGCTCCTCAGATATAGCACCAAGCTCTGTAGTAGCTCCTGTAAGCTCAACCTTGATAACATCAAGCTTATCTGTCATCTCTCTGACAGCCTCAATCTCTGTGATAGAAGCCTCAACCGAATCAGAAAGAACATTGAACTTATCCTGAGCGGTCTTAATATCATCCTGCTCCTTGTTGATTACATCAAATACTCTACTTGAAATCTCAACTGTACCGTTAGAAAGCTCAACTACATTCTCGATAATCTGCTTAATCTCCTTAGCAGATTCAGCAGAAGAATCTGCAAGAGTTCTGATCTCATCAGCAACGACAGCGAAACCTCTTCCTGCCTCTCCTGCTCTTGCAGCCTCAATAGAAGCATTGAGTGATAAGAGGTTAGTCTGTGCAGCTATATCTTCAATAGCCTGAATTGCTGATTCAATGTCAGCTATAGCATTGTTCGTATCGTTAATCTTGTCGGTAATAGCCTTCATAGCCTTTACAGACTCATTAGAACCCTCGTATACAGAGTTCATGCATATTGTTGCATCATTGTTAGCTGTCTTAATAGTCTGAGAAGCACTGAATAACGTGTTAACATTGCCATTAAGAATATCAATATTTCTGCCAAGCTCAGATGCCTTCTCAGCCATAACCTGTGCATTCTCTGCAACACCCTGAGATGTGTTGGCAACCTCATCGATTGCTGTACTGATCTGAGTGATAGAATCTACATTATTGTCTGTCATTCCATCTACATCTGTAATCACGTTGTTAAGAATATTAGCAGATTCTTTAACAGATCTCATTGATGTAGAAAGTGCGTCTCTAAGTGTATCAAATGCACTTATTATGCCATCTGTCTCTTTAATCTTACTTGTAGCATTACACTCAACAGTAACATCACCTGTACTAAGCTGCTCTATTGACTTAGATACCGCGATAAGAGGTGATGATATACGTCTCTCAACAAGGAGTGCTAAGATTGCAAATACTACAATACAGATTACACATATCGTAATCATCGTTATTCTAAGTTTAGAAACACCAGACATAACCTCATCTGAATCAGCAGTAAGAACTGCAATATAGTGCTCATTGTTACCTATATAGTATGCAGCAATCTTATCTACGCCCTTGAACTTGTATTTGATAACGTCAGGATCAGGGTGCTTACCTGCCTTTAAATCAGCAACAAGCTTCTTAACCGCCGCGTTCTCAACAGGATTGCCAATCTTAGATTCATCAGGGTGGAATAACATTGTTCCCTCGTGATCAACATAATAAATATAAGCACTCTTAAGACCTAAGTCAGATACATCAGAAAGAGCCTCAGCTGTTCCCTTAACTAATGTTGCTCCACCAACATATCCTATAGGAGTATCACCCTTCATAACAGGAAAATACATAGACATAACAAGCTGACCGGTAGATGGAGATGTCATAATACCCGTATTCAAAACTCCATCAGATGCTAAAATAGAATCCTGAAGTGACTTTAAGCCGTCTCCCTCTCTTAAAACCTTACCGATTACAGCATCAACCGGATGGGCCAAAACTTTAGTATTCCAATCAGCCACATATATACCTTCCCAACCTTCAAGCTTACCAAAGAAATCCAACGTATACGCCTGAAGTTCAGAAGCAATCTGAGCATCGTTAGGATTCTCAAGCGCCTCCATTACAATAGGCGCAGACGAGTATGTCTTAAGAATCTCTTGGTTCTTGGTTGTAACAAAGTCAAATGCTATACCTGATTCATTAATAATTGAAACAAGTGAGTTATTAGAAGACTTCTCTAATTCACCCGCACTTCTTCCGATAAGAATAACACTCAAGATAATTGTTGACGCCAAAAGAGGTATTAACGCATATAAAATGAGAGTAACTCTCATATCAAGCTTACCGCCTCCGGCTTTAGATTGTTTTGTTTTAGCCATAAAAAAATCCTCCCTATAACCATCGTTAATTTTAAATAATCTAGTACATATTTTACTATTATTTTTAGTAAAAATCAACAAAGAAATAAGGAGTTTTATAAAATTTTTAATATTTATTTAATTTGTTTACTTTTTAAATTCAAGAAGCTCTAAACCTTCATTATTGTCAAGAACCATATTGATTATCCACTCATTAGTAAAGAGCAGGAGCGGGTTCTCCTTCATGTCTTTTACTTTCTTGACATCATTGAGCCTCTTAAGTGTATTAAGGTCTAGCGAAGTATCCTTGACCCACCTTATATATCCATAAGGGAGTGGCTCTAGCCTGACATCGCAACCGTATTCATTTTCAAGACGATACTTCAAGACATCAAACTGAAGCACACCGACAACACCGGCAATAATCTCACTCATACCGAGCTGATAGTCCTGAAACAGCTGGATTGCACCCTCTTGTGCTATCTCGTTAACACCCTTCATAAACTGCTTTCTCTTCATAGAATCAAGCTGTACAAGTCTCGCGAAGTGTTCCGGTGCAAATGTAGGAATACCCTCATACTCGAACTTCTTGCCAGAAGCACATATAGTGTCACCTATTGAGAACAGCGCAGGATCAAATACACCGATGACATCTCCTGCATACGCCTCATCAACAACCTTACGGCTTGAAGCCATAAGCTGCTGTGGCTGTGATAATTTAAGCTTCCTCTTGCTCTGAACGTGATAAACATCCTTGGATGCATCAAACTTACCTGAACATATACGCATAAATGCGATTCTGTCTCTGTGATTCTTGTTCATATTAGCCTGAATCTTGAATACAAATGCAGAAAAATCTTCACTCTTTGGATCAATCAAACCTTCAGAACTCTGTCTTGGAAGCGGTGATGTTGTCATCTTGAGGAAATACTTTAAGAAATTCTCAATACCGAAGTTGTTAAGTGCCGAACCAAAGAACACCGGACTCAACTCACCCTTACTAACCTTCTCCATATCAAGCTCATCAGAAGCTCCGTCTAAAAGCTCAATCTCCTCGGTAAGCTTCTCATACTGCATGTCATCAACAATATTCCTAAGCTCATTATCATCAATCGAAAGATCCGTCTCTATTGCCGACTTGGCTCCACCGGAAGAAATAGCCTGAAATGTTGATACTATCTTAGACTCTCTGTCATAAACACCTTTAAAGGCCTTACCGGAACCGATAGGCCAATTGATAGGACAGGTTCTGATTCCCAATACATTTTCGATATCATCAAGAAGGTCAAATGTATCCATCGCCTCTCTATCCATCTTATTGATAAATGTAAAAATCGGGATATGCCTTAATGTACACACCTTAAAGAGCTTAATTGTCTGCGCCTCAACACCCTTAGATGCATCGATAACCATAACCGCAGAATCCGCTGCCATAAGTGTTCTGTAGGTATCCTCCGAGAAATCCTCATGTCCCGGAGTATCAAGAATATTGATGCAATAATTGTCATACTCGAACTGCATAACTGATGAAGTAACAGAAATACCTCTCTCCTTCTCAATATCCATCCAATCTGATACTGCATATTTAGAATTGGCTTTACCCTTTACCGAACCGGCGGTATTGATTGCCCCTCCATAGAGAAGAAATTTCTCGGTCAATGTAGTCTTACCGGCATCCGGATGGGAAATGATAGCAAAGGTTCTTCTTCTGTTAATTTCATTAGTAATGTCTGACATGATATATCCTTTCAAATGTATAGTAATTAGCGTATATCGTTGGCCGCCTTCTCCCAGACACTGATATAACGCTTGAATTCACCCGCAATATAAGACTTGACTTTTGTCTCCAAAAGCACTCCCCTGCTGTTCTGGAATTTATAAAAACCAATCGCTTCCCTTACGGTTCCATCAATAAATTCCTTCTGAACATAATTAAACACGTTTGATATCTTAGCAAATTCAAGAATATTGTCAACCTTATATTGACTATTTTTTGATTTTGCTTTGTATGCATTCCATTTGCCTATAATCTCTTTATTCATGATGTTGTTGATATCATCGAAATAGTGTCCGCACTGAGAAATAGCAAATTTCTCGTAGTCATCAAAGTCTTTGTCCCACTCATTATAGATAGCTTTGACTTTAGCGGTTATTGCCTTGGCTTGTCTATCCACATAACTGAATAAAGTCTCCTTAACCCAGGCTCTTCCGTCTAATCCGTTAACTCGGATAAATGAATACTTATCAGCTAATCTCTTATCCATCAATGACTTGTTGACAAATAATATAACCCACTCAACATACTCATTCTTACCGTAGTATGGAACGTAGTATTTGTCGTAGAATTCTTTAGCGTCCTCACTGGGAAGCCTGTTGGAATAAGCACACTGCGATCTAACATAACTGTACTCTGTATCTAATTGTTTACTCCAAAGTCCCATAAACGGTGTTATCTCTCTTGAACAATCATCGTTAAAAGAGCTTCCGATAGAGTTAAGCACTTCCCTCTCTCGCTTAGAAACAACATCCACCTGCCTATCCTGAAGCTTATCCACAAGTTCTTTCTCAGAAGTCTTATAAAGAGTCTTAATTCCTGACTCACAGTTAAGCCAGACTATCTTATCATAAAAGTCTAAGTTGTTTTTGACATTTCTCTTAATGACATCATTTCTTGCAAAATCGGAAACGCCGGTCAATACAACGCCCTTGGTACCATCGTAGCTTTTAAGCTTGTTGTTAAGCAGCTTCTCATAATCATCAACTATTTCTTCGATGGAGTTGTCAACATACTCATTCTTAAACTCAGAAACCACCAACCCAACATTCTTCTCCGGCTCACATACTTCCTCGTAATATTCGGACATAACGAACTTAAGCTTCTCATCAAATATCGTCGGATAGTATCTGTAATCACCCTTGTGAATATCTGCGTTAACCATCTCTTCTTCTAACTTAAAGGTAATATTGGCAAGATCTGACGCGTTGAGATCGGATATCTCCTTAAAACTGTCATTTAAAATGTTAAGATAATCCTCATAGAATATGTCAACCGTCTCCTTGATCTTATTGACATACTGATCCTTAACATACTCAATCGCCCTGATTAACACGCCTGAAGTCTCATTTATAATAAGTTCATCAAGCACATCTCCACTTACCGCGCTTGATTTATTCTCTATATTCTCCTTCAAATTGCTTACAAAACTATCCTCAACAATCGAAACAGCCTTAACCTCATGCTCAGGTATATCAATCTTGACAAAGTCTTTAGGAACATTATAAGGAGTTAACCCCTCTTCCTTATACCAGACAATCTGCATTTCGATAATCTCGTCCCTTACCGACTCGAATTCGCCAAAGCATTTCTTAATCTCAGTAACACAGGTATCGTTATAATTAGATTCTTTTAACTTGGTAAGAAGATATCTTCCAAGCTTATCAACATCCTCTTCACACGTAAAGAAAATACCCTTCACATTCTTATAATCAGCAAGATTCATTGATTCCTCGGAAGCTATCGCATCAAGAAATTCAAAAACACTATCTGTTATCTCTTCGATTCTTGTCAGAAACGCATGAGTACATTTGTGAAATGTAGCAGCATTGGCAGCATAGAATCTAACCTTATCATTCATAAAGCCTGCCAAAGAATTGTTTAATTCATCAAATTCCGAAGTTATCTCACGAATTGCTGCAAACGAACTTGATAATTCACCGGTATCTAAGCTGACACTCATAAGCTTAGTCTGGAGTCCCCTCATATCCTCGCAGATGTTAGCTAACTTATGCTGCTCAGCAATTCTTATGCTTGTACCTATCTTTTTCAGTAATGAAGTTTTTAATTGTGAAACTGTCATATCCTACACCTACGCTATCCTTATAATTATTTTAACCTACTTACTCATATCATGATATTCATAGATAACAACATACGAATCTTCCCATAGTTCAGGATGATACTTTAAGGCAGCGCTCTTGTAATTCTTGCATGCAAATATATCCTTATAGTACCTTGTTACAAACGACATCCACCTTGTCTGACGTTGACTTAACGACTCACCAATCTCTTCGTCCGGGAACAAACCCATTCCGGCCCAGTTAACCCCATCATGTTTAAGAGTCTCAAACGCTTCATGCATAAGAAGCTCCATAAGATTCTTAGATGCATCCTTAGCCTTACGACCGGCTTCACAGGAATACCCATTGCCATCAGACACAGGACAGAATACAAGGAACCCCTCAACTTCTCCTTGTTTATTCATAGCATAAAAATACCTTCTATCCGTATCATGTTTAAAATCCAAAATAGCAGGAAGCAGCGTATCTCTCTGCCTGCGCTTGTAGACTGTGAATTTCTCGGAATTCCTGCTGTCAAGCCAATTATTATTAAGAGCTATCATCTTACTCTCAAGCTCACTATCCATCCTATCGTGATAATAATACTCATTGATTGCAACACCATATTTATCCTGAATCTGCTTCTTCTGTGAAGCTCTTGACTTCTCGCTTCTAACCTTCAACTTGGCAAGATTAAACCTCGGCTCTGATCCGCATCTTACCGGCGTAAATCCAATATCGTTAAGCTTAGAACACAGTGAGTTAGAAACATTGAGCATAACAATACTAAGCTTCTTGTCTATACACATCTTCTTAAAATTATCGATAATAGGGAGAAGATTGTCATCATCCGCAATCGGCCCCCCCGGAACAATAGCTTCCTTACCGACGATCTTATATGGGATGTAACCTTCCACACCTTCAACGCTGTATATCTTTCTTCCAACATCAAGCGCCTGGTAATTGGCACTGTTAGTGGAAATGTCATAGACAAGCGTCCTGATATCACGGACTTCTATAGCCGCCGGTTCTTCTACCTGTTCTTCTACCGCTGCCTCGGTGGTTTCTTCCAAAGCTTCCTCGGTTGCTTCCTCAACTACTTCCTCTGTAGCCTCTTCTGCTACTTCTTCTGGAGCAAGTTCTTTTAAAACTTCCTCTTCAACCTCCTCGGTTGCTTCTTCATCTACTTCCTCTGTAGCCTCTTCTGCTACTTCTTCTGTAGTTTCTTCTAAAGCTTCCTCAGTTGCTTCCTCAACTACTTCCTCTGTAGCCTCTTCTGCTACTTCTTCTGTAGCCTCTTCTGCTACTTCTTCTGTAGTTTCTTCTACAACTTCC
The DNA here is from genome assembly GCA_947169385.1 of uncultured Lachnospiraceae bacterium. Taxonomy (GTDB): domain Bacteria; phylum Bacillota; class Clostridia; order Lachnospirales; family Lachnospiraceae; genus NC2004. The sequence continues at coordinate 18,447 of CAMVPR010000022.1, read as the reverse complement.
TCGGTTGCTTCCTCAACTACTTCCTCTGTAGTCTCTTCTGCTACTTCCTCTGGAGTTTCTTCTATAGCTTCCTCGGTTGCTTCCTCAACTACTTCCTCTGTAGTTTCTTCTACAACTTCTTCTGTTGCTTCTTCAATTTCTTCCTCTGTAGTTTCTTCTACAACTTCTTCTAAAGCTTCCTCGGTTGCTTCTTCATCTACCTCCTCTGTAGTCTCTTCAGCTACTTCTTCTGTAGCAGATTCTTCTACAACTTCCTCAACCCTCGGCTCTTCCTTAACATTTGCCTCGAGTGTCTCTTCTTCAAGCTCATCATCAACAATAAGCTCCTGATCCTTAGATAAATGCATAACACCCTCTGCAATCTTCTTACCCGCGCTCATGCAAAGGTATCCAAAGCCCATAATAATCTTAGACTCGCCCTTAGAAAAGCTGATATTGCAATAAATACCCATAACTAAAGCAATCACAATACTAAACCACATGAAAATGCAGATATAGTGATCCAGATTGCCGTGAATCATAGGCACAGCATTGATCCCGGTCTCAGTTACTCCCTTATTGAACAGAATTCCAATAATTCTCAAAAAACTTGAACCCATCGTGACATCGTTGCCTAATTGCTTATAGAGAATATGAAGAGTATAAGCCGCACTAATCCACTGTGCAAACACAAATATAACAAGTCCAAATACCGTTCCAATAGAATAATGATACTCAAATCTCTTCTTGTAGAGCGAGTTCCATATAATCAATAATGCAAGCGACGATATCATCATCACTACAAACACAATATATGAGCCAAAAACAACTACAGACTCACCACATTCGGCATAAAGCCTCCATTAGCACCAAGTAACACCAAAGTCACGGTGATAAGATTAACTGCACAGTCCACATAAAATGTAAGAATCTTAGAGGTAAGTATGCCCGGAAGACTTATAATTCCTATAATTACTAATCCTCTTATTATGAGCCATGTAATCTGGCTGCTCTCATAAAATGAGTAATCCCTGTTATATTGAGGTACCAGTGAGCAAATGAGTGTAACAATATATGTCGCAAAGAGCGCAAGAAATGTTACAATCTTCCTAGTCTTAGGTACGTTACGAGTGTTCCTTCTGTCAACAAATATTGAGTATTTACTTGATTTATCCGGTTTGGCTACCTGTTCCTTCATTGCCTAATATATCCTCAGTTCTAATCTATATCTTCAATCTCCGCCCAGAGATTCTTCCTCTCTAAAACCTGATGGTCAGAGAATATGCGCTTCCTTATGCGAAGCATATCTTCATCAGTCTGTGCAATAATGTCCGCACAGGCTTTAAGTTCAGCTGATATCGAATCAGCATCCTTAACGTTCTTCTTGTATCTTAAATGGTGATCCAAGCTGGCCCAAAAATCCATTGCGATAGTCCTTATCTGAACCTCTACTCTCATAGGCCTCGTTGCATCAGCAAAAAACACCGGTATCTCAACAATCAAATGTAGACTTCTGTAGCCATTTGGCTTAGGATTCTCAATATAATCCTTCATCTTGATAAGCTTAATATCATCCTGCCTTATAAGCATACCAGCAACAGTATAGATATCATCGATAAATGAGCATGTAACTCTGATACCGGCAACATCGTTAAGATAAAGTGGAATAGACTCCACGCACACCGGCACATCAAGCTTCTTAAGCTTCTTAGCTATACTTATAGGCTCCTTGATTCTTGAATTGATATTCTCAATCGGATTCCTCTCATACCTTGATCCCAAATCGTCATTAAGCACCTCAAGCTTAGTCTGAACCTCCCTGATAGCGCACCTATACATCATCATAAGCTGGTCGAACTTAAATTCTCTCTCAACCGTCTCCTTACGTTCCGGATCTATAAGACTCTCCAAATAATATTCCACTCTTCCATCGTGTCCGTCACTCAAATCAAATCGCCTCCGTTAAAGGATTGTATAACATACCAACCTATATAATAACATAAAATGCAAATTAGTGCTACACCACATACAGTTTTTCTTGTGATTTTTGAGAAAATGTGGTATTTTACTTAAGTATTGTTTAAAAAGCTTAATAAAGAAAGGACATTACTTATGAAATCAACTCCTTTAAAAGGTATGAGGGATTATCTTCCAAATGAAGTCGAAATAAGAGATTACCTCATGAATACCATTCTTACTATATACAAGGATGCAGGCTTTAAGAGAATTACCACTCCTGCTGTAGAAGACATTTCCAACCTTCTAAAGAGCGACGGTGGCGAGAACTTAAGTCTCATTTTCAAAATACTTAAAAGGGGCGATAAGCTTGACAGAGAGCTTGTCAAGGAAGGCGTTAAGGAGAACGACCTTACAGACATGGGATTAAGATACGACCTTACTCTCCCACTTTCAAGATATTACGCCAACAATAGAAATGATCTTCTCTCTCCGTTTAAAGTTATTCAGATGGATAGAGTTTACCGCGCTGAGCGTCCACAAAAGGGTCGCCTAAGAGAGTTTATGCAGTGTGATATAGATATCTTAGGTAATTCTTCACCAGATGCTGAAGTAGAGCTTATACTCACAACTGCCAAAGCATTAAAAGCAATAGGTATCGATAAGTTCAAGGTTAAGATTAATGACAGACGTATTTTAAAGAGTATATTTGCTTACGCTGGATTCGACGAGGCCGACAATGAGAAGCTTGCTATTATCTTCGATAAACAAGACAAGATTGGTATGGACGGAGTAAAATCTGAACTTGAAGCAGGTGGATTTGACGCATCTGCCATCGATAAGTTTATGGACCTTTTCTCTAATGGCAATTTAAGTCTTAACGACATTGCAAATGTTACCGAGGCTGAATTTATCACCGACCTTAAGTACATAATCGACACAGTTAACGCTGCGAGCGGTAACGCTTATGAGGTTGAATTCGCTCCTTCACTCGTCAGAGGTCAGGGATATTATACCGGTACTATTTTTGAGATTGAGGCAGAAGGCTATTCTGGTGCTTGTGCCGGTGGCGGTAGATACGACAACCTTATCGGTAAGTTCTTAAACGAAGACATTCCTGCAGTTGGTTTCTCTATTGGATTTGAAAGAATATTTGGAATACTTATGGAGAAGGGTTACAAGATTCCGGGAGAGAAACCTATTATTGCCCTCTTCTATAACTCCGAGAATTACTGCGATGCACTTAAGAAGGCAGAGGAATTAAGAAATGACTACAAAGTGTCAACATTTGCACGACCTAAAAAGCTTGGCAAGTTCCTTTCTAAGCTTGAAGCGCAAGGATACAACGGTTATGCTGTTTTTGAAGAAGAAGACGGCATAAAAATGTTTGACGAATAGCATTTATGGTGCTAGAATTTAAAAGATTGTAAAGCAGGTGCGCTTATATTCGCTTTATCGTCTATATCGTTACTGTTTTAAAATAATACTATTATAAAGAGGTGTAAACATGAGTAAAAGTTTTGATGATTTACTTGCAACTGTCACTTCTTGCAGTCTTAAAAAGCTCGTTGTAGCTAATGCAGCAGATGACGCTGTACTTGAGGCTGTAAGAGCCGCTAAGGATCGCAATATTGCTGATTCTATTCTCTGTGGTGATGAGGACAAGATTAAAGCCATTGCTGCTGAGTACAAGATCAGCGTTGATGATTTCGAAATCGTAGACGTTAAAGACCCAATCGAAGCTACTATGACAGCTGTTAAGATGGTTCATGACGGCAAGGCTGATATGTACATGAAGGGATTAGTTGATACCAAGACCTTCTTAAAGAGCGTACTTGATAAGGAAGTTGGACTTCGTACTGACAAGACTCTTTCACACGTCTGTGTATTCGAGATTAAGGGATGTGACAGACTTCTCTTCTTGTCTGATGTTGCATTTATTCCATATCCTGATCTTGAGACCAAGGCTCAGATTATCAAGAACACTGTAGAGATTGCACACGCTTGTGGCGTTGAGAATCCTAAGGTAGCTCCACTTGCTGCTGTTGAGGTTGTTAACCCTAAGATGCCTGCTACAGTTGATGCTGAGGCATTGACCAAGATGAACGAAGAAGGTAAGATTACCGGATGTATCGTTGACGGACCTTTATCATTTGACCTTGCATACGATCCTGTTGCTGCAAGACATAAAGGTACCGAGGACAGAAAGATTGTCGGAGATGCTGATGTACTTCTCTTCCCTGACATTCACTCAGGTAATATCACATACAAGACTCTTGTTCACTGTGCTGATATTAAGAACGGTAACGTGCTTACAGGAACCAAGAAGCCTGTAATCCTTACTTCAAGATCTGATGAGTTCGAGACTAAGCTTAACTCAATCACTTTGGCAGCTATTATCGCTGAGAAGATGAACTAATTATATAATTGTTAAAGGTCGGAGCATACGCTACGACCTTTTTTGTATATTATAATATGTCATATAATAAAAACAACCCCGGAGCATTCCTCCGGGGTTACATGTTATATATTATTTAAAATAACTTACACCGGACTCGAATATCTTCATATCCTGCTCGCCGACAACATTGACAGCGACGCTTCTTCCGATACGCTCTACATGAGCCATCTTACCTAACACTCTGCCGTCAGGACTCAAGATACCCTCAATAGCTCCGTAAGAACCATTGATGTTGTAATCCTCATCCATAGTAGGATGTCCGTCAGGAGTAGCATATACTGTAGCAACCTGACCATTAGCATAAAGCTTGTCAATCCACTCCTTAGATGCAACGAATCTACCCTCTCCGTGAGAAGCAGGGATTGTGTATGTGCCTCCAAGAGTTGCTAATCTAAGCCATGGGCTCTTGTTAGACACAACCTTGTTGTAAATCATCTTAGACTGATGACGACCGATACTGTTGTATGTAAGGGTAGGCGAGTCATCGCTCTGTGTCTTAATCTCACCATATGGCACAAGACCAAGCTTAATCAATGCCTGGAATCCGTTACAAATACCGAGCATAAGTCCGTCTCTCTCATTAAGAAGCTGCATCACAGACTCCTTAATCTTAGCATTTCTAAAAGCTGTAGCGAAGAACTTGGCTGATCCTTCAGGCTCATCACCTGCTGAGAATCCACCAGGGAACATAATCATCTGGGCATCATTGATGCATTTGACAAATGTATCTACTGAATCTCTGATGCCTTCAGCGCTCAAGTTCTTAAACACCTTAACAACAGGCTCTGCACCGGCTAAGCTAAACGCCTTAGCGGTATCATACTCACAGTTGGTACCGGGGAATACAGGAATAAATACCTTAGGTACTGCAACTTTATGTTTATTGATATATATATCCTTAGCGTCGTATAAGTCCTCTCTTACTTCGCTTTCATCAACCTCTGATCTTGTAGGATATACCTTCTCTAACTTGCCTGTCCATGAAGCAATAGCCTCATCGATAGGAAGTGCCATATCCTTATAGTTAATAACTGCGCTGTCATCAACTGTTCCGACAAGCTTATATCCGTCAAACTGATCAAGAATCTCAGGTCTAACCGAAAGAAGAATTGCTCCGTAGTTCTTAGCAGTGAGCTCGTCAATTGTAAGGTCATCTTCTACCTTAACACCCTTCTTATTACCGAATGCCATCTTAGAAACAGCCTCAATAATACCACCGAAGCCGATTGCATAAGAAGCTCCAACCTTACCGGTCTTAATGATAGCATTTACCTTGTCATACATAGCCATCAATGCATCGTAGTCAAGAAGCTCATACTCATCTCTAGGAACACTAAACAAGATAAGCTTGTTGCCATCCACTTTAAGGTCAGGTGTTACTACATCCTTCTCGTGTGCAACATCTACTGCAAATGATACAAGTGTCGGAGGTACATCGATATCGTTAAATGTACCAGACATTGAATCCTTACCGCCTATTGAAGGGAGTCCGAATCCAAGCTGTGCGTCAAATGCACCAAGCAAAGCTGTGAAAGGCTCACCCCAACGATACTTATCTGTTCCAAGTCTCTTGAAATACTCCTGGAATGTAAATCTTATCTTCTTATAGTCACCACCCGAAGCAACAATCTTAGCAACAGAATGGATTACTGCATATATAGCACCGTGATATGGACTCCAACTTGTAAGATATGGGTCATATCCGTAACTCATCATTGTAATTGTATCTGTATCACCCTTTAATACAGGAAGCTTAGCAATCATAGTCTGAACAGGTGAAAGCTGATATGTACCACCAAATGGCATAACAACCGAACCTGCACCGATTGAACCGTCAAATCTCTCAACCAAGCCCTTCTTAGAGCATACATTCAAGTCAGATAATGTATCGAGCCATACCTTCTTAACATCACCATCAGTAGGATGCTCATTAAAGTTGTCATCTTCCTTCTTAGGAAGAGTTACCTATACATCATTCTCCTGATGGGCTCCGTTGGTGTCAAGGAAAGCTCTTGATACGTTGACAACTTCCTTGCCTCTCCATGAGATAACAAGTCTAGGCTCCTCAGTTACAACCGCAACCTTAGTAGCCTCTAAGTTCTCTTCCTCTGCGTACTTCATGAACTGATCTACATCTTTAGGATCAAGAACAACAGCCATTCTCTCCTGAGACTCAGATATAGCAAGTTCTGTACCGTCAAGACCTGCATACTTCTTAGGTACTTTATCAAGATCTATCTGAAGTCCGTCTGCCAACTCACCGATAGCAACAGACACACCACCTGCACCGAAATCATTACATTTCTTGATGAGTGCGGATACCTCTTCTCTTCTGAATAATCTCTGAAGCTTACGCTCTGTAGGTGCATTACCCTTCTGAACCTCTGCACCGCAAGTGTCAAGTGACTCTGTTGTATGTGCTTTAGAAGATCCTGTAGCTCCACCACAACCGTCACGACCGGTTCTTCCACCTAACAATACAATGATATCACCCGGATCTGAGTTAAGTCTCTTAACCGCACGTCTTGGAGCAGCACCCATAACAGCACCAATCTCAAGTCTCTTGGCAACATAATTAGGATGATAAACCTCATCAACAAGACCTGTTGCAAGTCCTATCTGGTTACCGTATGAACTGTATCCATGAGCAGACTCGGTAACAATCTTACGCTGTGGAAGCTTACCAGGCATTGTATCCTTAATGTGTGCAGTAGGATCTGCAGCACCGGTAACACGCATAGCCTGATATACATAGGAACGTCCAGAAAGCGGATCTCTTATCGCACCGCCAAGACAAGTAGCAGCTCCACCAAATGGCTCAATCTCTGTAGGATGGTTGTGAGTCTCGTTCTTAAATGAAACAAGCCACTCTTCTGTCTTACCGTCTATCTCAACAGGAACCACAATCGAGCACGCATTAATCTCGTCTGACTCCTCCTGATCGGCAAGCTTACCTTCTTTCTTAAGCTTCTTCATAGCCAAAAGCGCAATATCCATCAAGCATACGAACTTGTCGTCTCTTCCATTATATAATTCGTCAAATGTCTCAAGATACTTGTCATAAGTATCCTTAATCGGCTTCTGATAGAAACCGTCCTCGAACTCAACATTCTTAAGCTCTGTGGAGAAAGTTGTGTGACGACAATGATCTGACCAGTATGTATCAAACACTCTGATCTCGGTCATTGAAGGATCACGATTCTCTTCATTCTTATAATAATTCTGGATGTGAAGAAAATCTTTAAATGTCATTGCAAGGTCCAAAGAATCATAAAGTTCCTTAAGTGGCGCCTCTTCCATATCTTTAAAACCGTCAAATATCTTAACATCATCAGGTTCGTCAAATGTCTGAACCAATGTCTCAGGCTTATTAAATCCTGTCTCTCTTGAATCTACAGGATTGATGCAATGCTCTGTAATTGCCTTCTTGTCTTCCTCACTTAACTCTCCCTTTATTACATAGGTAGTCGCAGTACGAATTACAGGTTCTTCATTCTCGTTAAGGAGCTTAACACATTGCTCAGCTGAATCTGCTCTCTGATCAAACTGACCAGGTAAGTACTCTACAGAGAATACTGTATCAGCCTCATCATAAGAGAACTCCTCTTCATATATATCATCTACCGGAGGCTCGGAAAACACCGTCTTCAGTGCTTTCTTGTAAGTCTCATCAGAGATATTCTCTACATCATATCTCACTAAAACCCTTACATCATCAACCGTTTTAATACCCAAATACCCTCTGATGTCTGCTAAAAGCTCTTTAGCGTGTACCGCATATGCTGGCTTTTTCTCGACATAAACTCGTCTTACGTTGCTCATCAATCGTAACCTCCGAAATATATATTGGTGTTTTAAAAAACACTCCATAGTATTATAGATGAATTTGTCATAAGGTGCAACCGTTTAATAGGTAATATCTATATTTATCATTTTTTAAAATTTATAGTAGCATTTATCATTCATAAGTGCTATAATATGTAAGATTATGGGTACAACACGTTGTGGTTGTTTGTTTTTTGCCACATTATTTAGTATTTCATAGTCGTTACAATACTAAGGAGGATTTTAAACATGTCTAAACGAACCGATATCAAGAAGATTCTTATTATTGGATCCGGTCCTATCATCATAGGTCAGGCGTGTGAGTTTGACTACTCTGGTACTCAGGCTTGTAAGGCGCTTAGAAGTCTTGGTTACGAGATTATCTTGGTTAACTCTAACCCTGCTACTATCATGACGGATCCTGAGATGGCTGATGTTACATATATTGAGCCATTGAACACAGAGAGATTAGAGCAGATTATTGCCAAGGAACGCCCTGATGCGTTGCTTCCTAACCTTGGTGGTCAGTCAGGTCTTAATCTTGCATCTGAGTTATATAAGGAAGGTATACTTGACAAGTATAATGTTGAAGTAATCGGTGTACAGGTTGACGCTATTGAGCGTGGTGAGGACCGTATCGAATTCAAGAAAGCAATGGATAAGCTTGGAATCGAGATGGCTAAAAGTGAGGTTGCTTACTCTGTTGAGGAAGGATTAGAGATTGCTGACAGATTGGGTTACCCTGTTGTATTAAGACCGGCTTACACTATGGGTGGTGCTGGCGGCGGCCTTGTTTACAACAAGGAAGAGCTTAAGACTGTTATGGCAAGAGGTCTTTCTGCCAGCCTTGTAGGACAGGTTCTTGTTGAAGAATGTGTTACAGGTTGGGAAGAGTTAGAGCTTGAGGTAGTTAGAGATAAGGACGGCAACATGATTACCGTCTGCTTCATCGAGAATGTTGACCCAATGGGTGTTCATACCGGTGATTCTTTCTGTACCGCTCCTATGCTTACCATATCTGAAGATCTTCAGAAGAGACTTCAGGAGCAGGCATACAAGATTGTTGAGTCTATCGAAGTTATCGGTGGTACCAACGTTCAGTTCGCACACGACCCTGTTTCAGACAGAATTATAGTTATAGAGATTAACCCTCGTACTTCACGTTCATCTGCACTTGCATCTAAGGCAACAGGATTCCCTATCGCTTTAGTATCTGCTAAGCTTGCTTGTGGTCTTACTCTTGCTGATATTCCATGTGGTAAGTACGGAACACTTGATAAGTACAAGCCGGACGGCGACTACGTTGTAGTTAAGTTCGCAAGATGGGCTTTCGAGAAGTTCAAGGGTGTTGAGGATCACTTAGGTACACAGATGCGTGCCGTAGGTGAGGTTATGAGTATCGGTAAGAATTATAAGGAAGCATTTCAGAAGGCGATCAGATCTTTGGAGAAAGGTCGCTATGGTTTAGGACATGTTAAAGATTTTGATACATTAAGTAAGGAAGAGCTCATGAAGAGACTTGTTATCCCTTCAAGCGAGCGTCATTTCCTTATGTATGAGGCACTTAGAAAGGGTGCTACCGTTGAAGAGATTCACGATACCACCCACGTTAAGAACTACTTCATCGAGCAGATGAAGGAGCTCGTTGAGGAAGAAGAAGAGCTTGTTAAGAGCAAGGGTTCTCTTCCTGCTGACGATCTTCTTATCCAGGCTAAGAAGGACGGATTCTCAGACAAGTACTTATCTGAGATTTTAGAAATCAGCGAAGACGACATCAGAAACAAGCGTATCGAGCTTGGGATTAATGAAGCTTGGGATTCAGTTCACGTTAGTGGTACAGAGGATAGCTCATACTTCTATTCTACTTACAACGCTCCTGACAACAATCCTATCGTTGAAGGCAAGCCTAAGATTATGATTCTTGGTGGCGGTCCTAACAGAATTGGTCAGGGTATTGAGTTCGACTACTGCTGCGTTCACGCTGCACAGTCACTTAAAGCACTTGGTTTCGAAACTATCATCGTTAACTGTAACCCTGAGACAGTTTCAACAGATTATGACACATCTGATAAGCTCTACTTCGAGCCACTTACATTAGAGGATGTATTAAGCATTTACAATAAAGAGAAGCCTGTCGGTGTTATCGCTCAGTTCGGTGGTCAGACACCTCTTAATCTCGCTCAAGAGCTCCAGAAGAATGGTGTTAAGATTCTTGGTACTGCTCCTGAGGTTATAGATCTTGCTGAGGACAGAGATTTGTTCAGAGCTATGATGGATAAACTTGAGATTCCTATGGCTGAGTCAGGAATGGCTTCTACTGTTGAAGAGGCTATCAAGATTGCCGAAGAGATCGGATATCCTGTTATGGTTCGTCCTTCATACGTTCTTGGCGGACGCGGTATGGAAGTTGTATATGATTCTGACAGCATGAAGGATTACATGGCTGCAGCTGTTGGTGTTACACCTGACAGACCTATCCTTATCGATAGATTCCTTAATCACGCTCTTGAGTGTGAGGCAGATGCTATCAGTGATGGTTCACACGCTTATGTTCCTGCAGTTATGGAGCATATCGAGCTTGCAGGTATTCACTCAGGTGATTCTGCTTGTATCATTCCATCTAAGCATATATCTGAAGAGAATCTTAAGACAATCAAGGAATACACACGTAAGATTGCTGAGGAGATGCACGTCGTTGGTCTTATGAATATGCAGTATGCTATTGAGAACGACAAGGTATTCGTACTCGAAGCTAACCCAAGAGCATCTCGTACAGTTCCATTGGTATCTAAGGTATGTGGAATCAGAATGGTTCCTATCGCTACCGATATCATTACAAGAGAGCTTACTAACAGACCTTCTCCTGTACCTGAACTTAAGGAGAGAGAGATTCCTTACTACGGTGTTAAGGAAGCTGTATTCCCATTCAACATGTTCCAGGAGGTTGACCCTATCCTTGGACCTGAGATGCGTTCTACAGGTGAGGTACTTGGTATTTCTCATTCTGTCGGTGGTGCATTCTACAAGGCTCAGGAAGCTACTAAGTCTACTCTCCCACTTGAGGGATCAGTACTTATCTCGGTTAACCGTTCAGATAAACCTGAGGTTGTTGAGCTTGCACAGAGTTTCCACGACAGTGGATTCAAGATTATAGCTACCGGAAGCACTTACGATTTGATCGTTAAGGCCGGTATTCCTGCTGAGAAGGTTAAGAAGCTTGATGAAGGTAGACCTAACATCCTTGACCTTATCACCAATGAGCAGATTCAGTTCATCGTTAATACTCCTATCAGTAAGAACAGTATGAACGATGACAGTTACTTAAGAAAGGCTGCTATCAAGTCTAAGATTACTTACATTACCACTATGGCTGCTGCTAAGGCTGCTGCAGATGGTATCAGACACGTAAGAGAGCACGGCAGAAGCCCTGTTAAGTCTTTACAGGATTGGCATTCTAACATTAAGTAATACATAATGATAATTATAGCCTCGCTATTTCGGCGAGGCTTTTTTATAAAAAGGAGACAGTATATGAGTGACAGAGTGAGTTTAAAAGGGCGCACAGCAAGGCGTATAGTTCGTCTTTATAATCATTTGCCTAAGATTGGTCCCCTTGCGCAGAGCGGTGAGCTTAGAAAGCGCCTTAGTGAACACGAGAAGGATTGGCAGGTACCTGAAGGACTTAAGCTTAGCATAGTCGATCTTGATGAATGTAACCTGGAATTGCTGACTTCCACCGAGAACAGCGACTTATATAGTGAGCCGGGGGCCAATTACGAGGATGTTGAGGCTACAGACGGCATTATTCTTCACATACACGGTGGCGGATACTATAATAGGATTCACAATGGATACAGGGATATGGCTGCACTGTATCACACTCTAAGCGGCGGGCTTGATGTTGCCAGCCTTGATTACAGAGTTGCTCCCGATAATCCCTACCCTGCAGCATTGATAGATGCGGTAAGGGCCTACAGATGGATTTTAGAGAATGGTTACAATCCTAATGAGATTATAATTGCCGGTGATTCTGCCGGTGGTGGTCTTACTCTCTCGCTTTGCTTATATCTTAGGGATAACGAGATTCCACTCCCTAAGAAGATTATCACAATGTCAGCCTGGACTGATCTTACCAAGAGTGGAGAGTCTTATAAATACAATTTTAATTCAGATCCCGTATTTGGCGGTTCTAAAGACACCCTGGTATTTATGGACGGATATTACAAGGACAATGACCCGACTAATCCTTACATTTCTCCAATTAATGGGGATTATACAGGGTTCCCTCCTATGCTGATGCAGGTTGGTGAGCTTGAAATGCTGCTTAATGACACGACTGATGTTGCAGCCAAGGCCAAGGCAGCGGGAGTCAATGTTAAGCTTCATGTCTATCCCGGCATGTTTCATGACTTCCAGATGGGATTAAATACATATCCTGAGTCAGAATCCGCATGGGATGAGATTAAAGAGTTTATATCAGAAGATAATTAAAGTAAAATCCCGAAAGAACCCATAAAGTCTTTCGGGATTATTCTATAGCTTCATTCCGCCCTGATTCTTATTCACTTCCGGCTTTTTATTAGCTTCCTTGTCTGTCCTTACAATAAGCTTCTCGACAAGCTCCAGTCTTGCCTTTCCTCTGTCGGTAACAGGAGCCTTGACGTATTTACCTTTTCTGTTATTAAAATATATAGATGCTTTGTCCAGCAGCTTGTTAAGGTCAGATTCCTTAATTGTATATCCTTTTTGGTTATCGTGATTGCTGTCAGCTTTACTTAGTATATTGTTAAGCTCAGTATAAATATCCTTCATATACTTTGACTTAAACCTGCCACCGCTTGAATATAGTGAATCAAGCTCAGCTTTGGTATTCTTAAGGTAGTTAATATACTCTTCTGAAACTGTTATATCTTTATCAGCCGCAGTCTTCTTTGAATTTCTGTTAGTAACCACTTTATCAACTTTCTTACGTACATCCTTCTTGTAATCGTTATATATCTCCTCAACTGACTTGCCGGACGCCAACAAAGTCATAAACTTCCTGTCTTTTAATAAAGAATTCCTCATTTGTATGATTTTACTTTGAATGAGGTTATTGGAATACTTATCCCCAACATCAGGCTTAATACTGTTTCTGCCGTCATTTTTTCTGTTATTTGTATCAGTTCCTTTCCCAAAAAACGCTCTTTTGGCTCCGGGTTCAGTAATCGACCTCAAAACAAAATACTCTGCAACATCACCCATATCAAGAATATAGTCACTTTTTTTGAGTATAACTTCTTTGGCATGACATTCTTCTTTGGCATTTTCTCTTATTTCTTCAATGGTATATGAATCCCCGAGCTTAACACTAAAGGCGATAACCGGAGTAGTGTCTGTAAGTATATCATATAATCTCTCATCAACATCCCCTTTAAAGTCTGCCCATTTCCTGTAAAGATTATTATTACTTGAAAGATTCGATGAATTTCTATTGTAAAATGCTATAAAATGAGGATTGCTTTTTAACTTCTCAACCTGTTCGTTGAATTTATTTATGAAATCTTCACTGTTTTTAACTTCAGGTTTAAGTTTTTTAATTGCAGGTTTAGAAAGCAATACTCTATTGGCATATTCATCAATTGTAACCTCATCAATACTGTCAATGATACTGAAACTATCATCAATATTGTATTCAACCTCTTTCATAGCCAAACCTCCACTTCGTTTTTTATTATATAATATACTATACTACAACAAGCATTACATAAGCGCAACAAAAATAAGGCGGAATATCCGCCTTATCACAAATTGAGTACCTAAAATAATAATTATTTCACTATACTAGCTTCTTATCTTTCTTACAACCCATATAAGAAGACAAGCACCTATAACTGAAACAATGATTCCTCCAATGAAGCCATGTGCGCCTATACCCACAATACCGAGCACAACGCTGCCTACTATTCCGCCTATGATTCCGAGAATCATATTGAAGAATAAAGACCCTTCATTGTCCATAATCTTGCCGGCTATAGTACCTGCAATAGCCCCACTTATAAGGCTTAAGATTATTCCTGCAATAAATGACAAAAGTTATCTCCTCCCTTATCGTCCGGCAGATTTCATCATCTCTGCAACTTCCTTAAGCATCTGAACATCACTCTCAGTAAGCTTGACATTACTTGCGATATTCTGTCCCTCAGCAGTTGTTATACTAATCTCAATAACACTGCCAGGAGCCAATTCTGTATTAGATACAGCCCTTAAGAACGCAGGAAACTTGGGATGATTCTCTGTAAATGTCTGCCATTTCTTCTGTAATTCAAAAACTAAACCCGGATTAAACATAATTACTTTCCTATCTTACTGTCTTCATAAAGATTACGATTATCAATAACTCTAACTGCCTTACCTTCAGAACGAGGTACAGTCTTAGGTGCAACAAGGTTAACCTTAACCAAGATTCCAAGCATACCCTTTAAGTCAGACACAAGCTTCTTCTCTCTTCTAGCCTGCTCGTCGGCATTCTTAGGAGGGTTGTTAGGTAACCACTCAACGTCACACGCGATAGTATCTGAGTTGTTAACACGGTCAACAACCAACTGATAATTAGCCTCGTAACCATTCTTAAGAAGAACAGCCTCAATCTGTGAAGGGAATACATTGACGCCCTTGACAACCATCATATCGTCACTTCTTCCAAGTGGCTTACTCATACGAATGTGAGTTCTACCACAAGAACACTTCTTTCTTGAAAGAACGCAGATATCACGAGTTCTGTATCTAAGAAGTGGAAATGCTTTCTTGGTGATACAGGTAAATACTAACTCACCCTTCTCTCCCTCAGGAAGCACCTCTCCGGTAACAGGGTTGATAATCTCAGCGATGAAATGATCCTCGTTGATATGCATACCGGCCTGCTCTTCACACTCAAATGAAACGCCAGGTCCGCTAATCTCTGTCAATCCATAGATATCATAAGCCTTGATGTTAAGTGCTTTCTCAATGTTATGACGCATCTCTTCTGTCCACGCCTCGGCACCAAAGATACCTGCCTTAAGATGAAGGCTGTCAAGCACTCCACGCTCAGCGATACTCTCTCCTAAGTATGCAGCGTAAGAAGGTGTACAGCATAGAATTGTAGATTGCAAATCCTGCATAAACTGAATCTGTCTGTCTGTGTTACCTGATGACATAGGAAGTGTCATAGAACCAAGCTTATGTGAACCACCATGAAGTCCTGCACCACCAGTAAACAAACCATAACCATAACATACCTGAACAACATCCTTATTAGTAGCACCTGCTGCAACTAATGCTCTCGCACAACAAGTCTCCCATAAATCGATATCGTCTTCTGTGTAAAATGATACAACTCGTCTTCCGGTTGTACCTGATGTAGACTGAATACGAACTACATCCCTTCTGTCAACTCCAAGTAATCCATAAGGATACTGGTCTCTTAAATCGTCTTTGGTAATAAAAGGAAGCTTATGTAGATCCTCAATTCCATTGATATCCTCCGGTTTAACCCCCATATCATTCATTCTTTCACGATAAAACTCAACATTATCGTAAACATGACGAACCTGCTCGACAAGTCTCTCACTCTGAAGCTTCTTGATCTCCTCAACAGGCATAGTCTCAATCTCAGGATTGAAATACGATCCCATCTTAATATCCTCCTATTATTTAAAATATGCATAAAAAGTCAGCTTAAGCATTTCTTCCAAGCTCAAAAGCTTTCTTATTAAGCTCTAAAAACTTCGGTGGCACGCAAGCTTCTAAAGCTGTAAGCCACTCTTCTTCTGTTATATCATTAAAGTACTTAGAAAATCTAGCCATAAGCACGATATTGGCTGCCTTGATTGAACCGGCATCTCTTGCTATTGATAACGCGTCAAATGCGTCAACCTTAGCGCCTGAAGCCTCCATCTTCTCAACCAATCCTTCCGGATAACTCATAGCTCCTGTAATAACAGGCATAGGGTCAATAGTCTGTGAATTGACAACTACCTGTCCACCAGGCTTAAGAAATTCCATCTGTCTTGCAGCCTCTAAAAGCTCAAACGATATAACATAATCAGCCTCACCTTTATCAATGATAGGTGAATAAACCTTATCTCCAAATCTTACGTAAGTTACAACGGAGCCACCTCTCTGGCTCATTCCATGTACCTCAGACACCTTAACATCAAGTCCTTTTAAAAGAGCAACATGACCAAGGAGCTTACTTGCAAGCAAAGATCCCTGTCCACCGACTCCAACAATCATAACATTAGTAGTCATTAGTTAGCTCCTCCCTTCTCAAATGCATCAAATCTACAAAGCTGGCTACATACATCACAGCCTACACACTGTGTTGAATCAACAAACGCCTTGCCATCCTTAAATGAAAGTGCAGGACATCCAATCTTCATGCAGGCCTTACAGCTCTTACATTTGTCTGGATTAACCTTGATAGGAGGATTGTGCTTAACATACTTAAGCAATGCACATGGGCGTCTTGAAATGATAACAGAAGGCTCCTCTGCAGCCAACTCTTCCTTAACTACCCTGTCACACTCCTCAAGATCATAAGGGTCAACAACAACTACACGATTGTATCCCATTGCACGGCAAAGTGCCTCTAAATCAATCTTGCCGGCAGGGTCACCCTTGATATTATATCCGGTAGTAGGATTCTGCTGATGTCCTGTCATACCGGTAATACTGTTATCTAAAATGATAACAGTTGAATTACTCTGGTTATATGCGATATTGGCAAGTCCAGTCATACCCGAATGCATGAATGTTGAATCACCGATAACTGCGACTGTTCTACCCTCGCTATCCTTGCCAAGAGCTTTATTAAATCCATGTATAGAACTTACAGAAGCACCCATACATGCTGTCATCTCAATCGCGTTAAGAGGCGCAACAGCACCTAATGTGTAACATCCGATATCGCCAAGTACGGTAACCTTGTTCTTGGTAAGTGTATAGAACATTCCTCTGTGTGGGCAACCTGCACACATAACAGGAGGACGGTTAGGTAAGTCGGCAATCGGCTTACATGACTCCTTAGCAGGAAGTCCAAGCTTATCTGCAATAAGGCTCTGTGAGAACTCATCAATCATAGGAAGAACATCCTTACCTGTTACCTTAAGTCCTAAAGCCTTACAGTGATTCTCAATAATCGGATCAAGTTCTTCTAAAACAATAAGCTTATCAACTTCATTTGCAAAATCAATAATCTTCTTAACAGGAAGTGGATTGGTCATACCAATCTTAAGTACTGAAGCATTGTCTCCATATACTTCCTTGGCATACTGATAACATGTACTTGAGCAAATGATACCAACACTCTTGTCGCCCCACTCAATCCTGTTAACAGGAGCAGTCTCTGCCCACTCGGTAAGTTTCAATGTTCTCTCTTCAACAAACGGATGTCTCTTCTTGGCAAACCCAGGCATCATAACATATTTAGCGATGTTCTTCTCATATGGCTTAACCTCAGGCACAACTCTGTCCGATGTCTCAACAAGGCTCTGCGAATGAGCCACTCTCGTACACATCTTCATAATAACAGGGGTGTCATATTCCTCTGAAATCTGATATGCCAGCTTGGTAAACTCAATAGCCTCAGCCGAATCTGACGGCTCAAGCATAGGCACCTTAGACGCAATAGCATGATGACGACTGTCCTGCTCGTTCTGTGACGAATGCATTCCCGGGTCATCTGCTACGCAGATAATAAGTCCGGCATTAACACCGGTATAAGAAATAGTATAAAGCGGATCAGCAGCAACATTAAGTCCCACGTGCTTCATAGCACAGAAACTTCTCTTGCCTGCTAAACTTGCACCAAATGCAACCTCAAGGGCAACCTTCTCATTAGGAGCCCACTCACAATAAACCTCGTCGTATTTAGCAAGTTCCTCAGTCACCTCTGTTGAAGGGGTTCCGGGATATGAGCTTGCCAACGATACTCCAGCCTCATAAAGTCCTCTCGCAAATGCTTTATTTCCAAGCATTAATTCTTTCATAATGTAGTCACCTAGTTCCTTAAATGTAATATTTGTACGAAAAACGCCACTGTCAATAATACCACAAATCCGTTGTTTTGTAAATGTAAAAGAAGATGTTAAAAACTTTACAACAATTTCAAAATATACTCTTTCTAATCTTTAGTCGCTTTATTCCCTTGCATTTCTTAAGCATCTTCTTATATTTCTTATACTTTGATCTTGGGACTTTTATTT
>CAMVPR010000021.1 GCA_947169385.1 uncultured Lachnospiraceae bacterium | reverse complement strand
AAAAAATGCCGATTGAATCATTACAATTCAATCGGCATTTGTCTACGGTCTGAGGAGAGGTAACAACCTCTCCTATAATTATATCAAATGAAGATATTAACTTGAACAACAACAAGTTAATAATAATTCATAAATAAGAACAAATTATGAACAAAGAAATAATATTTTGTAAATATTACCTCTTCTTAGCTATTAAAGCATAACAACCGGAAGTTGCTTTCTTAGTCTTAGAAACCTTGAAATAATAAGTCCCTGCAGGCATTTCAGATGTTGAATTAATATATAACAATGATGAATTGGTACATCTGAAATTAGAAGTTGAAAGTTCTTTCTTGCTGTTATCATATACTTCTAACATAAAGCTGCTAGATGTGCATTCTACGTAAAATGCTAATTGAAGCTTAGTGTCTGATGTCAGTTTAACCTTGTAGAACTCGCCGACATTCTTCTTTTTGTTGGCATCTAAGAGTCCGACAACAGTCTGATTAAGCTCTATCGACTTAGCTTTCTTAAGTGTTGTTCCGTATTTGGTAGGTACCTTAACCATCTTAGAGTATAACTGATAAGATGCAGAATAATCGGATGTAACCTTGATATAGTAGGTTCCTTTCTTTAGTGCAAATGTTGTATGGAAGTTGTTCGCGCTCTTTAGCGGAACAACGGATGATAACTTGGTCTTCTTACTTGAGTTATACAAGCACACGTTAATGTTAGTATTGTTGGATGTGAGCTGTAGGGCAGTATATGTAGATACATTCACCTTATAATACACACTCGATGAAGTTGTAATGACACGTTTCTTGGTCCATGTCTTGTTGGATAACGTCTTACTCTCATTAATCTCTTGTTCTGTAGCAGGGCTTAACGTAGCTTTAATTGTAAAATTCATTATTGCTTCAACAGGATCAGAAGATGCGTCAGAGCTTGCGTCAGCGGATGCATCTGAGCTAACTGTATCATTTGTCGAATCATCATATACTACAGCCGGTGAGAAAAACATATATATAGTTGAAGTGCCACCCATCATAATATCAATCTTGTGCGACGTCTCCGAACTTGAAAGAAGTGTAGTCTGTATAAGACTGATATAAGAGTCATCACTGTATATCTTAACAAGATAGTCCTCGGTAAAACTAGAAAGATCAATGTCTAATGAAAGATTACCTAACGCAGCAACGGACACAGGCACTACAAACGAAGCATTAGCTGATGCCTGGTATGAGAGATTCACTGTTTCGTTGTAAAATGTTGACAGTGTATCTAATACCGGAGCGTCCATAACGCTGGCGGCATGAACCTTTCTAACCTTATTAGGGGTTACATTCATAAATGAAAATGTCATTATAAAGGCAAGTAATAATGATATGTATTTCTTCACGGTTATTCCTCCATATGCATTAAAATTGCACCAAAAGGGACTCGAACCCCTGACACACGGTTCCGGAAACCGCTGCTCTATCCGCTGAGCTATTGGTGCAAACATAGTAAGAATAGCATATTTCGGGGATAAAGTAAAGGTTTTAGCCCCTTTGCACTTGATTAAATCCAATAAAAATGGTAACATATCTAATGCTTATTTAAGAATTTAATGATTTATTACAGTAAAGAAGGTTATATTTATGGATAGTAAGAAGCGTAAAGAGAAGCTTTTAAATCAAATTAATAAGGACAAGCGTCCTAATATGCCTAAGAATGATTTTAAGGCATATCAGAAGGGTACAGGTTCTAAAGCCAAGAAAGAAGCAGCTATCAAGAGTACTAAACCTAAGAAGGAATCTAAGCCTGCTTACACTAATGATGAGGCTCTTATGAGCAAGATAGCTAAGGAGAAGAAGGCATATAAGTCTAAGAGTGAGAAGAGTGCCAAGAATGGTTTAGATAGAATTAAGATTAGAGCGACCAACAAGTGGAACGCTAAGTCAGAGCAGGATAAATACAAATTCATCGGTGCTTGGGTGATAGTTCTTCTTATATTAATTATAGTTGGTGGACTTTTGATAAGCGGCGTGTTCTCCAACAAGAAGAGCAAGGATAACAACGATAAGGTAGTTGATGATAAGACTACAGAGGTTGCAACAGAAGAAGAGGTTACAACAGAAGTTGTTGATGACAATCCTCTTAAGGTCTGCGACAACACAGATGTCAAGGATCTAATTGTTAAGTACTTCACAGCTTTAAGAGACAACGATATAGAGACATTGAAGACTCTTGATATGTGTCAGACTTCATACGAGTCTGATTCAAGCTACAAGAACATATCCAAGGTTATAGAAGATTATACCAATCTTGATGTATTTACTATGGATGGTCCTTACGAGAGCGGATATCTATGCTATGTTGTTACAGATATAAAGTTCAAGGGTGTTGAACACACTTGCCAGGGAATGTACAGAATTATTGTTAGAAGAGAAGGCACTGAATTTAAGATAGATACAACTCCTGAGGATGACATAGAGGACGATGACGTGTCAGACAAGCTAACTCAGATGGCTCTTAAGGACGACGTTTTAGAACTTTATGATAAGGTTAACGCTCAAGCTCAAGCTGATTTGGAAGCTGACTCTAAGCTTAAGGAATATGTGACAGGTACATTACAGGGTTCGTCATCATCATCCGCTTCAGATGTTACAGCCTCTGAAAATGCTGTTACTACTGAATAAATAGTATATTAACACTTTAAAGTGACTCATCAAAATGAAGATGAGTCACTTTTTTTATTCACACATCATACAAAAATGTAGAGTTTTAAGATTTATTTATATAAATTTTGCAAGTTTTTAAATTTAATCTTGCATTTTTTAAAATCTTGTAATATAATATCGTACTAGTGAATGACTTATGTCATTTAAAACCATATATCCATATTCTAAGGAGGAATTTATTATGTCTTATGTTGATGAAGTTCTTGAGAAAGTTAAAACAAGAGACGCAGACCAGCCTGAGTTTATCCAGGCCGTAACAGAGGTGCTTGATTCACTTCGTCCAGTTATTGATCAGGATGAGGAGAAGTATCGTAAGCTCGCTATCTTAGAGCGTATTACCGAGCCGGATCGTCAGATCATGTTCAGAGTACCTTGGTTAGATGACAACGGTAATGTACAGGTTAACAGAGGTTTCAGAGTACAGTTTAACAACGCTATCGGACCTTACAAGGGAGGTCTCAGACTTCACCCATCAGTAAACCTTGGTATCATCAAGTTCCTTGGTTTCGAGCAGATTTTCAAGAACTCACTTACAACACTTCCAATCGGTGGTGGTAAGGGTGGTTCTGACTTCGATCCTAAGGGTAAGTCAGACAACGAGATCATGAAGTTCTGCCAGAGCTTCATGACTGAGCTTTCTAAATATATCGGAGCTGACGAGGATGTTCCTGCAGGTGATATCGGAACAGGTGCTCGTGAGATTGGTTTCATGTTCGGACAGTACAAGAGAATTAAGGGACTCTACGAGGGAGTTCTTACAGGTAAGGGACTTACTTATGGTGGTTCACTTGCTCGTACAGAGGCTACAGGTTATGGTCTCTTATACTTAACAGAAGAGATGGTTAAGTGCCACGGTGACAAGATGGAAGGCAAGACTGTTGCTGTTTCAGGTTCAGGTAATGTTGCTATCTATGCTACTGAGAAGGCTCAGCAGCTTGGTGCTAAGGTTGTTACTGTTTCTGATTCTACAGGTTGGATTTATGATCCAGAGGGAATTGATGTTGCACTTCTTAAGGAAGTTAAGGAAGTTAAGCGTGCTCGTCTTACTGAGTATGCAGCTGCACGTTCTTCAGCAGAGTATCATGCTAAGGAGAATGGTGAGCACGGTGTATGGCAGTACAAGGTAGACATCGCTCTTCCATGTGCTACTCAGAACGAGCTTGATTTAGAGGATGCTAAGATGCTTGTTGCTAATGGTGTTCAGTATGTTGCTGAGGGTGCTAACATGCCTACTACTATTGAGGCTACTCAGTACTTCCAGGAGAACAAGGTTAACTTCGTTGGTGGTAAAGCTGCTAATGCCGGTGGTGTTGCTACTTCTGCATTAGAGATGAGCCAGAACTCTGAGAGACTTTCTTGGACATTTGATGAGGTTAATACTAAGCTTCAGAACATCATGGTTGGTATCTATCACAATATTGATGATGCTGCTAAAGAGTACGGTATGGAAGGTAACTATGTTGCAGGTGCTAACATTGCCGGATTCAAGAAGGTTGTTGAGGCTATGATCGCTCAGGGTGTTTGTTGATAATGAATACTTATATATTTAGTTTTTCAGTCCTGTAATCTTATGGTTACAGGACTTTTTTAGATTCTTCGCTACGCTCAGAATGACAGGGAATCGACTCTCGTAGCGGCGAACATCGTTCGCCACTTATGGAGCACAGTGTGCTCCGCTACGGATATAACAATGATATGGATATTTTGTTACACATTTGTTATACTTTATCTGTTACTATTATTCACGACATCACGGAGGACAATATGATAATAAATATTAAAGATGATTTTAATCTTTATAAGATAGCTAATTCAGGTCAATGCTTTAGAGCAATTGAAGTAAATGACGGAATATATAGGTTTATTACCAATGATAATATAATCTATATGAAAGCACACGAAGTTAATCCTTCAAATGACTTAATTACTAAGCTTGATGTTAGCGTGGATGAAGGTGAATGGAATGATATTTGGTATAATTATTTTGATTTTGATACTTCTTATATAGATATCAGAAACAGCATTAAGGATGATGAGTATCTCTTGAATGCCGCAGGGTTTGGTAAAGGGATAAGAATTCTTAAACAAGCTCCATTTGAGATGCTGATTTCTTTTATCATATCTCAGAGGAAGAGCATACCGGCTATTATGACATCTGTAGAGAGGATATGTAAGCTCTACGGTAAGAGGATTAATACCAAATATGAAACTTTATATACATTTCCTGATGCTGATACTTTAGCAAATGCTAAAGAGCTTGATACTTGTGGGTTGGGTTATAGACTCTCTTATATCATAGGAGCGGCATCAGATGTAGCTTCCGGCATATTGGATCTTGATAAACTGTTTACATACAACGATGAAGAGTTATTTAACGAACTCAAGAAGGTAAAGGGCGTTGGAGATAAAGTTGCCAACTGTATATGCCTTTTTGCGTACCATAGGGTAGCGAGAGCGCCTAAGGATGTATGGATAAACAGAGTGATTGAGGAAGAATATGCCGGAATCGATCCATTTCCAAAATACGATAAATATGCAGGCATAATGCAACAATATATGTTTTATGCCGCTAAAAACAGATAATGAAAACTCAGTAATATGTTGGTATTACTGAGTTTATTTAGTTATAGATACAATTTATAACTCGCTCTAGAATTCTTCGCTAGCCAAAAGTATTGACATTGCAGCGCCTTTTAAATATAATTACAACATCTTACAAAAGCCATGGGAAATGTAGGAAATATAAATATATTTGATCAATTAATCGTTGGATTTAACTGACCAGACAACTGGAGGTTCAAGATGAT
Source organism: uncultured Lachnospiraceae bacterium (assembly GCA_947169385.1). Taxonomy (GTDB): domain Bacteria; phylum Bacillota; class Clostridia; order Lachnospirales; family Lachnospiraceae; genus NC2004. Next base: position 40,998 of record CAMVPR010000021.1, on the reverse strand, counting down.
AGCTCATTTGCTATTGTTTTTGAACCTCTTTTTATATTTAAAGGGAGGAATGCTTTAAATAATTAAAATAAATATCTGTAGGAGAGTGAATGTTTTGAAGAGTAGAAACAGATATGTATATATAAGCGTAATCGTTGCTATTTCAATTATCGTGGTATGGTATGTATCAACAGAGTGTTTAACCGTCTCAGAGTTGATATTTCCATCACCTAAGAGTGTAATTCTTGCATTTGATGAAGTATTAAAAAGCGGATATAAAGGGTATTCATTATGGCAACATGTTTTGGATAGTTTAAAGAGAATATTTGAAGCGTTCTTTTTAGCGGCAGTTATATTCGTAACATTAGGTTTGATATGTGGCTGTAATCCGAAACTTAGAGCTGCTATGGAACCTGTTATTACATTTATCAGACCACTTCCTCCACTTGCTTACTATTCAGTAATTGTACTATGGATGGGAATCGGAGATGAATCTAAAGTAACACTATTGTTCATAGCCGCTGCACCTCCGATTTATGTTTCTTGTGTGGAAGGTATAACCAAGATAAATGCTGATTATATAAATGCAGCCAAAACGCTTGGAGCAAGCAAAAGGCAGATATTTTTTAAGGTTATACTGTGGGCTGCACTTCCGGACATATTTATCGGATTAAGAAATTCTTTAGCCGGTGCTTATGGAACTTTGGTTGCTGCAGAAATGGTTGCAGCTATGAGCGGTATAGGTTGGATGGCTCTTGATGCGAGTAAATATCTTAGAAGCGATGTAATATTTGTTGCGATAATTGTAATGGGTATTACAGGTTTACTGTTAGATGAAATATTAAAAACAATTGATAATAAGATTATATATTGGAAAGGAAAGGAATAATATTATGAAAAAAAGAATTAAGAATTTAGTTGTACTATTGTTAACATTTGCATTAAGTGTATCAGCACTTACAGGTTGTGGTAAAGAAAGCGGTGCCGATACTAAAGTATCTAATGCTGATAAACAGTCCAAAAACGTAAAAGAAGATAAAGAGTTAGAAAGAAAAGATCCTATAACCGGAGAAGAGTATCCTAATGAGATTAGAATTGGCCTATTAAACGGAAGCTTAATTGATTCTGTAGCCAAACTTGAAGGATTCTATGATGACTTCAAAGAAGAAACCGGTGTTACTGCTTCAACTTACTTTTTTGAATCAGGCCGTGACGTTAATAATGCCTATGCTTCAGATTCTGTTGATGTGGCAACATTTGGTTCGTCACCGATTTCTCTAGGAACTACAAACAATCTTGGATATGATGTTATTTATCTTAATGATACAATTGGTGAAATCGAAGCGTTAGCTGTAACTAAAGATATAAAATCATCGGAAGATCTCAAAGGTAAAACTGTTGCTGCTCCTTTTGCTTCAACATCACACTACAGTTTATTAAACTATTTAAAGTCAAATGGTCTTGAGAAAGACGTCAATGTAATAGATCTTCAGCCTCAGGATATTCTTGCTGCTTGGGAAAGAGGAGATATCGACGGTGCATATGTATGGGCTCCTGTACTGGGTGAACTTAAGAAGAACGGAAATATCCTAATAGACAGCGCTAAACTTGCTGACCAGGGTATACTTACTGCAGACTTATCTACTGCTAATCATGAGTTTGCTGAGAAATATCCTACACTTGTTACGGCATTTGTCGATATCCAGAACAAAGTAAATGAAATTATTATAAATAATAAAGATAAGGCAATTGAGGAAATTGCCAAGAATCTTAACATTAGTTCCGAAGAAGCTGAAGAGAATATTGATGGTTCGATTTGGTTAACTTTAAATGAACAGATTGATTCTAAATTCCTTGGTACATCAGATGCCAAAGGAAGTTTAGCTGATACTTTAAAGAGTACTGCTGACTTTCATGTTACACAGGACAATTTAGAGAAAGCTCTTGATCTTAAGGGCTATCAGGATAAGGTAAATCCATCATTTGCAGAAGCACTATTAAATAATTAGATGTAGGTAAAATATATGAGTAATATTGAAGAAGTATATGAAGCAGAAGGCGAATTGATTTCTGTTAAAGATCTATCTTTTCAATATGAATCGTTTAAACGAAATGTAAGTAATGACTATATATTTGAAAATCTCAATTTCAACATATATAGAGGCGAGTTTATATGTGTTATGGGAGAGAGCGGATGCGGCAAAAGCACTCTCCTTAACATATTAGCCGGGTTTGAGAAACCGACATCAGGAAGCATTCTTTTGGACGACGTTGAGATAAAAGGAATAGATAAGAATCGTGGTGTTGTATTTCAAAAGCCTTCGCTTTACGGATGGTATTCCGTCAAAAAAAATGTAGCCTTTGGACCGACTGTATTAAAGTGGCCTAAGGATAAGATAGAAGAACAAGTTGATTATTATCTTAAAAGAGTAGGTCTTGAAAACGAAGGTGATAAGAAAGTATTTGAGCTTTCAGGTGGAATGAAGCAGAGAGTCGCTATAGCAAGAGCGTTGATTAACGATCCGGAGATTCTGTTGATGGATGAACCTTTTGGAGCGTTGGATGCCTTAACTCGTGAATCCATGCAGAAATTATTAAGAGAGATATGGTACACATCAGGCAAAACTATATTTTTCATTACACATGATGTTGACGAAGCACTTCAACTTGCTACAAGAGTAATTGTTCTTGGCAAGAATCCGGGAAGAATCGTTTCTGACATATCGTTACCATTTTCAAGAACTATTATAGAGGAGGACTCTAATAAAAGAATTTACACGGAAGAATATTTTGAATACAGAGAAAAAATGCTTGATCTTATAAGCATAAGAAACAATAAACCATTAGAAATGAGCATATAGTTAAGGAGAATTACTATGAGTGATAACAATTTTGATAAGGAATTATACGAAGAAATCAAATTAAAAAACAAGATACTTGTGGAAGGAATACGGTTTGATCCTAATATTTTTAAGAATATTGGTTTAGGAACCAAGTACACTGAGCAGGTTAATATTCTTTTTGCTGTTGATAAGGAAGCTCATGTAGGCATTGATTTTCCTTCAAGCATTATTACTCCGAAAGGAAAGTATAGGATAGAGCTTAGATGGAATCGTCACAGTCCATATTCACTTGAATACGAAGGTAATGCATTTCATATTCGTCATATATTTGATGGAATTGTTCTTGAAAATGTAAGTTTTGCAAGACGAGCTGCTTATTATAATAAGAGAACATCAGACGGAGCGTTTATGAGAACCGTTGCGGGTGATTATGGATATGGTCATATGTTTATCTCTTATAGTAACGAGTGTTCCTTAAAAGAGAAGGGCAGAGATTGTCTCTTCTGCAATATTAATGCTACCAAATCACTTTACGGCGAAATTCAGTGTATCAATTGGAAGACTCCAAAGCAGATTGGTGAGACGGTCAAGGAAGGCTATAAGGATGGGTTCAACAAGCTTACTATAAGCGGTGGTTTTATACCTGAAAGACGTGAGGTTGATTACTATATCGATGCTGCTGAAGCTATAATTGATGCCACCGGTTTAGAGGACTTCAACGGAACTGCTTGTATTGGCGCGCCTACTGATCTTGATGTATTTGACAAGTATAAAGAAGCAGGTTTTAGAACTATTGCAACTAATCTTGAAATCTGGAACAGAGATATATTTAACGTTATATGTCCCGGTAAAGCAATAGAATGCGGTGGTCAGGAGAATTGGCTAAAAGCACTTGAGACAGAGGTTGACGTATTCGGTAAGTTTAATGTAAGGTCTACATTTGTAGCAGGACTTGAACCTAAAGAGTCGCTCTTAGAAGGTATTGAATATCTTGTATCAAGAGGTGTTGTTGCCAATCCGTCACAGTGGAACATTAATGTAGGATCATCTTTAGAAGGACATAGAACACCGGAAGCAGATTGGCATTGGGAAGTATTTGAAAGAACAGTCAACATCTATAGAAAATACGGTCTTACATGGCAGCAAATGAATGATGCCACCGCCGAGCCGGATACTGTTGCGCATGATCTGCTTAGATTGTATGAAGGAGTATCAACTGACAGCCTTCCAAAAGCAAGGTTATTAGTTGAAGATGAAGCTGAGATTGCGTAGGTGATTATTATGCCAAAAAGAGTTTTAATTACAGGCGGGACAATTAATATTAACAACGGAGCACAACGAATCAAATAGTTTTTAAGCTATGGCTTAATATAAATGTTTACACGATAACCCGTTATAGTTAAATGCTATAGCGGGTTTGATTTATATGCTAGACATTTGATATTCTTGGTGCTATAATCACCTTTGTGGAATTAGTAGCTATAAGGTTCTAAAGCAGCTATGACTGTGATACGGATTAATAGGGAAGACGGTGCGAGTCCGTCAGAGCCCCCGCTGCCGTATATATGTGGATGAAAGTAGCAATATGCCACTGAGTATTTTGGGAAGGCGTTACTTTTAGATGAAGCATAACTCGGAAGACCTGCCTTATAGGGTGAGATATGACTTTTCGGTGGGAGAAGGAGTGTTTTGACTAGTTTTTCTTTTTATGGAATTCTATTCAACACAGGTCTTCTTGAAATCAAGAGGGCTTTTTCTATTTTCACTTATATTTAATACGCGTATTATCGCGAGAAAGAGGTAATTAACATGAAATCATTCAAGAAATTGATTGCTTATGCGTTAACATTGGCAATTACATTAGCTTATGTACCTGCTACATTTAGCTATGCTGAGGGTAATACTACTCTTGTAGCTACTTCTTCAGCTAATGCATCTGATGATGCTTCAGGCGATAGCTCATCTAATGCTTCTGAGAACGCTTCTGCAACAACAGAGGCTGCTTCAGCTGAAGCTTCTAAAGATGCTGCATCAGGCGATGCAGCTAAGGATACTGCTTCTAAAGACGCTTCTAAAGATGCTTCTGCAAATGCAACCGGAACAACTGAGACGGCAATTGTATCTATTACATTTGCAAATGAAGGCAATATCTTAGTTGGTAAAGACTCTTCTAAGACATTACTTGCAGATCAGTCTTTAACTGTAACTGACGCAGATAAAGATGGTAAGCTTACTGCTTATGATGTATTTGCAGTATCTGATGAGAAGTTCAATCTCGGTGGATTTAAGACCGAATTTAACGCTCAGTACAATTCTGATTCAATTGTTAAGGTGTTCGGTGTTGATACCAGCAGTGTAAGTTATTACATTAATAACCAGATGGCTGGTGGAATTAAAGACACTGTTAAGACAGGAGATTATTTCTACGCATACATCTTAAAAGGATGGACTGATAAATATACTTTCTTCGCACCTGATACTGCATCAGTTAACGTTAACGAAGCTTTCGCAACTACATTATATGGTTATGAATTCGGTGCAGATTGGAAACCTGTAAAGGTTACTGTTCCTAACGCTAAGCTTGTTAGCGTTGCTAATGATGGCGTTGTTTCTAGTGCTAATGCAATTGCAAGCACAGATGCAAGCGGTAACGCAACTATTTCATTTACTGAAGCCGGAACTTATCTTTTAGTTCCTGTAGCAACTGATGATCAGGTCCTTGCTCCTTCAATCCTCAAGGTTGTTGTTAAAGGTTCAGAGGATATTGCTCCAGTTCCTTCTGTAAAGAAGCCTGGTAAGGTTACATCATTAAAGGCTAAAGTCAAGAAGAACAACGCTAAGACCAAGAAGATTACTCTTTCTTGGAAGAAGATGGCTGAGGCTGAGTACTACAGAGTCTACATCTCTAAGAAGAAGTCTAAGGGATTCAAGCTTGCTAAGCAGGTTAGCAGTAACAGTTTAACACTTGTTAAGAAGAAAGGTACTTACTATGTTAAGGTTAAGGCTTATAATTCAACAGGTGCAGGTTCTTACAGCAAGGTATTAAAAGTAAAGGCTAAATAATATGAATAAAAAGATATATGTCTTTTTACTCTTTATTACAAGTGCCGTCTATCTCTTATGTGGATGGACGGCATTTCGTAATGAAGGAGACTTAGGACTAAGAAATGTAACTTCATACGAGACTCCGACAGATGCATTACATTCTAAGGGCGAGGTTATCTTTAAGACCGAGGATTATAATTATTTTGGAACCTCAATTAATTCACCTGTTCTAATCGTTGGAGATTATCTATATACCGCTAATTCAAAGCTCCTTTATAAGCTTGATAAAGCCGGAAACATTATAGATAAATTTACTCTAGATAAACCGATTAATTCTACTTGCAGAACTAATTATACCAACGAAACAATCTACATTCCGCTTTCTGATGGTATTATAGAAGCTATTAAAGTAACAAATGATGGCATGTCTAAGCTATGGGTTAGTGAAGAGTTTGGTAATCAGACTTTAGCTGATATTACTATATATAAAGATTATTTATACTCTGCAACAACCAACGGCAATGCGACTGATGGAGTGTTCTTTTGCCTTAATAAAAATGACGGCAAGACGTTATGGACTTACAAGAATGACACGGGATTTTATTGGAGTAACTCTGTTGTTTATAAGAATAAGATATATTTTACAGGGGAGAATGGTTATCTTGTAATTCATAGTCTAGTTGATGACACTGTATATGATACCGTTAAGATTACCGATAAGAAGATAAGATCGGGTATTACAATCGATAAGGATACCGGTGTATTATATATAGTTTCTAAGGATGACGGTCATATTCATAAGGTTACATTGAATGAAAATGGTGAGTATGTTAACCAGACAGAATCACCGTTGGTTGATAAAGCTACTTATATGTACTCTACATCTACACCAACTTTATATGATAACAGATTGTATGTGGGGTGCAGTGTCACTTTAAACGATGAGAATCCAAAGGGGGCAGTAGCAGTTTTAGATAAAGACTCACTAAAGACTATATATATTGCAGTTGGTAATGAATATGCCGAGATAAAGTCAAGTCCTTTGGTAAGGACGGCATCCGGTGACTCTGATGTCAGATGTTATGTGTATGTAGCGGAGAATGCAAGGCCCGGAAGGCTTTTGACATTTGCCGATTATAAAGAAAATGATAAAGATATCAGTTTAAAAAAGCTCTATACGCCGGTTGGAGAATATGCGCAGTATTGCATGGATTCTGTTTGTGCGGACGAAGACGGAACTATATATTATTCCAATGATTCCGGGGCGTTGTTTAAGATTTCTTATAAGGATTTTAAGGGCTTAAAGGGAGTTAAGAAGGCTAATATTAAGAAGGTATCAAAAAAGAAGGTTAATATCGCATTTGAGAGCGATGACGAGGATACTGATACGCTTGTTTATGCCAAGTTTAACTCTAAGAAGTATAAGAATGTGGCTATTGTTAGTGGGAATAGTTATGCTTTGACATATAAGAAGCTTGTAGGTAAGAACAAGAGCTTTAAGAAGAAGGATACGGTCAGTGTGAAGTTTAAGAGTAGGATTAAGGCGGGGGATGAGTATGTTTATTCGCCTTATTCAAGAGTTTATAAGTATAAGTTTAAGTGATAATAAAACAAAACAACGAGGATATATATGAGAATATTTAAGACAACAACATTATTGATTATATTGTCAGCATTTGCAATAATACTCTCTGCATGTAATAAGAGCAGCGATATTAATAACAGTGTAGCAGATAACAATATCAACATAACCGAAGAAGCACCAGAAGTAACAGAGGAGAGTACCAAAGCCACTGTAACAACTGAAGCGAAAACCTTAAAAGAATCCGATGCCAAAACTAAAAAAGCTAAAACAAAAGATAATAAATCAACCAAAAAATCAACAACCAAAACAGATAATAAAGAAACTGAAACTACTAAAGAGCCAGTAAAGGACACCAAGGCTTCACCACCAAAAACCAGCAATAAAAGCACTAAAAAATCAAGTACTACCAATAAAGCCAACAACAATAAAGAAACCCTAACCTGTTCTTTAAGAATAGAGTGCAGGGAGATTCTTGACGGCAACCTTGATAAACTTTCAATTCCTAAGAGAGCCCTGGTTCCAAAAGACGGCATTATTTATGACAATACATCGATTACATTTGAAGAGGGAGACACTGTATGGGATGTGCTATCTAAGGAAGTCAAGAAGAACTCTATTCTTATGGAGTATTCTTATGTCCCTGTCTATAAGACCAACTATATCGAAGGAATAGCAGGACTTTATGAATTCGATGCAGGAGATACATCCGGTTGGAGATATATGGTTAATGGTCAGTATCCGGCTTACGGATGTGATAAGTATAAGCTCAAAAACAACGACAAGATAGTGTGGCATTATACTGTTAAATTAGAGTAAAGGTGAAGATATGTGGAATGGTAAATCTATAAAAATGTGTGAGTTTCATCCTCTAACATTTTTCGTGTATTTTATGGTGATGATTGGAAGTATTATATTCCTTGGGAATCCCTATTTATACGTAATTGTATTAATGACCTCGCTTTTATTATCCATATATTTTGAAGGAGCAACTATCTTTAAGCTATTATTTAAGTTACTTATAATATCAATTCTCTTTGCAGTTATCAATCCGCTTTTCTCGCATGAGGGTATGACTATAATTACATATTTTCCAAACGGTAATGCGTTAACTCTAGAATCCATTAATTTTGGAATTAGCATGGGAGTTTTATTTATTTCAATTATGCTCCTTTTTAACGTTTTTAACAAGACAATGTGGCCAGACAGATGGGTTGAGCTGTTCGGGAACATATCACCGACGTTTGCGTTGATGATATCGATGATATTCAGATTTATCAATAGATTTATCATGGTTTATAAAGACCTAAAACTCGTCCATAAAGATAAAAGCCCTTTCTTTTATTTCTCTATGTTAGTTACATATGCACTTGAGAGTTCTATAGATACTGCAGATTCAATGGCTGCAAGAGGATATAAGACAGCTAAAAGAACTCATTATAAGAGAAAGAAGATAAAGTCAGGGGATATAGCTCTCATCCTGATAAGTCTATTATTTCTTGGCTTTTTAATCTATATGAATAAGACTAACAGATTCGTTTTTTATTATTACCCTAACACAGCTCTTTATTCAGACAAGATGAGTTTCGTCGCTGTTATAGCTATTTATGTTGCATTTTCAATTATTCCATTAATAATTGAGATTACGGAGGATATAAAGTGGAAATTATTAACATCCAAAATCTGACATTTTCATATCCAAACACTAATACTCCTGCTGTAAGCAGCATTACATTCACTGCAAATGAAGGAGATTTGGTCATATTAAGCGGATACTCGGGAAGCGGTAAGACGACTCTTCTTAAATGCATGAAACCTGAGATTACGCCTAACGGTAAGATTGATGGCGAAATACTTTATAAAGGCAATAATATTACAGATTACACGCCTAAAGAGATTGCCTCAGACGTCGGTTATCTGTTTCAGAATCCATATTCAGGGGTTGTTACGGACAGGGTTATATCAGAGCTTGCGTTTTCGATGGAAAGTCTTTCATATAAACAGGAATTAATGAATAGAAGAATAGCTGAGATTGTTGCTGTTATGGGACTTAACGATATGATTGATAAATCAACCAACGAACTATCCGGCGGAGAATTGCAGCTTGTTAATCTTGCGTCTATTCTTGTAACAGAGCCTAAGGTTCTTCTTCTTGACGAACCGACTGCAATGCTTGATCCGATTGCGGAAGAGAAGTTTATGAGCACAATCAAGAAAATCAACAAAGAGCTAAACATAACGATTATCTACTCTACGCATAACTATAATAATCTACTAGACATTGCAGACAGACTCCTTGTTCTTGATTCAGGCCATATGATTGCAAATGATACACCGAAGGAAGCGTTAATAAACCTGTTAGATAACGGACATAAAGACCTTTTAAATGTCTATTTAAGGGCGTGGAATAACTACGGCAAGAATGGCAGTCTGCCTATTAACATGTCAGAACTAAAAGACTACCTAAGAAACAACTATAAAAAGATTGATTATAAGCCTGATAAAGAAGATATTATAGAAACAGAAACTGTAGTAAATATCAAGGATATCTACTTTAGGTATAACAGGAATTCAAAGGATGTAATAAAGTCATTAACTTTAAGTGTAAACAAAGGAAATGTTATAAGCATCCTAGGAGGTAACGGTTCCGGTAAATCAACCCTTCTTTCAATGCTTTATTCTTCAAGAAAGCCTTATAAAGGGAAGATAAAGCTTATTGGTGATACATCGATAATGCCGCAGTCAGTTGAGCTTATATTTACAAAAGATAAAGTAAAAGACATGCTTAATGATGATGCGATAAGCTTAGCAAGTGACTTTTATGACAAATATAAGAATTCACATCCATATGATTTAAGTGGTGGCGAGAAAGGCCTGCTGGGCTTCTTAACAGCTATATCTAAGCCTCATGACATACTCCTTCTTGATGAGCCTACCAAGGGTATGGATAACCAACAAAAGCTTATCTTAAAAGACTATATTTTAAAGATAAAAGAACAGGGTAAGACCGTGATAACTGTCACTCATGATATAGAATTTGCAGCTCATGTGTCAGATAAGATAGGAATGATGTTTGATGGTAATATAGTAGGCGAAGCATCACCTTTAGATTTCTTTAAGGATAACATATACTACAAACCATTTATATCAAGAGTTATGAAGGATATTGATGATACAGTATATTTAGAGGAGCAGCTATATGAATTATGAGCAAAGTCTTTATAAATTCAAAGTCTCGCATATCAGAAACAGGGAAATGACAACGATTGCTGTACTTACTGCCTTAGCGTTTATCTCAAGAATCTGCTTTTATATGCTTCCGGAAGTTAAGCCGATGGCTGCAATTGTAATTATAACTGCCATCTGTTACGGCAGATTACCTGCATTCCTGGTCGGAACACTTACCATGCTTACAAGTAATTTCGTCTACGGTCAAGGTCCTTGGACACTTTATCAGATGCTTGGAATGGGGATGGTAGGAGTGGTTGCAGGAATTCTCCTAAAGAATCAGGACTTTGAGAGTAAGAAGAGTGTGGTAATAACGTCTATAGTCGGCGGCCTGATAACATTTGCTGTATATGGCTTCATAGTGGATACCGGCACCATTTTCTTCTTTCAAAACGGTATAACTGTTGCCAATGCTATTGCAATCTATACAGCAGGGGCTTTATTTAATATGATTCATGCAGTCGGGACTTCTGTATTTATTCTGCTTATCGGTAAGCCGATATTTAAGAAACTTAAAAGAATAAAGGTCAAATACGGAATTTTTTATTGACAATAAGCCCTAAAAAGAATAATATAGATTAAGTACAATTTATGAACAGTGAGGTTTGATATATTATGAAGAAGCTTATATTGGTTGTTTCACCACCTGCATGTGGCAAGACTTTTATTTCTAAGAAGATTGCTGAGACCGCAGATCACATGGTTTATCTTGACAAGGATACTCTTATTCCTCTTTCTAAGATAATCTTCGAGGTTGGTAAGCAAGAGTATAACAGAAGTTCAGATTTCTTTGAGGAGTATATAAGGAACCCTGAATATGATGTTATATTGGATTTGGCGTATGATGCATTAAGATACGAGGATTACGTACTTGTCAATGCACCATTTACACGAGAGATTCACAGTGAAGACTATCTTAAGGATATGAAGAAGAAGCTTCATGATAAATACAATGCAGAGCTTGTAATTGTTTGGGTTAAGACATCACCTGAGACTTGTCATCAGCGTATGATCGACAGAAATTCAGACAGAGATACCTGGAAGCTTGAGCATTGGGATGAATATATTGCAGGTATTGATTTTACAATTCCTGATCCTTTATACAATAAGGATTGTGTTGACGAACTCTTTATATTCAACAACTCATCAGAGAATGAATACAAGGAATCAATGCAGGATTTCATGAAAGAATTATAATATGGCCGCGGCTAATCGCCGCGGTTATTTAGTTTAGACATTTGGAGATTTTATATGGGCAATATCAATATATTAGACGATTTCACGATAGATAAGATTGCTGCTGGAGAGGTTATAGAAAGACCTGCTTCCGTTATCAAGGAATTGGTTGAGAATTCCATAGATTCTAAGGCTTCTGCCATTACAGTCGAGATTAAGGACGGTGGAATATCATTTCTTCGAGTTACAGATAACGGTTGCGGTATAGATCCTGATGATGTTCCTGTGGCATTTATGAGACATGCAACGAGTAAGATCAAGGATTCAGCAGATTTATTAAGGCTTAGCTCACTTGGATTCAGAGGAGAGGCATTAAGCTCGATTGCAGCTGTTTCACAGGTTGAACTTATAACCAAGACTGCAACCAACATGACCGGTGTAAGATATATGATTGCCGGTGGCAAGGAGCAGTCGATTGAACATATCGGATGTCCTGAAGGTACAACCTTTATTATGAGAAACCTCTTTTATAACACGCCTGCAAGACAGAAGTTTCTAAAGACACCTCAGACGGAAGGGTCACACATCCACGAACTTATAATGCAGCTGGCACTTTCGCACCCTGAGATTTCATTTCAGTATATCGCCAACAATAAGAAGGTTTTCCATACCTCGGGCAACAACAACCTAAAAGACATTATCTATTCTGTCTTCGGTAAGGATGTCGCTAAGAGTGTCCTCCCTATTGAGTTCTCTAACGGAGATCTGAAACTTAACGCTAAGGGATTCATCGGCAAGCCTATTGTAAGTCGCGGTAATCGTTCGTATGAGAACTACTATATCAATCAGAGGTATGTCAAGAGCCCTGTTATATATAAGGCTGTAGAAGATGCATATAAGACATTTACCATGATTCACCGTTTCCCTTTTATTTGCATAGCTTTTGATATTGCGCCTGAGGCAATAGATGTCAATGTTCATCCTAACAAGATGGAGTTGAAGTTCGACAACGACAGGCTTATGTATGATGTCATCAAGTCTGAGATCAGGAGCGTACTCTTAAAGCAGGACTTAATTCCGGAAGTCCCTATAGATAAGAGCAAGAAACCTACCTACGAGGGCAACAAGAAGGGACCTCAGCCTTTTGAGATTAACAGGCGTGTGATGGAAGAGAAGGCTGAATATAAGCCTGAAAAGTTAAAACCACTACCATTCGTAGGTAAGGATATATCTAATACTCCGGAAAGTATAAATAAGCCTGCTGATATTAAGCAGGAGATTAATGCATCTTCTGTAGTAAATGAAGATAAATCACAAGTTAAACCGGAGCCTGTTAACATTCCTACACCTGTTAAGAAAAATGAACCGGTTAATAAACCTACGCCTATTACAGAGGATAAACCTGTTATCAACCCTACGCCTATTACAGAAGATAAACCTGTTAATAAGCCTGCACCTGTTGTATCCGTTGACAACACCAATGAGATAACAGATACCGGCAGTTCGGAAGTTATAACCAAGAATGTACAGCAGACATTTTATGAGACACCTCTCCTTAAGGAGGAAGCTAAGCCGTACCATAAGGTTATAGGCCAGTTGTTCAGAACTTACTGGCTCATAGAATACGACAACAAGCTGTTCATAATGGACCAGCATGCAGCGCACGAGAAGGTCAACTATGAACGCTTTATGAAGAGATATAAAGCACACGAAGGCAGATACACTCAGGTTGTTAATCCACCTATTATCGTAAGTCTTACGCCTAAAGAGATTGACGGTTACGAGAGGTTCAAAGATTATTTTTATGATATGGGCTTTGATATCGAACACTTCGGTGGTGATGAATACTCTATTCATGGAGTTCCTACAGATATGTTTGGAATTGCCGACAGAGAAGCATTTATAACCCTGATTGATGAGGTGTGCGAGGACATCAAGGATCACGATTCAGATACCATTATCATCAATATTGCTACTAAGGCTTGTAAAGCGTCAATAAAGGGCGGTCAAAAGATTAGCTACGAAGAGGTTGACAGCCTTATAAATCAACTTATGGAGTGCGACTCACCGTTCACCTGCCCACACGGCAGGCCTACGCTTATATCGATGACCAAGAATGAAATCGAGAAGAAGTTTAAGCGTATTCAAGACAAGGAAGAGGGGAGATTATTTTGAATAATTTGATAGTTCTTACCGGACCTACCGGAGTCGGGAAGACTGCTTTATCGATAAGACTTGCTAAGGAGCTTAACGGCGCCATAATAAGCGCTGATTCAATGCAGGTATATAAACATATGGATATCGGTACTGCCAAGATTATGCCTGACGAGATGGAAGGAATAGAGCATTACCTTGTCGATTGTCTTCAAATTGACGACGATTTCAATGTTGCAAGATTTAAGAACATGGCTAAAGATGCCGTCGATGACATATACTCTAAGGGTAAGTTGCCTATTGTTGTCGGCGGAACCGGATTTTATATACAGGCACTTTTAAAAGATGTCAACTTCGATGAAGCTAAAGGAGAGAGCGAACTAAGGCAGGAACTTTTAGCATTTGCAAATGATAACGGAGAGGTGGCTCTACATAACCGCTTAAGAGAGATTGACCCTGAGGCTGCTGATAAGATTCATCCTAACAATGTCAAGAGAGTCATAAGAGCGATTGAATTCTTTATGGAGAGCGGAGAGAAGATATCCAACCATAACGAGAAGGAGTCAATTAAGGAATCCATATATAACTACAGATACTTTGTACTTACAAACGAGCGCGATATCCTGTATAAGAACATCGAGCTTAGAATTGACCAAATGTTAGACGCAGGGCTGGTTGATGAGGTTAAGAAGATTAAAGATATGGGTTACAGAAGAGACTTAGTAAGCCAACAAGGTCTCGGATACAAGGAGATATGGGCTTATCTTGAGGGTGAGATGAGTTTGGATGAGGCTGTAGCGATTCTAAAGCGTGATACAAGACATTTTGCCAAGAGACAGCTTACATGGTTTAAGAGAGAGAAGGATGTAATCTGGCTTGATAAGCAGATTTATAAAGATGACGATCAGCTTATGGCTGCAATAAGAGAGAATATTAAAGATTTTGATTAAAAGGAGATATTATGGCTTTAACAGACCTAAAGACTATGGGAATATCGGATAAACTTATCAACTTAAGCGAGAAGATTGAAGATAGTTTATCAGTGAGATTTAAGGAGATAGATAAGAAAGAGGAGATTAATCAGCTTAAAGTGCTTAAGGCGATGCAGGACAACAGGCTTTCTGAAGGCCATTTTGCTCACACTACCGGGTATGGCTACAATGACATTGGAAGAGAGTGCCTTGAGGATATCTATAAAAGCCTCTTTAACACAGAAGCTGCTCTTGTAAGACCTCAGATAACCTGTGGTACTCATGCATTGAATGTCGCTTTGGCTGCTAACCTAAGACCGGGTGATGAGCTTTTGTCACCTGTAGGTAAGCCTTATGACACAATGGATGAGATTATTGGTATAAGAGATTCCAAAGGCTCGCTAAAAGAATATGGAGTGAGTTACAGGCAGGTGGATCTGCTTTCTGACGGTTCTATAGACTACGACGGAGTAAAGGAAGCAATCAACGAGAAGACTAAAGTTGTCACTATTCAGCGTTCACGCGGATATTCTAAGAGACCAACATTGAGTGTTGAAGAGATTGGCAAGCTTATATCATTTGTAAAAGATATAAAACCTGAGGTTATATGTATGGTTGATAACTGCTACGGTGAGTTGGTTGACGATTACGAACCGTCGGAAGTAGGAGCAGACATGACAGTAGGCTCACTTATAAAGAACCTCGGTGGTGGTTTAGCTCCGATAGGTGGATATATCGTTGGTACCAACGAGTGTATAGAACAGTGTGCTTACAGGTTAACTTCACCGGGACTTGGTAAAGAAGTCGGTGCGACTTTGGGCGTTACACATACACTTTTCCAAGGGCTTTTCAATGCGCCAAGCGTTGTTTCATCTGCTTTAAAGGGCGCGATATTCGCTGCCGGCTTATATGAAGAGTTAGGTTACGAGGTATTCCCTAGAGTTAATGAAGTCAGACATGATATTATTCAGGCTGTTGACATGAAGACTCCTGAAGGCTTATGTGCTTTCTGTAAAGGTATACAGGCTGCGGCTCCTGTTGATTCTTATGTTGTTCCAGAGCCTTGGGCTATGCCGGGTTATGACAGCGATGTAATCATGGCTGCAGGTACTTTTATATCCGGCGCATCAATCGAACTTTCGGCTGACGGTCCTCTAAAAGAGCCATATACAGTGTTCTTTCAAGGTGGTCTTAACTATGGTCACGCTAAATATGGTATATTGAAGTCTGCTCAGTACGTTCTTGACAGCATTTAAATAGTTGAGTGTTGTCATTTACCATAAATTATGATAATATAATGGTTTGGTGGGTTTATAATATTCACACTGGAGGATATATATATGGCGAGTACAGGTACTAAATCTAAATGGACATTATTGCTTTTATTGCTTGCAGGAGTAGTTCTTGGAAGCTTTATCGGAATTTTATGCGAGAAGGTTTCATTCTTATCATGGTTATCATATGGGCAGAGCTTTGGCTTATCTAAGCCTTTTGTCCTTGATCTTGGTATCATGTGCCTTACATTTGGTCTGACTATTCAGATCAATCTTGCGAGCATTTTGGGTATTTTTATCGCTATTTTGATATATAGACTCATATAATTCTTTCGTTTGCGCCCGGAGAGCGGAATGGAGGATACATGAATTACAACAAAATATCAATGAAGAACCTTCCTGAGTCGGAGAGACCTTACGAGAGGCTTTTAAAGTACGGAGCTTCATCTTTAAGCGACGCTGAGCTTATTGCGATTCTTCTTAAGACCGGAACTAAGGATGAGAATGTTGTCGATATCGCTAAGAGATTGTTATTGAGCATTACCGGCAATTACAGCGGTTTAGGTAATCTTATGTACATGGATTATCCCGATTACATCAAGATTAAGGGTATTGGCAGAGTCAAGGCTATAACGCTTTTAGCGGCAGTGGAGCTAGGTAGAAGGATTGCTCTTGATAAGAAAGAGTCTTATGTTAACTTTTATAAGCCTTCATCAGTTGCTGAGTACTTTATGGATGAGATGGCACCTTACGAGGTAGAGTACTTTTATATGCTACTCTTAGACGCATCTAACAGTCTGATTGCCAAGATTAAGATATCTAAGGGCACAGTCAGTGAAACTATCGCTTCACCGAGAGAATGCATGAAGGAGGCATTGCGTTACGGAGCTGTCAATATCATTCTGATGCACAATCATCCGTCCGGCAATCCAACTCCGAGTAGAGCTGACATTTTAATGACAGAGAAGATTAGTAAAGCATGTGCTCTTATGGATATCAATCTGTTAGATCACATCATCATTGGAAGCCGATGCTATGTCAGCATGAAGGAAGAGGGTATAATTGATTAGAAATGAGAGGAGAACAAGGTGAGTCATAAAGATTTCGGTATAGACCTTGGAACTAAACATATTAAGATATCAAGATCACATGAGGGTCTGTTGTACGACGCCAATAACGTTATTGCCGTCAATGAATTCGGTAATGTGATTGCTTACGGTGAAGAAGCGTACGATATGTACGAGAAGACACCTGAATCAATAGTGATATCATTTCCTATATCACAAGGTGTCATTGCCAATGTTACCAACATGACAAGATACCTTCAATGGATATTTGAAAATGTTTTTTCTCCTAAGATTGGTAAGAAGAACTTTTATATTGCGGTTCCTACCAATATAACCGACGTTGAGAAGAGGGCATTTATTAGTCTTTTGGATGATGCTCCTATTAAGACCAAGAATATAAGTATTGTTGAGAAGCCTATGGCGGATGCTTGTGGTTTAGGCATCGACGCACTTAACGACAAGGGTAATCTTATTGTCGATATCGGAGCTGCAACGACCGAGATTACCATCATTTCAATGGGCGGAATCGTGTATAGCAGACTGTTAAAGATTGGTGGAGACAATTTCGACGCCAATATTGCCGCGATGGTTAAGAATAGGCTTAATACCATTATCGGACTTAAGACTGCGTCAAACATTAAGTATAGCATTTGCGACTTAACCGGCGAGAATAAGAAGACCGTTAACATTATGGGACGTAATATCGTTAGTGGACTGCCGTCTGAAGTTACTCTTGGCGCAGATTATGTATATGAATCAGTTGAGGATTTGGCTGATGAGATTGTTACAGCTGTCAAGAATACTATTGAGAGAACCCCGCCTGAGATATTTAGGGATATTTCGGAGAGAGGTATATATTTGACCGGTGGATCAAGCAGATTAAAGGGGATTGATAAGCTTGTTTCAGAGTATACCGGTATGAAAGTCAATCTTAATTCTGAACCTGATAATACTGTTATTAAAGGTTTAGAGAGGATAATGGAGGATTCTAAGCTCAAACGACTTGCATTCTCCAATATCAAATCAGAATATGAGTAGTAAATGAATGGGATGTGAATTATATGAACAACAGACCTGGCTTTGATATACAGCCGAAGATTGTGTTGTTGATTCTAAGCACTTTATGTATAGCGTTTATAATTGTATCTAGTGTCTTTTCCTCGTCTGTATCAGTGTTTAATGCAGTATTTTCGACTGTTGTGGTACCGATGGAAGAGGGCGTCAACTCTATAGGGCGCTTTGTTTCTGAGCGTGTTAAGAGTTTAGAGGATGCAAGCGATTTAAGAGAAGAGAACAAGAAGCTTAAGACCAGAGTTGATGATTTAGAGAGAGAGCTTGCTGCTTTAGAGTCTGACCAACAGGAACTTAAGAATTTAAGAGAATTATATAAGCTCAATAAAGCTTACGAATCATACGATATGGTTGGAGCAAGAATTATTGCAACCGATTCAAGCAACTGGTATAACAGCTTTACAATCAACAAGGGTGCTAAAGACGGTATAAAGGTTGACATGAACGTTATTGCCGGCAACGGACTGGTTGGAATAGTGAGTAATGTTGGTAAGAATTATTCCAAAGTAAGAGCTATTATAGATGACACATCGTCTGTCAGTGCTATGTTTGATACAACTGCAGATAACTGTATCGTCAACGGAAGCCTTAAGTCAATCAAGGACGGTTACATTACGGTTGACCACATTACTAAGGGCGCTAAGATTAATGAGGGAGATATGCTTGTTACAAGTAACGTTAGTTCTAAATATCTTCCGGGTATTACTATAGGATATGTCAACGATATTACGCAGGATGAGAACGGGCTTACCAAGTCCGGTAAAGTGTCACCTGTCGTTGACTTTAAACATTTGCAGGAAGTCCTTATTATTACAACTATGAAGGATAATGAAGACGAAGAATAGATATTAGGAAGGCACATACCATGAAACTTATCATGAAACGTATTATTATAGTTACAATTTTAATACTGTTTAGCTACTTACTTCAGGTAGGTGTCTTTAGTTTCTTTAAGATGGCAGGGATTATCCCTAATATAATGCTCATATTAGTCGTGACATTTGCCGTAATGCGAGGCAGAATGGAAGGAATGCTTGTTGGATTCTTCACAGGGCTTCTGCTTGACGGCTTTAGCGGAGAGATGATAGGGTATTATGCTCTTATATTTCTTGTTATGGGGTATCTTAACGGGTTCTTTCAACCTCTTATCTATTCCAACAATATGATGCTTCCGCTTATGATGATACTTCTAAACAGTGTTGTCTATGGATTCGTTATATATGTGTTTAGTTTCCTCTTAAGGAACAGACTTGATTTTAAGTTTTATGCCATGCACGTCATGATTCCCGAGACAGTATATACATTCTTTGTGGCTATATTCTTATACAATATTTTTTATTATATTAATTTTAAGCTTGAAGGCGTTGAGAAAAGGAGCGGTATTTAATTGCTTGAAGATATCAAAAATGCGATACTTAATTTCATAAAGCATAGATTGTTTGCATTGAGCCTTGTCTTCATTTTCTTGATGCTGATACTTGTATACAGGCTTTTTGATCTACAGATTATCAATGGTCAGGATTATCAGGACAACTTTACCATTGCGAGCAAGAAGACTATTACGACCAACGGACAGAGGGGAAACATTTACGATGCCAACGGCAACTTACTAGCATACAATCGTCTTACATATTCTTTGACGTTTTCAAATGATGACTCAATTGGCGAGATGGCATCCAGACTCGGTGTTAACGAAAGTGCCGTTAAGAACGAGATTATCAGTCAGTTGATTGATATTCTTGAGAAGAACGGGGACTCGATTGTCAATAATTTCGAGATTAAGCGTAACAAGAAGGGCGAGTTTAGCTTTAGAAGTTCTAATGAGTCAACGATTCTTAACTTCAAAAAGGAAGTCTATAAGACAACTATTGATAAATTAACTCCGCTACAGAAGAGTGCATCTGCTTCTGAGGTATATGAGTATCTTAGATCAGAAGATTTCTTCAATGTTTCGGATGTTTATGACGAAGTTAGAGCATATAAGATTGTTGCAATCAGATTCCTTCTGTATATGAACAGATACAATCAGTATACACCTGTTACTGTTGCTATGGATATATCGGAGGACAGCGTTGCGGCTATCAAGGAATCGGCCGGTGATCTTCCGGGTGCCAATATCGAGACTGATTCGATGAGAAAATACAGATACAGTCCGTATTTTTCTTCAATTATCGGATATACCGGTATCATTTCTGAGGAGGAGAAGGAACAACTTAATACAGACCTTGATAGCGATGACAAGTATTACGGTAACGAGATTATCGGTAAGACAGGTCTTGAGCAGAGATACGAGGATATCTTAAGAGGTAAGAGCGGAAGCAAGACTATCTATGTAGATAATATGGGTAGAATTCTTCAAGAGGATGACAAAGCTGTCAAAACCTCAAAAGCCGGTAATGATATCTACCTTACTATAGATGCCGAGCTTCAGAAAACTTGCTATGAGACTTTAGAGAAACATCTTGCCGGTATCATTTTAAAGTATTTTCAGAATACCAATGTTAAGACCAAGACAAAGCCAATTAACATAACTACGACTGAAGTGTTCTTTGCATTATTTAACAATAACCTTCTTGATATCAATCATTTGAATTCGAAGAAGGCAAGTAATACCGAGAAGAAGATTTATAATTCAATCAAGTCATACAAAAAGAAGAAGCTTTCAACAATTAGAAACGAGCTTTTAAGCAAGAGGACTAAAGAGTCGTCACTGTCTGATGAATATCAGAACTACATGCTTTATATATACAGATACTTATGTGACAACAATGTTATTAAGGCCTCAGATGTTGACAGCAATGACTCCACATATCAACAGTGGAAGAATGATGAGATTTCTTTGGGCGATTTTATTGAGTATGCAATTCATATGTCATGGATTGACAACTCTGAATTTAAATTGTCCACAGATTATTACGATACAGACGAGATGATGCAGGCATTGGTTGACTACATCATTTCAGAATTGGAGAATAATGACGAATTCTCTAAGATGATTCTTGAATACCTTATTGATGACGGTAAGGTGAGCGGCAAGGAGTGCTGTCTGGTGCTCTTTGATCAAGGAGTTCTTAATAAGGATAAAGACCCTGACTATGTCAATCTTAGAGAAGGTATGATATCTGCTTATGACTTTATGTACAAGAAGATTAAGAACCTAGAGATTACACCTGCTGACCTTGCACTTGATCCTTGTTCAGGGTCGGTTGTAATCACAGATGTCAATACCGGCAAGGTTAAGGCTTTGGTGTCTTATCCAAGTTACAATAACAATAAGCTTGCTAATGGTCTTGATGAAGAGTATTACTCATCATTGATATCAGACAAGACTTCTCCATTCCTTAACAGAGCTACCCAGTCAAGTCTTGCACCAGGTTCTACCTACAAGATGATTACTGCTTCAGCGGGATTGACCGAGGGAGTTATCAACCCGGGAGAGAAGATTAATTGTAAGGGTATATATGATGTTATCAACCCTTCACCTAAGTGTTCGATTTATCCCGGCAGACACGGTAAGCTTGATGTACAGGGCGGTATCGAGAATTCTTGTAATGTATATTTCTTTGAGGTTGGACACAGACTGTCACTTGACGAAGACGGTACAATCGATAATGATAAGGGACTTAAAATACTTTCTAAGTACGCTGCAATGTATGGTCTTGACTCAACATCAGGTATAGAGCTAGATGAGATCAGCCCACATATGTCCGATCAGGATGCTATCCGTTCTGCTATCGGTCAGGGTAGCAATTCATTTGCACCTGTACAGATATCAAGATATGTATCTACTGTTGCCAACGGCGGAACCTGTTATGACCTATCAATACTTGATAAGCAGACCAATAACGAAGGCGAGACTGTTAAGAAGTACAAATCCAAAGTCTATAACGAGGTTAAACTTTCCAACACTGTATGGGACGAGATTCACAAGGGTATGTACATGGTGGTTAACGGTAAAGCACATGGTGATGATTTCAAGGAATTGTACACCAAGATCGCCGGTAAGACCGGTACTGCAGAGGAGGATTCTACAAGATCCGCTCACGCACTTTTTGTTTCATACGCACCATACCAGAAGCCTGAGATTTCTGTAACTGTTGTTATTCCGAACGGTTATGCATCTTCGAACTCTATGCTTGTTGCGCGTGAGATATATAAATACTATTTCCACGATGAGGAAGCCAAGGCTAAGAAACGTGCCGAGAAGGAAGATAATACTAAGAATACTACCGAACAGGACGATGACAATGATGAAGCTGTCATACCTACCGGTAATCATATTGGAGATCAGTAGTTTTTAAGGAGATTATCTATGAATCAACCAGTTATTATAAAGGGTAATAAATACGGAATAACGCTAGTTTTGGATAATGAGCTTGCATTTCCTAAATTGTGTGATAAAATCAGAATGAAGTTCAAGGAGAGCGCTAAATTCTTCAATACTGACGACGAACTTGCCATTTGTTTTGAGGGCAGAAAGCTCGAAACAGAAGAGATGGATAAGATTCTTGAGATTATCAACGGCGAGGTAACTTCTCACTTCGGAGTAATAATCGAGATGGATGAAGTGTTAGAGTCCCTCTTTAAGTCTAAACTCGAAGGCGACGATGAAGAAGATAAGATCAAGGTTGCCATGCCTGATAAGAGTGATAAGAGTGATGAGGTTGAGGATAACGAAGATGTCAGTGTTATCCCTAAACACGCTCCTAAAGGTACTACAGGCTCAATCGACAATGTTTCATCCAATGTCGTCGAGGCGATATCTAACGATGATTTAGGGCATTTTTACAGAGGAACCTTAAGATCCGGTCAATCGATAGAATTTGCATCAAGCATTGTTGTAATAGGTGATGTCAATCCTGGTGCTAAGGTCGTTGCCAAAGGTAATATTATTGTTATAGGAAGTCTAAAGGGTGCAGCGTACGCAGGAGTTAACGGTAACGCCAACTCATTTATAATAGCTCTTGATATGGACCCTATGCAGCTTAGAATCGGCAATCTATATGCAAGGAGTCCGGATTCTAAGGGATTCTTAAAGCGCAGAAAGCAGACGGTTCAGCAGATGCAGATTGCGTATGTCGAGAACGAGAATATATACATTGAGCCTATCAACAGACAGGTTCTTAACAATATCATTTAATGTTATTATAGCTGTACTAGCAGTTATTATATATTTTAATCCGCAATTATAGCGGGAATTGGAGGTTAAATTATATGTCATCAGAAGTTATAGTTATCACGTCCGGTAAGGGCGGAGTTGGTAAGACAACTACCACGGCCAATGTTGGTACCGGACTTGCTAAGCTTAACAAGAAAGTTGTATTGATCGATACAGATATCGGACTTAGGAATCTTGATGTCGTAATGGGATTAGAGAACAGAATTGTTTATAATCTCGTTGATGTTATCGAGGGTAACTGCCGTATTAAGCAGGCACTTATCAAAGACAAGAGGGTTCCTAATCTTTATCTTCTTCCTTCAGCTCAGACAAGAGATAAGACTTCGGTTACTCCTGAGCAGATGAAGAAGCTTGTTGCTGACTTAAAGAGCGAGAACTTCGATTACATTTTACTAGATTGCCCTGCAGGTATTGAGCAGGGATTTAAGAATGCTATAGCAGGAGCTGACAGGGCTTTGGTTGTCACTAATCCTGAGGTTTCAGCTATCAGAGATGCAGACAGAATTATCGGTCTTTTAGAGGCTAATGAGATGAAGAAGACCGAACTTATCGTCAATAATATCCGTATGGATATGGTTAAGAAGGGCGATATGATGTCTATGGATGATGTAGTAGAGATTCTTGCTATCTCTATTATCGGATGTGTTCCTTTTGATGAGAATATTGTTGTTTCAACTAACAACGGTGAGCCTTGTGTAGGTGATTCTTCACTTGCAGGACAGGCTTATATGAATATATGTAAACGTATCACCGGCGAGGAGGTTCCTTTCCTTGATTTAGACAAGAAGGGCATCTTCAAGAAGCTTGGTAAGATATTCAAGAAATAAGGAGGGGTTAATTATGACTATTTTAGATAAGTTTTTCAAGAAACAGACCCCTGCCAGCAACGCCAAGGGTCGTTTGCAAATGATGCTTGTAACCGACAGAGCTAACTGTTCGCCTGAGATTATGGAATCTATCAAGCGCGACATTATGGAAGTTTTGTCTAAGTATGTAGAGATTGATCAGGAGAAGCTTGATATCCAGCTCAATCAGCAGGGTGAGGGTACAGAGAATGGTTCTGTCCCTGTATTGCTTGCTAACATTCCTATCAAAAGCATGAAGAATCGCAATAAATAGTACTTCATTAAGCAATACCAAGGAGTTTTAATTATATGTTAAAAACTTACCAATTAAGAAATTACAATTTCACATTGCTTGTTTTGGTATTATTGCTTACATCTATGGGTGTTGTGTTTATCAACCTCGCAGATTCTTCATTTACCTCTAAACAGATACTTGGACTTGTACTTGGACTGGGTGCTATAATATTTATGTCACTGGTTGACTATAACACTCTATGCAAGTATTGGTGGGTTTTATATATAGTTAACTGTGTTGTATTACTGCTGGTTAAGCTTGTAGGATATGAGGTAAATGGTGCACGAAGATGGTTTAAGATACCTAAATTCGGTACATTACAGCCGTCAGAGTTTGCCAAGATTATAATGATTATCTGTATTGCTATCTTCTTAGAGAAACATAAAGATGATCTTAACAGATTTAAAACGCTTGCCAAATTAGCTATTCTATGCGCTGTTCCTATACTCTTAATAGCGATAGAGACGGACCTTTCAACAAGCTTAGATCTTACTATCATTCTAATTATGATGATATTTGTAGGCGGATTGAGTTATAAGATTATTGTAACAGTCCTGGCTGTTATGGTTCCGATGATTTATGGCTTGCTTTATTACGTTGACCACGCCAAGAATGTAATCTTGCTTAAAGAGTATCAGGTAAGTCGTATCAAAACTTTCCTCCATCCGTCTGACGATCTTTCTCAGGATGAAGTATTGCAGCAGAAGAACTCGGTTATGGCAATCGGTTCCGGCATGTTGCAGGGTAAACAATGGAGTGAGAGCGGAATCACTGTCAGTGACGCCAATCTTGTATCCGAGCAGCAGACCGATTTCATTTTCTCAATTGTCGGAGAGAGATTTGGTTTCATTGGTTGCATTATTGTTATTGCTTTTTTGTTGTTAATAATGTTACAATGTATAGGGATTGCACGCAAGGCAAGAAATGTTTCCGGAATGCTTATTGCTACAGGACTTGCCTCTATGATATGTTTTCAGTCTTTTATCAATATAGGCGTTGCAACACAACTGCTTCCTAACACCGGTCTTCCGTTACCGTTTGTCAGTTATGGGCTCAGTTCGTTACTTAGCCTTATGATAGGTGTTGGGATAGTACTTAATGTTGGTCTTCAGAGACGCAAATACTAAATATGATTGGGGGACTTTTATATGAATATTGGACTTATCGCGCATGACGCTAAAAAGAAACTTATGCAGAATTTTTGCATTGCATATAGAGGAATCCTATGTCATCATGATCTTTATGCCACAGGAACTACCGGAAGATTAATCGAGGAGGTTACCAACCTCACTATACATAAGTATCATGCCGGTCACTTAGGCGGAGAGAAACAGATTGGTTCTCAGATAGCGCAGAATCAGATTGATATGATTATCTTCTTGAGAGATCCTGATTCTCCTAACACACACGAGATTGATGTCAATAACGTGCTTCATTTGTGTGATATACATAACATTCCGGTTGCTACCAACCTTGCGACAGCAGAGATGCTCGTTAAAGGTCTTGAGAACGGTGACCTTGAATGGAGAGAATTATATAAATAATAATCCGGGACGATAATCGTCCCGTTTTTTAAGGAGTTATTATGTCTAATAAACTCAATGTTAAAGCAATTTTGTTATCATTTGCCATGATATGTGTATTGGCTTTAAATGGTTGCGTGAAGAAGCCGCTTACCAATGAATACACTAATTATCATCAGTCCGGCAATTCTTTATCTGCAGGCTCGGTAATAAGCGAGGACTCTGTTAAGCAGGTTGAGGCTTTCTCTAAGGATTTAGCTGTTTTGCCTGAATCGTTTAATAATGCTTTTGATATGACGGATACCGAGAATGTCGGAGAGCTTCTTTTGGTCAACGACGATACCAATGAAGTTATCTATTCCATGAATTCAATGAAGGAGAGGGCTCCTGCATCTACAACTAAACTTTTGACAGCTTATATCACGCTCACTCATTGCGATATGAATGATATGGTGACAGTTAAACATAACATTACCCTTGAGAGTGGTGCGGTTGCATTGTACCTTATGGAGGGTGATCAGATAAGTGTCAAGAATCTTCTATATGCGCTTCTTTTGGAGTCAGCTAATGATTGCGCTGTTGTGTTGGCAGAGCACATTAGCGGAAGTGTCGAGGAGTTCGCTAAGCTTATGAACAAGACTGCCATTTCACTAGGCGCGACTCATTCACATTTTAAGAATCCACATGGACTTGATGCTAAGGGACATTATTCATGTGCTTACGATCTTTACCTGTTTTTGAAGAATGACCTTGAGATAGAAGAGTTTAGGGAGATTGTTGCCACCAGCGAATATACTGTGTCTTATCTAAGAAACGGTGAGACTATCAACACCGACATTAAGACTACCAACCATTATCTTACCAAAGAGGTAGAGACACCAACCGATTTTACCATAATCGGAGGGAAGACCGGTACAACGACTAACGCCGGACACTGTCTTACTTTATCTGCATATAATGACAAAGATCAGCAGATTATCGGTATTGTTCTTAACTCTACCGATGTTAATTCGCTTTATACTACAATGTCTGAGCTTATTACCGAGAATTACTCATATACTCACGACGCCAGAATAGAATAAATGGATTACATTTTAATAGTTTACATAATTGATTTATGTAAACTATTTTTTATTTTAGCATTTTTTGATAAATATGTTGTGTTTCTTGATATTAAGTGGTACAATATATTGTGATATTTTGTGTAGAATTGTCATAAGTGTAAATAGGGAGCTTTTTATGGCTGGAAACAAGAATTATAAACGCAGGAGGAAGCCGGCTGGTAAGCACTATAGGATTAATTTAGCTACAATCATTGCGATGGTTATACTTGTTTATTTTATAGCAAGATTTGCAATGACTATCACTAAGCCTAAGATTTCCACCTATGAGGTTACAGCCCAGAAGATATATGACACTATTACTACCAAAGCATTGGCGATCAGGGATGAACATGTTGTTTCGACTGATCAGGCGGGGTACATTATTTATTATGTTGCTGATGGTGAGAGAGTAGGTGTCAATTCCGGTGTATATGCTGTAGATCTTTCAGGTAGTGTTTATTCACAGGTGTCCGGTAAAGACAACGATATATCTATCTCTGATGATGATTACATCAATATCAAGAATGTCATTAAGGATTACAAGGACTCATATAAGGATAGTTCCTATGGAAGTATATATGATTTCAAGTACTCCCTTGACAATAATATTATGGAGATAGTCAATGACTCTGTTATCAAGAAGATCAATGACCTTTCGTCAGATGACTCTGTTACTAACAGTCTAAACAAGGTTGTTGCCAACGATACAGGTGTTATTTCATATTGCTATGACGGGATGGAGGGGATTAATGTCGACAGCATCACCTCCGATTCCTTCAAACACATGGATACTGCTATGAAGCAGATTCGTAATACAGACCAATATAAAGCAGGAGCGCCTGTATATAGGATTATCAATTCTGAGGACTGGCAGCTTGTATTGGAGCTTAGTAAGGATCAGTATGAACGCATTAAGGGTGAGAAGTTTTTAACTGTCAATTTTCTTAAGGATGGTTTAACCGCTGAGCGTGTTGCTACATTTTTTGAAAGAGGCGGAAGCTATTTTGTATCTCTTTCCTTCAACAAGTATATGGAGAGATACATGGATGACAGATATTTGGATGTTGAAGTTATCATTAATTCAGTTAGCGGACTTAAGGTGCCTAATTCAAGCATTGTTGAAGAAGAACTTTATTCTATTCCTATGGAATACAGTACTATGGCTGATGAGGCGATATCAGGTGTTACTTTTAACAAGCTTACAACTGATGATAAAGGTAAGACTAAACCTACCGTCATCGCCCCTAACATTTGCTATGTTGATGAGAAGAACAAGCTTTATTATGTGAGTTCGGTTGATTTGTCAGCAGGTGATCAGTTAGTTCTTACGCCTCCTGAGGAGGAAGAAGAGGAAGCTATTACCGGCGAGATTTATACTATCTCCAAGAAGGACAAGTTTAAGGGCGTATACCTGATTAATCGAGGTTTTACGCAGTTTATTGTTATTAATTCATTATATGAGACTGATGATTTCTGTATTGCCGAGGACAAGACCTTATACGGCATTTCAGAATATGATCATATAGTTCTTAACCATAATTCGATTGGTGAAGGACAGAGTATATATTAAGATTGGGAGTGATTAAGTTGCTTAAAGAGCAGCTTGAAGATGTTAAGAGACGTATCGCTGATGCGTGTCAACGATCAGGAAGAAGTATTGATGATGTTACTTTGATTGCTGTCAGCAAGACCAAGCCACTTAGCGATGTAGAGGAAGTTCTTGATCTGGGAACCAGGGAATTTGGTGAGAATAAGGTTCAAGAGCTTGTTGACAAGTACGAACACATCAAGGAACCTGTTAATTGGCATATGATTGGCCATTTGCAGACCAATAAGGTTAAGTACATCGTTGACAAGGTTAAGCTTATTCACTCTGTTGATTCGATTAAGCTTGCCGAGACTATTTCTAAAGAGGCTGTTAAGAGAGATGTCAATGTAGATGTATTAATTGAAGTTAATGTAGCTGAGGAAGAGAGCAAGTTTGGAATTAAACTTGATGAGGTTGTAAGTTTGGTTAAGAGTGTTTCGACTCTTCCTAACATTTTCATTAAGGGACTTATGACCATCGCACCTTTCGTTGATGATCCTGAGGATAACCGAGAGGTATTTCGTTCACTTCATGATATGGCTCTTAAGATTGAAGCCTTAGATATACCTAATGTTTCCATGAAAGAACTATCTATGGGAATGACCAACGATTTTGAAGTAGCAATCGAGGAAGGCGCTACTTATGTAAGAGTTGGTACCGCGATTTTTGGAACTCGTAATTACAACATATAAAGGAGAAGTATTATGGGATTTTTAAACAACTTACTTGATTCAATGGGATTAAGAGATGAGGACTTTGATGACGATTATGATCTTGAAGAAGAAGAGTATGATGAGGCTCCTCGTTCCGGTGGATTATTCGGTCGTAAGAAGAGAGAAGAAGATGAGTATGAGGAGGAATCATTTAGTAAAACTTATTCTACTAAGCCTGCACCTCAGCCTCAGCAGTCAGTAGCACCTACTAAGACTGCTGCGTTTAAGCCTAGGTCTACTTCTTCTTCAACATATCAGAATGTACCTAGAAGTAACACGAAGCTAGTACCTATCAGCAATAGCGCTACTAATGACATTTTCATTATTAAGCCTGTTGATGATACAGAGTGCTGGACTGTTATAGATTATCTCAAGGAAGGTAAGTCAGTTATTCTTAACCTTGATGGAATGGATATTACCAAGGCTCAGCATATTATCGATATTATTGTAGGTAGTTGCTATACACTTGAGGGTTCAATTAAGCAGATTTCTGCGTGTGTATTTGTTGCCGGACCAAGCAGCGTTGATATCAGTGGTGATTTCTATCAGCAGGTTGTATCTGGCGGCGGTTCTTTCATTGATTTAGCTAAGAGATAATTTTAGGAGGTTATTATGCTATCAGCAGACGATATACTTGATAAGAGATTTGAGAAGGGCAGAGGCTATGACAAGAAGGAAGTTGACGACTTTATGCAGAGCGTCTACGATTCATACCTTGACCTTCAGAAGAAGAACGTTGAATCTGAGGACAAGATCAGAAGTTTGAGCAGTGTTATTGAGCATTATAAGGCTATTGAAGACTCACTTCAGAAGGCTTTGATATTGGCTGAGAAGACTGCTGATGAGACTATACAGACTGCAAGACTTAAGGCAGAGAGTATCATTAGAGAAGCCAACAATAAGGCAGATGGCATTATTAGAGAGGCTGAGATTAAAGCTGAATCATTTGCACAAGATTCTCATTCTGAGCTTGAAGCTGTTCACAGTAAGACGATTGGTCTTATGCAGGAATATGTAAGATATAAGTCTCAGTTTAATAAGCTTATCCAGGATCAGATTGAGCTTCTTAACGGTTCTAGATTTGACATTCAGAACAATGATCTATTAGCTTTTAAGAAGATGAGCGAGACCATTGCTGATGAAGAGTATGCTGATACCATTCCTCTTCCTGATGTTACTGCCGAGGAGGCCAAGGCTACATTTTCCAGTGTCAACTTTGGAGATATTGAAGAGACCGATACTAACTATGAGTCCGCTATTCCTGAGAAGCCTGACAGTGTTGAAGTATTTAGAGGTATCAAGGCTGATGATGAGATTAACCAGTTAGATTATCTCAATGCTGCTGAACGTCTTAACGAAGAGGCTTTCAAGAAGAGTGATGATAAATGAACTGTAGATGACATTCTTAATAATTATGTTAAATTACTCGATGATGATTTATAATCTATTTACAGATTATCTTCGGGTAATTTATTTTTGGAGGATATTGCATGAATAACGAGATATTGCTTGATAAAGATAGATTACCGGTCAGATATGATGATAAACCTTGCTATGACATTGTATTTAAAGATAGCTTTGCTGATCTTGTATCTGAAGTAGATTCTGTTGTTAATCTTGAAGGAAGAAAGGTATGTATTGTTACCGAGACCACTGTAGCTAAGCATTATTTAGAGGAAGTTAAGAGCTTATTCTGTAATGCATCATGTGATTTCGTCGGTGATTTTACATTTGCCGCAGGAGAAGCGTCTAAGAATCTTGATGTTGTGAGGGATTTATATGAGTATCTGATACTTAATAAATTCGAAAGGCGTGATATTCTTATTGCTTTAGGAGGCGGTGTTGTAGGGGATTTAACCGGATACGCTGCAGCTACTTACCTTAGAGGTGTTGATTTTATTCAGGTTCCTACAAGTCTGCTTTCGCAGGTTGACAGTTCGATCGGTGGTAAAACAGGCGTTGACTTTGACTCATATAAGAACATGGTTGGCGCATTCCATATGCCTAAGCTTGTATATATCAATATCTCGACTCTAAATACTCTAAGCGCAAGAGAGTACCTTTCAGGAATGGGTGAGGTAATCAAATACGGTATCATCAGAGACAGAGTATTCTTTGATTGGATTATTGAGCACACAGATGAGATTAAAGCGTTAGATAACAACATAGTTAAGGCTATGGTATATAGAAGCTGTGATAACAAGAGAGAGGTTGTAGAAGAGGATCCTAAAGAACAGGGAGTAAGGGCTTTACTTAATTTCGGTCACACTTTAGGCCATGCTATTGAGAAGCTTACCAATTTTCAGTTTCTTCACGGCGAGTGCGTTGGAGTCGGAAGTATATTAGCTGCCGGGATTGCAAGAGATCTTGGAATTATTGATGATAATACAGTTAACACAATCAAGGATGCATTTTCTAGATTTGACTTCCCTGATATAACTGATTATGATATTGACACCGTTGTAGAGACTACCAAGTCTGACAAGAAGATGTCTAAAGGTCAGATTAAATTTGTTTTGATTAAGTCAATCGGTGATGCTTTCTTAAGTCTTGATGTTACCGACGACGACATGATCAAAGTATTAAAGGAGTATAAGGATGCAAGAGGATAATAAGTCTAGAGCTACCATATTTATTTTTAGCGCTTTAGCATTTGTCGTATTATACGCATTAGACAGATTAAGCAAAACCATGGCCGTAGCCAAGCTTAAAGATAGCGTTCCGGTTAAGTTTTTTAATGACAATTTTGAATTGTCATATCTTGAGAATCAAGGTGCGGCTTGGGGTATACTTTCAGGCAAGATATGGCTGCTTGTGATATTTACTGCAATTGTTCTATGTCTGCTTTTGTTTTTTTACTTCAGAATTCCTAATGATAAACACTTTATGATGCTGAGAATTGCTATGCTTCTTATTATTTCAGGCGCTCTTGGCAATATCATCGACAGAATCAGATTTCGATATGTAATTGATTTCTTATATTTCAAAGCTATAGATTTCCCTGTGTTCAACGTTGCCGATTGCTATGTGACGATTGGGACATTTATGCTTGTTATTGGATTATTGTTCGTATATAAGGATTCTGAGCTCGGATTTTGGTTTCTAGATAGCAAATCGGAGGAATGATTGTGGAAGGCAGAGAATATACATTTACCGTTGATAAGCCCGGAGTCAGAATCGATGCGTTTCTTAGCAATGAGATTGCCGATATGTCTCGTTCATTTATCCAGAAATTAATCGAAGATAAGTCTATCCTGGTAAATGATAAAGCAACCAAAAGCAACTATAAGCTTAAGGCAAATGATAACATTTTCGTATGTATTCCTGAGCCTAAAGAGGTTGAGATTGTTCCTGAGAATATTCCTTTAGATATTGTTTATGAGGATGATGATATTATTGTAATCAACAAGCCTAAAGGAATGGTTGTACATCCTGCCGCAGGACACTTATCAGGTACTATGGTAAATGCTTTGATGTATCATTGTAAGGATAATCTTAGTGGAATCAATGGAGAATTAAGACCCGGTATCGTTCACAGAATTGATAGGGATACTACAGGGCTTATTGTAGCTTGCAAGAATGATAAGGCACATAAGTTTATCGCGGAACAATTAGCTGTGCACTCAATAACCAGAAAATACCAGGCTATTGTCTATGGCAATATCAAGGAGGACACAGGCACTGTAGATGCTCCAATCTATAGGCATCCACAAGACAGAAAACGCATGGCTGTTGTTGATAACGGCAAAGAGGCTATTACGCATTATAAAATATTGGAGAGATTTGGCGACTATACTCACATAGAATGTCAGCTTGAGACAGGAAGAACACACCAGATAAGGGTTCATATGTCCTATATTAAGCATCCCTTGCTTGGCGATGAATTGTACGGCAACCCTAATAAGAAATTTAAACTTGAAGGTCAATGCTTGCATGCTAAAACTTTAGGTTTTATTCATCCAACAACCAAAGAATATATTGAGTTTGACAGCGAGCTTCCCGAGTATTTTAGTAAGCTTATTATGAGGCTAAGGAATGGATATTAGTGACAGATTAGTTCTATTGTAATAATTACCATATAACGCTCGTTTTTTATATTTTTTTTATCAAAAATAACAAAAATCTGTTGAAGACTAGATAATTTAATAGTATAATATATTTGTGACAGGAATCATTTCTCCTGTTATACTTTCTATCTAAGGAGGCATGTGGTATGATTTTTTCTGAATCAGATGACGGCGTTATCGATTTGAACGAGATCGAAGACGACGATGATGGAGTTCTTGACTTAAACGCTTTAGACGATGATGATTCTAAAGATACCAAAAAGAAATCCAAGAAATCTAAGAAGAGCGAGGAGGACAATAGCAAGATGACTAAAGAACAGAAGGCTGCATATAAGAAGAGAGAGGCTAAGATTTTAGAGGCAGAACTCGATTTTACCAAGTCTATACTTGATGATGATGATTTTGATGACATCTATAAGGACAATATTAAGTTCTTGCTTGAGATTGCTGAGAAGTATAAAAAAACTTTAGTAAAAGATGAAGATTAATTACTAAGATAAGCAGGGATTTTCCCTGCTTATTATTTTGTCTGTATAATTATTTGTGGTAGTTGACATAATTAATTTATGTTAATTGTATTATGTGTTAAGAAGCGTACCATATGTTTAGTTTACATAATTGTTTTATGTAAATAGGAGGTTTTTATATGAGTAAATCAATTGTAACTATCGGAAGACAATTTGGAAGTGGCGGTCATGAAATCGCTGAGAAGTTAGCTAACAAACTGGATATTCCATTTTATGATAAGGAACTTCTTAAACGTGCTGCTAAAGAAAGCGGATTATGTGAAGAGATATTTGAGAACTTTGATGAGAAGCCTAGTTCCAGCTTTCTTTACTCATTGGTAATGGACCCTTATTCATTTGGTTATCCCGGTAACGGTTATGAGATGCCGCTTAATCACAAGGTTTTCCTTGCTGCATTTGACACAATTAAGAAGATTGCAGAAGAGGGGCCAAGCGTTATTGTCGGTAGATGTGCAGATTACGCATTACAAGATTATGACAATGTTATATCCATATTCATTAAAGCTCCTATTGATACCAGAATTAAGCGTATTACTGAGAAATACGAGCTTACTGAACTTAAAGCCAAGGATATGATTTATAAGAAGGATAAACAACGCGCCGGATATTACAATTATTATTCTACCAAGAAATGGGCTGATATTAAGAGTTATGATCTTATTATTGATAGTAAGGTTCTTGGGATTGATGGGACAGTGGATTTGTTGGCGGATTATGTTAAGCGTGTTGATGAAGCGGATTAGTTATAGATTCATTATTATATGCCTCGCAGGAATTCGTCACATAGATTTAACTGTCATTCTGAGCGAAGCGAAGAATCTTAAATGGATTATAAAGGCACTCACATGGATGCGTCACATAAACAGGCACGCTTGCGCTATGACTTTCGACGTAGCGGTACTAAATTCGTGCTGCTTACGCTTGCACTCATTAAGTACCGACGTCTCAAACATGCCTGTTTATACATTAACGCATCCATGCTCGGAGCGGGTAAGAACTTTATGTATAGAATTATTTCCAATAATTATGCATATGGATATTTACACCTATCAGATATGTCATCCTGAGCACAGCGAAGAATCTTGATATGTAATTATTTATGAATATTAATAATATTCTATGTAAATGTATAAGTTATATAAGATTACATACTTAAAATTGTCATTTTGAGCGCAGCGAAGAATCTTATATATAACAATTTATGAATACTTTAACATAATCCTCAGGGTGGCGTGGCCACCGAAGTATGGTTTAGGGAATGAGTGAACCATGGATTATTTGGAATGACAATTAATATAATATGAATAACTATAAGCTGCCTGTTATATATAGGCAGCTTTTTTGTAAGTATTTATTGACTTTTAGCGTATTATGATATATTCTATAAATACGAGTGCAATTATTCGTTAAACTCGCGTTTAACGAATAGTAAGTATTAGGGTTATATACTCTTTCGATGATGAACCCATTGATATTATACACTATATGGAGGTAACTATGCCAACAGATAATGACTACTTTGATCAGAAGAACATTGAATACGAGAAAAAGATAAAGGAACTTCTAAAGGATCTCCCTAAGTTCTGTAACTCGTTCTTTATTGCCATGGAGCCTAACAAGTTAGCCAGGACCCGTATGGCATATGCATATGATCTTGTGACATATTTTACATACCTTAAGGACAATATATCTACTTATAAGGATATTCCTATGCATGAACTACCATTAAGTCTCATCGAATCACAGACTGCTGATGATATCAGAGAATACTTGAGTTGGCTTAGATTATATGAAAATGGCGATAAAGAAATAACTAATTCAGAATCAGGCATGAAGAGAAAGCTCTCAACTCTTCGTTCATTTTATAAATATATGTATCACAGCGAGAAAATCAAAAGTGATCCCGCATCATTAGTTGATACTCCTAAGATTCATGAGAAAGCTATTATTAGACTTGATATCGATGAGATTGCCAAGCTTCTTGATGAGGTTGAATCAGGTGATAACCTTACCAAGAATCAACAGAAATATCACAATAAGAACAAGGAACGCGATCTTGCTATTATGACTCTCCTGCTAGGAACAGGTATGCGTGTCTCTGAATGTGTTGGCATAGACATCAGTGATCTTGATTTCGACAATAATGGTGTTAAGATTAGACGAAAAGGTGGCAACGAAGCTGTTATATACTTTAGTGATGAAGTTAAGACTGCATTAGAGGATTATCTTGATATCAGGGAGAATATGAACCCACTTCCAGGACATGAAGACGCACTATTCCTCTCCCTTCAGAATAAACGCATGGGAGTTCGCTCAATTGAATTGCTTGTTAAAAAGTATTCTAAGCTTGTAACGACTTTAAAGAAGATAACTCCACATAAGTTAAGAAGCACCTATGGTACTGCATTGTATCAGGAAACAGGTGATATATACTTAGTTGCTGATGTTCTTGGGCATAAAGACGTCAATACTACAAGAAGACACTATGCTGCTATCGAGGAAAACAGACGTAGAAGCGCCGCTAATAAAGTTACTCTTCGTGAGAAACGTAGCGATGATTAATCATAATAAGATTCTTCGCTTCGCTCAGAATGACAAGATACCTGTAGAATTATGTTATCCTGAGGAGCTTTGCGACGAAGGATCTTAACTCTAATACTCATCTAAGAAATGATGGCGAACCATATTCTTCTTATAGGCAATTACTGTATCTAAATTAACATTCTCTACACTCCTGAAAATGTTAGATTCTACGAATGGATTCTCCTTCTTAAGGGCTGCAATAAGCTTCTTGGTCTCTAAACGTTTAGAGGATGTAGTTCCATCTTCATGGCAAGTTGAGCATGTCTCAGTAAAATGACATGCACATTGAAGGAAATGTAAATCATTATAATCACGCCAAGCGCATATATCATGCTCTCGAACAAGATATAAAGGTCTGATTAATTCCATGCCTTCAAAGTTGGTACTATGTAGCTTAGGCATCATAGTCTGAATCTGGGCACCATATAGCATTCCCATAAGTATGGTCTCTATTACATCATCGTAGTGATGCCCTAGAGCAATCTTATTACACCCTAATTCCTTGGCCTTGCTATATAGATATCCTCTGCGCATTCTTGCACATATATAACATGGACTCTTATCTATAGTATCAACAGCATTAAATATATCACTCTCAAATATGGTAATAGGAATTCCTAAAGCCTTAAGTGCTCTATTATCTTCATTGTATCCGGGATCCATAACTAGAAATGTAAGTTCAAAGTTACATTGTCTGTGCTTCTTAATCTCCTGAAATAGCTTAGCCATAAGCATTGAATCCTTACCTCCGGATATACAGACTGCAATATGGTCGCCCTCTTCTATAAGTTTATATGTCTTGCAAGCCTTGGCAAATGGAGTAAACAGTCTCTTATGATAAGTCTTCCTAATGCTCTCTTCTACTTTATGCTGCTTCTCTACAATGTCTTCTTCACTTGAAATCCTGGACCTTACGTACCCAATGTACCCTCCATTAAGACTATAGCATTCATATTCTTTTAAAAATGTGAATTCATCATCAAGATATAGAGTTCTTCGTCCGATATCGCAATAGAATATAAGCTTCTTATCAACCGGTAAATCGTTAAGTAGTTCTTCTGCTTTATTGTTATCTACATTAAACTCTATACTAATTGCATCCGGCATCATACCATAGGCTCTAAGTCCCTCATCTCTTATATCAATTAATATATATGATGACCTATTTAATCCACTTAGTTCTTCACATGTTATCTCGTTCATTATATTAATCTCAACATTCCTATTATATTCGATTCAAATGTGTCAATAAATATCTATATGATAATTCAAACCGGATATAATAGTACTATATAATCCTCTTCTTTTCAATATAATTATTATTGTGTTAAAAATGGAACATATAAGAAACAAAATAGCGATGAAGTGTGTACAGCCCTAGAGTCTATCTTGCTATAAAGAGAGAAATGAAACCACCCTACGGGACATGCAGATAATATCACCCTCTCCTATCAAAATAAACGGATGGGGGTACGTTATATTGATTATTGAGAAGTATTCTAAGACTGTAACAACACATAAGAATCCATCGCCCAAGATGAGAAGCACTAATCGCGCGACTCTATATCAAGAAACCGGAGCATTATCCGATATCTTGCGAAAAGATATGTATCCCGAACACTCCCCAACCAAGCCTTATATGTGGCTTTAGGTCGGGAAATATAGTATATGGGATATGATGTGAAACATGTCAGAAACCATGCTTATTCTTTAGTGTATCTCGGGATGACTATATGTCTTCCTGCAGTGATGTCTGTAGATGTCAATGAATTAATTGATCGAACTTCATTAATGTATTCCTTGATGTTCTTGTATTCATCAGAAATGTTCTCTTCGGCAATTGACCATAATGTGTCACCGGGCTCGATTGTGATGCTGACATAGTACTTCTGGCCAACCGGCTTAGATGCGTTCGCACCTGTAACTCCCCAAACAGTAAATGCAATAACTACTACAATTAAAACCGTTAAAAGATACTTGACATTAGTTCTGTTAATCATGGCAAATCCCCGCTTTCTTAAAACAAAAACTTCAAACAGTAGTTCTGAACTCTTGTTCTTGTATTGCATTATACAGAACAGGGGTTTCGTTGTCAAGTACTTTTTCGTATTTTTGTTCGGAAAGATTGTTCGAAAAAATTTTGAACATATGTTTACAAATGTATATCGATGTGATATAATGACAACATGTTATTTATGTAATGTACGAAAGGAGCTGGTTACAATGAAAGGTAATATCACACCTAAACAGCAAGAGATTCTTGATTGTATCAAGAACACCATTTTAACTAAGGGATATCCACCTTCTGTAAGAGAGATATGTACTGTTGTTAATCTTAAGTCTACATCATCGGTACACGCTCACCTTGAGACCTTAGAGAAGAATGGATATATCAAGCGAGATCCGACCAAGTCCAGAACTATCGAGATTCTAGATGATAGCTTTAACCTAACAAGACGAGAGATAGTCAATATTCCTATAGTTGGCAATGTTGCTGCAGGTCAACCGTTGCTTGCAGAGCAGAACATTGAAGACTACTTCCCTCTTCTACCTACATTTATCAAGAAGAATGACACATTCATGCTTAAGGTTAGAGGCGACAGTATGATTAACTGTGGTATCTTTGATGGCGATTTGCTCATGGTAGAGCGTACCAAGGAAGCCAGAGATGGTGAGATTATTGTTGCTATCATAGACAGTGGCGCCACTGTTAAGAGATTCTATAGAGAAGCTGACCACATTAGATTACAGCCTGAGAATGATTCTATGGATCCTATTATCGTTGAGAACTGCGAGATATGCGGTAGGGTTCTAGGTTTGTTTAGAACTGGTATCGAGTATGACGTTAAGCGCCTCTCAGAATTTGAATAATACTTAGAATTATATCAATATTTAAAGCCGGAGACATAATCTCCGGCTTTTATAGAATGATAAAGAGAAGTTATATGGGATAAAATCAGCATTTTATCCCATGTGTAAAGCATAATCATTTCTTGACTGCATCAGTCTCAACAATGAACTTAACCTCGCCCTTGGCATCATCACCAAGTTTAGTAAATGTCTGATACTCCTCTCCTGCTTTCTTAACAGCCTCAATTCTGTCAAGAAGCTCTTTAAGGTCCTTATCTACAGTGTCATAAAGTACTTTGATTCCTTCCTTATCGAATTCAATCATACCATCATTGAGCTTATTAGAACCATCGTCTAAATCACCAATACCATCAGATAAGAGGTCGGTAGCATTTGACAGTGTTTTACCACCTTTAACAAGCTTAATTGCACCGTTCTTAAGCGCCAATACACCGTTCTTAAGCTCGTCAGAGCCACTTGAAAGTTTAGAAGTACCAGCCTTAAGCTTATCAGCTCCTTCATATATTCCGTCAGCTCCCTCATTCAACTTACCAACACCTGATCTAAACGTATCTGCACCGCTAGAAAGTTCATTAGATCCTTTGGCCAAAGCATCTGCACCGTCCTTTAGTGTAGCTGCCTTGCCGGAATATTTGTAAGAATCGCTGAATGACAGAGTCTTATCAACCTCACTCTGTGAGTCATCTAACTGCTTATTTAAGTAAGCGCCTAAATCACCTAATGCACCCTTAACACCGTTAGCTGCGCTATCTCCTATAGCAGCTTGAACATTAGCAGCTATAGTTTCTGATAATTTCTTAGACTGAGCACTTTGAGGATCTGTAGCTGAAGCCTTGATATTCTTAGATACTCCGTCTGCTATCTGGTCACCAAGCATATTGGTAAATGTAGTATTACTTAAAAGCTTACTGAGTGTTGGAATCTCTTCCTCAGTAATAACACCTGCTTTGACTAATTGTTTGGCAAATGCAGTCGCTTTAGCAGAGTCTGCAACATTTGCCCTTATTGAAGAGCCGATTGTTTTACCGCTCTGTCCAACACTATCTGCAACAGAAGTAACGATTGAAGATGAAGCAGTTTTAGCAGCAGTTGAAGCAGCGGTATTAACAGCGTCAGTAACAGTCTTGGATAAAGCAGGAGCTGTCTTGGTAGTAAGATACTCCTCAGTGTCTTTCTTGC
Organism: uncultured Lachnospiraceae bacterium; assembly: GCA_947169385.1. GTDB lineage: Bacteria > Bacillota > Clostridia > Lachnospirales > Lachnospiraceae > NC2004. Next base: position 135 of record CAMVPR010000021.1, on the reverse strand, counting down.
TTGTTGTAACACCCTCGTCAAATGTCTTCTTGAAAGTATCAATACCTTCACTTAAACCATCTGCGCCACTCTTAAGTGAATTGGCACCCTTCTTGATTGATTCAGCTCCATTATCAAGTTGATTGGTACCATCCT
>CAMVPR010000020.1 GCA_947169385.1 uncultured Lachnospiraceae bacterium | reverse complement strand
AAAAAATGCCGATTGAATCATTACAATTCAATCGGCATTTGTCTACGGTCTGAGGCACCGCCTTTGCGGTGCCTGATTACTCAATTATTAATTAATCCCGAGCGCTTTGTTCTTATTAACACCCTGCTTCTTAACAGAACTCTTCTTTACAGGCTTTGCCTCTAAAGATTTCTCTATCCGGTCAGTAACGAACCTCTTAACCTTAAATCCAAAAGATATATCCTGCATATATTTCTTAAGCTCAACGGTACTTAACTTATTGATACCGTCTTTAACAACAAATGCTTTAACCTCATTACGAAGCTCCGTATATCCGGACTTCTTCTCTATATCAGGAAGAAGCGTAGACTTTGACTTGCCTTCTCTCTTAAGAATAATGCTCTCATCTATCACTCTCTTCATAATAATATCAGTGACAGCTTCAAGCTTCATGTCCTTAGATACCTTAGGTCCTCCCTTTTCGGCATCAACCACCTTCTTAAAAGACTCGTATCCTCTGGTAAATGTTGTCGCAGAATGTGTGATAGCACTAAGCCTGCCAAGCTCCTCTATATTCATCCCCTTCTTAGATGCGATAGTAAAAAGCTCAGGGTCTCTGTCTATCATACCCTTAATGCGGCGTCCCATCTCTGCATTGATAATATAGCTGTCATCAACATATTTAGCATTATCGCACTCATTAAGGATATTGTTTACATCATTTCTTATTATCTCTGCCAAAGGAGCCTTATTGCCAACCTGATATGCCCTTAACGCATCAGCAACATTTAAAGTGGCACTCTTGATGAGCTTCATTCTCTCATCATGCGCTTTAGGAGACTTGTCTCCATTGGTAAATGCAGGGTTGCCGACATTACTAAGGTAGGCGAGGGTCGAGAAATCCTTATTATCAATCTTATCAAACTTGAAATACGGACCAATAGGCACAAGGTCATCCTTACCCTTAGGAAGTTTCATGGAATCAATACCGTATACCTTCTCAATCTCATCAATCCTTTTAACATACACATCAGGAAGCTTTATACGGTTAGTCCTTGACGCCTCCTGCTTCTTATCATCAATTTCTCTTCCGAGGTGGTGAAGCTTACTGTATAGATTGTCCGCCTTGGCTCTGTTACTGCGACTGTAATCGACAATGTCAATATAATCCGTTTTGCCGGGTTTAGCGCCTCTATGGCGATTCACCATCTCTACAAACCTCTCAAACCTCTTGACAGGCATAAGTTCGGAAAGAAGCAGCATCGCATCATCAAAACGCTTTTTGCCAAAATCACTGTCACGAACAGAAGACGTCTTGTCCTTAAGATATGTGACAGTCGCATTAATAAGCTTCTCTTTTAAATCAATCGCCTTGACCATCTCACCGGCCTCAACACTGTAGCTATACATCTTAAGAGTGTTAAGCATCTTGTCATATTCAGGAGAATTACTTGAATGCCATGCAAAATTGTACCACCGGGTATTGCCGGTGCCGGTTGACTCAAGGTCAGCTATCAGCCCTCTTAAAATTACATCATTGACATTGACCTTCATAGAAGCAAACACTTCAGAAAATGCTTTATCATCAGCAAGCTTGTATTGCTTTGAAGTATCAAGTTCCTCACTGACTCGCTTGTAAACCAAAGCCACATTCTTCTTTCTGAGCTCTTCGCCCATCCTGATTCCTTCCTCGTTAACCCATTTCATCATCTCGGGGCTGCTTGTAGGATGCGAACCATCCCTTGCGGCAATTCCCAGCTTGTATAGCCTTAAGTCCTCCTTTGAGAGGAATTTGGAAAGTGAATGCGTCTTATATTGAAGATAATCACTCTGCTCTTTGGTCCACTCAGGGTACGTCATACATACACTGCTCTTGAAATTAGAGATTCCATATTCAAGCTGTGTTCCGTATGACTGGCTCCTTCCAAGCACATATATGGCTTTCTGCATTCTTAGCGGGTCATCTTCCTTGAATGACTTAAGTACTTCTAAAAGCTCTCTTCCAACCTGAATATTGACTTTGAGTTCAAGAATCGCTAAATCATCCAAGCCCTTATATATCGCTCTTGCCGATTCATCATCAACAAACGTAGAGTAGATATGCTTAGTAAGGTCATCTTCAAACTTGTCAAGCTCTGCTGATTTATGAAGGCCTTTGGGAAGCTTGTAGCCCCCCAAAACAGCGTTCTTCATAATATCAGCAGCCTTTTTGTCCTCATTAATCAGAGTCTCATATTGTTCCCTCTCACTATCTGTAAAATAGTCAGCCTGAATAATTCCTATCTTGGCAGATGTAAGCATGAAAAACCAAATCTTGTCCATTGTGGTCTTCTGAATATTGTATGATTCTTTGAGCCTTTCAACTTCTTTAGCATCTTTATTATTCTTAGGCATTTCCTCGCTCTCCTTTATTATTTCTTAGGTCCTGCAGCCTGCTCAGGCTTTTTCTTAGATACAAGATTCTCCTTATAGCCTGCAGTTGCTCTATGTCTTTTGTCACTTACAGTCTCAGCAGCTTTCCTAGCCTGAACCTCACCCTTAACAACACTCTTATATAAGTTAGCGATAGACTCATAAGAGACCTTTTGATAATCATCCAACTTGCCATCTTTGTATTGCATATATTTTTCTACCTCTTTATTTATGGCATCTCTCATGCCGCCTGACATCATGCTCTTAATCTGTTTATCAGTAAGCTCGCCTCCTACAGCCTCGATTCTTTCTTTATATGCCGCATCAGTATCGTTGTGACGCTCATAGTAATTAGTGGTAGACTGAATATAATATACTATCATCTTGGAAATGTTACGTCTGTAATTACCTTCTGTCATCTCATTCTTGGTATCTTTAGCAATCGCATCGCTTATCTCGTATATCTTATCCCATGCTCTGTCTCTGGCTTCACTGATATGCTTCTCAACGTTCTTGATATACTGCTTATCAGGATTAAGGTGACGCTCATACTCATCTATACGGTCGGACATCATCATGAGCTTGTCTCTTAATTTAAGGCTCATCTTAATACGTGGCTGCTCATGCTTCTGCTTCTTGGCACTATCCCTTCTGTCAGCGTCCCTTTCAAAATCTCTCTTCTTATGCTCAAGATATTGATCCGTGGCATCAATAACTGAACTGATTCTATCTCTAAGCTCACTTAATCTTTTCATTCGAACCTGATTAGGAGTTAATCCCTCCTCATCAGTCATAGGCTGATCCATAAGCCTGTGGGCATAATCCTTTAATGCCTTAAGGTGCTCCTTCATCTCCTTAAACTGATTAGAACCCTTGTAGCTTAACTCGACAGCCTTAAGATCCTTATACATAATATCTATATTGTCGCGAATATCATCACTGCTAAAAGCAACCGGCTCCTCATAATCACCAACCTTATGAATCGTCATAGGATTGTTACCGATTTCAAAATCTTTAACTTCGCGATTTATAGCATCATCAAGACGCTTGCCGATTGTGATAGTCTCAAACTTACTTAAACTCTTAGAAAGCTCTACATACTTATCAATCGGTGCCTTAAAACCTTTTAACAGCTCTTCCCTGACCTCCGGTGAAGGAACATATGAAACTTTAACAAGCTCAAGCTGCTCTCTTAACGAATCCATAATCTCTCGTGCTATCTTCTTCTCTTGGGAAGTTGCATCATTACTGTTAGCATAGACTTCAGCCTTATCTACATACCCCTTTAAGTCTGTCAACAATCCAATATCATCAACCGGCCATCCTCTGTCAAGCATATCATATTGAGCTTTATTATCTTTTTTTATTACATCGCCATATCTTGTAGTCTGCCAGTTTTCTACAAAACCTGTATTTACGGTATTGGTAACGAATACGTAATTGTCCTTAATGAGTTCATCATCCGGTGAAATCTTTCTAAGCTCATCAACATATCTGCTCTGCTCTTCAAGATGCTTCTTATAATCAATAACATAATTGATATAATCCTTCTTACCGTAATTCATGCTTCTTCTGTTCCTGTGAAAAGGAATAAACTTATTCTGCATAAAGTTTACTCTCTCTTCAGCCATCTTGATAAAAGGCATCTTATTACTTAACTCTTCATACTTCTTATCATTCTTCTCGAATACAGGCTCGTTCTTCTCGTTAACTTTATCTGTTTTGAACTTGTTAACCGGAATGGTAAGGAAGTTCGTTCTGATGTATGGCTCATACCGCGGATCAAGTGCCATATTATCTACAAAGTCAGGATCTGTCATAACCTGCATATTCTTCTTAATAACATCAAGTAACGCACCTGATGGCGTGCCAACCGGATACTTCTTGCTGATATCATCGATAAGTATATCCACATCAGCCAAAAACTCAGCCCATTCCTTAATGGTCTCAAGCTTTCTGGTAGTAACTGTCATAGTACCATCTGCAGGCAGCTTGCTCTTTGTATTAGCCTTATCAGATGAAGCAAAGGTAAACATTGTTCCTGCTTTAAGAAACAGTTCTTCAATCCTGTCCACGAACTCAGGATAGTTGTCATTAACAGCATGAAGCTGATTGATTGTTGAAGAAACAATATTAACATTAAGCGGGCGAACCTCTTCCGGCTTAATGTCATCTCCTATTGCGTTATACTTAAGCAGGATGTCGTTAATCTTGCTCTCTCTTGCATCGCCATCTTCTAATCCCATGTCAACTTCAGTAAACTTTCTCTCTATGTTACTAAACCCGTCATCAATATCAACTTCAGTAAACTTTCTCTCATTGTTGTTCAACTCGTCTTCCTGATACTGATTAATCTCATCAAAGACTTCGTCCCCTTCAAAACTTCCATTTAAAAATTCATTTTCTTTCATATGCTCTACCTCCTAAATATTTAGCGACTTAAAATCGCTTATTCATATATCTTCAATGAGAAGTATACATCACATAGTATAACAAATGCGCAACAATTATAAAACAATTTTTAAATACCCCCGACCAAGCAGCCGGGGGATAAATATAGATTATTTCTTTGTTATGTATCCCTGCGCCTTTAAAAGCTCGGCACAAAGAACTGCACCACCGGCAGCACCTCTTACGGTATTATGAGATAAGCCTATGAACTTCCAGTCATAGATGCTGTCCTCTCTGATACGGCCAACAGATACACCCATACCGTTCTCATAATCCACATCAAGCTTAACCTGTGGTCTGTCATCCTCTTCCATAACCTGAATGAAGTGAGCAGGTGCCGAAGGAAGCTTAAGCTCCTGAGGAACACCGCTAAAGTTCTTAAGAGCTTCAACAAGCTGCTCCTTGGTAGGATTCTTCTTGAACTTGACAAATACCGCTGCGGTATGTCCGTTAAGAACAGGAACTCTCACACACTGACAGGTAATCTTGACATCATCGGCAGGCACAATCTCGCCTTTCTCTTCATCAACATATCCCCAGATTCTAAGCGGCTCCTTCTCTGATTTCTCTTCCTCACCGCCAATGTAAGGGATGACATTCTCTATCATCTCCGGCCAATCCTTAAAGGTCTTGCCCGCACCTGATATAGCCTGATATGTGGTAGCAACTACCTCATATGGCTCAAACTCCTTCCATGCGGTAAGGACAGGCGCATAGCTCTGAATTGAGCAGTTAGGCTTAACGGCAACGAAGCCTCTTGTAGTTCCAAGTCTCTTCTTCTGATACTCTATAACCTTCATATGCTCCGGATTAATCTCAGGCACTACCATAGGAACATCAGGAGTCCATCTGTGAGCACTGTTATTAGAAACAACAGGAGTCTCGGTCTTGGCATATGCCTCCTCGATAGCCTTAATCTCGTCCTTGCTCATATCAACGGCAGAGAATACGAAATCTACGTCCTTAGCCACCTCTTCAACCTCATTGACATTATGAACCACAATCTTCTTAACTGCCTCCGGCATAGGAGTGTCCATCTTCCATCTGTCTCCAACAGCGTCCTCATAGGTCTTGCCTGCAGAACGCGGTGAAGCCGCAATAACGGTAACCTCAAACCATGGATGATTCTCCAAAAGGGAAATGAATCTCTGTCCTACCATACCGGTACCACCTAAGATACCTACCTTCAATTTATCACTCATAATAATCTCTCCTTATGTTTAGATAATTTACTACCTAATTATACACTCTTTTAACAATAATGCAACAAGAATTATTACTAAAAAAATGATGATATCCATCAAGTAAATCTATATTTCTTCCGCGTTGTTTCGTATTTGTTACTGATTGTGTGATATACTGTGATTAATTAACAATAACATATACACTCTCGTAGCGGAGCACAGTGTGCTCCACATATGGCGAACAATGTTCGTCGCTACGGAGCATTTCGTACAACCATAACACTATAAAGGAGAAATAAATATGAGCAGACACGAAGATATCCAAAAACAAGAGCACCAGTTAAGAGTTGATCTCTCAAAAGCCAAGAACACAGAAGGTATTGCCAAGGTATTTATAAAATGGCTCACACCTACCGAGTTATTCTCCGGCAAGAAGACATCCGCGCTCAATGTAAAGGACGCCGCAATCCTAGCATTTTTCAACAACAGTGACGAAGAGGAATTAGGCTATGTATTCGCTCAGCTTGTAAAATACAAGACGGAGAAGATGGTAAAGATTGGTTACAAGGCATCACTTGAAATGTCTACGATGCTCCTTACCGACAACGATTCAACCTACGGCTTAGACCTTAAAGAAGCCAGAAAAGACTTTAATACTCTTAATGAATCAGTTCTTTATTCAACTGCGCTTCTAAACAAGAAGACATTTGACAACATTAAGCTCATTGATAAATTCCTTAATCACGAGGTATTTAGCAATGTTATAGGCGCCGAAGAAGAATTAACCAAAGCCGCCATTCCAGCCATCAAGGTCAATGGCAAGCTCAATCCTAACAACGAATCATACTATAACAACAGTCTCGAGGCACTTGATGCCAAGCCACCTAAGGATGTGGATATCGTGCTAAACGAGAATAAGAAGGGCGTAACAGTTACAAGGATTAATCCGGAGCTTATTACCTCATTAAAGAACGCTGACATTTTAATTGCCAAGAAGCGCGAGAACGAGCAGCTTGTGATTAATGAAGAAAAAAATCATCTTCTTCACACTGCCACTTTACCTTATGATGGCAATGGCAAATTTGACAGCATTTCCAGCTTGAGTTTAGCAAGAATTTTATCTATAACCAAAGCTAACCAACACAAGTATGATAAGTTGTCGCTAGACAATTATTGCATAAAAACCGAGGAAGACTATAAGAAGAGATGGGATTACATCGAAAAAGAACTAACTGCTATTAATTCCAACAGTAACTTTCGTGGATTTACCAGTGAAACTGACATACGAACCATGCTTAGCAAAACTCCAAGTGACATTCTTAAGTCATGGGAAGATTATGACAAGGCTATCAATAACTCAATCGATAACGCCAAGAATAATGATAACGAAATTATTGATTTCCCTGCAGGCTCTGTCTCTTGGGAACTCGATGATGTCAGAACACATTGTCAGAATCAAATATCCAAGATGGAGAATGGCAAGCCAATACCTTATAAAAATATGGTTACCGCTGCCAACTACTTCGCTCTCAAGCTCTTAACTGAACCGGGCGCCAAGAGAACCATATTTGGCAAAGGAATTGATTGGAATAACGAAGAGAAGGTCAGCAATAGAACCAACACACTCAAACCAACTCCGGACGGCAAATACAATCAGCAGGAAATCCAACGGTATGTTAAGTCTGTAAGGGACAATCTACTATCAGACAAAGTATTCCTCGAAATAATGTTTTCCGGAAAGTCCCTTGATAAGCTTTATAAGCAATACAAGGATCACAGGAAAGCGGTAGCTGAAGATATTACCTATATGAATAAGCGTTTTGGTTCACATAATCTTACGGGTGATAAGACTCTTTCTGAGGAATCACTTATGTACCTTAGCAAAACCAAAGACGAGCTTGACACTCTTTATAAGGGCGGAGGTAAATACCGCTCTAAGTATATGAAAGAGCTATATCAGGCATTAAATAATGTTATTGATTCTGCAAATGAAAGCAAAGCAGCCGGCAAGGGTTTGGTAGTTAAGGCTCACGACTTAGAAATACTTGTTACCAAAGGGGTGACTTACTTTACAGAAAGAAAGGGTAAGATTCTAAGCGGACCGACAACAGACCGCGGCAAAGCAAGACTTCAGATAGTTGAGGAGTTGCTTGACAAAGTAGATGACATGATTAATAATCCGCCTAAGGCTGAGAACAAAGTTGAGAAAGCCCCTAAAGCGCCATCTAAATAGCGAAAAAAACTGCGGACACTAAAGTGTCCGCAATTTTCATGTATCATTCTGAGGAACGAAGTGACGAAGGGTCTTAAAAGATTCTTCGCTTACGTTCAAAATGACATTCATATTAAATAACTCTTACCTTAACAACTCCGTCAATCTCCTTGATAGCTGCGATAGACTCATCTCTTGGAGTATCCTTGGTATCAATGATAGTATAAGCGAAATCTCCTCTACTCTTAGATACCATGTTCTCAACGTTGTTACCCTTGTCGCCGAATACTCCGGTGAACTTGGTAATCATGTTAGGGATGTTCTTATGACAGATACATACTCTTCCGCCGGTCTCGCATACACCTGCGTCAACAGCAGGATAGTTAACAGAGTTCTTGATATTACCATTCTCGATAAAGTCCATAATCTCTTTAACAGCCATGATAGCACAATTGTCTTCTGACTCAGCTGTTGAAGCACCAAGGTGAGGAAGTGTAACAACCTTATCTACACCTGCAACCTTAGGATTAGGGAAATCAGTAACATAGCAAGCAACCTTACCTGAGTTAAGAGCTTCAATCATATCGTCGTCATTAATCAAAGTATCTCTTGCGAAGTTAAGAATCTTAACGCCGTCCTTCATCATAGCGATAGACTCTTTATTAATCATACCGATGGTATCCTTTAATGCAGGTACATGAACGGTGATGTAATCACACTCTTTGAAAATCTCATTAAGATCCTTGATGTGCTTGATGTGACGTGAAAGGCTCCAAGCAGCATCGATAGAAACATATGGATCATAACCGTATACTTCCATACCAAGTCTGAAAGCAATGTTGGCAACCTTAGCACCGATAGCACCAAGACCGATAACACCGAGCTTCTTGCCACTAATCTCATTACCGGCATAGTTCTTCTTCTGCTTCTCTACTGCCTTAGCAATATCAGGATCTGAAGCATTCTCCTTAACCCAGTTATATCCACCCATAAGATCTCGTGAAGCAAGCATAAGTCCTGCTACAACAAGCTCCTTAACACCATTAGCGTTAGCACCTGGTGTGTTAAATACTACGATACCTTTCTTAGCAGCATCCTCAAGTGGAATGTTGTTAACACCCGCACCTGCTCTTGCAATTGCAAGGAGGTTAGAAGAAAGCTCTAACTCGTGCATAGAAGCACTTCTTACCAAGACTGCCTCTGCAGCCGCAAAGTCATCAGTCATCTCATAGTTACTTGTAAATAAATCTGTACCGCATGCCGCGATAGGATTTAGGCAATGTACCTTAGCCATTATAAAATACCTCTTTTCATATTGATAATTGATTTTCGATATATGGCGAACGATGTTCGCCTCTACGAATTTTAATAACATACATATATCATTTCACAAATATATCCTGTTATTACAGCTTCTTCTTGCTTTAAATGTCATTCTGAGCGCCAGCGAAGAATCTTTGACCTTCGAAGAAGGTCAATATAATTACGCGTTCTCAGCCTCGAACTTCTTCATGAACTCTACAAGCTTCTCAACACCCTCAGTAGGCATAGCGTTGTAGATAGAAGCACGCATACCACCGACAGTTCTGTGTCCCTTAAGGTTAACGAAACCTGCCTCAGTAGCCTCCTTAACGAACTTAGCGTCAAGGTCAGCATCCCCTGTAACAAAAGGAACATTCATAAGTGAACGATCCTCAGGAACAACGGTACCCTTGAAGAGCTTAGAAGAATCAAGGAAATCATAAAGGATCTTAGCCTTCTTCTCGTTGATCTCTTTCATCTTCTCAAGACCGCCAAGCTTCTTGAGGTGCTTAAATACCTTACCGCAAATGTAAATACCATAAGCAGGTGGTGTATTGTAAAGAGACTTAGCATCAGCCTGAGTCTTATATTTAAGCATGGTAGGTGTACCCTCTAATACATCATCAGTGATGAGGTCCTCACGGATAATAACTACAACGACACCAGCAGGACCAACGTTCTTCTGAACACCAAAGTAGATAAGACCGTAATCCTCTACATTAACAGGCTGTGAAAGAATGTCAGAAGACATATCAGCTACAAGAATCTTGCCCTTGGTGTTAGGAAGCTTCTTGAAAGTAGTTCCGTAAATTGTATTGTTGTGGCAAATGTAAACGTAATCTGCATCCTCTGAAATAGGAAGATCAGAGCAATCAGGAATATATGAGAAAGTCTTGTCCTCAGAAGTAGCAATCTTGTTAACCTTACCATACTTCTGTGCTTCCTCGTATGCCTTCTTAGCCCACTGACCTGTAACAATGTAGTCAGCTACCTTGTTCTTCATAAGGTTCATAGGGATTGCAGCGAACTGCTGGCTTGCGCCACCCTGTAAGAAGAGAACCTTATAGTTATCAGGGATGTTCATTAACTCTCTTAAATCAGCCTCAGCTGTCTCTATAATCTCCTCAAATGCCTTAGAACGGTGTGACATCTCCATAACACCCATTCCGGTTCCTTTGTAATCAAGCATCTCATCTGCTGCTTCCTTAAGCACCTCCTCAGGCAACATTGAAGGGCCTGCTGAAAAATTATACACTCTTGCCATTTTAATTATCCTCCTTAGGCTTATTGTAATTATATATTATTATTTGTTCTTAACATCATCATGGTCAAATACTTCCTCAAGTGGAGCTCCTGCAGGAACCATAGGGAATACCTTGTCGTCCTTGCAAATCTGTGCATCGATAACAACAGGTCCCTTAGCTTTAAGTGCCTTAGCAAAAGCCTTATCGAATTCCTCCTGAGTAGTTACGGTAAATGCTGTCGCACCCATACCTTCTGCAATCTTCTTAAAATCAGCGGAATCATCAAGAATGGTAGCCGAGTATCTCTCGCCGTAGAACAATGTCTGCCACTGTCTAACCATACCGAGAACGTGGTTGTTAATAACAATCTCAATGATAGGTACGTTGTATCTTGAAGCTGTCATAAGCTCCTGTACATTCATTCTGAAACATCCGTCACCGGCAATATTGATAACGGTCTTATCAGGGCGACCATACTTAGCACCGATTGCAGCTCCAAGACCAAATCCCATTGTACCAAGACCACCCGAAGTGATAAGTGTACGAGGTTTAGAATAGTTGTAGAACTGTGCTGCCCACATCTGATGCTGACCTACATCAGTACAAATGACTGCATCACCCTTGGTCTGCTCATAAATTGACTTGATAATCGATGGACCGCAAAGATCCTTCTCATATATAGTAAGCGGATACTTCTTCTTAAGATCATTGATATGCTTAATCCAATCAGCGTGCTTGTAGTTCTTATTGAGCTTAGAATTAATCTGCTCTAATACGCTCTTGGCATCACCTACGATAGCGGTGTGAACCTTAACGTTCTTGTTGATTTCAGCTGCATCAACATCTATGTGAATAATCTTGGCATGCTTACAGAACTTAGCTGCATTTCCTGTAACACGATCCGAGAATCTTGCACCGATAGTGATAAGAAGATCTGCCTCTGTAAGTCCAAGGTCAGAAGCCTTGGTTCCATGCATACCAACCATACCGCTGTAAAGCTTATGATTATTGTCAAATGCACCCTTACCCATAAGTGTATCACAAACAGGAGCGTCAATCTTCTCAACGAACTCCATAAGCTCACTCTGTGCACCTGAGGTAACGCATCCGCCACCTACCATAACGAATGGCTTCTTAGCCTTTCCGATAAGCTCAACTGCTTTATCGATATCCTTGCCCTTAATCTTGTCTGTCGATCTTGTGATAGGCTCCGGAGTATGTGGCTCGTAGCCCGTCTTATTGGCTGTGACATCCTTAGTGATATCAACAAGTACAGGACCAGGTCTTCCTGACTTGGCAATCTTAAATGCTTTTCTGATTGTAGTTGCAAGATCCTTGATATCCTTTACGATGAAGCTATGCTTGGTGATAGGCATAACAACACCTGCGATATCTACCTCCTGGAAACTATCCTTACCGAGCATCGCTACACCGACATTTGCAGTAATTGCGACGACAGGGACAGAATCCATATATGCGGTTGCGATACCGGTTACGAGATTGGTAGCACCCGGGCCCGATGTAGCCATACAGACGCCGACCTTACCGGTTGCTCTTGCGTATCCGTCTGCCGCATGCGCTGCACCCTGCTCATGCGAGGTAAGCACATGGTTAATCTCCTTACTATGCTTGTAGAGCTCATCATAGACGTTAAGGATTGTACCACCCGGATATCCGAACACGGTATCAACGCCCTGCTCTTTCAAGCACTCAATAACAATTTCTGCACCTGTCAATTGTTTCATAATAAAATCTCCTTGTTAATATATTTAGAAATCATTAGTTATTCTTTGGCACTTCTAAGATTGCTCCGCGGTTACCGCTTGTAACCATAGCAGCATATCTTGCAAGATATCCTGTAGTAACCTTAGGCTCTCTAGGCTTCCACTCTGCCTTACGACGAGCTAACTCCTCGTCTGAAACCTTAAGGTTGATGCTAAGTCCATCGATATCAATCTCGATGATATCGCCTTCCTCTACGAGTGCGATAGGTCCGCCGACCGCTGCCTCAGGACTTACATGTCCGATAGAAGCACCACGGCTTGCACCTGAGAATCTACCATCTGTAATAAGAGCAACAGTAGAGCCAAGTCCCATTCCGGCAATAGCGGATGTAGGATTGAGCATCTCTCTCATACCAGGACCACCCTTAGGTCCCTCGTAGCGGATAACAACAACATCTCCGTCAACAATCTTGCCGCCCTTGATAGCAGCGATTGCATCTTCCTCGCAGTCAAATACCCTTGCAGGACCACTGTGCTTCAGCATCTCAGGAACTACAGCGGAGCGCTTAACTACACTTCCGTCCGGGGCAAGGTTACCTGAAAGAACTGCAAGACCACCTGTCTTAGAATATGGATTGTCAACAGGTCTGATAACCTCAGGGTTGCGGTTAATTGCGAACTTAATGTTCTCTCCGACAGTCTTACCTGTAACTGTCATACAATCTGTATTGATAAGTCCGAGCTTGTTAAGCTCGTTCATAACTGCGTAAACGCCGCCTGCCTCGTTAAGATCCTCCATGTAAGTGTATCCTGCAGGAGCAAGATGACAAAGGTTAGGAGTCTTAGCTGAGATTTCATTTGCAATCGAAATATCGATATCCCATCCAATCTCGTGTGCAATAGCTGGCAAATGAAGCATTGAGTTGGTAGAACATCCTAATGCCATATCAACTGTAAGTGCATTAGTAACAGCCTCTTTGGTCATAATGTCAAGAGGTCTGATGTTCTTACGATACATCTCCATTACAGCCATACCTGCATGCTTAGCAAGCTTAAGTCTCTCTGAATATACGGCAGGAATTGTACCGTTGCCACGTAAGCCCATACCGAGAACCTCAGTAAGACAGTTCATTGAGTTGGCTGTATACATACCACTACATGAACCACAGGTAGGACATACCTTATTCTCAAATTCCTCAACATCCTCTGCTGTCATTGTACCTGCTGAATAAGAACCTACAGCCTCAAACATTGATGATAAACTTCTCTTCTCTCCCTTAACATGTCCTGCAAGCATCGGTCCTCCGCTTACAAATACTGTAGGGACATTAACCCTTGCCGCTGCCATTAAGAGTCCAGGCACGTTCTTGTCACAGTTAGGAATCATGACAAGTGCGTCAAACTGGTGAGCTAAAGCCATGGCCTCAGTTGAATCGGCGATAAGGTCACGAGTTACAAGGGAATACTTCATTCCGATATGGCCCATAGCAATACCGTCACATACGGCAATTGCAGGAAATACAACCGGTGTACCGCCTGCCATAGCGACACCCATCTTAACTGCTTCTGTAATCTTGTCAAGGTTCATATGTCCCGGAACAATCTCATTATATGAAGACACGATACCTACTAAAGGTCTCTCCATCTCCTCCTTGGTCATACCAAGAGCGTTGAATAACGATCTGTGTGGTGCCGACTGCATACCGGCCTTAACATTGTCTGATTTCATACCCATTAGTAACTCCTTCTTTCTATCTTAAATATTAATTATTGTGACATCTGTAGCGGCGAACATCGTTCGCCCTATATGGAGCACAATGTGCTCCGCTACAAGTATATCATGTCATCCTGAGGAACGCAGTGACGAAGGATCTTTTTAAGATTCTTCGCTTCGCTCAGAATGACATATTTTATACTTTACTATCATCCGTAGCGGCGAACATCGTTCGCCATATATGGAGCACAATGTGCTCCGCTACAATAACTACTTAATTCTCTCTGCGATAAGGTCGCCCATCTTAGAGCATCCAACCTTGGTTGAACCCTCATCATAGATGTCACCCGTTCTATAACCATCTGCCAATACCTGCTTAACAGCTTCCTCAATAGCATCTGCCTCTTTATCAAGGTCAAATGTGAATCTAAGCATCATAGCAGCCGAAAGAATCGTAGCAATCGGGTTCGCTATATCCTGACCTGCAATATCAGGAGCTGAACCGTGGCTAGGCTCATAAAGACCGAACTTGGTCTCATTGAGCGATGCCGATGAAAGCATTCCTAGAGAACCTGTAACCATAGCTGCCTCATCTGACAAAATATCTCCAAACATATTCTCAGTCAAAATGACATCGAACTGTCTTGGATTCCTTACAAGCTGCATAGCACAGTTATCTACAAGCATATGCTCATATGTAACCTCAGGATAATCCTTAGCTACCTCTTCTACAACCTTGCGCCATAATCTTGATGAATCAAGAACATTCGCCTTGTCAACAGAGGTAACCTTCTTATTACGCTTCATAGCGATATCAAATCCCTTGATAGCAATACGTCTGATCTCATCTTCATTATATGTAAGAGTATCAACAGCGGTCATCTTGCCATCAACTTCTTTAGTACTTCTCTCTCCAAAGTAAAGGCCACCCGTAAGCTCTCTCATAATAAGCATATCAAAGCCATCGCCGATAATGTCATCTCTTAAAGGACACGCGCGCTTAAGCTCATTATAAAGATAAGCCGGTCTTAAATTAGCAAACAGATTAAGAGCCTTACGAATCTTTAAGAGTCCGGCTTCCGGTCTAAGTGAAGGCTCTAATTTATACCATGGTGATGTAGTTGTATCTCCACCGATAGAACCCATAAGAACAGCATCTGAAGCCTTGGCCTTCTCGATGGTCTCGTCTGTAAGCGGTACTCCGTAAGTATCAATAGAAATACCACCCATCAAGAGCTGCTCGTAATTAAAGGTATGATTATAAACTTCTGCCACCTTATCAAGAACCTTCATAGCCTCATCAACTATCTCAGGACCTATTCCGTCTCCCTTAATTACGCCTATATTACAATTCATTTTATAAAACTTCCTTTCAATCGATATCTGTTAAAATAATAAAATGCATACTGTATCATATAACATTTGACAAATATTTGCAAGTTGTATAATTGATTACTTCTTTTTGACTTCCTTGGTAACAGTCTTGGTAATAGTCTTGGTCTTGGTATAGTAGAACTTGCCACCGGTACTTGTAACCGATACTTTGCTAGGTCCTGCCGCAGTCAAGTCTACTTCTGACTTGGTATTACTCTTGGCAAATGTTATCGATATCGCCTTGGTTGTCTTGCCCTTGGCGTTGACCTTAAGCTTCTTAATCTTCTTAGAAGCAACCACCTTGCCGTTAACCATAACCTTGAAAGTAATATTCTTAATGTAGCTTACCTTGTTCTTGGTTCCGTTGATAAAATGTCCGGTAACCTTGTAGCCTGAATCAGTCTTGGTAACCGTTGAATATCCCATCGTACCTCTCTTGTACTTCTTGGCGTTGGTATTGTAGCTTGGAAGAGTTACCTTATTCTCTACAACACTTGCAACGGCTGTATACTTCTTGCCGGCATACTCTGCAAATATATTGACGTTTCCAATCGATACACCTGTAACCAATCCGTCAGAAACAGTAGCGATGCTTTCATCAGAAGATGTCCAAACGACTTTGTCCTCATCTCCGTCAGGAACGCTTAACTTATAAAGCTTAGCGTATCCCACTGTCACCTTACCGAACTCAGGTGTCATCTTAAGGCCTGTTACAGTAACCTTAAATGTAATCGAACCCTCGCCTGTTGAAACAGTTATATCCGCTGTACCGTCTGACACACCCAATACCTTGCCGTCAACAGCCTTGGCAATGCTCTCGTCTGTAGACTTGTATGTAACCTCGCCCACTACATTCTCAACAGGAATAGCAGCTGTCTCATTGACCTTGATGCTCACTGATTCGGCAGTACGGTAAGGACCTATGAACTCTTTAGTGATTGTAGAATCCTTAAAGTAAGCTTCCGTAGTCGAATCCTGCTTATATGCAACCTTGTTCAATGCCTTGTCACCCTGAAACACATCGCTTCCATAGGTAATATTCATCGCTAAGACAGATACGCTTTCAAGATTGACAGCATATGCAAATGCCTGACTTCCGATTGAAGTAATACCGGAAGGTACCTCTAAAGTCTTAATGTTACTTGCCATAAAAGCTTTATCAGCAATCGCAGTAACATTTACACCATTGATTGACTCAGGAATCACAAGATTCTCCGCATCACCGGTATACTCAGTAATCGTGAGTGTTCCATCATCATTGGTCGTAGTCGTAAAGCCTTGTCCCGATGCTGACGCACAAGCGCTGTTAAGCATAATCACAGTAAGTAAAAGCATTACACAGATTGCATTTTTAATGATTCTCTTAATACTCATATTGTTCCCTCCCTAAACCAGAATATTCTTAGCTCTGTTGTACTTGAACTGATATAACGAATCCTCCGCCATCGACAATATATCTTTAAGTACAACATTATCATCACAGACAAATGTTGAAACGCCTAAGCTAACACCTATCTGATATGGATTCTCTGACGCCTGATTGACCGCTTTGAGTTCCTTCTTGATTGCTGCGATGTAGTAATCTCCATCCTTGCCCTCGTCAAGAGGAATAACCGCAACAAATGCATTACCGCCCAATCTTCCGACAACACCTTCGTGGCCGAGCACCTTCTGTAATACAGTGGCCGCACTGTCTAAGGCTCTGTCTCCCTCTTCATGGCCAAACTGAACATTGATGGTCTTAAGATAATCTACATCTGCATAGTACGCTGCCATCTCTTTACCTGCATTACTTGCTACCTTAAGCAACGCCTGTGCCTCAGCAACAAAACCTCGCCTGTTGTAGACTCCCGTCAGATCGTCTCTCTTAGAAACACTCTCCAATACCGCGTTGTTCTCATGAAGCTTCTTAGATGTCTCCTCCTGCTTCTTAAGCATATACATAAACTTTAGTGCAAGACTCATCTGGTAGCATACCGTAGGCATCATGGTTATGTCGTCACCGTTAATCTCGCATACCAACGCTCCATATTGTTCCTCCTGCATAAAAAGAGGCATTATAAGATAGGTATGCCTGCCTTCCACGGGATAAAACTCATTGTTTAGAATGTCCTCAAAAAGCACAATCTGCTTGTTTGGTGGGACAACCATAACTTCCATGCCCTTTTGAACAACCTTAAGATACATTGACTTAGGGCTCTTCCATGGTTCTCCGGCTCTAAATGTCTTAGCGTGCTCGTAAAGGTAGAGATAACTTGACTCTATACCGATATTCTTAAACTTATCCACCAATTGAACGAGATTAACATCCGAACTTCCGTCCAAAAGCATCATATCCCGCTCTACAGCACCAAGTATACTCACATTGTCAGCGTATCTCTTGGCATTGATACTTTCAGCGGATGTAATTGATATCTCGTCATCCATGTCAAATGCTTCACTAAATTCCTCGTGCTCTTTATTGCACCCGCAGGACTGCCTGATAAGAAGCTGGGTAAATACCTTTCTGTCTTCTATATTCTTGTTCCTTGCGTGTCTTGAACACTCAAAAACAGCCTCATATCCCATTGATTTAGGGTCTGCGTTGACAGTTGTAAGTGGCGGTATAAGCTCTTTTGCAATCTCAGCATTATCAAATCCCATGACCGCTATGTCCCTGCCCGGAACAATGCCAAGTCTCTTAAATACCTGATATCCGCCTAAAGCCATCTGGTCATTGGCAAATACTATCGAATCGACACCCTCATCTAAAAGCTCCTCAACCTGCTCTTCACAAAATTCCGTGAAATTGCCGTACCTTACCAAAGACTCATCATAAGGAATCTTAAACTTCTCGAGCGCCTTCTTATATGCTTCTAATCTGATTCTTGCGTCCTCATTGTCCTTGCTACCGCTCATAAAACCGATTTTCCTTTTGCCATGCTCAGTTATCAGATGAGTGATTCCGTTAATCAAGCCTCTCTCATTGTCATACATTATCGAGTTATAACCCTCGATTCCGGCAGCTATGGTGATTACGGGAAGTCCTCTCTTCTTAAGTTCGGAAACAAGGCGCATCTTCTCGCCCTGCTGCTTAATATCTCCGACGCATCCCATGAGCACAAGCAATATGTCAATATTGTTCTCATTGGCATATTGGAATATGTGGTCGTATTGATACTCATAATTAAGTCTCTTGACATCAACATAAACAGGCTGAAAGTACCTTCCAGGGAATACAAAGAGGTCAACATCATAATCCCTTGCACCTTCTAACACACCGGACAGCACGCCCTGAGCAAAATCATTGGCAAGTCCGTCAATATAATAACCCATATCGTCAGTATATTTAATTCTCTCGTTAGAATCCTCAATGACCCTGTCAATAAAGTATCCAACTCTAAGTCTCTTCTCCATTGTCTCACCTCACCAATATAGAAAATGCAACTTACCATCTCATCTTTACAAATCTCGTATTGCAGCCCGGACACACGATAGCTACTCTACCCTTCTTACCACGGTTAGGAACTCTAACCTTCTTAGAGCATCCAGGGCAATCAAATATATAATATCTCTTATCACCGATTCGCTGCTCTACATGAGGCTCGTCATCCTCTGTAGGCTCTGTGGTGTTTGGTTCTTTCTTCTCTGTAACAGGTGGTGTAGTATTAACCTCTGTCTTAACAGGTGCCGGCTCTGGAGCTTTAACAGGCTCAGGTTCCGGTACTCTTACCTCAGGTGCAGGTGCACTAACAGGCTCTGGGGTACTTGCGACCTCCGGAGTTCTGACAGGTGCCGGCTCAGGCGCTCTTACAGGTTCCGGTGTACTAACCGGCTCAGGCGTACTAGCAGGAGTAGGCTCAGGTGTACTAACCTGTGCAGGTGCCGGCGTGCTTACAGCCGGTTTAGCAGCCTCTGAGGCTTCTCTTCCCTCTCGCTTAGCCTTATAAGCGTTCATTGCAGCAGTTCTTGCTTCCCAAAGCGCATCCTCTCTTGCCTTCTTCTCGGCTTCTTCGGCCTTCTTGGCCTCTTCCTTCTTAATCTTGGCTTCCTTAGCCGAATCAATCTTCTCCTTGACTCCGTTAACCACTTTCTTCTTGTCGGCTTCCTTAATCTCCTTGGCCTTCTTCTTGAAAAAGCCTCCCAAAGTCTTCATAAGATTAAGAAGTCCTGCGCACATTGCTTCAAATGCTTTGTTCTCGCCATCATGTATAGAAAGTGGTGAGAAGCACCTGATAATTCCATACACAATCAGCACTATACCGATAACCAACATCGGAATATTCCTGATAAATAAATCAATTATCAGAAGTATCGCGCCGACAATCCATAGGAATCCACATAAGTTGTCAGCAGGGCGTTTCTGCTTGCCACCCGCTGTCTTAAGCCATGTTCCCGTAATAAAGTCAACAATTCCGGTTAACTTTTCGATGATCCCATTTAACATCCCGCTATCATCCTTTCAGCAATCTCCTACTAGAAGGTATCCTTCATATCTTTTTTGTAAAGGATCTTAACTTTGCTCTTCTTCTCCTCATAGAGTCTCTTATCTGCAGTATCCATAATATGCAGAATATCTAAATCTTTAGAGCAGGCAAATTCATAAAATCCCAAGCTGATACCTATGTAGTATTCTTTATCATTTGCCTTATTCATATCGTAGACTATCTTATTGATACGCTTTCTTAACTTGTTCTCAATATCGATCTCATCGTCAATATAGGCAAGAACAGCGAATTCATCTCCACCCATCCTGGCTACAATAGACTTGCTCTTAAACGCCTTCTTAAGCACATCTGCAATGAACTTAAGTGAATAATCTCCCTCTTCGTGACCAAACTTATCATTGACGAACTTTAGATTATCCATATCCGCATACACAGCTAACATCTTACTTCCCTGATTTCTAGGCATGCTGATGCGCTGATTAGCTTTAATACTAAACCCACGGCGATTATATATACCCGTAAGCTCGTCAACCTTAGCCGCCTCATCAAGCTTAACGTTGCTCTCCTGAATCTTCCTGAGACTCGCCTGAAGCTTGCCTTGTGTAACAGCCTGTTCCTTAAGAAGATGTATAATCTTAATCGCAGAAAACAACTGGTTAGTAATAGGCTTTACAAAATCAAAATAATCCGGATCAACCTCTGAAATAAGCAGTCCATATTGTTCTAACGCCGAGTAAAGTGGCGAAACAACCATTGTATATCTTCTGTCATCCGGAAGAAAATCATTCCTGAATATTGAGTTGGACAACACCTTCTGATCCTTGTCTGCAAGCGAATAAATCTCTTCTTTATCGTGATACCCCTTAAGGTAGTAATACTTAGGTATCACCCACTCGTCCTCCTGACGATGTATAATCGGCCTCTTGTAAAGGTATAAATAACTTGAGTGCATGTGCAATCTTGAAAGCTTATCTATAACAGTCCAGTAAATCGCATCGTCATCGTGGTCATATATGAGCATATCCTGTGTGAACCTGTTAATCTGGTTGTTGAGCTCATCTATATCCCTGTCTTTGTGCTTAAACTCAGCTCTGTTATGCGCACGCAAATGTCTGTAGAAACCACCGCTAAGCCTTACAATATCAAATCTATGCTTATCCGAATCATCGTGAGAATTAAACACCTTCTCAGTAAAGAGTTCAAATGATCTAAGTATATTCTCAACACTTATATAATGTCCGACACTGTCCTTCATCTCAATAAACCGATCGGCTACTATCTCTCGATTATAATCGTTAAGCTCTCCCTTGTCGTACATATCGACGATATCTGATAAGAAGCTCTTAAACTGCTCCCTGACCTCAACAATATGTGGCGCACTCTTGCTTAATCGACAGAATAACTTGTCGACCAAAATCTCTATCGTCGCTTTAGAATCTGTAGCATTCTTAAGCAAAGCACCGGCTTCGTCATCTAGGTCAGCACCGGTAAATACATTGCAACCACATGATCCTCTCTGAACCATGTTGCTCGGAACGACGCTGTGCGTCTCCATCTTAACCTCAATCTGGTTGACTATGTCAAGTACCGCCTGCTGTCCTATCGCGCTCGGGTCAGCACTGACTGTCGTAAGATTAGGAACCAGCTCCATACAGCACGGTGCATCGTCAAAACCTGTAACAAATATATCAACACCCGGCTTCTTACCAAGGCTCTCTATGGCCTTATAAACACCAATTGCCATCTGGTCGTTGGCGCAGGCTATCGCCTGAATATCCGGATGCCTGTTAAGTAACTCCAGGGTAACCTCCTCGCTATACTCAGAGAAATTACCATAGGCTACGTAACTGTCATCTAAATCTAAACCGCGTTCCCTTATAACGTCCTGGTATACTCCCAGTCTCTCCTGTGCATCAATATTGGTCTTAGGTCCGCTTAAAAAACCAAGCTTACTAACCTTGTGGCTGACAATCAAATGCTCTAATGTCTCTCTTAGTCCCGAGCGATTGTCAACAACAACGTTACTGTATCCGCCAATCTCCGAACCGACCAGGACAATAGGGATATTGTCGTATTTACTGAGGAAACGCATCTTGTCGTCATCATTTAACAATGTACCGATAGTCCCAAGCGCAATAACAAGTCCGTCCATATTGCCTAAGGTTGGAAGGTCGAAAATAGTATTATATTGGTAATCGAAAGAACTGCGCTCTTTGTCATGGTACTCTGTGCCTAAGTATCTACCCGGGAATATAAACAGGTTGACATCTTTATATTCAGCACCGAGTACTGCTCCGTTACAAACAGCACGGTCGTAAGAATCAGCAAGTTCTGATACTATCAACCCAATGTTAAGCTTGTCGTTGGCCATGTAGCTCTCCCCTCCATCTCCGATTATCAATGCACCGATATAATCAACTGATATTACTGCCTATAATCACTCAAGAAATCTCTTAATCTAACCATAGAGGTCTTAAGAGTCTCCATATTAGGCAGATACACAATTCTAAAGTGGTCAGGCATATGCCAGTTAAATCCTGTACCGCAAGTAACCAATATCTTCTTATTCTTAAGGAAATCCAAAGCAAACTGCTCGTCATCAGTGATATTGAATCTCTCTATATCAAGTTTAGGGAAAATGTAAAATGCTGCCTTAGGCTTAACAACCGAAACTCCCGGAATACTTGAAAGAGCGCTGTAAATATACTCTCTCTGCTCGTATATACGGCCGCCCGGAAGAAGAAGCTCGTCCACACTCTGATATCCGCCAAGAGCAGTCTGCACAATACTCTGAGCAGGAACGTTAGAACAAAGTCTCATTGATGACAAAAGCTTCAAGCCTTCAATATATCCCTTAACCTTAGACTTGTCTCCGGTTAAACACATCCAGCCAACTCTGAATCCCGCAACTCTGTGTGACTTACTGAGTCCGTTAAATGACACAGTAAAGAGATCAGGACAAAGAGATGCAATAGCTGTATGCTGAAGTCCGTCCATAACAAGTCTGTCATATATCTCATCTGCAAATATAATAAGATTGTTCTGTCTTGCAATCTCGCATATCTCAAGCAACAATTCCTTCGGATACAAAGCTCCGGTAGGGTTGTTAGGGTTGATCACAACAATACCCTTGGTATTAGGAGTAATCTTGCTCTTGATATCGTCAATGTCAGGATACCACTCTGCCTGCTCATCACAAACATAGTGAACCGCTGTTCCGCCTGCCAAAGTAATCGAAGCAGTCCAAAGCGGATAGTCAGGCATAGGAACCAATATCTCATCCCCGCTGTCCAACAAACCTTGCATTGACATGGTTATAAGCTCACTTACACCATTACCCGTATAAATATCATCAACATCGACATTAGGTATCTTCTTAAGCTGACAATACTGCATGATAGCCTTACGAGCTGAGAAAAGTCCCTTAGAATCTGAGTATCCTTCCGAATCTCTAAGATTCATAATCATATCCTTGATGATCTCATCAGGGGCCTCAAATCCAAATGGTGCAGGGTTACCGATGTTAAGTTTCAAAACATCCATACCCTCGGCTATCATTCTGTTAGCCTCGTCCATAACAGGGCCTCTAATATCGTAACAAACATTGTCTAATTTTCTTGATTTAGTATATTCTTTCATAATCGGTACCATCCTTTCAATCGTTATAATCCTGATTCATCCATTCAGCCGCCCGAGTAAATCTTGGACATCTTGGCCTTCTTGTTATAAGCAGGATTGTTAGGGTCCTGGTACACAACAACAGGCATTTCTTTCTCAACTGTATTAAAAATACTCTCCGCCATAGAAAGAGGCAGGTTCACGCATCCGTGAGAGCCATTCTTCTTGTAAATCTGTCCGCCGAACTGACTTCTCCATGAAGCATCGTGAAGACCTATATTACCGTTAAACGGCATAAAATACATAACATCAGATGAATAATTCTCGCCTACAAGTGCTACCTTGTGATTCTTATAGGTGTGATCCTTGTAAGTAATTGAATACACTCCCGGTGGGGTGTACGAATTGTTCATACCGGTTACGCAATCACTCTCGTCAACAAGCTTGCCATCCTTGTATAGAAGAACATGCTGCATTGAGAGATTGACCTCAACATATGTATCTCCGATATCATTATCTCCAAAAGCCATAGCTCTCTGGTGATATACAGGTTCCTGAACTGAAGAATCACCCTTCTTGATGAAATCCTTCATCGCCTCGATGGTTGCACCTTCGTCAATCCACCATCCGTAATCTCCACCTTCAACAGTTACATCGTAACCATAACTGGTCTTGAACTTCCTTGACTCAAAGATAGTGTTGTACTTCCTGGACATCTCTGTAACATACGCGACCATAGGCTCTCTTACAAATGTCACCTTAAACGAATCCTGATCAACATTTATAAATGAGCTTATCGTATCGGCATCAAGAGGGAAGTTCTCGGTATCAAACTTAAATCCACCGGTAGCCGTAACATACTTAGAAGCCTTGTTACAAGCCTTAACCACATCCTCGTCCTCAGCTAAATGCTTAGGGTTGATGTAGACATCCTCATCTTCTAAGACAACCTTGTCCTTAAGACCTAAGATAGCGTCATTAAGAACACTCTTAAGCTTGTCTCTGTCAATTTTGGTACCCATATCCTCAGGGTTGATAACATAGCACGCATCACCGCTCGAATAAGTAACCGTAGCATCAACCGGGTCTCTTAAGACATCCTGGTCAAATGCCGTAAGCCCATCCATAGCGCCATCAAGCATCTTCTCATCAAGAGAAACCGTAACACCGACATTCCTGTCGATAGGCTTAAACGCAGTAACAGGCCACTTTAAAGGTGACTGAAGATCATAAAGCGTATCCATAGTCGAATCAAAGTCTACATCGATTCCAACATCCTTGCCGACTATTGAATCCTCTCTGTCCTCTCTCTCAACAATCTTAATCTTGTAATTCTTGACTTCGTCCCTTATGGCTTCCTTCGCGTGTTCCACGTTCTTAAAGCTACAAGACACACCGTTGATTCTCGTTCCGGGAACATAATGCTTCCTAAAGAATACTGCTCCTCCTACGTATATAACCAGAAGTGCGACAACTACAGCCAAAATCACTACTTTCGCTACACCGCCGCCTCTTTGGTAATGTTCAAATTCCATCTAAAATCGCCTCTAATAATAATTAAAGTTTCTTGTTATTGATATAATTAACAAGACCTTCTGACTTGATAATCTCCTGAATAAACGGTGGGAATGACTGTCCCTGGTATTCCTTACCTGTGGTTCTGTCATAAATCTTACCGCTGTCAAAATCTATCTCAACATCATCACCTGCATTAATCTCTCTCGCCGCATCAGGACACTCAATGATAGGAAGTCCTATGTTGATTGAGTTTCTGTAGAATATTCTTGCAAATGTCTCTGCGATAACGCAGGCAATTCCGCTCGCCTTAATAGCGATAGGCGCGTGCTCTCTTGATGAACCGCAACCAAAATTCTTGCCGGCAACCATGATGTCGCCTTCCTTAACCTTATTAACAAATTCCTTGTCGATATCTTCCATACAGTTCTTAGCAAGTTCCTTAGGGTCTGATGAATTAAGATATCTTGCAGGAATTATAACGTCTGTATCTACATCGTCACCATACTTATGTACTGTACCATGTGCATTCATGTCTAATCCTCCAATCTATTATAAGCCCAAATCAGCAGGCTCGCTTATCTTACCGGTGATTGCTGAAGCCGCAGCAACTGCAGGGCTTGCAAGATACACCTCACTGTCAACGTGTCCCATACGACCTACGAAGTTACGGTTAGTGGTAGCAACCGCTCTCTCGCCGGCAGCCAAAATACCCATATGACCACCAAGACAAGGTCCGCAAGTAGGTGTAGAAACAACAGCACCTGCTTCTACAAATGTCCTTAAGTATCCCTTCTCGATACACTCAAGGTAAATCTGCTGCGTTGCAGGGATAACGATAACTCTCACTCCCTTAGCAACCTTTCTGCCATTAAGGATATCTGCGGCAATCTGCATGTCGCTTATATGACCGTTGGTACATGAACCGATAACCACCTGGTCAATCTTAATATCTCCGGCCTCTTTAACAGGCTTGGTATTCTCCGGCAAATGTGGAAATGCAACCACAGGTGTGAGAGTTGAAAGATCTATCTCGTAAACCTCATCATAAGGAGCGTCTTCATCTGCCTCGTACTCCTTCCACTCTCTTTCTCCGTGTGCCTTAAGATACTCTCTTGTGATATCATCAACAGGGAAGATACCATTCTTGGCACCACATTCTATAGCCATGTTAGACATTGAGAATCTATCATCCATAGAAAGATACTGTATACCGTCACCGGCAAACTCTAAAGATCTGTATAAAGCACCATCAACGCCTATCATACCGATGATAGTCAAGATGATATCCTTACCGCTGATCCACTTAGCCGGCTTGTTCTTCAAAACGAACTTCAAAGCTGAAGGCACTTTAAACCATGCCTCGCCCGTAACCATACCTACAGCCATATCTGTACTTCCAACACCGGTTGAAAATGCACCTACTGCACCATATGTACATGTATGAGAGTCAGCTCCTATGATACAATCGCCTGCAACAACCAATCCCTTCTCAGGAAGAAGTGCATGCTCAATACCCATAGAACCTACATCATAGAAATTAGTAATATCATTGTCATTAGAGAATTCACGAACACATTTACAATGTTCCGCACTCTTGATGTCCTTGTTAGGAGTAAAATGATCCATAACAAGAGCAACCTTGTCCTTATCAAATACTTCCTTCTTCTTGAAATTGTCCAAGGCATGAATAGCTACCGGTGAGGTAACATCATTACCGAGAACAAGATCTAACTTAGCTTCAATAAGCTGTCCTGCCTGACATGATTCAAGACCTGCATGAGCCGCAAGAATCTTCTGTGTCATCGTCATACTCATAATATAGTCCTCCTTTAAAACACGCTTATCAATATTTTACACTTTTTTTTTTGATGTTGCAAGTAATCAGAGCACTTTTATGCAACTCCCCCTGTCATTCTGAGCGAAGCGAAGAATCTGTTCAAGATCCTTCGGAACGATGTTCCTCAGGATGACATATACCCGTAGCGGAGCACAGTGTGCTCCACAATGGCGAACAATGTTCGCCTCTACAAATCCCTGTCATTCTGAGCGAAGCGAAGAATCTTAAAAGAGACACGCCAAAGCGTGTCTCTAGATAATCACATACTACTCATAATCTTACTAATCTTCGCTGCATGCTCAGTGCTCATCGCAGCAAGAATCTCAGACCTCTTAGCAGGCTCCATAGCAAGAAGAATCTTAGCAACCAGCCTGTAATCTCCGGCCATCATCTCAAGGTCAGCCGCTGCCTTAGAAGTCTCCATAGCCGCATAAGTATCGGCAAGATTCTGAATCGAAGAATCAACCTTAGCCTCGGTGGTCTTCTTAGAAGAACTCGTTCCACCCTCAGAATCCTTCTTCTTGGCCTTCTTGGTATCCTTCTTAGGCGCTGCAGTAGTTGCAGCCTCCGTAGTCTCTTCCTTATTTTTCTTAGACTCTTCCTCGGTAGCCTCCGCACTTGCGTCTGCCGATGGGAATATAGACTCCCTCTGCGCAGACTTAGGAAGAATCTTCTGAACGTAAGGTATATCTCCAATAACCGGTCCTAAAACATTAGACCCGAATCCACCCACATCAAGCTTAATAAGCGCAAGAAGAATCAGGATAAACAGTATCACAAGGAAAATGATCAATCCAACCCCACCGGGTTGACCTGCCTCCTCCTTGATACGACCTATCTCCTTCTTGTTCTCCTTCTGCTGCTTCTTAAGATCCTTAATCTGCTGTTTAGCTTCGGCTTTACGTCGCTTCTCTTCATCTCTATCGTCAGCCATAATAACCTCCAAAAAAAAGCAGAATGCATATCCTGCATCCTGCCACAACTCTAATTATTCATCAGCAACATCATAGTTACCACGTGTAAGTCCTGTAAGACCCGTTCTAACAATCTGCTTGATTACATAATCGTCAAGTAATGTCAAAAATGCGTTAATCTTATTGGTGTTACCTGTAAGCTCAACCATAATGCTGGCAACTCCGACATCGACAATCTTAGCTCTGAAGACGTCAGCGATAGCAATGATATCCTGCTTCTGTTGCTTGTCTGCAGCAAGCTTAACAAGTACCAACTCTCTACATACAGACTGATCATCAACAAGCTCGTCGACAGAAACAACGTCCTCGAGCTTTAAAAGCTGCGCTCTAATCTGAGTAATAATCTGGTCGTCTCCTCTTAAAGCAACCGTCATTCTTGAATACTTAGGGTCTCTGGTCTCTCCGACAGTAAGACTGTCTATGTTGTACCCTCTGCGGCTGAACAAGCCTGCTACTCTGCTAAGTACTCCCGCTGTGTTCTCAACTAATAAAGATAATACACGTTGTCTCATGGTTAATCCATTCCTCTCTGTTTATAATTTATTCTTCTGACTTTGAAATATCTCCGCTCTCGATTGGATTGTAAATGTAATCGGAAGCCGCTTCTTTAACCTTGTCAGTATCTATCACAAATATTGTCTGACCCTTCTTGGCAGTAGCCTGATACATACCCTCATCAGGAAGAGTCTTGGTCTTTAAAGGCGCAGTGCTGAGCGCCAACACAGAAGCAAGATAACCTCTTGCATCGTCAGTCTCAATATCACTGGCTGTATTCTTCAATAAGTCGTTAACTAAATCTCTAAGTGCATCCACAGACTTCATGGTGAGATCTGAATAAGCAGACGAAATAACACTGTCAAGTCTCTTGGCTCTACCAAAATCGCCTGCGGCATCCTGCTTAATTCTGACATAAGCAAGAGCCTGTGTTCCGTTGAGAATAAACGGACCAGTCTGCACCTCGTTAGCCACGCTGGTGTAATGAAGCTGCATATAACTAACTTCAAAATCGCTAAGCTCCACCTTAACTCCACCAATCTTATCTATCGCGTTAACAAGATTGTTAAACTCATATACAACATAATTGTCAAGTTTAATACCGTAATTGGCAGCTATCGTCTCATAAAGAAGTGAGATACCTCCCATAGAGTACGCCATAGAGAGCTTGTTCTTACCGTAACCAGGAACCTCCATATAGCTGTCCTCGATAATATTGGTAAGCTTAAGCTGCTGATTCTTCTGGTCCACGGTTGCAACAATAATGGCATCCGCTCTACCATAACCGGTCTCGGCGCCCCTCTTATCACTTCCGACAAGAAGAACATTCTTGACTTTCTCATCCTCCTTAAGAGAATACTTAGAAATCAAGTCCTTGTTCATATCAGCAAATGATACTCCCATGTTGGCATTAGATTGCTTGACCGCCTTATTGCGAACGACACCCCTATAGGCTCCGAAGCCGATAGCAGCAACGAATAAAAGTGCAATAAGGATCTTTAAAAATTTCTTCATAGTCTAACCACTCCCTATTAAAGAAAAACGAAATGTAGCCCTAAACATCCCCGCTTGGCATACATATCTAAATCACAAACATAATAAAGTGTAACACATCTTTGTTGATAATTCAAGAACAGCTTAAATCACGCCTTCTTTTCGTAGTATTTCTTGAAAAATGACGGATTCATGGTAAGCTTCATAACCAACCATCTAGGCAGCTTATCGTACCTTCTGCCGAAATAATATCCAATATACTTAAATCCACTCTGAACAACCAACTTAGGGATAAGATAGATTCTTCCTGATTTAAACAACTGCTTAATCACGGTCTTAACCATCTTCTTACCTTCGCCCTCTGACTTGATATCCCTAAGATAGCCACCCATCATAGCCTGAGAAACTGCAACATCAAAGTTCCTGTGGAGCTGAGTCATAAACGAATACTTATGCCAATGTATAACTTTGGCATCTGCAGCATAATAAACTCCATAGCCCGCATCAATCAGAGACATAGCCATCTGCATATCCTCGTTGAATATCGCCTCTCTTATGAAACCTCCAACCTCTTCATAGGCTGACTTCCTGTACATCGCACATACATTGGAGCAGAAGAAAGTCTTGATTCCAAGTATGTTGATATCATCTTTGGTCTTGATCCTGCTGACATTAGGATAATTAAAGCATCTTATGCTGTACTCAAGATAATCCTCTTTCTTGTCTCCTAATTGTCTTGCAAATGAAACCGCCACCTTCTTGTTCGCGAAAGGCTTCAGAAGCTCTGCAACCAAATGTGGATTCTTAGGAATCGCATCGTCTGTCATAAAAAGCACGAAATCGGCATCAGACATAGCTGCACCCATATTTCTCGTTCCGCCATGGTCAAAGTCTTCCTTCTTAATATGCGTGACACTGACGTCCTCATATCTGTCGGTAACATTGGTATTGTAATACTCTTCTTCTGTGTTGATAACATATATATGTCTCACAGCTATGGTCTGGCGATGCAGATGATCTATAAGCTTAGTAAACTTAGTACCCGGCTTATAGGTCGGAATAACAACATCTACCGTCCCCAAAGCATTAATCTCATCTATCGACAAGTTCTCCATAAATCCCTCTCCTGTCAACTACTCCTCAGTAGCCTTAGCAGTAATAGCTATCTCAAGCTCCTCTAACTGCTTCTCGTCAACAACATTTGGAGCCTCACTCATAAGGTCAGAAGCATCCTTAACCTTAGGGAACGCAATTACATCCCTGATACTCTCTGACTTAGTCATAAGCATAATCATTCTGTCGAAGCCAAACGCAAGTCCTGCGTGTGGTGGAACTCCGTACTTAAATGCGTTAAGAAGGAATCCGAATCTCTCGTAAGCCTCGTCCATTGTGAATCCTAACGCCTTAAACATCTTCTCCTGAACATCATTCATAGAGATTCTGACCGAACCTCCACCAAGCTCAGTTCCGTTAAGAACGATGTCGTAAGCCTTAGCTCTTGCAGCCCAAGGCTCATCTGTATCAAGAAGCTCTAAATCTTCCTCCATAGGCATTGTGAACGGATGGTGCATAGCAAGGTATCTTCCCTGTTCCTCCGAATACTCAAACATTGGGAACTCAGTTACCCAAAGGAAGTTGAACTTGTTCTCATCAATAAGCTCTAATCTCTTAGCAAGCTCACATCTCAATGCTCCCAAAGAATCCCATACAACTTTATTCTTGTCGGCTACAAAGAGAAGCAAATCTCCCTTCTCACCGCTCATTGCGCTAATCAACGCATTCATCTCATCATCTGTCATGAATTTGGCAAATGATGACTTCAAGCTTCCGTCTTCATTTATGCAAATGTAAGCAACGCCCTTAGCGCCGTAATCCTTAGAGAAATCAACAAGCGAATCAATCTTCTTACGAGGCATTGCTGCCTGACCCTTAACTGTGATACCTCTTACGGAACCGCCATCCTTAACTGCATTACTGAATACGCCGAAGCCACAATCCTTGACAACATCAGAAACATCAACAAGCTCCATACCAAAACGGGTATCAGGCTTGTCAGAACCGTATCTGTTCATCGCATCAATCCATGTCATGCGCTCGATTGGAAGCTTGACATCAACATCAAGAATCTCTTTAAATACTTTGGCGATAAGTCTCTCATTTACATCGATTACATCATCAACATCGACAAATGAAAGCTCCATATCTATCTGAGTAAACTCAGGCTGTCTGTCCGCACGAAGATCCTCGTCTCTGAAACACTTCGCAATCTGGAAATATCTGTCATAGCCAGAGCACATAAGCAACTGCTTAAATATCTGCGGTGACTGTGGAAGTGCATAGAAATTGCCAGGATGTACTCGGCTAGGCACAAGGTAATCTCTTGCTCCCTCAGGTGTTGATTTACAAAGGATAGGAGTCTCAATCTCTAAGAATCCCTCGTCAGACAAGAACTGTCTTACCAAGGTTGCAACCTTGCTTCTCATGATAAGATTGCTCTGGATGTCAGGGCGTCTAAGATCAAGATATCTGTACTTAAGTCTTAAGTCCTCCTTGGTCTTAGAGTCAGCCTCGATTGGGAATGGAGGTGTGTCAGACTCAGAGAGGATTCTAAGGTCCTCTGCGGCAACCTCGATATCTCCTGTCTTTAAATTCTTATTGACACCGCCTTCTCTCTCCTTGACGGTTCCGGTAACTGCAATAACGAACTCATTTCTAAGGCGGTACGCCTTGTCAAATACCTCTTTATCTACCTTCTCCTCGTTAAAAGCGATCTGTAAGATACCGCTTCTGTCTCTCAAATCCACAAATATAAGGCCGCCGGTATTGCGAGACTTCTGAACCCATCCCATAACAGTTACCTGACTGCCTACATCCTTCTTACTGATCTCTGCGCATCTTGCGCTTCTTTTTAAGCCTTTCATGGACTCTGCCATAATAGTTAATCCTCCTGATTGTTATATATATTAATCGTCTTCTAACGATTGAAATGCATGTTGTACATGGTTAAATTCAACTCTGAACTCCTTATTGGTAAATCTCGAAAGATTGCCGAGAGCAAGTATAAGCTCATTAGACTGAACTACTCTCTGAAACGCAAGAAATACGCGCATGTCAAAGTGTCTCACCTCGTCAATCATAAGCTCGACAGCTGAATCTATATCAAACGCCTCTCGGTACGAGCGGTCTGAAATAAGCGCAGAAAATACATCGCTAACCCTTAGTATCCTTGCCATAAGAGGGATGTCCTCGCCTGATAAATTAGACGGATAACCCGTTCCATCATAGTTCTCATGATGATAAAGCACCGCTTCACAGACATCCTTATCAAATCCCATCTCTGACAACGCAGCATAACCCAAGGTCGGATGAGTTCTCACATATCGCATCTGATCGATACGCATAGAGTGTTTCTGCTCATAATCAACGTAAGAGTTAATCTTAAGCTTTCCGATATCATGAACCATACCGCCTAATGCTACCTTATCACAGGTGGCATTGTCAAGATTAAGTTCTCTTGCAACCAAAACAGCCACATTACTGACTACCATCCCGTGCGTCAACTCGATAAGGAAATCCTTACCTAAGAATGTACTCAAGTTAAGGTCATCGCCCACAGTATCATACCAATACTCTATGTCTTCCTTATCCTCGATATGATTATTAAGCAACGCCTTATCTATATCATCCTTCGATAAAGGCTTACGCTCCCCACCATCATCCGGTGGAGTAATCATCGTTCCAAGCGAATTCATATGTGATGCAAATGTCTCGTCCTGATATTCAGTTCTCTCAAGCTTTCTAATTGCATTTCTCTGATTAGACATCTAATCACCTTCCAATAGGTTGCGCTTCCTTTCAATCATCTCATCTATTCTTGAAATGTATTGGTCTAGCGCTTTAACATTGTCAATACGCTCTATTCTTCCGCCTTCTTTATATACTCTCTTACTAACCGTACCGGCACCCAAAGCGAGAACCGTCTGCTTCTCCTCCATCATAAGAATGTTATACAGTCCCTCTGTACCCACTCTTGCGAAACCGACATTCTCAAAGTTACCGGGGATATTCTTCTGCCTGTATAGATAATATGGCACGAGGTTCATATCAGCCGCTGTCTGATACGCCGCGTCAAGCATCTCTTCCGTCGCACCCATACTGTGACTCTTGTACTGTTCCATCTCAATGTTAAGATTGGCCGCTCTCTTGATTGCAAGAGAATGTATCGTAAGATTGTCAGGGTTTAGTTCGCTGATTCTCTTAAGCGTGTCCTTAACATCATCTATCGTCTCATCAGGCAATCCCATGATGAGATCGGTGTTGATATCGTCAAAACCAACCTTTCTCGCAAGATTGTAGGCATTTACAAAGTCCTGAACTGTGTGCTGCCTTCCTATGAGCCTCAAAGTCTTATCCTGCATAGTCTGAGGGTTGATGCTTATCCTTGTCACTCCTCTGTCATAGATAACCTTGAGCTTGTCAACCGTTATGCTGTCAGGTCTACCTGCCTCAACAGTGAATTCCAAGGTATTATCTACGTCAAATGATGACTTAACCTTATCGATAAGCCTTGCAATCTCAACATCGCTTATAGCCGTCGGTGTTCCGCCACCGATATATATACTTGTTAATCTCTTGCCCTTCATCAAAGCGGCAACATAATCAATCTCTTTAAAAAGCGCGTCAAGATAAGGCTCCACAAGATTGTTAAATCTCTTGATAGGATATGACGCAAAACTGCAATAAAGACATGTTGTCGGGCAAAACGGTATCCCGATATAGAGGCTGTAGGCATCCTCGTAATCGATACCATCTAACACCCGCCTCTCAACATCGGCAACATCTACGCTTAGCTTAGCCTTCTTATGGCTCACTCTGTAATCATTGACAAATGTATCTATACACTCGTCATAACTAAGTCCCGAATCCACAAGATCGTTAACAATATGTACCGGTCTTATGCCGGTAAGCGCCCCCCACGGAAGCTTTCTGTTATGATACAGAGAGAAAATGTCATAGAGCTGCCTCTTGACTTCGTCCCTCAGCCCCTTATTCTCGTGACTGCCATTAAACTCTTTAGCAATAATCTCGTTGTCTTTATCATCATTTAAGCTTATATGATGCGGTCCGTCAGAAGACACTGTAAGCTTAACCTTAAGCCTATGTTCTCCCGTAAGCACGACCTTCTCATTGTCAAAAAACGCTTGAATAAGCGTCCTTATATCATAGTCATAATCATTAACATTCTGTTCTAATAAAATCATATATCCTACATGAAAGGATTCTCAGCCCTCTCAATCTCCATAGTAGTAGCAGGGCCATGTCCCGGGTACACTCTAATATAGTCAGGAATAGGATCTAACCTCTGCCTGATTGATGTTAGAAGTTCCTTAGAATCACCGCCCGGAAAATCTGTCCTTCCGACACTACCCGCAAATAACGTATCTCCCGAAATCAAAAACTCATCCTCAATAGCGTAAAAGCACACAGAACCCTTAGTATGTCCCGGTGTGAATATGCATTTGAAATGAGCACCTATCATCTCAAATCTCTCCTGATCTTCGAAATAGTGATCAGCGTTAACTGTGCAAGGACGTCCGAACATGCCACTCAAGTTGACATCAATATCACTTAAGCACATCCTCTCTTCATACCCTGCATACACCTCAATATTAGGATAAAATCCCTTCAAGGTATCTATAGCTCCGATATGATCAAAGTGTCCGTGAGTGAGCAATATAGCCTCTGGTGTCATTCCGTTGGCATCTATCACGCCTCTTATGAGATTACCCTCAGCACCAGGATCAAATATAATACATTTCTTGGTGTCTTTATTGCAGAAAATGTAGCAGTTGACTGCCATATCTCCAACCTGCTCTGTCTGAAGCATCATGTGCGATCTCATATAATACCTCCTTAAATCAGCCTGATGTCCTCTCTATATCTATAACACCCTCAATTCCTCTAAGCTTATTGGATATCCTGTTAAGCTCCTCAGTACCGCTTGTCTCAAAGGCGATAACATAAGTAGCCTTGCCCTGCTTACCAGCTCTCGCATTCAAAGCAACAAGATTGACATTCTCCTCAGAGAAGAGCTTGGTGATCTCCATAAGCATATTCTTCTGATTGTACGCAAATATCTTAATCTCCGTCTCGAACTTCTCTCCGCTCTGATCCTGCTCTCTCTTATCCCACTCAGCGTCGATAAGTCTGCCTCTATCCTCTTCATCCATGGCTTGAAGATTGACACAGTCTGTTCTGTGAACAGAGATGCCTCGACCTCTCGTGATGTATCCGACAATCTCGTCGCCCGGAACAGGGCTACAGCATTTGCTGAAACGGACACTCACATCGTGTAGTCCGTGAACTACGATACCGTTCTTAGAGGCATTCTTCTTAAAATGATGTCTAAGTTCAGCATTGCTCTCGATATCTTCGATAATCTCTTCGTTGCTTAATAACGTCGGATGGTCCTTCTCGTACTCATCAACCATCTTGGTGACAACCTGGCCTTCCTTAAGACCACCGTGACCTATGGCAGCAAGAACTGAATCCCAATCTCTGAAACCGTACTTAAGCTGTACCTTCTCCTTGTACTTGGCAGCGGAATATTTAGAGAAATCAATATTCTTGCTCTTGCAGTAATCGTTAAGAAGCTCCTTACCGTGAATGATATTCTCTTCTTTATACTCGTGTTTAAACCATTGATTAATCTTGTTCTTAGCCTGAGTGCTGGCGCATATCTTAAGCCAGTCTCGGCTAGGTCCGGATGAGTTGGCAGAGGTGATAATCTCTACTCTGTCACCGTTCTGTAACTTATGATCAATAGTTACCTGCTGGCCGTTCACCCTAGCGCCGACCATCTGATTACCGACGGCAGAATGAATAGCGTAAGCGAAATCTATAGGCGTCGAACCGTTAGGAAGACTCTTAACATCACCGGAAGGCGTGAAACAATATACCTGCTCTGCGAAAAGATTGAGATCGGACTTGACGATATCCATAAACTCTTCATTGTCTTCCGAATCTTTCTGCCACTCAAGAATCTGTCTGAGCCATGAAAGCTTAGCCTCTTCCTGATCCTTATCACTTCCGGATAAGTTCTCCTTGTACTTCCAATGGGCTGCGATACCGTATTCAGCAACCCTGTGCATCTCATATGTTCTAATCTGAATCTCAAACGGAGTTCCATTATGTCCTATAAGCGTAGTATGCAGCGACTGATACATATTAGGCTTAGGCATTGCAATATAATCCTTAAATCTACCCGGAATCGGAGTATACATCTCGTGGATTATACCGAGCGCGGCATAGCAATCCTTAACTGTATCTACCTTGATTCTGACTGCGAAAAGATCGTATATCTGATCAAGAGTCTTGTTCTGGTTCTTCATCTTCTTGTAAATGCTGAGGTAATGCTTAACTCTTCCGTCTACCTCGGCATCTATACCGGAACTCTTCATATGCTCGCCGACTTCTTCAACTATAGAATTAATAAAATCCTGTCTGTCAGCCTTTCTAAGAGCAATACCCTGCTCTAAGAAATCATAGACATCAGGCTCTAAATACTTAAGTGCGAGATCATCGAGCTCAATCTTAACCCTGGAAATACCGAGCCTGTGAGCGATTGGAGAATAGATATCAAGAGTCTCTCTTGACTTCTCTATCTGCTTATGTGGCTTCATATACTGAAGGGTTCTTAAATTGTGAAGTCTGTCCGCAAGCTTTATAAGGATAACTCTTATATCCTTAGCCATAGCAAGGAACATCTTACGAAGGTTCTCAGCCTGTACCTCGACCTTGTCAGTCGAAATATCCAACTGAGTAAGCTTGGTAACACCATCAACCAAAAGTGCAATCTCTTCGTTGAACTCCTCTGCAAGCTCTTCCCTTGTCATAACCGTATCTTCTACGACATCGTGAAGAATACCTGCAACAATCGACTCCTTATCAAGCTCCAACTCGGCAAGTATGATTGCTACACATACAGGATGTGAGATATAAGGCTCACCCGACTTACGAAGCTGTCCCTCGTGCGCCTTCTTGGCGATACGATACGCCTTCTCTATCATACTTATATCTGTGTTAGGATGGTATCTTAAGACACATCTGACAAGTCTCTCGTATAAAACGTCAGGATCCGTGAAGTCCTCAGGCGTTGATATATCCATCTCAATATGCCTCGAATCACGTTCAAATTCCTTGTTAGCGTTAATAATACCCGGTTCTGCCATAATCTCACCTCCATCCTAATTATAATTCTTCATCAAGCTCCAGGATACTGAATAACTGAAGCTACATCATAGCCTTTAAGCTTATCTCTACCCTTAAGTCCCATAAGTTCCATAAGGAATACTACCTTGACAACCTCTCCGCCGAGCTCCTCAACAAGTGAGGCAGCGGCTGCGATTGTTCCTCCTGTAGCAATCAAATCATCTACCAAAACAACCTTCTGTCCAGGCTTTATAGAGTCGGCATGCATCTCAATCTCAGCCTCTCCGTACTCTAAAGAATATTTCTTAGAAACAGTCTTGCTTGGAAGCTTGCCCTTCTTTCTGATCAATACAAATGGCTTATTAAGCGCATACGCCATAGGGGTTCCGAAAATGAAACCTCTTGACTCTGCACCTGCTATAACATCAAAATCAACTCCGTCAAGAAGCTTAATCATCTCATCTATAGCAAGCTTAAGTCCGTCAGCATCCTGCAAAACTGTAGTTACATCTCTAAACATTATACCCGGTTCAGGAAAATCCGGTATAGTGCGTACATAATCTTCTACCTTACTCATAACATTAAGTCCTTTCAAAAAATATCTATTACACTATTTTATCACAATATGAGGGTTTTTCAATAAGTAATTCAAATGTTAGCGCCCCTAATTGCACACATATCCGCCTGAATAGTCTTAGTACCCATAAACTCATTAACCTTAGGCTTATAGACTATATTTACAGGCTCATCAAACCTCTCACCTCTGTCAAATCTCTCATAACAGTCATCACCTAAAGACATACTTAACTCTTCAAAGAAACTCTCGGGAGGCTCCATGAATCTGATTCCCTCTGCCTTATAGGAATCATTTGCCAAGAGATTCATCTTGATAAAATTGTGGTTCTTTCCAAGGACTCTTCCGCCGATTAGCTTGACCGCCTCTGCCTTGAACACAGGCCTCTCGTTAGAAGTTCCCGTCGGTTCCATAAGCTCTAACTCATCAATAAGCCTATAATCAACCGAATCAAGCTCCAACACCATGTCAATATCAAGCCTTTGAACGATATCATCGTCACTAAGAGTTGTCTTCTCATTAAGACCCACCCTCAACGTTTCAAGATTCTCCTCTTTAAGCGAGAATCCGGCAGCCATAGGGTGCCCTCCAAACTTGACAAATAGATCCTCGAACTCGTGAAGCGACCTAAACATGTCATAGCTCTCTATCGAACGCGCCGAGCCTTTTAGAATCCCGGCCTCCTTGGAATTGGTAACGATAAGCGTCGGTTTACAGGTAGCCTCTCTTATCCTTCCGGCAACAATACCTGCAACGCTCTCATGGCACTCCTTTAAGTAAAGAACCAAAACCTTGTCATCCGGACGCTTATAGGATTCATGCATCGCCTCTTTAACAGACTTCTCAGTCATTGTCTTTCTTATGTCGTTGAGCTCGACAATCCTCTTGGCAAGCTTATCAGCCTTAGACTTAGACTCTTCCGTAAGAAGTCTAAGCGCCCACTTCGCAGAAGTAAGTCTTCCTGCCGCATTGACAGCCGGCCCAATCCTAAAACCAAATGCGGTACAATCTATATCCTTAACATCAAGGTTTAGCGCACGAATCAGCGCATTTAAGCCAACCTCTAACTCTCCTTTTCTCATTTGATTACGCAAATGAATAAGTCCGCGCTTGACAATGTATCTGTTCTCGTCAATAAGCGGCATAACATCACATACGGTTCCTAGTGCAGCATATATAAACAGTTCCGTAAGGAAGTTCCTGTCGACATTTGCACGCTTATAAAGCTGCTCTACAAGTTTATAAGCAACCACAGCGCCACATATATCTTTAAAAGGATAAGGATCCCCTTCCCTGTGAGGATCGACAACCGCAAGTGCTTTAGGAAGCTCCTCCTTAGGCTCATGGTGATCCGTAACAACATAATCAATCCCGTAATCACCTGCAAGTTTCGCCGCATCGTTAGCCACTATCCCGTTGTCACAAGTGATTATAAATTCAACATTAGCCTCATTCGCCTTCTTGACTATATTCTCGTTAATGCCATATCCGTCGTGAATTCTGTGAGGTATCACATAATCGATTACAGCTGAACTGCTATATGCTTCTTTACACCTTTCTAATCCCTTTAGGAGTATATAATTGCTTGTAACTCCATCGACATCATAATCGGATACAATTCTTATATGCTTACCTGTTTGAACAGCATCACAGATTACATCCGCCGCCTTGCTCATATCAAGCATCATTTCACCATCATATCCGATAAAACTCTTGTCCTTAAAGAGATACCTGTCTACCGCTTCCTTTGTCGTGTATCCTCTGTTGGCAAGTATCTTTGCAAATGCCTGACTTATCTCGCACTCATCGGAAAGCTTCTTTAATTCAGCCTCTGTTATGTCGCTTTGTTTCTTAAGGTTCCATAAAGTTCTCATATATTCTGCCTTTCAAGTTAAAAAACCTCCGGCTATAAACCGGAGGTTTAATATCATTTATTATCTTTTCTTTTTCTTCTTGCCCTTCTTCTTAGGTGTTGATGATTTAGGCTTGTTTGAAGAATTGTTGCTGTTGTTAGCCTTAGATTCAGACTTCTTAGCCTGTGACTCTAATGCTTTCTCTCTAGCAGCTGCCTTCTGCTGTGCTCTAGCTGCAGCAGCTTCCTCAGCCTTCTTGATGCCGCCCTTCTTAAAGAGATACCACAAAGGAGCGGTGATGCAGATTGATGAATAAGCACCACATACAATACCTGTCATAAGTGCAAGTGCGAACTCGTGAAGTGAATTAGCACCCAAGATGTAAAGCACCAATACCATTGCAAATGTGGTAAGTGATGTATTGACAGAACGTGTAAATGTCTGAGATACAGATGTATCAACGATCATATCAAGACCATCCTTAGCAATGCTCATGCTTCTTAAGTTCTCACGAACACGGTCGAATATAATAATAGTCGCGTTGATTGAGTAACCGACTATTGTAAGCATACATGCGATAAATGTACCACCAACAGTCAAGTGGAATACAGAATATAATGCAAATACAATCATTACGTCATGTGCAAGTGCAATTATAGCAGCAATACCGAACTTCCAATCTGAGAATCGAAGTGCGATATAAAGGAGCATCAAAATGATAGCTACGATAACGGCAATAACCGCATCTCTACGCATCTCGTTTGAAATAGTAGCTGAGATATTCTCAGACTCTATAGTGGTTGCAAGCTTGATATCCTTGTCTTCCTCTAAAGCAGTCTGAACAGCGTCACGCTGATCAACAGTTAACTCAACTGTCTTAACTACTATCTGGTTAGCTGTCTTAACTTCCTGCATCTGAACTGTTGCAGCGTCAAGCTTAGCAGCCTTAACAACTACAGGCTTAATAACTTTCTCAGCCTCTTGAAGTGTCATGTTGTCCTCTAATGTAAGAGTAATAGATGTACCACCAACGAAATCAAGATCGAAATCAAGTATTGAACCTCTGTTATTCTTGTTAACAGGAAGCATAACAAGACCGATGATTATAATAATCGCTGATACAACCATGCAATATGGGCTGAACTTAGTATATCTGGTAACCTTGGTAGGTTTA
This sequence comes from uncultured Lachnospiraceae bacterium, assembly GCA_947169385.1. Lineage (GTDB taxonomy): Bacteria > Bacillota > Clostridia > Lachnospirales > Lachnospiraceae > NC2004. The sequence goes on along the minus strand of CAMVPR010000020.1, from coordinate 8,916 downwards.
GCTTTACCGTAAATACCGGCCTTCTGAACTCCGAGTGAGTAGAACGACTCAAGTAAGTATCTTGTAACAAAGATTGCTGATACCATTGAAAGAATGATAGAAAGCATCAATGTTGTTGCGAAACCTTTGATAGTACCTGAACCCATGAAGTAGAGCACTACTGCTGCAATAAGGGTTGTTACATTACCGTCAATAATCGCTGAAAGCGCTTTATGGAAACCGGCATTAAGAGCTGTCTTAACGCTCTTACCGTCTCTTATCTCTTCTCTTATACGGGTGAATATGATGACATTCGCATCAACCGCCATACCTATACCAAGGATAACACCGGCGATACCAGGTAACGTCAATGTTACGTTAAATCCGTTAAGAGCTAAAAGTGTAAGTAAAATGTATCCTAAAAGTGCAAGAGCAGCTACAAAACCTGGCCATAAGTAGATAACGATCATGAATGCACATACGATACCAAGACCTATAGCACCTGCCTTAACAGAACTTGAAACTGCCTCAGAACCTAACTGAGCAGCAACAACCTGTGAAGACAACTCCTCAAGCTCAACAGGAAGTGCACCGATACGGATGTAAGTAGCAAGCTCATTAGCTGCCTCTAATGTCTCCATACCATCAATCTGGCACTGACCACTTGTGATAGCTTCCTTAACGTTAGGAGCGCTGATGATTGCTCCATCGTAGAATATATAAATAGGCTGTCCAACCATCTCAGAGGTAGCATCGCCGAACTTCTTGGTTCCCTCATCGGTGAACTCAAGCTGAACAACATACTCTCTGGTTCCGGTTGTAGAATCAGTAATAGAGTTACCCTCTGCTGCCTTGATGTCTGAACCTGTACAGATAACTGCCTCACCAGATACATCTCTTGTAAATGAAAGAGAACCAGGCTTACCAAGTTCCTCTAACACTTTGTTGGCATCTGTCTCACCCGGAATCTCAACCTGGATACGGTTAGCTCCAACTTTGTAAACGTTAGACTCAGTACTATACTGCTCTACACGCTGTTGGATCTTCTGGATGGTATCGTTAATCTCTGTCTCTGATACGTCGCTGTCCTTGATCTGATATGTGATACTAACACCACCGGCCAAATCAAGACCTAAACGAATGTGTGAAGCTTTACCCTTATGCTGAGCGCCTAAACCGTAGAATACAGTGTAAGCTGATACAGCGAAAAGGCAAATGAAGGCAAATATAATCAATATGCCCTTGCTCTTCTGATTCTTCATTGCTAATTCTCCTTTTCTTCTGCCATTGCGGCTTTTATCATAATTGCACACTCAACTCTCTTGCGCTCAAGCTCACAGCCTACCTCATAAACATCCGTGATAGTATCATGGAACTTGTATGAGTTAGCTGAACAGCCACCACTACAATAGAATCTCGCGAAACAATTCTTGCATTTATCCCTAGCATATACATTGCATAGCTTAAATTCGTCACGAAGTTCAAGATTGGTCACGCCATCAAAGACATTACCTATAGCGAAATCTTCATTACCGACGAACTGGTGACAGGGATATAAGTCACCCCATGGCGTTACCGCCAAGTATTCAGTTCCCACACCGCATCCGGCTAATCGCTTGACAACACATGGTCCCTGATTTAAATCTATCATAAAATGAAAGAAGTTGAATCCCCTTCCTTCCTTATGACGCTTAACCATCTCCTTAGCCAATATATCATACTGTTCTAAAAGCTTAGGGAGATCTTCTTCTTTAATAGAATACTGATCCTCAGGCCCTCCGACAACAGGCTCAACAGATATCTGCTTGAATCCCAAGTCAGCCAAATGAAGGACATCCTCTGAGAAATCGAGGTTATTATGTGTAAATGTACCTCTGACATAGTACTTGTCTTGATTACGACTCTCGGCAAACTTCTCAAACTTAGGAAGTATCATATCGTAACTTCCCTGTCCGCCTCTAAAAGGTCTCATATGGTCATTGACTTCCTTACGGCCGTCAATACTCATAACCACATTGACAAACTCCTTATTGGCAAACTCCATGACCTCGTCATTGAGAAGGACACCGTTGGTAGTAAGCGTGAATCTAAACTGCTTGTCATGAGTCTTCTCTAATTCTCTTCCGTACTGAACCACTTGCTTGATGACATCCCAGTTCATGAGAGGCTCACCGCCAAAGAAATCGACCTCAAGATTACGCCTTGAACCTGAATTGGCAACCAGAAAATCAAGTGCTGCCTTACCGACTTCAAGACTCATAAGACCTCGTTCACCATTGTACTCACCCTCAGATGCAAAGCAATACTTGCAGGCAAGGTTACAATCGTGGGAAATGTTAAGACACAAAGCCTTAACAATAGTCTTCCTCTTCTTAAATTCGAAGATTATATTGCGATACTCGTCCGGCGCGAAAAGCATTCCGTCTGAGATAAGCTCCTCAATCTCCTCTAACGATTCCTTTAAGTCATCAGTACTATATTTAGAAGAGAGTTTCGATACAATACCATCAACCTCTCCCTCGGTTAAGTCACGCTGTTTCTTCTCATCATCCGGATTGATTGCTTCGTAAACTTTAGCATACTCCTCAATCAAATCATATGTGACATCATCAACAACATGGACCGCACCACTACAAACATCCATTACAATATTATACCCATTGCTTCGGTATTGATGTATCATTAGAATACTCCATTCAAAATATTATAATCGCAAGACAAAAAGGCTATTATCAAAATAGCCTTTCATCAAGCATTACTTATAACCAAATCAATCAATTACTTCTGGCTCTCACAGGTCTGGTTACCTACTGTACAAGAAGTCTTACATGCTGACTGACATGAAGTCTGGCACTCACCACAACCACCTTTAGCAGCTGTCTCCTTAAATGTCTTACCTGTTAAAGTCTTAATACGCTTCATAGAAAGAACCTCCTTATGTACTTAAATTGTGCGTAAAAACGCCCTTTAGAGCTATCTTCCGCACCATAAACGATAACATTATAACACAATCATTTTCTAAATAAAAGAGTTTTTTTAATCTTCACACTATTATCAGTTATACTGCCGATAAACAACTATTGATTAAGTATCGTATCGTGCAAAAGTGCCATTCTTACCCACATTCCATAATGAGCCTGTTTAAAGTACATAGCTCTAGGATCGTCATCAACATCCGGTGATATCTCGGCATTACGAGGAAGCGGATGAAGAAGAATGGTGTCATCGCTAAAACGATTCAAAACCTTCTTATTGACTATGAACTCCTTAGGTGCAAGGTCGCTTTCTGTAAATCTCTCAAGCTGTGTCCTTGTGTTATAGATTACATCTATATTCTCCGGAAGCTCATCAAAACTCTCACATGGGATATATGTAGCATTATGAATCTTCAAGTAATCAACATATTCTTTCGGAAGAGCAAAATGTCTGCTTGACAATCCGTAAATGATAACGTGATCATATACCGCCAAAAGCTTGATAAGTGAATGAACAGTTCTTCCAAAGAGCAAGTCTCCGACTACCGCAACACTCAAGTGATTAAAGCTCTTATTGCATTTGTGGATGGTATACATATCCAAAAGAGCCTGTGTAGGGTGCGCACCGGAACCTGACCCCGCATTGAATATAGGAACGGTAGACACCTGTGCCGCCCTAAGTGCAGCGTCCTTATCAAAGTGTCTCATAACAATTCCGTCTGTATAGCCCGCTACAACTCTTATTGTATCCTCTAAAGTCTCTCCCTTGGTTGCAGATGACGCCTCTCTTGCATTCTCCGTAGAGATATTCCTTGCACCGAGTCGCATTATTGCAGCTTCAAATGATAACCTTGTCCTTGTACTTGGCTCAAAGAACATCGTAGCAATAACCTTATGTCTGAGACTCTGAGTATATTCTTCCGGATGCTCCATCATATCATCCGCGAGGTTAAACAATCTCTCTAACCACTCTGCATCAAACTGTTCACAGGAAATAATATGCTTCATATCAATACCTCCTAAAAAAGAGCGTCGGTTATACCAACGCCCTAACAATTATCTATCCATTGAAATAGTAGTACCATCAGGCTTCTCTACAGCCTGTATAGCTGCCTTCTTCATAGGAATACGGCAATTCTTGTTGCTTCCAAACTCAACAACAACCACTTCGTCATTAACATCAACAACAACACCATAAAAACCTGAAGCTGTAAGAACTGAATCTCCTGCCTCAAGACTTGATGTAATCTCATTAAGTGACTTCTGCTGATTCTTAGAAGGTCTGATAACCATTAAATATAACATACCGATAATAATTACCACATAAAAGATAATCATACCGACGGTAGAACCTGCAGTAGGCGCCTTAGCTCCTGTTGATAAAAGCATTGTAAAAGTACTCATAACAAAACTCCATTCTTATTAAATATCTCAATAAGAGATTGTACTTGCTTTTTTTAATCTAGTCAAGAGTTAATTCACAGATATAGGGGCAACTCAACGTCATCTGAAGTAGCGAGAAGAATGACATGGTATACCACAATTGTTCTTACAATGTAATCAAGGTAGCATTTGCATTACGCGCCATATTGGAAAGAATATAATTCTTAGGCCCAACTATAACGGCAAGTCTGTCACAATCATATACTGCATAAGAACCCGACGACAGCTTAGTGCCCTCACAAAAAACAATCTGCTGCAGATTTTTACAATTTACTATAGAGCCGCTGCCAAGATTCTTAATACCCTTGTTAAAGCTCAATTCCTTGAGAGAAGTTACATCCTTAAACGCATCTTGTGCAACCTTTGTAACATTTTCAGGAACAGTAAATGATGTGCCCTTCTTCTTAGGCGGATAACGAAGAAGCGTCTTGCCTTTATTGCTGTAGAGGACTCCGTTTCGTACAACATATGTCCCGCTGCCGCTTCCGGTATATTCTGAAATATTGTTACACTGATAAAATGCGCTTACCTCCAGTTTGGTTATGCCGGAAGGAATCATCATCTTCTTAACCGGTGTATATGCAAATGCATGAGCATATATCTTCTTAACGGAACCTGCCATGTTAACTTTAGCAAGCCTCTTGTCTTCTTCAAAAGCTCCCTTCTCTATGATTCCGACACCGTTTCTCAACGTTACCGAAGTAAGGCTCTTCATGTCGGCAAATGCATAGCTGTGAATACTGTACGCCCCGACGCTTAAGGTTTTCAAATACGGATTGCCTTCAAACGCCCGGCTTCTTATCATTTTAACCGAGCCCGGTACCGAATAAGATTTTGTTTTCTTATTCATAGGATACTGAAGAAGGGAGCTCTTATCCTTGTTAAACAGAACTCCATCCTTAGAGCTGTATTTCTTATTCTTTGACGATACCGTAATACTCTTAAGGCTGTAGCAACCTCCTAATGCGCCGGGATTCAAGCCCTTTACACTCGCAGGAATGCTTATACTCTTAAGCTTTTTGCAATTCTTAAATACCCTGTTGCCAATATACGCCACCTTCCCCGGAAGCTTAACACTGCTGAGCTTTGTGCCGCAGAATGCACCGTTACCGATATACTTAAGACCTTTGTTGAATTTGACGGAGGTCAATCCCGAATCCTCAAATGCGCCGTCACCTATCGCATATATCTTAGAGGAAAGCTTAATGGATTTAAGCTTTTCACAGCCTGCAAATGCTTTCTTCTTTATAATCTTAAGCTTACCGTTAAGCTTAACGCTGTTTAATGATTGGCAGTTATAAAAAGCACTTTCCGGAATCGTGCTCACATTCGCCGGAATAGTAATCTTTTTGAGTGCCTTGCATTTAGCAAAGCACCTCTTTCCAAGCTTTGTTCTTTTGCCACTGATTGTTGCAGTCTTAATCTTGGTACAATTCTCAAACGCACTCTCAGAAATATTTCTGACAGACGCAGGAATCTTAATGCTTGTAAGAGCATAGCAATCCTCAAAGGCTCCATCCCTGATATAGTTTAATTTTTCATTAAACGTAACCTTATTAAGTAAAGTACATAAGCTGAATGCATTACTGTCGATTGTCTTTACGGAAGACGGAATGTTTACATTTTTAAGCTTTTTACAATATCTAAACGCCCCATAAGGTATAGTGCTTATCTGATTAGTGAGAAATGTAACCCCGGTCAATCCCTCGCATCCGTAAAAGACTCCGGAACCAAGCGATTTGACATTCTTAGGAATAGTTATCCCGGTTATTCCTTCACAATATGCAAATGCATACGAATCAATCGAATACAGAGTGTCCGGCAGTTCAACATTTTGTATACCGGAATCGTAAAAAGCTTCATAAGCTATATGTCTGACCGGGTATCCGTCTATATAAGCCGGAATAACGAGGTTAGAGTTATACATATACTTCGCACCCTTAATTGTAACCTCCTCATCATACACATCATAATAAAAATCCCAACCGTCGGAGCTTACACCCTGCTCCTTCTCCGCATCTGAAGAGCCCTCCTGTTTAGGTGCCTCTGTTGTAGCAACAGCATCTTTTGATACTTCCGCCGTCACATCAGCAGCATCCTTAGACGCATCACCACTTGTACCATCTGCATATACATTTAATCCAAGCTGTGATACAAGAAGCGCAATAATCAGTATATAACCGATTAGCTTTTTCACTGTGTTGTTAAAAAACATTTTATCCACTACTCCATTCCTCCTTATTATTAGCTGCTACAGGATTAATTCCTGAACCATTGATTCCTAACTCATTGTAAAGCTAAGATTAAAATATTATAATCCGGATTCATTTATCATCCTATCACATTTTTTTATAAAATCAACACATTTTACATGAACGGTCGAAAATTTAACATGAACGGTCGAAAATATGACATGAACGTGCATTTTAGACCGCCACGGACCATCAACCCCGTCCCCGTGGTTTTGTGGTTTCTATACATTTGTAGCGGCAAGTCTCGCCCGCCGCTACAGATTTCATCAGTAAATTATCCCTGAATACGATTTAATTTATCCTGCTTATACTCCTTAAAATAACCGCCTCTTATCGCTTCCCTGATTTCCTTCATCATGTTGTTGTAAAAATACAGATTATGGAGCACCAATAATCTCATCCCAAGCATTTCCTTTGCCTTAAAGAGATGTCTTATATAGGCCCTCGTGTACCTTCTGCATGTCGGGCAGTTACAGGTCTCATCAAGCGGCCTTTCATCCAACTCAAATTTCGCATTCAGCATATTAAGCTTGCCATGATTGGTATAAGCATGCCCGTGCCTGCCATTTCTAGTAGGATAAACGCAATCGAAGAAATCAACCCCTCTGTCCACTGCCTCTAATATATTAGCGGGTGTTCCAACGCCCATGAGATATGTAGGCTTATTCTTAGGCAAATGCGGAACTACATCATCAAGAACCCTATACATTTCTTCGTGCGTCTCGCCAACGGCAAGACCACCAATCGCATATCCGTCAAGGTCAAGCTTGGCTATCTCTTTAGCGTGCTCAATTCTTATGTCAGAGAAGACGCCACCCTGATTGATTCCAAATAGCATTTGCTTAGGATTAATTGTGTCAGGCAAGGAATTAAGTCTATCCATCTCTTCCTTACATCTGACAAGCCATCTTGTGGTCCTCTCAACACTAGGCTTAATATAATCGCGTCCGAGCGTACTGTCAGGGCACTCGTCAAATGCCATCGCAATAGTCGAGCCTAAATTCGATTGAATCCTCATGCTCTCCTCAGGACCCATAAATATCCTGTGGCCGTCTATATGCGATTGAAAAGTTACTCCTTCTTCTTTAATCTTTCTAAGTCCGGCGAGCGAAAATACCTGAAATCCTCCAGAATCTGTCAGAATAGGCTTATCCCAGACCACCATCTTATGAAGTCCGCCAAGTCTTTTTACTATCTCATCTCCCGGTCTCACATGCAAATGATAGGTGTTACATAAAAGCACCTGCGTATCAATACCCTCCAAATCCTCTGTCGAAACCGCACCCTTAATCGCACCTATCGTGCCTACATTCATAAACACCGGTGTCTCAATCACACCGTGCACGGTGTGAAACCTCGCACTCTTAGCAAGCCCGTCTGTCGCTATTATCTCATACATAATATTCTCCTAAATAAAAGTTATTTGTAAAAAACCTTAATTATTCGGTGTATTACTATTTTAGCTGTTCATATTCATATGAAGCATATCTTTTTTTATATAGTTATTATCATGCGATATTTCAACCGGTTCCTAAATAAAACCATCAAACCTGTCCCCGTGGTTTCCTTTAGTCAAGATGAATTTTCACGAAGCAAATTCCAGTAATATGAAAAAAACTTATCAAGCTCATCGTTATGCTTCTTGCATGCGTAAGTATATTTCCCATCATCAATAAAATACGCCACTCCTCGGGATTCGTCACCTATTTCAATGGTAAAAAAGGGTGTCGAATTGTCTCTCGTACATAATCCGATTACTTGCCAGGTTGTTGCACTACCATTCGTGCCTTTCATCTCTTCCTGATAACCCTGCCAATCAAAATACGACAATTCCATATGCTGAACAGAATCTGTTATCATATCTATTGCATCTTGACTTACAATAAACTTCTGACCGAAGCTACAAATAAAACGAATTTTGTCTGCTCCTTCAACTGATGTCGGCACAAGCTTCATCTCTTGATAGTATGATTGTTTCTCCCTTTCTTCTTTTTTAGTGTGAATAAAATATATAACCAACAATGCTAAAACAATTCCAAAACAAATGATTATCCATTTTTTCTTCACACAATTCACCTCATTTCATATGAATTCTCATTCCATAAGAACCACCAAACCCGTCCCCGTGGTTCTCCTTTCTTGGCTTACTTCAAAGACCATCCACTACTCATCCATCTCAACATCATCCACATATTCATAATCATCTTCATCCGGATACCCGTAAAGAAAAGTATCCCAAAAAAACAGTCCTCTATTTCCAAATAGAA
>CAMVPR010000019.1 GCA_947169385.1 uncultured Lachnospiraceae bacterium | reverse complement strand
TTTTTTCATAAACCTCACCTCTCATTAATACAAATTAACTGTTACTGTATCCGATCGAATTGGAACAATTGCACCCTAAGATGTTACCAAAACTGCAAGCGCACATAATACTGCACCTTGTTTTTTTAATAATCCTGATAAAACTTTGCGCATAGCTTATTCCTCCTTAAATTATTTCACATCTATCAAATGCTATGTGATATACGGATAATATCACATAACTAATGTACATAACCATAAATTACTGCAAGCGGTCAAAACCGGAGGGTAAGCGGTTAGTATAAGCTGTTCATCCTCCGTTTTTGACCGCTTGCAGGTTATTTACGTCCAGAAACCCACAGAGCCTGTCCACATGATTAAGAATAGCAATACCAGGAAACAGCGTTTTTCAAACTCTCCTAATCAGTACTACAAGAGTATTTTTCTGAATTTGTACGTTTATCAATATAACTCATTTCAAAATCAATATATACCCCATTTAACAAAGAAGCCGGAACAGAAAAAACTGTATTCCCACTTGGTGAATCAATATGAACTGTCTTAAGTGGTTTTCTTAAATCAGCAGTATTGCTTCCTATCGGAGTTATATATGCTGTCATATAATTAGGATTCCCAGAATACTCAACTTTAATTGTGATATCCTTATCAGCGTCAAAATTATACCAATTATTATCACAGCCAACTTTAACATTATCCTGTAAAAAATCAACACCGGTTATTTTAAAATCATCAGCGTTTTTATCTTTTTTAGGTTCAAAATATAATTCCCATCCCAACAACATAATAATTGCAGATTCAATTACAATTATTAAGCCTAAAACTATTATAGCTTTCTTCATAGAAATCACATCCACTCTAGTAACTGACAATTTTCACTGTTTTATTATTTGCGTTTGAACTATTATTATAATAGAACTTGAGTATTGAAGTATATGATTCTCCATTCTGCGCTTTACTTAAAGCCTTCGTAGCATTTAATATTCCACTTCCCTTTTCTCCACTATTAGCGAGATATTGCGTTTGAAAAACAACACCACTAGAATCCACTAAAGCTTTATTTGTTATTGAATTCCACGCATCCTTGCTGTATTTATTTTCGGTTCCGTAAATATATATTTGATCATTGGTATTATCCATCACATCTGAATAATATGGCGCAAAATTCCACTTAGAGTGTATTTTATTATACCACCCATACATTTTTGCAGCCATTGCAGTTGATTTTTTATATGCTGCATATGATGAGTAGTAACTTGTAATGAACTCGTTAGGCAAAACATTTCTTATATAACTATCGAATGAAATAGTCGCTTTGTAATTTTTATAATGACTTGTATTTATCCCGTTTGTAAAATATACGGTAATAACACTAGGTTGAGAAATCGACTTTCCTGCTTTATTAATATAAGCAGTTTTATCGACTAATTCATTTTGCTTTTTTTTCGCCACAGTTTCTTCCACTATATTAAACGAAAAGCCTTCTCTTTCCGCTTCATTTATATCAGCTTCTGATAATCTTATTATTCTTTGCTTATCATATTCCTCGCCTGTTATAACAACAAAAAAACTATCTCTCCATTCAGAACAATCAATATTTTTGTTTTGCAAGTGAGCATAATAGCACCTAACGTCTTTATACGCTTTCAAATTATCAGATGATAAATCAGTACATAACCTAGCAGAATCTAACGAAATCTCTTTGCATTTTAAAACCCTTATTTCTTCATTATTGAAGAAACTCTTAGTTGAATTACACTTTAAATAATCTTTCATCATCTTTTTTTGATAATCTACAAACAATTCTAAATATGACTCCACATCTTGGTTGTTAACTGCTTCCGTATATTTATTCATTATGATAGGTATATCTTCTGCACTTGTATTCCGAATATCCCAAGTTTCACAAAAAATTAATACTATCATTAACAACACAATAAATATTATACTTCTTTTCATAGATTAAACCTTCTTTCATTTCAACAATATAAATTAACAAGATACAAAACAATATAGAAAACTACTGAGTCTGTTCCCATGGTCTCTAACAAATAGATTTAATTACTTAATCAAGACCCACTACTTCTTATTAAGATTCTTTAAAATAGCCGGCATATCTTCTTCACCCCATTTACGACCTGAACAAGACATATAAGCATCCGCATTTGCAAATGCCAGAATCAATTTACAGAATAATTCAAGCATAGGTTCCTCCTTTCCCTCACGACCCTAATCATAAATTCAAAATGCACAAATAACAGCGTCGTAAGTATAGTACTTTCATATTTTATTAGCTTGACGCATAATAAAAAACATATAATTAAACCAACAAGTGAAAATATTTTCATTCTTTTTTTGAATGCAATCCATATTCTCCCCTCTCTTTTGATGGCAAAGGCGCAAAAACCATATCTACAACTAAGAAAATCGGAAAAATTACTTCAAATTGTAGAAAGTTTAAGTAATTTTCACATAACAATACAGACGAAAAAAACATAATAGTGTGTATACAACATTTCCAATAAGAATCCTGGTGGATTCCCCCTATATACGTTCGCGATAATCTCATTGAACCATATGCCAGTATAAACTCAATATGCTTGCCAAACATAAGTGTTACTACTAACATAAAAAGAAACATCATATATTCTGAAATCATCATTCGAAGTTGGTACTTGATTATCTCTTTCTCGTCTGATGATAATTCTACCCTTTCTTCTATTCTATCTGTAATTACTTGACTTATATTCATAAAAATCACTTCCACACCAACACCTCCTGATTTCAATATACATTTTCCATCCTACACTTTCAACAATTCTGCACAAACAACCTCTCAGTAGCGCAAACGACCTAAATACTGTATTCCATTTAAACTGAAATAGTGTATAATTAAGAATATAAATAAGGAGAAGGAAATAGATATGATATACAGCTTTATTATATATTTAAATTACATTGAAGAATACATACTATATATTGTCCTGTATTCTGCTCTTCTTGGTATTGGTTTTAAATCCGAGCACTTTAGATTTAGAAAACTAATTATTTATATTATTATATTTCCTCTGTTGGGTTTAATTGCAGAGCTGATTATAGACTCATTTGCCCTACAAAAGCTGACTCTGCTTATAATCGAAATAATATCAATAATCTACATGTATAATCCTAGAATATCAGATATTATTTCACTCTATATAATCAACTACACTTTGACATATATAATTCAAGAAATTATTGCATTCACAGCACATTTATTTACTAGTAATATAGATAATTACCGGTTTGGTCTTTTAGCTAATTTGTTAACTATTATACTTGTATATATTTTAACCAAACTAATAAATCTCCATCCATTCTTTCACTATCTCACAAAGGAGAATAACCCTTTAAAGCTAATTGTTATAAATGCATTTGCTTTTCTTCAAATTATTGATTATTACTATAAGGTTAAACCTGACATTTATAACATGAATATAATATTTATTGGAATCTGCGTTTTAATTGTCATTACTCTCAATCTGCTGATAGCATACGAGGAGCAACGATTACTTCAAAAAGAAATTCTTCTTAAAAACACAGAGTTTAATTCCTCGCTAATGCAGGAAATGATTACGGAAATCCGAAGAACACAACATCAATATGAAGATAGACTTAACTCAATCATTTCTCTTGTAAATGTATGTCTTGATTATGACACATTAAAAGAAGAACTCTTAAAATATTCAGATAAACTAACAATTATCACAAACGAATATGATATACTTAAACTAAACTACAAGCTTCTTGCAGCACTAATATTCTCCAAAATTAATGAGGCTAAATCAATCAACAAACATCTTAATGTAACCATTACAAATTACAATATTACTACAAAGGTTTCGGAAAATGAACTGGTAGATATTCTAAGTATCATGATTAATAACATGTTAGATGCAACACCCACTAACGAAGCATGTGAAGTAACACTGGGAAGCAAGAATAGCAGAATAATAATCAAAACCAAAAATGAGGGTCCTAAAATTACACCCACTCTCCAGGAAAAGCTATTCACCAAAGGATACACCACTAAAGAAGACATAAAATCTCATGGATTTGGTCTATATAATTTAAAGAAAATTATATTAAACTATGATGGATATTTTATGGTGATGAATGAGTATTCTCCAGATAAGAAAAAAACATATATAGTATTCACAGTGGAGGTTTAGTTTTATGAAAAACGTTCTAATCTTAGAGGATGATTCTTTTCAGATTCAAAGAATAGAAAATCTGATTAAAGAAGTATTTCCTGAAATAATTGCTTATAGTGCTCAAACTTACTCTGAAGGTGTTGAACAATTTAATGAGCACCAACCATTTTCCTTTTTTATTATGGATATAGATCTTGGCAACAATCCGGAAATGAAAGATGGATTGGATTTTGCAAGATACATACGAAGCTTACCAGAATATGAATTTGCTCCGATGATATACATATCTTCTGTCTCTAACAGGCTTGAAGAAGCTTTTGTAACGACCCACTGTTATGATTTTATTAAGAAGCCATATATGAATGAAACCATTATTAAATCCATTAACAAAATGCTTCTTATGCCCGAGCCATTGCCCCCGGTTCTGGATGTAAAAGGGGTTAACTCTTCAAGACTTCACATTATTACAAAAGAGATTATATACATAGAGTCTATTGGTCATAATCTTATAATTCACACAGCAGATAACAGTTATCTGTCTAAATCAGAGTCTCTTAAAAAAGTTATATCCCAGCTACCTGCTAACTTTGTTCAATGTCATAAATCTTATATAGTTAATACAAACCACACGTTACAATACAATATTTCAGATAAATCCATATGCATCAGTGGAGTAAAAGACCGCATACCTGTCGGAAGAAAGTTCAGAGAATATTGGGATAACCAATAAGAATCAACAACTATCAAATATAGAAAATATCGTAAACCGCTACAATGGGATTATGGATGTTAATCCGGATGATACATATAAAGTGACTATTATGATACCTATTGTGTAAGCTTATCCGGATTATGAATCCATTTGCTAAAAAAGCGGCGATTATCATAATCGCCGCAACTATATAAATATTAACTTAAATATACCACTATACCGCGATTAGCAGGTAAATCCACTATCAATCTTCCGTCTCTAAGCTCTAGATGCTCTCCGCTTAAATCTCCGACATCTCCCGAAAGATTCATGGATACTCCTGACTTCTTACAAAACTCCTCATAGACACGATTGATATTGTCAATTGCACCCCTTAAAGCATTAAGTGATGGGTTAACAGAAGGTCCAATCTCGCTTTCATTTACATCATAAGCTTCAACCGCTGCCTTGACGTCATTTGATTTAAATGAAATCTCTGAAGCAGCACCGATAAGCTCGCCTGCCTTCTCAATCAAACCATTCTTAATATCGGTTCTATGAGCAATTAAAGCGTCATTAGCTGCGTCCTTGTCAGTCTCTTCCTCCTCAACCGTAAGAAGATTGATAGCCTGACTTGCACCGACCGGAAGATTAATCTCCATATGAGCAGGGTTATCATCGTTGTTAAGCGCAGTAACAACAGCCTTACCATCCAATACTCTTGCAAATGCAAACTGCCTTGTAGTAAGATAAAGCTCCTGATAATCACCGTAGGTAAGCTCAGGGAATCGCTGCTTAAGCTTGCCAAGCTTGGTGAAGAGATGTGGAAGCTCATCCATCTCGTTAAAATCAGCAAGATTAAGATCAGGTCTTAAGTTCCAGTCTGAATCCCTATTCTTGTCACCCTCAATCCCAAACTCCGAACCATAATAAATCGAAGGAATACCGGGAACCGTATATTGAAGCAAAGCCACATTGAACATATGCTGCTTGTTGTTAAGCTTGCTGTATATCCTTGAAACATCGTGATTGTCGGTGAAGGTGTACAATCTGAAATCCTTGCCGACAATACCAAGAAGCCTCTTAATCGAATGTGCTATCTCAAAATAGTTGTGGTCATTGTGACCCGAGAACAGTCCCTTATGAAGCTCGTAGTTGGTAACTGAATGAAGCATACCTTCATTGGCCCAGCGTGAATAATCACCATGGATAACCTCGCCCATAAGCCAGAATTCAGGCTTTATGGAATCACAAACTCCTCTTAAGTCATGCATAAAGCCAAAATCAAGCACATCTGCCGCATCAAGACGGATTCCGTCGATGTCGAATTCATTTACCCAGAAACGAACCGTGTCAAAATGATAGTTCTTGACATCCTGATTCCACATATTAAGCTTAACAAGCAGGTTGTGACCGCCCCAGTTGTCGTAGGAAAAACCGTCATTGTACTCATTATTGCCCCAGAAGTTCAAGTTGCAATACCAGCTTGTATATGGCGAATTCTCTCTGTTCTTAAGCACATCCTGAAATGCGAAGAACCCTCTGCCTGTATGGTTGAACACACCGTCTACAATAACCTTCATGCCCATATTGTGGCAATTAGCGACAAATGCCTTAAAGTCGTCATTAGTTCCTAAACGCTTGTCAACCATCCTGTAATCAATAGTGTCATATCCATGTGAGCCGGACTCGAAAAGAGGTCCGATGTAGATTGCGTTACAACCTATTCTGTGTGCGTGCTCTGCCCATTCATTGAGCTTGTCAAAATGAGAACCTACCGTCTCATCTGTGTTGTCATGCGGACATCCGCAAAGTCCAAGCGGGTAAATGTGATAGAACACCGCGCTGTCATACCATGCCATATAATCTCTCCTTGTCATTTGTATTTTATGATACTAGTATAAACGAATTCAGGTATAATAGCAAGAACTTTCTATACCGAACGGTATAGGCTTCTAACATAAAAAAATAAGTCCCTACCCAGCGGTACATTCCGCCAAACAGGAACCTAAAAATACACCATCAGGGATTCGAACCCTGGACAAATAGATTAAGAGTCTACTGCTCTACCAGCTGAGCTAATGGTGCATGTATTCGGTTGTTTTAACAACGCAAGAATGATTATATTACATTGTTTCAAAAAAATCAACCCCTAATTTTAAATTTTTAAAAAAAATTTTTTCAAAGCGGGTTAACAACCGGTAGGAAGCCTCCGATATATTAGATGAGGACTACGAGTATGTCCTTATATTATCTATGGAAAAAGGATTTTCCAAATATCAATACAAGGAGGTATGTATATGGCATCTAATTTCTATGGCGTTGCATCGTATCAACAGACTACAGCATTTCAGAAGGCATTTAACGCGAACAAAACCAAAGAGACAATAGATAAGTCCCTAGATACCAAGAACGCCACCAAAGCTAATCAAGCAGCCGCTAAGGCTGAAGTCGGCAAGGTAGAGACCAAACCATGGTCACCTATCCCTAACACAAGCTCATTAGTCCCAACCAACACTGAAGAATATGGCATGGCAATCGGTGATGTCAAGCTGTCTGATGCAGCTAAGGACTATTATAAGGAGCTTAAAGGTAAGTTTTCCAACTCCAACTTTATATTGGTAAGCAACGATATGAAGTCGCAGGTTCAACAGAATGCATCCGCTTACGGCAATGCTAACGGCATGGTTATCCTTATTGATGAGGAGAAACTTGAGCGCATGGCTACAGATGAATCCTACAAAAAGAAATATGAGGGTATCATCAAGATGAGTGAAACGCTTATGCAGCAGGCCAAGAACAGCTTAAGCTCAACCGGCGCATCTGTTAAGAACTTTGGTATGAGCGTTGATTCTAACGGCAATACTTCATTTTTTGCAACATTAGAGAAGGCATCTGACAACCAGACCAAGATCATGGAGAAGAAGGCGAAAGCCAAGAAGGAAGCCAAACTTAAGGAGAGGAAGGCAACCGAGAAGAGAGAGAAAGAAGAGAGACTAGAAAAGGCTAAGGAGAACGCCAAAGCCAAGAAGGAAGAGATGTCTGAGCGTCTTAAGCCTGATGAGGACGGTATCCCTGTTGATGACAGAGAATATGTGGATATCAACGCTTCATCAATCGATGACCTATTAAGCAAGGTTTCAGACTACGCAATCAGTTCTTCCTTAGAGAATGTCATGACAGAGTCAGAGAAAGCTGTCGGACAACATTTCGACTTCAAAGGATGACGACTACATTTTCATAATGATCCACACCTAAGATGGCCCGGCATATGCCGGGTTATTCTTTTGTGGCAATATAAGACATATTTTGTTATAATGAAATAAAGTTAATCTCCGGAGGGATATTATGGATGACAAAAGCACTGACACCAAACCAAAGAAAAAGAAGCGCATAGATACGGAGTCCGACTATTTCACTATAAGCAATTATGTGATAATGGTCGTTCTTATTACGCTTGTTGCATATAGAATTATTATTCACTGGGAGTCAACAACCAAGCTGCTTGGTTCCATCGGAACTATCATTGCGCCTTATTTTATAGGATTTCTCTTAGCTTACCTAATCAATCCTATGGTCAATATGCTCTATGATTCTGTATTTACGAAGCTATTCAAGCTTAAGAAGCACGCTGTCAAATGGGCTCTTTCTATAACCGCGTCATATGCCGTTGTTTTGGGAATCGTAGTATTATGTATTAGTTTCATTATTCCGCAAATGATAAAAAGTGTCACCGACCTTGTTTATCAGCTTCCGGACATCGTAGACAAGTTATTTGACTTGCTTGACAAGTACGTTTACAAGAACAAGAACGTGGCTATAGACGAGGCAACGGTTGCTAAGATTACCAATGACTATCTTCCTAATTTTCAGAAGACCATAACCGACAACTTGTCTAATCTTCTTCCTGCTGTTTATGGTGTCGGAGTATCATTTGTAAGATTCTTGGTAAACACATTTATTGCACTTATCGTTTCAATATACTTAATCATAGACAAGAGAAGAATCAAGAGCTATCTTTCTAAGGTAACATATGCTTTCCTCACTAAAGAGCACTCTGAGTCATTCTTCACCATTATCAGGGATTGTAATGCGATATGTAAATCATTCTTCATTGGCAAGACCATAGATTCACTGATTATCGGAACCTTGTGTCTCATAATTATGAGCATAGCAGGACTTCCATACGCAGTCCTAATCTCCGTAATTGTAGCGATAACTAACATGATACCTTATTTTGGACCATACATTGGTGCAGTGCCCGGCATCATTATCCTTCTGATTGACAAGCCGTCTCACGGAATTGCCTTCGGAATCATAATCCTGGCACTTCAAGCATTTGACGGATGGATATTGGGTCCTAAGATTTTGGGTAACTCAACAGGTTTAAGACCAATAGTTATCCTCTTCGCAATCTCTGTCGGAGGCGCTATCGGCGGACCTTTGGGAATGTTCTTGGGCGTTCCTGCATTTGGCATATTAAGCTATCTCTTAGATAAGTTCGTAGCTTACCGCCTTAAGAAGAAAGATGTGGTTCTTAAGCAATAATCATCTAAAGTATTGTTCCTCGTTACTGTCATCTTCTCCGCTCTTTAAGATGATATCACTCTGGTCAAATGTTACCGGATACTGCTTAGTATCAATAAATGCAACCACTCCGCTATACATGGTCTTAGCCATGATATATCTTGGAGGCTTGTTCTTATCTTCCTGATTTCTGATATTGGCAAGTGTATAGGTTGCAAATGATTGTTTGTTGTATTCTCTGACAAGCTCTCGCCTAACGGACTGCAAGCGATGTCTGACATCGTCATTCTTGTTCTCGACGGCGTAGAGCTTTTCTTCTTCCTCTGTAATTACAGGTATGCGTGCAAATGTCTCATCTATGTCAATCTGTGCTGCTTCCGCATTCTTGTCTTCATCACCGGTTATACCTACCATAACCCATGTATCCACACCCTGCTTATTGCCAATGCGGTTAGCATCAATCTTAAAGCCCGCATAGATCTTGCCACCGGCGATTATTCCAACGCCATTATTGACAATTACACTACTACCGGCATTTATCCTACTGCTTAGTATATAATTAGACACGACATCCATGTGTGCAGTAATCTTGGCGTGCTCAATAAATCTCGCCGTCAACGTTCCACCACACTCAATATCACAGTTCTTACCACCGTGAACACCTGAATCAATAGTGATATCTCCACCGGCGTAAATGCGCGAATTCTGTACCAGACCGTTGATAGTCACATCAGCACTCGCTCTAATCTCAACACCCTCTTCAACATTTCCATTGATGACTACGTTACCGATAAAATCGATATTACCGTACGCTGCGTTGACATCAGAGTTAATCTGAATCTCCTCAATAACCTCAATACGACCGGTTGAAGCGTTAACTCTGCCTTCTTTCTCTGCATAAAAGCAGTTATTAGCAGGGTTGTATCTACAGTTTCTAAGACTTGGAGTTGGATAATCTCTGCCCTCTTTAGGTGGAATCTCCTGACCAAAAACATCGATGCCGGGAGTACCTTTAACAGGCGGATGATAGCAGGCAATCTTGTCTCCTACAGAGACAGTACCTACAAAATTGACACTTGAATAATCGACTGAACCGTCGTTAAGAATAAGTGGCTTAGGCTTCACATCAGTCTGTGTAAAGAAATACTCAAAGTACCCATCAACACCGTCAACAGCCGCAATGCCCTCTGCCACAGGTAATGCAACATTATATCTATGCCTTTTTACAATATCTGAAACAAGCTCTTTATCAATGCGAGACTCGGAAAGCTCATAGGCATAAAGAAACTCATAGAGCTCGGTCTCGGAAAGTTCATAAGAGCCATCAGTTATAATCTCGACATTTGCAATCAAGGAATCCCTTGAAATGTCGACAACTATTTCGTTAAGAGAATAATCGATATCTTCGTCATACTGTGAATATGCCATAACTATCACTCCCTTACGCTAAAAAACTAGAACCTTAACTTGTTCTTATTGTTTTTCCTGTGAAACCTCTTCTTCTTAGGCGTCAAGTACCCAAGATCAGGCGCCTTCATCTTCTTAATGCGCTTTCTCTTAGGCTTAAACGTAAAGCTCGTCTTCTTGGAAATGTCAAATATATCCTTGCCCTTAATAAGTATAGACAAAAGCTTGTATTTGACGCAAAGCATGATAATTACATATAAAGCTGCACCAATAACTACTACAGCACCGATTACAACAAGCAAATGATTAACCTTCTCTTGCTTGTTAGGCTCAATCCTCTTGTGGTAAAGCTTCTTGATAACCTGTTCGTTAAGTTCGTAGAAAACATCTGTCGATGCAATAACATTAGACCCGCTTCTAAACTCGTATGAACCCCACTTACCCTGGGTGTCTCCGGCTCCGTCCGAGTCATATAAAAATGTACCTTTAAGCTGATTAACATCAAAATCGTTAGAAACTACAACCTCACAGTCATCCGTTGCAGAAAATGATATAAATCTCTTGTCCTGCAATAGACTGTAAGTCTTGGTAACTGCGTCTAAATCATCCTCTTCAAGATCTGACTCGGTGTTGATGTTGGCAGAGATTGAAGTGAAATTGTTGAATCCGTACTTAAACATCGCATTAGCATCAGTAAAAGTTCTGTTAAATCCCTTGCCATTGTAGTTGCCGTAAGCATCACAATGCATCGTAACACATATCAATTCAAGGTCTGTTGTGTTAGACTTGGCAAATGTTACAAGTGAGTAACTTGACTGTACCGTATATCCCGTCTTACCACCAAGAACCGTGAAAATCTCGCTGTCATAAGGAAGATCGTTGTTGATAAAGTTGTGGTGATTCCTCCAGTATCTGGTCTCTTTCTGCTTGTTAGTAGGTGGAACCTCGTAAACCTTAGTACCCGTAATCTTCTTGAAATCATCTATAGCCATCGCAGCTCTTGTAATCAAAGCAAGATCATATGCACAGGTATAGTGATTCTTGTTATAAAGTCCGTTAGCATTGACAAAGTGAGTCTTGACACAACCAAGCTCCTCTGCCTTCTTGTTCATCATATCAGCAAATCCTTCAATGCTTCCGGCGGTCTTGTCAGCCAAACCGTTACAGCATTCATTTGCCGACTCAAGCATAGCAGCATACAAAGACTGCTCTACAGTGATAGTCTCACCGATATCAAGCGCAACTGACGAAGAGTTCTCCTCTAGTCCCAAAACCTCGTCAGCAGTGTAAGTGATTGTGTCTTCAAGGTCGTTGTTCTCTAAAGCAACCAAAGCGGTCATAACCTTGGTTGTTGACGCAGGGTGAACCTTCTTCTTGCCGTTCTTGGAATAAAGCACCTCTCCTGTCTTAGCATCCATCAAAACCACGGAATCAGAATAGGTAGAAGGCGCCTTGGCCTCCGTCTGAAGATACTCTTCCGTTACTTCATTGACCTTCTTCTTCTTGGCAAATGACAACGTCACCGCGCTAAAACTTATAATATTAATAATGAGAATGAGAGCTAAAACGCTCGCTATAAATCTCTTAAAACTTGAAGTCATAATCTCAATCCTTACAAAATAGTCATAGTTAATTATATTATATCAAATTTTATTTGATTTTACTACATTTATTATATATAATTCTTACTAGACTGAAATGACATTCTAACATAATTATGTCATTCTGAGCGCAGCGAAGAATCTTTATCCCGAGCACAGCGAGGGATAATAAATAATAAAATCAAGGAGACCACCATGCGACTAAGAAACGTAAAAGGTTCAAGAGAAAGAATCGAAGCCTGTCCATTTACATTTAACGAAGACGACGGCCAAACACTATACAGTAACAAGGGCAAATGGAACGAGATATTTAATAACGACAACCCTATCCACATCGAAATCGGAATGGGCAAAGGACAATTCATTACTGAGCTAGCTCTTAGAAACCCTGACATCAACTACATAGGAATCGAGAAGTTCAGCTCAGTACTAATCCGCGCAATCGAGAAAAGAGAGCAGAAAGAATCAGAAGGTGTCAACTTAAAGAATCTGTTATTTATCCGTATGGATGCTGAGCACCTCCCGGATGTATTTGATGCAAATGAAATCGGATTCATTTACCTTAATTTCTCAGATCCATGGCCTAAAGACAGACATGCCAAGAGAAGATTAACATCTCCTCAATTCCTAGAAAGATACCAAAAAGTTATGGATGAAAATGCTAAGATTCAGTTTAAAACTGACAATATGGACTTGTTTAATTATTCGCTTGAATCTCTTAACGAGAGTAGATGGGCAGTCAATGAATTAACATTTGACCTTCATCAAAGTTCATATCTTGAAGGTAATATCATGACAGAATACGAAGCTAAATTCGTAGAAGAAGGTAAGCCAATATGTAGATTATTGGCATTACAGCCGAATTAGAATAATTGAACAACCGTAGTGGAGCACACTGTGCTCCACACATGGCGAACACTGTTCGCCACTACGGATTGTAAATGATTGTCATTCTTGAAACATTCATGTCATTCTGAGCGTAGCGAAGAATCTAAAAAAGCGCTCCTCTCGGCGCGCTAATATTAACCCTAATTCAAATTGGAAGTCGCACTCTCTGAAGCAGGAATAATAACTCCAACCCTACCCTCAAGAATGTGAATATCCGCCGGCAAAGTACCATAGTACTCGCCATCGTAATCAATAGACATCTCCTGATCATCCATAGGCGTAATCTTAATTGCCTTAGTCTGAAAATATTCAATAGCAGGATGATTAATATGATCTCCACTTAAGAACCTTAACAAAAGATCAGTAACCTGAAGCACATCCATCTTTCTAAGAAGCAGAACATCAAGCATTCCGTCAGAAACAGATGCAAGCGGTGCTGCAATCTTATAACCACCAACGCTCTGGGAATTAGTAACCATCACAAGAAGGTACTCATCCTCATCATTGAACTCTTCAGACTCAATCTTAAGCTTGAATGGACTAAAGAACTGCTTAGGTATCTCCTTCATACCCTCAACATAATAAGCAGCCTTACCGAACATTGCTTTCATTTCCTTAGAAACATTGTATCCAACATCAGTAGCAATACCGCCGGCAACAACGTTCATAAAAATCTTACCATTGATGCTACCAACATCAATCTTCTTCACTCTGAAATTCTTAATCATGCTGACAAATGCTTCCACATCTGTAGGAAGATTAAGATAATTAGCGAAGTCATTAACAGTACCTGCGGAAATAATAGCAATAGGAATATTACTGTCTCCATCTGCCAAACCGCTTATAACCTCGTTAATAGTACCGTCACCACCAATAGCGGTAACAAAATCATAGTCACCATCATGAAGCTTGAGAACGGCATTTCTTGCATCGTCCTGCTTCTTGGTATAAACAACATCTATATGGTTGACAACTTGCTCCATAATAAGTCGAGAGATAATCTTCTCAATTGACTCTAAAAAATTCTGTCTTCCGGAGCTTGGATTGATTACAAATAGTGCTTTAAGCATAATAAACCTCCACACATAGTACAAAAGACAAAAGCGTTAACCTTTGTCCCTGATAATAATTACCCGTTATATAAATGCTCCCGGCGGGAATCGAACCCACAACAATCCCTTAGGAGGGGACCGTTATATCCGTTTAACTACGGAAGCTGACGAAGTATATTCTATCACTTTATAAAGAAAAATACAAGTCTAACATAAAACGCACTAGTATCAGAGTAATTATGTGTCATCCTGAGGAGCATCGCGACGAAGGATCTTATAAAGATTCTTCGCTTCGCTCAGAATGACATATCACTGTCATCCTGAAGTGCATTGTGACGATGGATCTTATAAAGATTCTTCGCTTCGCTCAGAATGACATATCACTGTCATCCTGAAGTGCATTGTGACGATGGATCTTATAAAGATTCTTCGCTTCGCTCAGAATGACATATCACTGTCATCCTGAGGAGCATCGCGACGAAGGATCTTACAATGATACTTTTGCTGTAGGGTAAGTAGATGTAAATCTCTCAGTTAAAAACTTACTCATCCTATTATGTGAGTTCGTATCATCAATTCTGATAATGTCCGCATCAGACAGCATATAGAAATCATGATTAATGGTATCCCCATAATTAGTAATAGGATCGTCATAAGTCGAATCTACATTGTAATATAATCCATTGTACTTCACAAGATTCCATGCGTGATTGGAGCTTGGTACATACATAGTATCCACACCAACCATATTTAAAAGCCTGCTCATCAACAAAGCATATGCCTGACATACTGCAGTGTTAGTTGTCAAAGCGCCATACACATTATGGCTTGAATCATTATTGCTCTGATCATACTTAAATCTACCCGCAATGTAATCGTGAACTGTCCTTATCTTATCAATATCGCTCTTCTTATCAAGACTAAGGCTGTTCACAATCCTTGATAATTCCTGATTGACGGCTGCTTCATTATTTACAACACTTTCATTCCAAGAAACCTTATAAGTATATGTGTATTCGTAGTCTTTTAACTTATCCGACCATTCACCTTTCCATGAGCGACTAGATGTTATAGATATCTTGTGACAATGTCTGATATAATTGCCTGTAACACCATAATTACCTACAACTCCAACGTACTCTAATTCTTCGTCAAGTGCATTGGAAATGTTACTTTCAGAATTATCATAACCCGTTACTACACCGGTAAATGTATATGAACTCTTTCCTTCAACAAATGCTTTAACTACTCTTCTTGTAAATTCGCTGATTGAAATCTCCTTCGCATTAGCAGGATATTCAGTAGTAGCTGCTTTAGCTGTGGTAGTAGCAGTCTCTGTTGTGGTAGCCTTCTCCGTTGCATTTGCAGAAGCATTCGCTTTCTCTGTTGTAGCCGCAACCTGAGTTGTAGTTGCCTTCTCTGTAGTCGTAGCTACTTGTGTGGTTGATGCTTTCTCTGTTGTCGTATTAGCATTTGCCTTCTCCGTCGTAGTTGGTTTAACTTCCGTAGCTTTCGTCTTCTCAGTAGTTGCCTTGCTGGCCGTAGTAGGCGAGGTGTTAGCTCCCTTCTTAATCTTAACCTTAAGGCTTAATGACTTGTCCTTAACCTTAATCCTAAGCGTTGTCGTACCTGCCTTTATAGCCTTAATCTTAACCTTAAGACTAGTACCTTTAAGAACCGCACTCTTTATAATTACAAAATTCTCATTATATGCAACCCTGATATTCTTAGCTTTTATACCCTTAACCGTAGTCGCCTTGATTGCAAGAGTTTTACCAACTGTAGTGGTATAAGTATCTTTAGCTATCTTAAAGTATTTGCATGATTTACTGGCAGCATAAACATCATCCGTCTCAAATGAAATGTATGAAAATGAAATAGCCATAACCAACAAAAACGCTACAATTCTCCTAAAATACTTCATATAAATCACTCCCTGTAACTTTTTAAAATTATCATGTATTATATAAATTGCTATCATTTTACCACTTAAAATGATTTTTAACAATTCAAATCCTATTATTTCCAAAACAATCATCCGTCTTCTAAAATGTTACCCTACACTTTTATGAACGAATATTGAGCACAACCTTACATTTTCATGAACGAACTAAAAAACGGGCACCCTAAAGCGCCCGTTAAGATACTTATTATTGAATTATTTTATAACATCCTTGCCGCCCATGTATGGTCTTAAAGCTTCCGGAATTCTGATGCTTCCGTCCTCATTTAAGTTATTCTCCAAGAATGCGATGAGCATACGAGGAGGTGCAACAACAGTGTTGTTAAGAGTATGAGCAAAATATTTGCCATCCTTACCATTAATTCTAATCTTAAGTCTTCTAGCCTGTGCATCTCCAAGATTAGAACAAGATCCAACCTCGAAGTACTTCTTCTGTCTAGGTGACCAAGCCTCAACATCAATAGACTTAACCTTAAGATCTGCAAGATCTCCTGAGCAGCACTCTAAGGTTCTAACAGGAATATCAAGTGATCTGAAGAGATCTACTGTGTTCTGCCATAATTTGTCAAACCAGGTAAATGAATCCTCAGGCTTGCAGACAACAATCATCTCCTGCTTCTCAAACTGATGGATTCTGTAAACACCTCTCTCCTCAAGACCATGAGCACCCTTCTCCTTTCTGAAGCATGGAGAATAAGATGTAAGTGTCTTAGGAAGTTCAGGCTCCTCAATAATAGTGTCAATAAATCTACCAATCATAGAATGCTCAGAAGTACCGATAAGATAAAGGTCCTCACCCTCAATCTTGTACATCATTGCATCCATCTCATCAAAGCTCATAACGCCTGTAACAACATTTGAACGAATCATATAAGGAGGAATACAGTATGTAAAGCCTCTGTCAATCATGAAATCTCTCGCATAGGAAATGACAGCGCTGTGAAGTCTAGCAATATCACCCATAAGATAATAGAAACCATTACCTGCAACTTTTCTTGCAGCGTCGAGATCAATACCGTTAAGCTTCTCCATAATATCAGTGTGATAAGGAATCTCAAAATCAGGAACTACAGGCTCACCAAACTTCTCGACCTCAACATTTTCTGAATCATCCTTACCGATTGGAACACTAGGGTCAATGATATTAGGAATAGTCATCATAATATCGGTAACCTTCTTAGAAAGTTCAGCTTCCTTCTCCTCAAGTTCAGCAAGTCTCTTAGCCTGTTCTGTAACCTGCTTCTTGACTTCTTCAGCCTCTTCCTTCTTGCCCTGTGCCATCAAAGCACCAATCTGCTTACTAATCTTATTTCTGTTAGCTCTTAAATCATCAGCTTCCTGCTTAGCAGCTCTAGACTGCTTATCAAGCTCTATAACCTCATCTACAAGAGGAAGCTTCTTATCCTGAAACTTATTCTTGATATTCTGTTTAACAATATCCGGGTTCTCTCTTAAAAATTTGATGTCTATCATAATCCTTCTCCTTTAAAATTAGATGTATATAAAATGTTATTATTTATCCATATAATTACGAACATTAAGCGCATTGTTAAGTGCTTCCTGCTCCTCTTCAGAGAGCTCTAAGTAAGACTCTCCATTGATAATCTCCTTAATATAAGTATAACATCCCTCATGGCTATGCATAGCGTTAAGAAGCATACCATCGTTATTCTCGTTAAGCATGCACAGAGCAAAACTGAGATTACCACCCATCTCTCGAAAAGCATCGTACTTAACAATACCCATCTTCGAGTAAGGAAATTTAATAAAATCATTAATCTCTTTAATCTCGTCAGTGTGTCTGTCGTTAACAACCTGAAGCTTAGCTATCTGATCAAATCGAAGCTTAATCTCCTTCTCAAAACTCTCGGTAATTTCACCGGACATAAACACATCCATCCTCTTGTGAAGCTTACCAATCTTAACACCCTGAACAATAATAATAATCAACAATATAAGTGCAAATGCAATCAATCCGATAACATAGTAAGCAGGATCAATTCCAAACCACTCAAACAAGCTTCCGTCCATAACACTCATAACATTATGTCCTTTCTGTTATTTATTTAAAATCTTATACAATCTTTCAAACTCATCAAGACTTCCGTAAGAGATAACAATCTGACCCTTGTTACCCGAATCTTTAATAGTAACCTTGGTCTTAAGCTTATTCTTAATCTCAGTCTCTCTCTCTTTGTAAGTTGCCTTGATAGCTTCAAGTTTAGGGTCCTTCTTGACCTCCTTAGTATCAGAAGTCTTACCCTCCTTGTATCTCTTGACAAGTCTCTCTGTATCTCTGACAGATAATCCCTTGTCAAATACTTCCTGGGCAATCTCATACTGATCGCTCTTATCTTCAATAGCAAGCAAAGCTCTTACATGTCCTGCAGAAAGCTTATCCTCAACAACCATATTCTGTACCTTCTTAGAAAGTTTAAGAAGTCTGATAGAATTGGTGATTGCAGTTCTACTCTTAGAAACTCTGTCTGCAAGTTCATCCTGAGTAATCTTAAGTTCCTTGATAAGACTATCATAAGCAAGTGCCTCTTCAATAGGATTGAGGTCCTCTCTCTGAATATTCTCAATCAAAGCAACCTGAAGTTCCTCTTCACCTGTGTATTCTTTAACAATGACAGGAACTTTCTTGAGACCTGCTATCTTAGCAGCTCTCCATCTTCTCTCACCGGCAATAATCTGATAGTATGCATTCTTCTTAGCATCCTTCTTCTTAGAAACAATCAAAGGCTGAATAATGCCGTGATCGCTGATAGAATCTGCAAGTTCATTAATCTTATCCTCGTTAAATTGCTTACGAGGCTGTCCCTTATTCGGATTGACTAAAAGAATATCAACCTCAAGAACTTGACCGTCTGTTGATACATTTGCTTCTGTATTATTAGTAGTAGCCTTTGATCTGGTCTTAGAGGCATTGGATGTACCGAGTAAATCGTTCATTCCCTTGCCTAAACCTTTCTTAACAGCCATATTGATAACCTCCAATATTATTTAAGCTTACTGATATTGTTCCTCTTAACTTCTTTAGCCAGTTCCCTATAAGCTTCCGTTCCAGCCGACTTAGGATCGTAAATGTTAATAGGAAGCCCATGGCTAGGAGCCTCAGCAAGTCTGACATTTCTAGGAATAACAGTCTTATATATATTCTGTGTAAGATTGTCCTTAACATTTTCAACAACTTGTAATGAAAGATTAGTTCTTGAATCAAACATAGTGAAACAAATACCCTCAATAACAAGATCAGGGTTAAGATTCTCTTTCATAAGCTCAATTGTATAAAGTAACTGAGATAAACCATCAAGTGCAAAGAATTCACACTGGATTGGAACAAGAACAGTGTCAGCAGCAACTAGGCTGTTAACAGTAAGAAGTCCCAAAGCAGGAGGACAATCAATGATAATATAGTCAAATTTATCCTTAAGACTTTTTAATATATTCTTCAAGATATATTGCATATTAGGAACGCCAACATACTCAACCTCAATACCGGCTAAAGTTCTGTTAGCTGGAACAAGGTTAAGATTATCAACAACATTGATAATCATAGCTTCACCAATATTACATGCTTCTTTAATAAGTTCATAGGTTGTGTATTCCTGGTTCTCCTTATCAATACCAAGACCTGTAGTCAAATGTCCCTGCGGATCCATGTCTACAGCCAAAACCTTAGAACCTGATTCAGCAAGACAAGCAGCTAGATTGATGCTTGTAGTAGTCTTGCCGACCCCACCCTTTTGATTTGCAATTGCAATAATTCTTCCATTATGCTTAGACATAATCATACTCCTATTAGATATAATATAGCAATTGATATTTTAGCACTTTTATAAGTTACAATCAAGAAGAAAGGCAATTAAATATAGTTGAATATTGACTCTAAAAACACTAAATTATATAATATTTTTACAATAATAATCAGGAGGTATTATGCAAATGATAACATTATATTGCTACTCTAAATGTTCAACTTGTAAGAAAGCTTTAAAATGGCTTGATGATAACGGTATTAATTATGAATTAAAAGACATCAAAGATGAGAATCCTGATAAGAGCACCCTAATGGATTTACACAAGAAGAGTAATCTCCCACTAAAGCGATTCTTTAACACAAGTGGAATGATATATAGAGAGATGGAATTATCTAAGAAATTACCAACTATGTCTGAAGATGAAATGTATGAATTACTTGCAACTGATGGCATGTTGGTAAAGAGACCGATATTAATTACAGATGATACAGTATTAACCGGATTCAAAGAAGCCTCATGGAAAGAGGCGCTGGGATTATAATTATGAGACTATTTATATCAATTAACTTCGATAACAATATCATTGATGAATTAACTAAATTTCAGAAACTATTAATCGACATGGGAGTAAAGGGTAATTATTCTAAAGAAGAGAATCTTCATCTTACACTTGCTTTTATAGGAGAATATCATAATCCTGATGATATTATAGATATTATTAATCAAGTAGAATTTGAACCATTTGAATTAGAATTAGATGGGGTAGGTAGATTTAATGATATATTCTGGGTTGGTATAAAAGATAATGAATATTTGCAGAATTATGTTAAGCGACTTAGGAATGAACTATCCAATAATAACATTCCTTTTGATAGAAAGAGATTTAAGCCACACATTACATTGATTCGTAGAACAGAATATAAAGAGATTAAGATTCCTGTTGAATATTCTCCGACCGGTAAAATGACAGTTCAATCCATTACCCTCATGAAATCAGAACGCGGCAAAGACGGAATGATATACACTCCTCTCAATTGATGTTTCACGTGAAACATCATACTATTGTTCTTCTATATAAGAATCTTTACTTTATCATGTCATCCTGAGGAGATTGCGACGAAGGATCTTAATAAGATTCTTCGCTCCGCTCAGAATGATGTAATTATTCAAAGCGTTATTTATAAATGATATTCATTCACATTCCGTAGTGGCGAACATTGTTCGCCATACATGGAGCACAATGTGCTCCGCTACGATTACGCCATATCATTCTAAGAAACAAAGTGATGAAAAAACTTAATAAGATTCTTTAAAAATAATAAAGAGCGTAATATGTTATTTTGAAGGGTGTTGGTGTGCCTCGTTACTTAATGAGTGCTAACGCAGTGTAGCACGAATTTAGTAACGTAAGCTACACACCCTCAATCCAAAAAGCGTCCCGAAAGATAACATATTACGCTCATATAATTCTAATCCTAATTTTTAAATTTAACCGCTGTACCATATGCAATAACTTCTGCAGCACCCTGTACAATGGCAGAAGATGCATATCTAATATTTACAATAGCATCTGCATTCATGAGTTCAGCCTCTGCAACCATGCGCTTTGTAGCAAGGGCTCTAGCCTCATTCATCATTTCGTTGTAAGCACCAAGCTCACCACCAACCATAGTCTTAAGACCCTGTGTAAAGTCCTTAACCATATTCTTAGATTGGATAGTACTGCCCTTAACAATACCAAGCATTTCAAGCTCTTTACCACTAATGTAATCAGTATTTACTAAGATCATCTTCTTCTCCTCCTTGTATCTCTCTGATTCTTTCAATACATACATATATCATAGCAATTCCAAAAACAATTGGAACAATGCCAATCAATAACTTTATCCATAATATCTTAACAAGAAACATTAAGAATGCAAAATATAAAATGTAATATACAATCAATAGAACTGTAATCGTAACAGGCGCTATCATCTTCTTCATATGTTCATCCATATAAATCACCTCACTTAATACGAGTTTAGCACATAATAAAGTAAATGTCATTATAAAAAATGGAATGTTTCACGTGAAACATTCCTACACATTCAATACTATTCTTATACGAGTACCGAGACCCTCTCTCGATAATATTTCGAAAAATCCTTTATGTTTATCAACAATCCATTTAGCAATTGATAATCCAAGACCTGATCCCTCAAAAGATCTCACGTCATCTGAACGGAAAAATCTATCAAACATATGATTAACATCTTCAGGAATCATTCCGATACCTGAATCTTGAACTTCAATGAATACTTTGTCCGAAGAAATTCTTCCAGCTGATAGTCTTATCTCCTCACCTTTATTGGTATATTTAGCAGCATTATCAATAAGAATACGAATAGCCTGTTTAAATAAAGCAGCATCAACATTAACCTTAATATCTTCGTCACAAGGAAGCAGTTTATATATATGATCCTCGTCAATCATAAGAGATTCTTCATAAATCTCATTAGTCAAATCAAGTAAAGATATCTGAGATAGATTAAGTTCAGTTCTTCCGCTGTCTCCCCTTGCAAGAAATAGTAATTGTTCAACCAGAGTATTCATGTGTTCAATTTCTTGAGATATAGCGTCTATGCCCTCTTCAAGAACCTTTGGATCAGAACTTCCCCATCTTTTCAACATATCAGTATACCCTTTGATAACAGCAATAGGAGTTCTTAATTCATGAGAAGCATCATCAACAAATCTAGTCTGTTGAGCATAAGATTCTCTCATTCGTATAATCAAATTGTTGACAGCAGCTTCTATTCCGGCAAGATCTGAATCACCACACGATAATGGTCTTCCATTATCAAGATTAATCTTGTCTATAGCATTTTCTAACTCAGTATACTTATCAATATTTGATATATTGGTAAGCATATTAATCTCATCTGCTTTTAATGCCATTTCATTAATAGGACTAAGTATCTTTCTAATACGTCTTCTCTCGTTAAATGAAAAAAGAGTCAAACCTACAAATAATTGAATAACTATTACAATTATCATTAGAACCGTTAAAGCAGTAATAAAGTTAGTTGCATCTATACTTAGTAACTCTTCTTTTTT
Source organism: uncultured Lachnospiraceae bacterium (assembly GCA_947169385.1). Classification (GTDB taxonomy): domain Bacteria; phylum Bacillota; class Clostridia; order Lachnospirales; family Lachnospiraceae; genus NC2004. The sequence goes on along the minus strand of CAMVPR010000019.1, from coordinate 28,314 downwards.
ATCGCTAATAATGAAATATATATGTTTTACTTTATCGTTAATGGTGACAAAGTCCCTACTCCTACTCCAAGAGAAACCATTGAGCCGTATACTTTCCTGCATATAAATCCATCCAAAAAATGCAAGACAAAATAATAGAACATCCATAATAAACAATGATACTATTCTGCTAAATAGACTCTTAACATATAATTTTCTTGTAATAGAAGTGACTTTTTTGTCAGTCTTAGTCTTATTTCTTTTACTCATATTTATATCCTATAGAATACTATTCACTTCTGATAACATAGCCAACTCCCCTAACAGTCTGAATCATTTTCACGTTAAAATGTTCATCAATCTTACTTCTTATATGTCTGACATACACATCAATAATGTTAGTCTCTCCAATATAATCATATCCGCATACCTCATATAGAAGCTCATCTCTATTCATAACAATATCAATATTTCGGAGCAGACTTTCAAGCATTATAAACTCACGGTTGGTAAGATCAATAGTTTCATCATCATAAGTAGCAAGATGCTTGTGAGTATCAAGAACAAGTCCGTTCCATCTATAAATACCTTCTTCATTACCATTAGTAATTGTATTATTGTCTGAACTGCTTATCTTACTATATAGTTTAAGAGCTACCCTAATTCTAGCAAGAAGTTCCTCAATAGCAAAAGGTTTAGTGATATAGTCAACAGCCCCTTGATCTAAACCAGAAACCTTATCCATAACTGCATCTCTCGCAGTAAGAAGAATGACAGGAGTATCTTTCTCCTTTCCCAGCCTTCTAAGAACCTCAAGACCATTAAGACCGGGAAGCATAATATCGAGTAAAATCAAATCATAATTATTCTCAAGAGCCATATCAAGAGCAATTCTTCCATCGTGAGCCTTGTCAATCTTGTATCCTTCATGATTCAATTCTAATTCAATAAATCTTGCAAGTTTCTCTTCATCTTCAACTACAAGTATATATGCTTCCATAGTCTTACTCCTTGTCAAATATATTATATTTTATTGAACTCATCCTTAACATGATCAGCTGCATCAGCTGCCTTATCCATAATATCATTAACTTTATTTAAATCATCCTTACCAACAACACTGTAACGGCAATTAAAGAAGAATGAAACAACAATAGCTAACAGTGCAATATGCCATGCAAGGAGAAGTATAATAAGAACTCCCCATAAAGGAATAATAAGTTCTTCACCATGTCTCTCAATCTTAAGAGAATTGTTCTTTAACTTATCAAGAATAAGAAGAAAAACTTCTTTAATCTTCTTACCAAAAGACTTGTCCTTTTTATTCTGTTCCTCAACAGTACCCTTAACATCCTGGTACTTATTATCATCTTCATAATTAGTAGTGTAAATCTCAGTAGAAGGTTTCTTAACCTTACCCTTCTTCTCCAGATAAACCATAGCATCAAGAATATCATCATTTGAAGCATCTAATGCTTCTTTAGCCTCCTCATAGCTAACATTTGCCTTACTTCTTAACTTCTCTACTTTCTCTAATCTGTCCATAATGATTACCTCTTTTCTTAAATATAATATTAGTTTTAGTATCTGTTTGTCAACAACTCTTTGCTGTTGATGGTATTATATTATCATCATGAAATTAAACAGTCCTTTAAGAAAGATTAACATTAGATTAATTGTAAATAATAATTATTAATAGATGATGTTTCACGTGAAACATTTTAAGATTCTTCGCTACGCTCAGAATGACATGTTCTATTTATCTTTTTTAATATAAATATACTACATGATATTTTCTAATAATGTTTCACGTGAAACATATTATTGGCTTTCTTCTAAAGTCAAAGATTCTTTGTTTCGCTCAGAATGACAACTCCCTCACCAATAAACATAATCCCGGTGGTTTCACCACCCTGAGTAGATATATTGCTATTTATCTTTGCGATTCTATACAAAGCAAGGAAGACATGGTAATTTATTGTAAGACACCTGCGAGGCGTCGGCACTTAACGAACACAATTATTTGTGTGAGTTTAGTACCGCTACGCCGAACCGGTAGTGCAAACGTGTCCGTAAATAAACAATCATATATCCCGTAACATTTATATCTTACTTAAATACTATAAGATTCTTCGCTTTGCTTAGAATGGCATATACTTTATGTAATAAATAAACTTTAACCCGGTGGTTTTACCACCCTGAGTAGAATATATTATTATTCTTCATCTTAATGTAAAATAAGGGAGATATGATTGTTTTATTGGAGGACACCTGTGAGGCGTCGGCACTTAACGAACACATTTATTGTGTGAGTTTAGTACCGCTACGCCGAACCGGTAGTGCAAACGTGTCCGTAAATAAACAATCATATCTCCCGTAACATTTATATCTAACTTAAATACTATAAGATTCTCTGCTCAGAATGACATGTTTTATTTATCTTTTTTTAATAAAAATATACTACATGATATTCTCTAATAATGTTTCACGTGAAACAATTCAAGATTTTTTGCTCCACACAGAATGACATATACTTTACATAATAAATAGACCTTAACCCGGTGGTTTTACCACCCTGAGTAGATATATTATAAATTGTTATACGAATAAAAAAGCAATATATGTTATTTTATGGGCGTTGGTGTGCCTCGTTACTTAATGAGTGCAATCGTAGTATTGCACGAATTTAGTAACGTGAGCTGCACACCTTCGAGCCGAGAGGCGCCCCTATAAAATAATATATATTGCTGTAAATAATCTAATATATCTACGCCTTACATCTCTTCTACAACCCCAATTCCAATCAAATCAAGTGCATCCTTAATAACCCTCTTAGTAATCTCAACAACCTTAATTCTAGCCATCTTCAAATTCTCATCCTCTACATTAATCCTATTCTCATGATAGAATCTGTTAAAACTCTGAGCAACAGAAACAGCATATCTGGTAATAATAAAAGGCTCAAGTTTATCGGCCGCATCAATAATAACCTCTTTAAAACGACTAATATCTTTAAGAAGATTCATAGACTCATCATCAGTAAGAAGACTATAATCTATATCACCCTCAACATGATCAATCCCTGCTTTTCTAAGAACACTAGCTGCTCTAGCATAAGTATATTGTACATATGGACCGGTCTCACCATCAAAATTAAGAATCTTGTCCCAATTAAAAGCAACATCCTTAATTCTCTGATTAAATAAATCATTGAAAATGATAGCTCCTACACCAATAATCTTAGCAGTCTCATCCTTATCTGCAATATCTGGATTCTTCTCGTTGATAATCTCTTTAACCTTATCAATTGACTGATGAAGAATATCCTCAGCAAAAATGATATTACCTGAACGAGTAGCAAGCTTAGCACCACCAAGACTAACCAATCCATAAGGAACATGAACAAGTTTATCATAGTAATCATAGCCCATTAATTCAATAACTTTGAAAACTTGAGCAAAATGAAGTTTCTGTTCCTGACCGGTTACATAGACACATTTGTCGAAGTTATATGTATCATGACGATAGAGGATAGCTGCAAGATCTCTTGTTGCATAAATAGAACTACCGTCCTTCTTAAGAATGAGACAAGGAGCCATATCATAATCATCAAGAGGAACAATCTTAGCACCCTCACTCTCAACAAGAAGATTCTTCTCATTAAGAAGATTGACAACATTCTCTGTCTTATCACGATAGAAAGACTCACCATTGAAAGAATCGAATTCCATACCTAAGAGGTCATATATTCTCATATACTCTTTAAGACTAATATCTTTAAACCACTGCCAGATTTCAAGAGCCTCTTCATTACCCTGCTCCATCTTAGCAAACCATTCTCTGGCTTCATCATTTAAAGAACCATCCTTCTCTGCCTCTTCATGAAACTTAACATAGATATTCATAAGAGCGAGAACTCCATCTTTCTCAATATCCTCTTTATTGCCCCATCTCTTATATGCAACAATAAGCTTTCCAAACTGAGTACCCCAATCACCAAGGTGATTTATTCTGGTAACATTATATCCCATTTTAGAAAAAATCTTATAAAGAGAATTACCAATAATAGTAGTTCTAAGATGTCCAACATGGAAATTCTTAGCAACATTAGGTGATGAATAATCAATGCAAATGTTTTTACCGGCGCCAATATCAAGAGAACCGTAGTTATCATCAGAAGCAACATCAATAACTTCTTTAACAAACATTTCTTTATTAACAAAGAAATTAAGATATGCACCTTGAATCTTAACCTCATTAATATAATCAGGCTTGCCAATCTTATTGGCAATATCTTCAGCAATCATATTAGGAGCTTTTCTCATAACCTTAGCAAGAGAAAAGCATGGAAATGCAAAATCTCCAAGTTCAGGTTTAGGTGGAATCTCAATAAGTTTCTCGATATCAGAAACTTGTAACTCCTCAATATTATCAGCAAGTAAATTAATAATCTTGTTTTTCATAACATCCTCCAAAATTATATTATAAATGTTTCACGTGAAACATTCTTATTATACAAAGATTCTTCGCTTTGCTCAGAATGACACACTCTCACTTTACGAATATTCTTAAGAATACCTCGGTGGTTCCACCACCCTGAGGTTTATTATAATATTAATGATACTATAAATATATGTAATATTACTCTATAATACTTTACTAGTATACTATACTATATAAGATTCTTCGCTTCACTCAGAATGACATATTCTTGCCTTGCGGCAGTAATTTAAGCATGTTACTGTTAAACGACAGACTGTATAAAAACGTCGGTACTTAACGAGTGCAAGTAAAACGCAGCACGAGTTTAGTACCGCTACGTTTTTACCCAAGCGAGAGCGTGTCTGTCATTAACAGTAACATGCAACAAAAATCCAATAAAATAATAAACTACAAATAATTCTTAACAGGAATCTTAGAATAAACCGCAAATCCACCATCTTTGGTGTTGGTAAAATTAATTACTCCATTAAGCAAAAATACCTTCTCATACATATTAGCCACAATAGAATTAGGTGACTCAGTAATCTCCTGATAGAAATTAATATACTTACCGGTAACATTTCCTGAAACAGTAAGATATCCATCATCATAAACAAGTTTAAGATTAATCTCCTTAGGAGCACATTTTAAAATAAAAGAATTAACAAGACCCTTTAAAAACCCTAATAAACATCTGTTCATATTAAAATCTATCATATCAATTGGTTTGATATTAGAAACAGTTACCTTAAATTTAATATCAGGATAGATGTGAGTCATCTCACCAATATACTCATTAAGTCCGTTAAGCAGAGTCTTGTCAGGCTCAGTGTTAAGAAACCTGGTAAGCATAGAATCAGACTTATTAACAATATCTTCTAAATCTTTGTGATTCTGAGTCAATATCTGTTTAGCTCTGACATGATCAGCCTCAATAAAATTGATACCCGTCATCATTTCCTTAAGAGCATCTCTTGAAGGATCGACAAATGTTGACTTGGACTTAGCAACAATAGTATCGAACTTGCTCTTATCAAGATTAATAAGTCTCTTCTTCTGAGTAACTTCTTTAAGTTCTGTGATAAATGCTTCATTAGAGTATTCAGCAATCTGCATCTTAAAATCTTTCTTAAGAGTCTCAAGATAGCTTATAAAATCAATCTTCTCTCTAACTCTATTAGAAACAGAATCAAAAATCTTCTCGGCAGATTCATACTTCTCTTTAGCATTTGCCTCATTCTTGAGAAGAACATCTAAATCAACATCAGTAGAATCAACCTCAATAAACTCATGTCTAGAATGAGGAGAAAATACAGCATCAGTATTGTTACTTTCATGCTCAATATTCTGTATCTTCTTGATATCTTCTACTTTTAAAGAAGCTTCCTTAAGATCCATCTCAGCATTAACCATATTATTATGGAGTTGATCAAGACTAACCGAAAGCTCGTCAATCTCCTCGTTGAGCTGAGCAATATAATCATCAATCATCTTATAATTGATATTCATAAGACAACCTCCAGTCTTAATTTATAAAGGTTCCTTAGAAGGTGTTCCGGCCTTTCTTGGATATTTCTTAGAAATAGGCTTAATCTTATCAACCAACACTAAATTTCTGTTAAGCTCAAATTCATCAAAATCGCATTCAATACAGTCTCTGACCTTGCCACCTAATATATCAACCGCCTTTTTAGCGGCATGTAACTCATCTTTTATATTAACAGATTTATAAGATATAAAACAACCCTTAACTTTAACAAATGGTAAAGAGTATTCCAAAAGAGTACTCATATTGGCAACAGCCCTAGAAACAGCGTAATCATATTGTTCTCTGTGTTCTGGTTTTCTGCCAATATCCTCAGCTCTTCCATGAACTAATAATACATTGTCAAATGAAAGGGTTTCGCATACACTATCAAGAAACTTAAGTCTCTTGTTCAAAGAATCAAGAAGAGTAAGTTTAATAGAAGGAACCATAATCTTAAGAGGAATACCCGGAAAACCGGCACCGGTTCCAATATCAATAATTTTAGAATTTTCAATATCAATATATTTAAGTAATATAATACTATCAAGAAAATGTTTAATAATAACTTCATCTTTCTCAGTGATAGCAGTAAGATTCATAACCTTGTTAGTCTCAATAAGCATTTCATAATACTTATTGAATTGATCAAGTTGCTTATCAGTAATATCAATATCATATTTATTAGCAACAGTTTTTAAAAAATCCATATTAAACCTTTCTATGAATAACAAAAATCCCTTATGTCACTTAAAAAAAGATTCTTCGCTTCGCTCAGAATGACAAGTTATTTTAAATAACAAGTTTTTTATAAAACAGCGCAATCCGGTGGCTTCGCCACCCTGGGTTGAAGTTTATTATATATGTTAGAGTAAGATTCTTCGCTACGCTCAGAAGACAAGTTATTTTAAATAACAAGAATTCTATAATATAACAGCACAATCCGGTGGCTTCGCCACCCTGCAGTCTTAAAGGAGTATAATGAGTTATTTCGAAGGGCGTTGGTGTGCCTCGTTACTTAACGAACACAAGCGAAAGCGAAGTGTGAGTTTAGTAACGTGAGAGCACACCTTCGAGCCGAGAGGCGTCCCGCAGAAATAACCATTATACTCCGTAAACTACCCTATCTTCTGATGTAAACTTCAAGCACCGCACAATCTGCAGGACTAACCCCCTGTATCCTTGACGCCATTCCAAGCGTCTCCGGCCTGATAGCCTTAAGCTTCTCCCTCGCCTCAATTCTAAGACTCTCAACATCATCATAATCAATATCAACAGGAATCTTTTTATTCTCCATCTTAAGAAAATGCTTAATCTGCTTAGATTGTCTCTCAATATAACCTTCATACTTGATGTTGATATAAACCTGCTCTTTAACAACATCAGATAATTTCTCTCTATCAGGATCAATAGGAGCGATAGAATCATAATCAAGCTCAGGTCGTTTCATAAGATCAGCCAAAGAACAAGCAGTCTTTAAAGGCGAACTATTCTTAGAAGCAAGAAAATCCTGCATATTCTTATTAGCACCAACCATAACATTTTTAAGACGATTAACCTCAGCCTCAATCTTAGCCTCTTTATCTAAAAGAGCATTGTATCTGTCATCATCAATAAGTCCAACCTCGTGACCAATCTTAGAAAGTCTGATATCAGCATTATCCTGCCTTAAGAACAGCCTGTATTCTGCTCTGGAAGTCATCATTCTATAAGGCTCATTAGTCTCTTTGGTAACAAGATCATCAATAAGCACACCAATATATGCCTCAGACCTTTTTAGCACAACAGGCTCTAAACCCTTAATCTTTCTGGCTGCATTGATACCAGCAATAATACCTTGCGCAGCAGCCTCCTCGTATCCTGAACTTCCATTAAACTGACCTGCACTAAAAAGATTCTTAATCCTCTTAAATTCCAAAGACGCCTTAAGCTCAGTACCGGCAATGCAGTCATATTCTATAGCATAGGCATTTCTGGTAATCTTAACATTTTCAAGACCGGGAACAGTCCTGTACATCTGAAATTGTACATCCTCAGGAAGCGAAGAAGACATATCACCAACATACATCTCAGTAGTAAATTCACCCTCAGGCTCAATAAATACATGATGTCTCTCTTTGTCGGCAAATGTCATAACTTTACTCTCAATACTAGGACAATATCTAGGACCCGTACTCTCAATATCACCATTATAAAGAGGCGAACGATCAATATTATCTCTTATAATCTTATGAGTCTCTTCATTAGTGTATGTAAGCCAGCAACTAATCTGCTCCCTACTGATATCTTTACCAATATTGTCAAATGAAAATGGTACCACCATTTCATCACCCGGTTGCTCCTCCATCTTAGAGAAATCAACAGTCCTACCATCAATTCTAGCAGGAGTTCCGGTCTTAAATCTATTCATCTTAATGCCATATTTAAGAAGAGAATCAGTAAGAAAGTTAGCTGCCTTAAGGCCATTAGGACCGGTATTCTCACTGACATCACCATAGACACATCTCGCATTAAGATAAGTACCTGTACATAGGATAACTGCATCTGCGTAATATTCAGCATTTGACGTAAGAATAACACCTTTAATGGAATAATTACTTTCATCTCCATCAATGATTAACTCTTTAACTTCACCCTGTCTTAAAGTAAGATTATCAGTGTGCTGAAGAGTTCTTCTCATCTCTTCGCTGTAGCGCTCTTTATCTGCCTGCGCACGAAGTGAGTGAACAGCAGGACCCTTAGACTTGTTAAGCATACGGGATTGAAGATAAGTCTTATCAATATTCTTACCCATCTCACCGCCAAGAGCATCTATCTCTCTAACCAAATGTCCTTTAGAACTGCCACCAATATGTGGATTGCAAGGCATAAAAGCAATGCTTGACATACTTACAGTAAACATAATAGTATTAAGACCAAGTCTGCTAGAAGCAAGAGCTGCCTCACATCCTGCATGACCTGCGCCAACAACAATTACATCATAAGTCTCTTTAACAACCATACTATCCTACTTTCCAACACAGAAATCACTAAATACTTTATCAAGAAGATCATCTGAGTAACTCTCACCAATAACATCACCTAGAGCCTCATATGCTTCCAATAAATCAATAGTATAAAAATCTTCACTCACATCAGCATTAATACTATCTTTAACATTTGTCAAAGAATCAAAAGAACGAATCAATGCATCCTTCTGTCTCTCATTTGCAATAATAATATCATGATTGGTATCAATCTCTCCCTTAAAGAACATATCCTTTAAGACCTTAATAAATTCATCAATACCCTCATTGTCCTTCATTGAGGACTCAATGATACTAATATCCTTATCAAATAACATTTTAATATCGTCAAATGTTACCTGTAAATCTAAATCGCATTTATTTAAAATGACAATAACATTCTTATTCTTAATAAATTCTGCAATCTCTCTGTCTTCTTCAGAAAGCTTAACAGAACCATCAACAACGTAAATAATTAAATCAGCTTTATCAATCTCATTCTTAGCCTTGTCAACACCAATGCTTTCAACTACATCATCAGTGTCTCTGATACCTGCTGTATCAACAATATTAAGAGGAACACCACCAATAACAGCTTTCTCCTCTAGAGTATCTCTTGTAGTTCCGGCAACATCAGTAACAATTGCCCTCTCTTCTTTAAGAAGTACATTAAGAAGTGACGATTTACCGGCATTTGGCTTACCGACAATAACAGTCCTTACGCCCTCATTAACAATTCTACCTTCATTATATGAATCAATCAAGCATTTTATCTCAACTAAAACATCATCTACTATTAAAAGTAACTTATCCTTAAATCCATCAAGTGATACATGTTCAGGATCATCAAGAGCGTACTCTAAATAAGCATTTTCATGTATAATTCTCTCTCTCAGATTTCTAATCTTGTCACTTAATTCTCCATCAAGTTGCCTAATTGAAATATTTAACGCTCTGTCATTATCAGCCTGAATGACATTCATGACAGCCTCGGCCATAGCCATATCAATCTTACCATTTAAGAAAGCTCTCTTGGTATATTCACCGGGCTCGGCTAATCTGCATCCATACTTAAGAAGGAGATTAAGAACTTTATTAGCAACAAATACTCCACCGTGAAGCTGTAATTCTACTACATCCTCACCTGTATAAGATTTAGGACCCTTCATATAAAGCACTAATCCCTCATCTATCAAAGTTCCATCCTTAGGATCAACTATCTTACAAAGATGTGCTGTATATGTCTTAGTATTAATTAAATCAAAATCTTCTCTTTTGGCAAATGCAATCTTAACCACTACCTTAAGCGCATCTTCACCACTGACTCTTATTATGGAAATGCCGGAATTAGTGAGTCCTGAACAGATTGCAGCAATAGTATCATTTTCTTTAATCATATTACAACTCCTAATTAATAAGCCTTCCCCAAAAAGGGGAAGGCTTTAAATCTTACCTTCTTCTATCCTTTAATACGATAACAACCTTTCTATATGGCTCCTCACCTTCAGAACGAGTCACAACGTATCTGTCATTCTGAAGTGCAGAATGAATAATTCTTCTCTCATAAGGATTCATAGGCTCTAAATAAACAGGACGACGAGTCTTAGCAACCTTACGCGCAACATTTCTTGCAAGATGCTCTAATGTCTTCTTACGTCTTGCTCTATATCCTTCGGTATCAATCTTAACTCTTACGTATTGATCACTAATCTTATTGGTGTAAAGGCTTGTAAGATACTGAATGCTGTCTAATGTAGCACCTCTCTTACCAATTAAAAGACCCATCTCTTCACCAGAAAGATCAATATCAAGATCATTGTATTCCTTATTAAATGTTATCTCAATCTTAGCATCAACCTTCATAGCCTTAAATACATCATCTAAGTATTCTTTGGTCTTAGAGATAACTTCATCAAGATTAGAAGGAGTAATAATCTCTCTCTCAACTCTAGGCTTACTCTCGGTAACTGCCTCAGTCTTAACTTCCTTAGGAGCTTCGAATTTCTTTTCCTCAACTACAGGCTTGGTCTCAACTTTAGGCTTAAACTCTTTCTTAGGCTTCTTAACCTCAGGCTTCTTATTAATAGAGGTCTTATTGTTGTAGGTATCAACATTAACCTGCTCTTCTTTAACCTCCATAGTAAACTTAGGCTTCTTCTCTTCCTTAGCAGCTTGCTCTTCTTTCTCTTTAGCTGCCTTAATTAACTCTTCTTCGCCTTCCTGCTTAACTCTTGCTTTAATGATAGCAGGCTTCTTACCAATTCCTAAAAATCCAGATGAACCTTCTTCAATAACTTCATAAACTAATTCTGCACTAGGCACTCCGAACGACATGCTGGCTTCTGTAATAGCCTCATCAACTGAACTTCCTTCAAAATTCTGATACTCAAAATCCATAATAACTGATCCTCCTTATTATAGTTACTTGCTTTCTTCCATCATATTAGCAAGTTTAGCAATATTACCGAATCCTTTATCTTTCTTCTTACTCTTCTTAGAATCGGTCGCTGCCACTTCATCCTTAACTATTCTCTCTACAGGAGTATACTCAATACCCTTTGTACTTATCTTGGCAGCTTTAGAAATATCATTGCTCTTCTTTAATCTGGTACCGTCAGGCGTCTTAGGGTTGGTACCTGCATTATCAGCAGCATTAGTGCTTGCTTCCATCATCTTCTCATAAAAACTCTTCTTGCCTGACTTCTCAGCTTTCTCCTTCTGCTTGGCAATCATTTCATCGATATCAATGTGATCGAAGTAAATGTTGAATCCAACCTGCTGAATTACATTGAATAAAGCCTTAGCAGCCCAATAAAGACCTATACCACAAGGCAGACTATAATAGAAAATAAGACTGACAATAGGCATAGTATTGGTCATGACCTTCATGTAATTACCCATAGCTGCCTGGTCTCCGGTCATCTCAGGCTGACGAATAGTCTTAGTCTGAAGCCACTGGAAAAGAGCAGCAAGGAACGGAATCAACAAATAAATAGACATACCATGCTGGTTAGGATAGTCTGACATATTCAATTTGAAAATGAAATTGTTAAGCGACCTTATGCGTTTAACGGAATCAACTGAAATACTATCAAGTACATCGGGATGATTCTTAAATATCTTTCTTGCCTTCTCAAAAGTCTCATCTTTAAATCTATAAACAACTGAGACTACATCTTCAACATTGGTAGGATCCTTATAATACCTCGTTGCCTGAAGTTCTTTAGCGATATCTTCCATATCTTCTTTAATAGAAGGTTCTTCTTTCATGGCAACAACCATAGGTTTAGCAATCTCGGTATATGATTTACCTACAATATCAATATAATTAGGGATATTATATATAATCTTAATGACACCAAAAAGTATAATCATCTGAATGATCATAGGAAGACATCCACTTGTAGGAGAAGTACCATACTTCTTGTAGATAGCATTCTGCTCCTGCTGCATAGCGAGCATGCTCTCCTGATCCTTCTTATCTCTATACTTTCTCTGTATCTTATTAAGCTCAGGCTGAATAACCTGAGTAACCTTACTCTTCTTCTGTTGAATATAGATAAATGGAAATAATATTATCTGAACAAATGCTGCAAATAATATAATTGTCAAACCAAGATTAGTCACACCCATATTATCGAGCATAACATATATAAAGTTCATAACATAACCAAATATCTTGGCAATAAAGTCGATCACTTAAACTTCCTCCTAAAGTCCGGTACCGGATCGTAGCCTCCATTTGAAAAAGGATTACATCTTAATATCCTCCAGATTGCAAGTAAACTTCCTATTATAACACCATTCTTCTCTATTGCCTCACAGGCATAACATGAACATGTAGGAATATACTTACAAGTTGGATAAGGCTTCAATCTCGATAAAAACTTTTGATAAAAATGAATTAATGAAATAAAAAGCTTCCTTATCATTAATCATCATCCTTAAACATATGATGAACATGAAGCAAATGACGAAAAGACTTGTTGAGTTGCTGACATTTAACTCCAACAACCTTAGGTCTCGCAATAACTACTATATCATACCCCTGCTTCATATCACCGACATTCATTCTATAGCATTCTCTTACTAATCTGGAAAACCTGTGTCTTATTACACTGTTACCAATCTTCTTACTAACGGATATACCTAATCTGTTGTAGCCAAGATTATTGAACCTTATATACATAACAAGATCACTGTTGGCTTTGGAATTATGTGTTTTGTAACAAACAGAGAAGTCTCTGTTCTTAAGTGAAACGTAATCTCTCAAATTAAATCATATCCTTAGAAAAAAAGGGGCCGCAAAAAGTCACGACCTCCTTAACCATAACTATAATAAGATTAAGCTGTTAACTTATGTCTTCCTTTAGCTCTTCTTGATGCTATTACCTTACGTCCATTAGCGGTTCTCATTCTCTTACGGAAACCATGAACCTTAGATCTCTGTCTCTTCTTAGGCTGAAATGTCATCTTCATAGTAAAACACCTCCTTCAATCTATTACTGTTCCTAATGCTTAAAAAAAAGCCCTAATTAAAAACACCATTTCGTATTATATGTAATAAACGGCTATAAGTCAAGTAAAATAAGCATTTTTTATTTATCAAACTTATCAACATTTATCAACATGATTATAAACATTTTGTTCATAACTCTGATTTAAAATGATCATGTTTACATAAAAATACTCCAAAAAATGTTCATAACTCGTTGATAATGTTTGTAACTACACATTTTATAAGGCTTTTTATATTTTATTATTGTTATCAAAAATATTTTTTTATTTTTCTTCTTATAAACACATATAATATTTTTAACGAATTTCTTCTATATAAATGTATATTTTTTATTATGTTCATTAATAGTTATTAACTTTTTGTTTTAAATTTGATTTATTTATGATACAATGTTATACGTGACAAATGCGTTATTTTTCGATTTAAAGGAGTTTAACTATGGAAAAGGTCATAAAAGATAACTGGAACGATATTCTCTCAATTATGAACGATAGAGGTACATCACAGCCGGTAATCACTGCATGGCTTAAGCCACTTGAATTATATAAGATAGAAAACGGTGTCATTTACTTTCTTGTTAACAATGATCAGAGAGCAATTGACTTCATGAAAGCCAAATACTTAGATATTGAACTGTTAATGGCTATTCAGGAATATACAGGCAATTCTGACATTACTTCCATTAAGTTTCTTCTTAATAATGAAGACCTTGATCAGAATAGTAATTCTAATGTCAATATAAGCAACAGCGCTTATATGCAGAATCTCAATCCTAAATATACATTTGAATCATTTGTCGTTGGTGACAATAACAGACTTGCTCAGGCTACCGCGATTGCTGTTGCCGAGGCTCCGGGTAAGATTTACAATCCTCTGTTTATATATGGAGATTCCGGACTTGGTAAGACTCACTTGATTCAGGCTATCGCTCACTACATATTAGATAGTAATCCTGAGAGCAAGGTTCTTTACGTTACTTCAGAGAAGTTCACCAATGAGCTTATTGAGTCTATTAAGACCGGTAATACAAGTGAATTCCGTAAAAAATATAGAGAGTTAGATGTTCTTTTAATCGATGATATCCAGTTTATTGTCAACAAGGATAACACTCAGGAGGAATTCTTCAATACATTCAACGCACTTAGAGAGTACGATAAACAGATTATTCTTTCAAGTGATAAGCCTCCTAAAGACCTCAACGGGCTCCCTGAACGACTTATCAACAGATTCCAGAGTGGAGTTTTAGCTGATATAGGTTCTCCTAACTATGAGATCCGTATGGCTATCTTAAAGAAGAAATGCGAAACAGAGCATATCAACAATATCAGTGATGAGATATTAGATTACATTGCCAACAATATTACTTCTAATATAAGAGAGCTTGAAGGAGCCCTCAATAAGATATGTGTTTATAACAAGATAACATCCAACAGTGAGCCTATATCTCTGTCATTTGCAGAAGAAGCTCTCAAAGATATGATTAATCCTGAGAATATCCATGAGATTACTCCGGAGCTTATCATTGATACAGTTTGTAAACACTACAATCTTACATTAGAACAGATTCAGTCTAAGAACAGGTCTCAGAGCATATCTAAGCCTAGAATGATATGTATGTATCTATGCAGGAATCTTCTATCTAATATGACTCTTAAACAGATAGGAAGTTATCTTGGCAATAAGAATCATACAACAGTTATGCATGGAGCCGAGACAATTATGAATGAGATGGAGCATGATGATAACTTGCGTAATACTATAGATAGCCTTATTAATAAGATATCATCCAATTGATTTTATTATAAAGATCCTTTATTACAATGTGTTATTCTGAGCGCAGCGAAGAATCTTTATAACTTACACTATGTGATAACAAAATGTACATAACAATATTGATAACATGTTGATTGAAGGTATATATAATATTTAATAAGAAATAACCATAAATATTTATCCTCATCAACTAACATTCAACACCATATGCTATCAACGAGTTATCAATAATAATTAACACGACAGATTAACTGTTTTAGATACTTTTGAGGGTTATCAACTTATTGACAGCCCCTATTAATACTTAAACTATAAAACTATTAATATATTATGTAACGCGCGCGATGTGTTCTAAGCATAATATCCAGGAAGGAGTTTATGAACAATGAAGATTATCTGTTCAAAATCAAACCTCTTACAAGGCATCAATATGGTACTTAGAGCGGTACCTTCACATTCAAGCCTTAATGTACTAGAGTGTATCCTCTTTGATGTTAGTGAAGATACGATAACATTAACAGGAAATAATATGGAGCTCGGAATAGAGACTAAGGTTGTTGGAGACATTATCGAACCGGGTCGTATCGCACTTAATGCCAAGTTCTTATCAGATATTGTCAGAAAACTAGCTGACAACAATATTACGATTGAGACAGATGAATACCATCACGCAAGTATTTCCTGCGAGAAAGCCAAGTTTGATATTCCTGGTAGAAGTGGTGATGATTTTCCGGAGTTACCTTCAGTTGACAAGAATGTGTTTATAACTCTTAACCAGTTCTCATTCCGTTCAATGATTAACGAGACCATTTTCTCAACATCAGATATAGAAGAGAATAAGCTCATGACCGGTGAGTCTATCAAGATGATTAACGGCAAGGTTCGTATCACCTCTCTTGATGGACACCGTATAGCTATGAGATATTATGATATCAAGGCAAATGAAGGCGAAGCGATTGATATTATTGTTCCTGGTAAAGCTCTTGCTGACCTTGCACGTATTGTTCAGGGAGACTCTTACAGCGAGATTACCATGTATGTTACTCAGTATCATGCTTTGTTTGAGTTTGACCAGACAAGAGTGGTTGCAAGACTTTTAGAGGGTAAGTATTATCCTGTAGATCAGATGATTACTGATGATTATGATACCAAGATTGAGGTTAACAAGGCAGATTTTATAAGCTGTCTTGATAGATCTATACTTCTTACGAGTGGTTCAGACAGTAAGCCGATAGTGTTTAATCTTGTTGGTAACAACATGGAGCTTACTATTCAGTCAGATTCAGGTTCAATGCGTGAGAATATTGAGGTAGTTAAGGAAGGTAAGGATTTTAGGGCAGGATTTAATCCTAAGTTCTTGCTTGATGCTTTTAGGGCAATTGATGATGAGACTATTTCTATATATTTCATCAATGATAAGACTCCATGTAGTATCAAGAACGACAATAAGGATTATATCTATATTATCCTTCCTGTAACAATATCGTAGTGATATTATGACCATTAAGGAAGATTTAAGATCCTTCGCTACGTTCAAGATGATATATGATTATTATATTATTAAGATATATATGTCATTCTGAGGAGCAAAGCGACGAAGAATCTTATAAAAGATTGTAAAGATAGAGGATTATTAATGAAGATAGAACTAAGAGAAGAATACATAAAACTTGGTCAGGCTCTTAAAGCAGCAGGCCTTGTAAGTTCCGGTATTGAAGCCAAAGTTGTAATTCAAGATGGCGAAGTAAAGGTCAACGGTGAGATAGATACCCGCCGCGGTAAAAAGCTTTATTCAGGCGATATAGTTGAGTACAACAATGAAACAATAGAGATAGTATAAGATATGTTTATTAACTTATTAGACCTTAAGAATTTTAGAAATTACGATAATCTCCACATAGAATTTGACTCACATATCAATATTTTATACGGAGACAATGCACAGGGTAAGACCAATATACTAGAGGCTTTGTTTATGTCTGCTACCACTAAGTCACATCGCGGTGGTAAAGATAAAGAGATGATAAGATTCTCTGAAGATGATTGTCATATAAAGACAATAGTTTCTAAAGATGACATTTTGAGAAAGATAGATATGCATCTCAAACGCCACAGTAAGAAAGGTGTAGCAATAGATGGCATTAACATAAGGCGTTCATCTGAGTTATTTGGTTTACTAAATATCATATTTTTTTCACCTGAAGACCTTAGTATAATAAAGCAAGGTCCGGATAAGAGACGCAGATTTCTTGACATAGAGTTATGTCAGTTAGACAAGATATATCTTACGTATCTTGCTAAATATAATAAGATTCTGTTTCAGCGCAATAATCTTTTAAAGCAGATCAATTATGATAGAAGTAAGCTAGATATGCTTGATGTGTGGGATGAGCAGCTTGTAATGTATGGATCTTATATAATTGATAAGCGAGCTGATTTCATTTTAAATCTCAATGAGATAATCAGAGAGAAGCATGATAAGCTTACAGGTTCGCTAGAGAAGATATCTATTGATTATGAGAAATCAACGGAATCGTCATCATTTGCCGAAAGATTAAGAGCTGCAAGAGAGGACGACTTAAGAAGATATATAACAACCGTTGGTCCTCATAGAGATGATATGATTTTTATGACAAATGATATTGACATCAGAAAGTTTGGCTCACAGGGGCAGGTTAGAAGCGCAGCATTGTCGCTTAAGCTTTCCGAGATTGAGATAGTAAGAAGCAGAATCAAGGAATCACCGATACTTCTTCTTGATGATGTTTTGTCGGAGCTTGATTCTAACAGACAGAATTATTTGCTTAATAATATAGATGATGTACAGGTTATTATTACTTGTACAGGATTAGATGAGTTTGTTAATAAGAGACTCCCAATCGACAGAGTTTATAAGGTTGTCGAGGGAACAGTCACATTAAAGGAGGAATAACATGGCTGTAGAGCATGAGTACGAAGCAGAAGAGATCCAGATACTTGAAGGATTAGAGGCTGTTAGAAAGAGACCTGGTATGTATATTGGTTCGACTTCTGAAAGAGGACTTCATCATTTGGTATATGAGATCGTAGATAATTCTGTTGATGAAGCATTGGCAGGTTATTGTACTGAGATTGAAGTATTTATCAATCCTGATAATACAATAACAGTAATTGACAATGGTCGTGGTATTCCTATAGGTATTCATCCAAAAGCAGGTATTCCTGCTGTAGAGGTAGTATTTACAGTACTTCACGCCGGAGGTAAGTTTGGCGGTGGCGGATACAAGGTATCCGGAGGGCTTCACGGTGTAGGTGCTTCTGTTGTAAATGCTTTATCTACATGGCTTGAAGTTGAGATTTTTAAAGACGGCAAGATTTATAAACAGCGCTATGAGAAGGGAAAACCATGCTATCCGTTAGAGGAGGCAGGTAAGACTTCAAGAGTTGGAACTAAAGTTACATTTTTAGCTGACGATACAATATTTGAGACTTTAGAGTATGATTACGATACGTTGAGGGCTCGTTTGAGAGAGACTGCATTCCTTACCAAGGGACTTAAGGTTACACTAACCGACCTTCGTCCCGGTAAAGAGAAAGAGCGTAGCTTCCACTATGAAGGCGGTATCGTAGAATTTGTTGAGTATATCAACAGACATAAGGATGCTCAGTACAATAAGGTTATCTACTGCGAGGGCAATAGAGACGGAGTAGAGGTAGAGGTTGCATTTCAACACAATGACTCATTTAATGAGACTACCTATAGCTTTGTTAATAATGTAATTACGCCTGAGGGTGGTACACATCTTACAGGTTTTAGAAATGCGATAACTAAGACATTTAATGATTATGCCAGAACCAATAATCTTCTCAAAGAGAAAGATGATAACCTCTTAGGTGAGGATTTGAGAGAGGGTATGGCGGCTATTATAAGTGTTAAGATTGGAGAGCCTCAGTTTGAGGGACAGACTAAGCAGAAACTTGGTAACTCAGAAGCAAGAGGAGCTGTAGATTCAGTAGTTTCCGAGCAATTGACTTATTTCTTGGAGCAGAATCCTACGATTGCCAAGACTATTGTCAATAAGGCAATAGTTGCTCAGCGTGCGAGAGTTGCGGCTAGAAAGGCTAGAGATGTTGCCAGAAAGTCAACACTTTCAGATAACATGGCGCTTCCTGGCAAGCTTGCAGATTGTTCATCTAAGAATGCTGATGAGTGCGAGATTTACATAGTCGAGGGAGATTCAGCGGGCGGTTCAGCTAAGACAGCAAGGAATCGTGCAACACAGGCTATTCTTCCACTTAGAGGTAAGATATTAAATGTTGAGAAAGCCCGTATTGATAAGATTCTTGTAAATGAAGAGATTAAGGCTATGATTACCGCATTTGGTACAGGTATTCATGATAATTTCGATATCAGTAAGCTTCGTTATAATAAGATTATCATTATGACGGATGCCGACGTTGACGGAGCTCATATTGCGACATTGTTATTAACATTTTTCTATAGATTTATGCCTGAACTTATAAAGCAGGGGCATGTTTATCTTGCACAGCCACCGCTTTATAAACTTGACAAAAATAAAAAGACATGGTACGCATATTCAGATGCTGAACTTGACAAGATTCTTCAGGAAGTTGGTCGTGATTCCAACAACAAGATTCAGCGTTATAAAGGTCTTGGAGAGATGGATGCAGATCAGCTATGGGAGACAACTATGGACCCTGTAAGGCGTATACTTCATCAGGTTAATATTGATCCTGCCACAGAGTCAGAGGTTGATGTAGTATTCAACACTTTGATGGGTGATAAGGTAGAGCCAAGAAGAGAATTTATTGAAGAAAATGCCAGATATGTGACTAATCTTGATGTATAGGAGGTAGACCTTTGGACGAGAATGAAATATTTGACAAAGTAAATGAAGTCGATTTAAAAAAGACCATGGAGCGTAACTATATTGACTATGCGATGTCAGTAATTGTAGCACGTGCGCTTCCTGACGTAAGAGACGGTCTTAAGCCTGTACAGAGGCGTATCCTTCATTCAATGATAGAGCTTAACAATGGTCCTGACAAACCACACCGTAAGTGTGCCCGTATTGTCGGAGATACCATGGGTAAATATCACCCACACGGTGACAGTTCAATCTATGAGGCATTAGTTAAGTTGGCTCAGGAGTGGAATACAAGATATATGCTCGTTGACGGACATGGTAACTTTGGTTCTGTCGATGGTGATTCCGCTGCTGCAATGCGTTATACTGAGGCAAGACTCTCTAAGATTTCAATGGAGATGACTGCAGATATCAATAAGGATACAGTAGATTTTGTACCTAACTTTGATGAGACTGAGAAGGAGCCTGTAGTGCTTCCGAGCCGATATCCCAACCTTCTCGCCAACGGTTCATCAGGTATTGCGGTTGGTATGGCTACCAATATTCCTCCACATAACCTAGTTGAGATTATTGATGCAGTAGTTAAGATTATAGACGACCAGATTGAAGATAAAGAGACTACAATAGATGATATAATGGAGATTATCAAAGGACCTGATTTTCCTACAGGAGCTGTAATCTTAGGCAGAAGAGGTATAGAGGAAGCTTATCGAACCGGTAGAGGTAAGATTAAAGTGCGTGCCGTTACTGAGATAGAACCTATGAAGAACGGCAAGCAACGTATTGTTGTAACTGAGCTTCCATACATGGTCAATAAAGCAAGATTAATATCAAAGATTGCTGACTTAGTCAAAGATAAGAAGATAGACGGTATAACCGAGCTTCGTGACGAGTCATCAAGAGAGGGTATGCGTATAGTAATAGAGTTAAGACGTGATGTTAATGCCAATGTCTTATTAAATCAATTATACAAGCATACTCAACTTCAAGATACATTTGGTGTTAATATGTTAGCATTGGTAGATGGTAAGCCTGAGACGCTTAACATTTATCAGATGCTTGATTACTACTTAAAACATCAGAAAGAAGTAGTGACAAGAAGAACCAAGTTTGAACTCAATAAAGCTGAGGAGAGAGCACATATCTTAGAAGGATTGTTAGTTGCTCTTGATAATATTGACAGAGTTATTGAGATAATCAGAGGTTCATCTAATGTTAGTGAGGCTAAAGCTTCATTAATTGAAGAATTCTCATTATCAGATGCTCAGGCCCAAGCTATAGTAGATATGAGGCTTCGTGCTCTTACAGGTTTGGAGAGAGAGAAGCTTGAATCTGAATATAAAGAGCTTATGGCTACTATCAAGCATTTGAAAGAGATATTAGCTGATGAGAAGGTATTACTTGGTGTAATCAAGGAAGAGATTACCTTAATCAGCGACAAATATGGTGATCCAAGGCGTACTACAATTGGATTTGACGATGATGATATCACCATGGAAGACATGATTCCAAATGAGAATTGCTTAATTGCAATGACTCATTTAGGATATATTAAGAGGATGACGGTAACTAACTTTAAGTCTCAAAACAGAGGTGGTAAGGGCATTAAGGGTATGTCAACAATTGAGGATGACAACATTGAAGACCTTATTATGACGACAACCCATCACTACATTATGTTCTTTACCAACAAGGGAAGGGTTTACAGACTTAAAGCTTATGAGATACCGGAGTCTTCAAGGACAGCGAGGGGTAATGCAGTCGTTAACCTTCTTCAGCTTCAAGCTGAGGAGCATGTAACAGCTATGATTCCTATCAGAGAGTACAAGGAAGGCAGATACCTATTCATGGCCACTAAGAAGGGACTTGTTAAGAAGACCAAGCTTACTGAATTTGAGAACATCAGAAAGACAGGTCTTGCAGCAATTACCTTAAGAGATGGTGATGATTTGATTGAGGTTAAGTCAACCAATAACAAGAAAGATATCTTCCTTGTTACCAAGTATGGTATGTGTATACGTTTCCACGAGGACAACGTTAGAGAGACCGGACGTACATCTATGGGTGTAATAGGTATGAACCTTGACCCTGATGATGAGATTGTAGGAATGCAGCTAGATACCCAGGGTACAGACCTTCTCTTTGTTTCTGAGCATGGTATGGGTAAACGTACAGATATGTACGAGTTCTCACCACAACATAGAGGTGGTAAGGGTGTCAAATGTTACAAGATTATGGAGCGTACCGGAGAACTTATCGGAGCTAAGGCTATCAATGATGACAACGAGATTATGCTTATAAGTAATGAAGGTACAATCATAAGAATGATGGTTGATAACATTTCCCGTCTCGGACGAAATACTTCAGGTGTTAAGTTATTTAACTTGAATGAAGACGATTTCGTTAAACGTATTACCAAGGTTAGAGAATCAGCAACCGAGGAATACTTAGCAGAACTTGAGAGACAAATGAATGAAGATGACAATGGTCACAGTATTTAATTAAAAAGGAGTTTTATTTAAAATGAAGAATTTTAGTAAGTTACTTAAGGTTATGGTAGCAGTTTTAGCTATTACATTAGCATTTGGTTTAGCAGGCAATACTGCACAGGCTGCTAAGAAGAAGAGTGTTACTATATTTAAAGGTGAGAAGGTTGCCTATACTATCTTTTTAGGTAAACTTAAGAGTGTTAAATCAAGCAAGAAGTCAGTTTGTTCTGTTTCTAAAGAGGATGGTAAAGCTATATTGACAGCCAAGAAGACAGGTAAGTCAACCGTAACTCTTAAAACAAATAGAGGAAGTCTTATATATAAAGTAACAGTTAAAGGCAACCCATTTAAACTTTCTTATACTAATAAGAGTAAAGGTATTGTAGTTCAGGGTGTTAACAATTCTAGTAAAGCTTTTAATTGGGCTACTGTTACTGCTACTTTTTGTGATGCAGCAGGTAATCCTGTAACTGAGGCAACAGGAACATTATGGCATGTAGGACCTAAGCAGAAAGCTTATACAGATATTAATGTATATAATTCAGGTATTGACTTTAGTAAGACCAAATTAACTGTTTATCCAGATGGTTGGAGTAGAGGTTTAGAAGCTAAGTATAAAGGCTATGGTAAGAATGTTAAGTCTTCAATAAAGGTAGAGTCAGGAAAATATAAACTTCATGCAAGTACTAAGTATAAGGGTAGAGGTGGAATATATGTTGCAGCTGATATAGCATATAAAGACGCTTCAGGTAATATTGTAGATGTAAATACTGATTTTTTATACTTATATAAGAGTAAAAAGGTTGATACTACTACCGGAACTACTATGCCTTATGGTGCAACATCTTACGAAGTACTTAATAAAAGAGCATATCTCGATTATTAATTAACTGGTGGGGATAGATCTTATTCCATTTAGTTAAGTTTTAGATAGACTAATACAATATCATATATATGTCATTCTGAGCGAAGCGAAGAATCTATAAGATCCTTCGTCACAATGCTCCTCAGGATAAAATATTAAATGTGATTTTTAGATAACTCCCCAATAGGGACAGTCCCCATTGGGGAGTTATTTTCTAGCAGTAGCGGAGCACATCGTGCTCCATAAAAAATAGAGAGGAATATAATAATGAGAAGAGTGAGTATAATATTAATCACAATATTGTTAATTTCAACATTTACAGGTTGTGGTTCTAAGAAACCGATTGAAAACAACAGTCTTGCAGATAACACCACTGAGGCAATTATTGAGGATGCTTCGTCTAACGGAGACATCAACATGGACAAGCTTAATGAGGCAGCGGATAACATTAAAAACCTTGATTTAACAGGAAACGGTAGCAATAATGACGCATTATCAACTACGGAAGCAACCTCTGATAACAATTCATCCGCTACAACAGGAGATGTAACTAAATATAGCTTTACTGATGTTACAAGATCAGGAAATGATATCACAATTGTACCTAATGGAGGAATGAATGGTTCAACAATTCTTTATTCAGATAAGAATTTGAACGGATTACTTGATTATATAGACTCTAAAGTATTAGAGAAGGGGCGCACAATAAATAGACAATTATTCTATGATATTTTGGCAATAGCACTTGTTGATTCAGAGCTTAGCCCTAATTTCTATAAAAATGAAGACTATATAATGATGGCACTTGCTGTAGCTAATAATTTTCATGACACAGACGTTGTAATCAAGAAGTGTCACTTAGATGCCAATAACGCTTCTGAGTATAGGTACGAGTTGACAGCATACGGCAAAGATGATATATGGGTGGCAGACTACGGCAAGAAGACTTTTTATTTTAACGACGGTAAGACAGCATATAATTCAACTATGTTTAAGAATGAATATCTTGCTGTATGGCTTATGTCCATAGAAGAATACTATGGAGTTTCAAGTGTTTCATAAAGTAATTAATAAATTTATCAGGAGATAACAATGAGAGAGATTGACGCAAATACCATAATTAGTAACATAAAAGAGATGTGCATCGAAGCTAATCTTTATCTGTCAAATGACATAGAGTCAGCGGTAAAGAAAGCATTTGACACAGAGAAGAACGAGCTTGGCAAGAAGATTATGGGGCAATTGATAGAGAACCTTGAGATTGCAGATAAAGACCAGATTCCGATATGCCAGGATACCGGAATGGCGATTGTATTTGTCAAATTAGGACAAGATGTGCATGTAACAGGTATGAATCTTACTGATGCTATAAATGAAGGCGTAAGACAGGGATATGTTGAGGGTTATCTTAGAAAATCAGTGGTAAAAGACCCGATAATAAGAGAGAATACCAAGGACAACACGCCTGCTATTATTCATTATGATATAGTCGAGGGTGAGAATATCGAGATAACTGTTGCTCCTAAAGGCTTTGGAAGCGAGAATATGAGCAGAATGTATATGCTTAAACCGGCAGACGGAGTGGAAGGAATCAAGAAATCTGTAGTTGAAGCTGTAAGTATGGCCGGACCAAATGCGTGTCCTCCATTTGTTGTAGGAGTCGGAATCGGAGGAAACTTTGAGAAGGCTGCTATATTAGCTAAGACTGCACTTACAAGAGATATTAACACTCATCATCCTGATGAACATATAGCGACATTAGAGGATGAATTATTAAATGAGATAAATGCATTAGGTATAGGCCCTGCGGGATTAGGTGGAAGTAATACCGCATTGGCAGTCAATATTGAGACATTTGCAACACATATAGCGGGTATGCCATGCGCAATCAATATGTGTTGTCATGTTAATCGCCACTCAAGAAGAACAATTTGATATTAGGTATGATATTGTCATTCTGAGCGAAGCGAAGAATCTAAAATATCCTTCGTCACTTCGTTCCTCAGGATGACATGTTATAATCGTAGAGGAGCACAGTGTGCTCCACAAATACCTTAAGAATATCATAATAAAGGAGAAGTATAATGGACAAGAGAATAACCGCCCCAATTGACAAGGAAACAGCCGCAAGTTTAAAATCAGGCGACTACTGTTACATTTCCGGCGTCATTTACACCGCAAGAGATGCAGCACATAAGCGTATGTACGAAACAATTCAAAACAATGAGAAGCTTCCTATCGATATAGAAGGCAATATTATATATTATTTAGGACCTTCTCCGGCAAGACCGGGACAGGTTATAGGTTCAGCAGGTCCAACAACCTCAAGTAGAATGGACAAGTACACTCCTACTTTACTTAATCTGGGACTTACAGGAATGATAGGTAAAGGAAAGCGTAGTCCTGAAGTTATAGAGTCAATTAAAGCCAATAAATCCGTTTATTTTGCAGCAATTGGAGGAGCAGGTGCATTACTTAGCAAATGTATAAAAAAGGCCGAAGTAGTTGCATATGATGACCTTGGAACAGAGGCAATAAGACGCTTAGAAGTAGAGGATCTTCCTGTAATAGTAATTATAGACAGTGAAGGTAACAATCTCTATGAGACCGCAGTAGAAGAATATCTTAATAAATAGTATAAATGGAGCACATCGTGCTCCATTTACTTATGTATGTAGAATACTGTAAACTGTCTCTCTAGTAATAGATTCATTTAAAGGTTTTGTAAGATAATCAGTAAATCCTAAAGTTCTTACATTTTTAAGAGTATCCTTACTTTTGTCTCCCGTCATAAGGATTGTTGGAATATCCTGAAGTTCAATAATCTTCTTATAAAGTGAGAATCCGTCAATATCTTTTATATTGATATCCAACATAATCAAGTCAATATCATAATTATTAATGATAGATAATGCTTCATTTTCATTGTTAGCAGAAATAATAGTGGTATTAACTAACACACTCAAGATAGATTTAGCATTTTCAATGCTAAGATTATCATCATCGACGATAAGTATATTATAAGATTGATCGTCTTTCTCTCTTAAATTGTAATCAATGTCGTTATCAATAATATCAAGCATAATATCAGCAATATCAGGATCAAATTGAGTACCCTTGCCTTTAAGAATCTCAGAGCGGACAATATCCTGAGAAAGAGCTTTTCTATAACTTCTGTCACTCGCCATAGCATCATATGCATCTGCAACCGCAATAATCCTTGCAATTTCAGGAATATTCTCTTTTTCAAGTCTGTTAGGATAACCGCTACCATCATACCTTTCATGATGGTATTTAGCACCATATCCAATCTGTTCATTACTCTGTACGTTCTTTAAAATATGAAAACCAGAGCTGGGATGAACTTTAATCTGATCAAATTCCTGATTAGTCAATCTACCATTCTTATTGATGATACTCTCAGAAACTCTGATTTTACCAATATCATGTAGTAGACCCGCAGTATATATGATTCTCTGTTCTTCAACTGATTTACCCATCTTTTTGGCAATCAATAATGAATAATCGGCAACTCTCTGTGAATGACCGCTTGTATAATGATCCTTGGCATCTATAGTAGAAGCTAAAGAAGTTATGATTCCGGTATTCATGTTTTCAATCTGTTTGCTGTGATATAGCTCTCTTACATTTATCCTGATATTAATTGTATATACAACGAGACCGAGGAATATACAGGTTACAGTATTAACCAAATCAGTAAGGAAAGCATCACTTGTTTTAAATTCTTTAGATAATATCAGAAATATAGTTGCGTAAACTATTATAACAAAATACATTCGAAGTGGTCTGTCAATGATAACAAGCGGTAAAATCACGAGAAATACAATAATACTGGTTGAGGGGCTGTCAAAGTGTCCGGACAGGAAGCTCAGTATGATTCCGTAAATTGTCACGCATAATAAAAGAAAATGACTAATAATCAACGTATATCTTGAATTATTGTTTTTAAATCTGATTGAAAGGCATAAAGAGATTGATCCTGCAATACTTATATAAGCATAAAGCCATACATTTCCAACAGGAGCAAACAGACTAATTATAATATAGATATATCCTAAAGCAGCAACAAGACCTGAAGCGGTCTTTATCATTTTCATGTTTCGATTGTATATCTGATTAGCAATACTTTTAAATTCATTACGATTAAGACCGCAGTAGATAAGCCAGTTATATAGATGTCTCGTAATGCGGATAATTATATCTGTAATCTTACTCATAAATATATCCCCTTAAATGTACAAATGATAAACTACAGTTATAAATTAAGTATAGCATATAATATATGAGTTTAGAATAATATTCATTTAAAATACATGTCAAATGATAACTAAATATATCTTGTATCAATATATATAGAAGAAACCCACATATTGTGGTTTAATAAAAACCTCAAAAAGCCCCTAAAAATAAGGCAAAATAACATAAAAAAAATGTTGACAAATGAATTCTCTTTTGTTAAGATAATCAAGTCGCTATTTGTGACACAGCATAATAATGGATTGTAGCAAGAGCTATATATCTTGGTTTAGGCATTTGCAGAAGTACTCAAGTGGCTGAAGAGGTGCCCCTGCTAAGGGTATAGGTCGGGTGACCGGCGCGAGGGTTCAAATCCCTCCTTCTGCGTTTCAACTTTTTTGAAAAAATTTAAAAAAGTTGTTGACAAGTATTTATCAATGTGATAATATACAATCCGTTGCCGAGCTAATCGGTAACTTTTTTACGGCCTAAATAAAGGCTATAAACCTTGATAATTGAATAATGAGACAAACCTGAATATGACTAAGAGTA
>CAMVPR010000018.1 GCA_947169385.1 uncultured Lachnospiraceae bacterium | reverse complement strand
GCCTTGATTCTTTCGGATATCATAGTCTCACTCCTTTAAAATGATGGTATAATATTCAGAGTGATATTGCATTATCAAAATGACAGTTTAAATTGACATTCGTTTTACTAAATGATATATTTTTAATATGTGATGATTCGGATAGATTATGTAGGATTTTGATAAGAATGGTGCAATATACTCTAGATATGTGGCAAATGCTATAAAGATAAATCAAAAACTGCTTTGTATCTGAATTGTATTAAAGCACATAATCATAATTGGAATGATAGGTGTTTGCAAACAAAAAATGCGTTAATGTGTCTAAATTAGGAGGTTAAATAATGGATGAAGAATTAAGGGAATTATTAGAGTATGACAATGAAATTTATAGTGAAAGTGACTCTGTCAAACTAGGTGTTGCAGGTTCATATAAATTTTTTGATTATTCATTTGAATTAGAAAATATTGAAGTGAATTATGCTCGCTTTGTTTCTTATTTCAATAAAAAAAGTGAGGTATGGGCTCATGAGTTTAGAAAAGAATATGATAGTAGTTTTCGTGATGTTGATTCTGCATTGAAAGGAGTAGGAAATCTTGTTGCAGAACATCTAAAAAAGGGTGTAGAACGATGTGTAGAATATCTCACGTATAAGGGGGTCTATACATATGATGAGAGCAGTTTTTTTGAGAAGGCTATAGAGTATCCTTTCTTTGAAAGTTGGGAAGAGCAGTTTAAAACAATTGCAAGTGAATATGATCAAATAGATTATGATGCTGATTTTGAAAAATATAATAGGGAAATGAGAAAAGAGACTAGAGCAAGAATGTTAGGAGGAGGTTTTGGCCTTAATGGTTTTGTTAAAGGAGCAATAACCGCGTCAGTTTTTAACACAGCAACAGGTATTTTCCATTCAGGTGTTAATGCTTTAGGAAACTATGTCACAGAATCTAAGAGGCTAAGTAAAAAAGAAAAGTTATTTCAAAATATGAGTAATCAACTTGAAAACGAAATGGCGGTGTTATTTGCAAATTTGGGATATGTATTGATGATTATTCTTTACGAGGAGCGAGTTATGGTATTTAGATCTCCGAGTAATGAGGATTTGAGTCAATTCAATCCATTATTTAATAACTTAAAGAGCAAGAGGATTCCGGAAGAAGCATGGCCAGAGACGTTTGTAAAGTTGCTTGAATTAAATCCGTATGATGTAGGAATATATAAGTGGTTTCTTGAAGTATATGGAGATAATGGTGATATTACAAATATGGCCAAAAAATTATGTATTGATATAGATTCAATTAAAGAGGATATTATAAATGAGAGATTAGCGATTATACTTGATGATAAAGATAAATATGATTGGAATAAACTGTCATATCCTGATGCGTTAAACAGTGTGAATGATTTGGTTTCAATGATAAATAGCGATAAGGAAAAGCTGAATTTAGTGCGTGAATGCGAGGCTGAAATTGCAGTTAAGAAAGTTAAAGAGTCAATTGAAGAAGAAATAAAGAGAAAAGAAAAAGAATACGAAGAAAAAGTTGAGAAAGGCATTGTTAGTGAATCTCCGATTGATATAGATGAAGAAAGTATTAAGAAAATATTAGAAGATAATCCTGATCGTAATATAACTTATTCTTTATCACAAGAGTATTATGATACTATAGTTAATTATGTTTCAAAAAATTTGGATATGGATTTTAAGGGTGAACATGTTCTTTTTTACGTTAATGGTCATTGGGATGATGATGATGGAGTAAATAATCTTATTTTTGTTGCTGTGTTTACCAATCAGAATTTATATACATGGGGCTATGTGGATGGTAATGACAAAAAAGTACGAATATATCCTAACACTACTCTAAAAAAAATGGAGTATAAATTTGAAACTGGTATTTTTAGTAATAGATCAGACTTAGTTGTACATAGATTTGGTGAAAGAACAAGATATACAAGTTTAGGTATGGGACAAGATGGCTATAGTACAATACAAATTGTTAATCAGATTATTCCTTATTTGAATCCTGTAATGAAATTGGAGAACATAATTTCAGAGAGTGATTTGAACTCGTCAAAGGAATGTGAGCGTGTTTTGAAACTACTTAATGAATGCGATGTTGATGAATCTCTTAAGTCTGAATATAAAAAAAGGATACAAAATAAAATTGATAAGTGTGTTAAGGAAGAAGAGGAAAGAAACGAGAAAGCAACAAGAACTTATAATGGGAAGGTGTATGATACTGTAGAATTAATGCGTGCAGCAGAAACTGATGATGAAGCGCTTGCGACAATTATTTCTGGTGTAGAAAAACTATCGCTCGAAGAAATTATTGAAATATGTAAGAGAATAAAAGGGTATGAATATAAGGACAAGGATATATGGGAATTGTACTGTAGTAACATTTCGGATGAAATAAAGAATAAATTAGACAGAATTGTTGAAAGGGTTGATGAATTTACAAGTGATAAATGTGTTGATGTTATTTCTCGGATTAATGGCTTGGAAATTGATGAAAGTGTTTCAAGTTCCTATTTAGAAATAGTTCAATCACGGCTAAAAAATGCATTGCTTGAGGATGAGTGGAGAGAAAAAATAGTAAATCTGAGCGAATTATCGTACAGTCAAATGGAAGATTTGATTCGAGAGATTAGGTCCGGAATAGTAGATGATAAAATTAGAGGTCCAATTGAATCTAAAATTATCGAAGAGTATTATTCAAGATTAAATGTTCAGTTAGAGGAATGCAAGACGGTTTTTATTGATTTTTGTAATTCTGTGAAAGGTGAGTATTCGGATTTACATATTTTGGATTGGGATGGGAAATATCCTCAAGTAGGATCTTCTTGTTTGTTTAAGATTATTGAGTATGACTCAAAGGATGGATTTGTATATACCATATCAAGAGACGAAATAATATTCTGTTGCAGATCAGAAGAAAAGAAACTGATGCTGAAAGATATTGTAAGTTTTGAGTTTAAAAAATCGTTCCTTTCGGCCTCGTTGGATGTTATTCTTACTAGTGGAAATACGGTTGCGATACCTTTTCATAAGGACAGAATAGAATTTCATGCTAAAGGACTGACAACTGTTGTTAATTCTATAAAAAAACATTTATTATACGAAACTGTATCCAAAGAGTTAGCTGTAAATAATGAGGAAGTAACGCAACCAAAGGGAATATCATTTGATAATAATACAAAAGGATTAACCGGTCAATCGATGGAATATACAAGCCTTGAAGATGCAATAATTCAAATATTTGCCCCATACTTTAATGGTGAGCCTATGGCCAAAATAACTAATAAAATAATCAAAGGTATGAGTATTCCCTCAGAAGAAAAAGTATTGTATGCACATGATGCTTCAATTACTGAAAATGGTAAGCTTGGTTTTGCGATGACAGACAAAGCTATATATAGTAAGATGGCTTTTGATAAAAAACTATATGTAACAAGGTATGATCAGATTAAAGACGCAAAGAATATAGCATATACGGGTTCGGCTCGTACAATATTGGCGTATGACGGAATTCCACTTATTTATTCAGCAATTCAAAAAAAAGATTTACTGGTTGAATCAGTAATGAAATTACGAGATTACTTGAATAACGCAGATGGTGCAAACGTAGTAAATACAACGAAAGATAGCCAAATATTAGGAGATGTAGTTGAACAAGATAATTCATCTAAGACTGATACGGAGTGCGTTTTTTGCTCGCAATGCGGGAACAAGATGCCTGGCGGTAGTAAGTTCTGTGCAAAATGTGGATCTGCGATTATTTACTTGAGGTAAAAGAGGGGACGGTTCTTCTGGTATTTTCTCACATTTACATCATAATTAGAATAAAAAACTCATCCTCTAGAAGTTGCTATACTTCATGAGGATGAGATTAATTTTAAATGTGATAAAAATGTGATAGAAAACCACTGGAACCGTCCCCACTATTTGCCCCACTTATTTGTAAACTGCTTTCTTTGGTGCCCCAGCTTTTCTGAATATCTTCCTATACTTGCTTCGCTTTCCTGAAGGACATTTAAATTTAATCTTAGAATAAACTCCTTTGAAAGCTTTGCTTCTAACACTTCCGGTTTTAAGTTTCTTAGTCTTAACTTCTACAGTCTTTAGTCTCTTACATCCGCTAAAAGCACCAATGTCTATATAGTATACTCTAGGTCCTAACGTAACCTTTTTAAGATGTTTACAATCTGCAAATGCACTAAATCCAATGTACTCAACATATTTGCCTAATTTGACGGTCTCGAGATCGTCGCAATCATAAAATGCAGAATCAGCAATTGAGGTCACTTTATATGTTTCTCCGTTGTTTGTAATTGTATCCGGAATAACAAGATTAGCGGGTACATCCTCGTATTCGTCTACTTCCGCTAGTGTTACTGTTGGTTCATCGTAATCTGAAATGTCATCAATCTCATATTTAAGTCCGTTAATAATACAAATCGAATCGTCTTCTTCTACATCATCCCATTCATATTCATAGATGTCATCATCGTCATCATAATCTTGGTCGTAATCATCTACAATTCGGCGTTCGGTAGTAGTTGCTGTCTCGGTTGTTACTCTAGCAGCGGTAGTAGTCGCTACTTCAGTGGTAGTAGCCTTTTCGGTAGTAGTTGCCACCGCGGTTGTTGTAGCTTTTTCAGTGGTAGTAGCCTTTTCGGTTGTTGTAGCTTTTTCTGTTGTAGTTATCATTTGAGTTGTTGTTGGACTACCATTAGCGGCCGCAACCTTAGCTTTTGCAGCATCAAGTTTAGCGGACAAATCAGCATAATAAGTATTGAAATAAGCTTCGTATTCTGACAAATTCTGGGATTCTCCGGTTCTGTTAAACCAATCGTATACCTGTGCCTGACAATCTCCGTACATTGTAGACTTTTGAGTAACTGCAAAACCTGTTGCTGTAATCGGTGTATGAACAACATTAGTATAATGACCTACCACGCCGTTTCCGCCACTTTTATATACCGCTTTTTCTTTGGTATACCAGCCGACAAAAACGCCATTTGCTTTAAGATCATTTGTAGAATTATACTTATAACCGTATCCCCATCCGACATTTTCGGCAACACTGTATACTCTGGCGTGATCGATGATATTAGAAGAATAATTGGCATCCTTCATTGCCATAGCCATACATATATCATTTACCTTAAGTGCTTCAAGACTTGTTCCCTCATCGCGATTCTCAAGAGCCCTACAGTCGTTGCACTCTGCGATGCCCTTTAATGCGTAACCTATGTTCGATAATGCTGTAGCGCCTTTAGTGTCGCCCTTAACCGTATATCCGTCAAATCCGCTTGGCTTGGTGCCTGACATAGAGTCGGTACCATTAAGAATGTCAAGTGCTGTCTTGGCGCCGGCTCTTACTGAGTCACTAAGAGAAGTATCTTTACTTCTATATTCAAAGAACCCAAATGCTCCCGAATCATACTGGCTTTGGATTTCATTTAATTCGGCTTGTGCTTCTTCTAAAGTCGTTGCCGCATTTGTCCTAGTTACATTTTCTATATCGAATGAAAATGTAAATGCAATCGCAAATGCCATCACTAAAGCCACAATTCTTTTAAATTTCTTAATCCTCATACTGAATCACCCTTTCAAAAGCAACTACATGTCCCCCTTATTATGGGGACGGTTCTTTTGGTATTTTATCACATTTGCTTCACGATTGGTATAGAGTAAATATATGATTTCAATCTAATAAAATAATCATGTGAGAAAAAAGTGATGTGTTACCATCAGAACCGTCCCCGCTTTTTCATAATTACAACGCCTTATAAGCGGTATATAATGATGGCACTTTAACCTTTTTATTCTTGAATCCTTCTAAAGTTTTTGCTTCTTCAGGAGTGACGACAATCTTAGTAACACCTATCTCTTTGCTCTCTGTAGTTCCGTCCCTATAAGTAACTGTGCAATTAATCACAACATTACTTAAAACGTCATTCATTCCTTCTTTTACAAGTTCAAGCATCTTAATGTTTTCTTCTTTACTAAGCTTACTAATATCTTTATCCTTATATGGGCCAACTGAAAAACACCAGATTTTTCTGTAGGTTTCTTCATCCACTGTCAGATTATCGCAAATGTTAACAATAACGTCTTCAGACTCCTGGAAATCCGGATCAACCGTAAATGAAGAATAATATCCTTCCTCATAATTCTCAGCTAACATATCTTCCATATTTGTTATTCCTCGATCACTACAACTTTTAGGCAATATTCCTCCTTTATCAAGCGGTGCAACCTTCTCGCCGTCAACAACAAATCCATCTCCCTTAACATTAATAATCTGAAAAGATCCATTATTTATAGAATATGTAATTTTATCAATGTTATTACCTTCACACGCAATCGGAAATGTTTCATAGTAATCGGTCTCATAATTATTGTCGTCATTTTCGCCACCACCCCATGCTCCCACCTCTCCGTATCTCGACGCAATAGAAACATCTTTTTTTAGTTCTATCACTTGCTTGCCTACAGCTTTTACCTTAAGTGCAAATGCATTTGTTGTATCCGTTGATTGAGAAGAATTATTCGTTGTTACATTTGCATTATTATTAAATGTAAACACGCTAAAAACAATTGCTGCGCATGCCACTAAGGCTATTGCAGGTTTTATTATCCACATTGGTTTCATATTTTTAAGTTCCTCCTTCTCGTTAAAAAGCGTATCATCAACGCTCACATCCGGTTGAAGGGACTTTTTTAAAATGATATCTAACTCGTGATCATTCATAGTACATAGCCTCCAATCTTTCTTTTAGTAACGCTCTGCCTCGACTTAACCTGGTTTTAACTGTGTTCTCAGGTAATTTAAGGCATGACGCTATCTCTTTTATACTAAGATCTGCTGAATAATAAAGATAAATAACGGCACGATATTTATTAGGAAGTTCGTTGGCAGCGTTCCTGACCATAATTATCTGCTCTTGATTAACATAAATATCTTCAGGGTCAGATGATTGTTTCGCTTTACTATCTTGTAACTTAATCTGAGTGCCGCTATCAAGCATTTGCTCATAAGAGCTTTCGGGAGCGATGCGACTACGAATTGACCAAGTTCTTCGTCTGTTTTTTGCAATTCTTATCGCAACAGATAACGCATAACTTTTGACATTTGCATCATAATCAATCTTATCCCGTTTCTTCCATAGCGTAAGAAGCATATCCTGATATAAGTCATCGCCGTCTTCTTTGCTGTACAAGTACATCCTGCAAAAGCGAAGAAGATCGACTCCGTACTGTTTTATCATATCTTCAAATTCAACTTTATTCATTAGAGTTATCCTTTCCGAGCTCAAAGAGATAAGTCCCTTCATTTATACATTGTAATAAAATGAAATAAGGTTTCAAAAAAATGGAACAGTCGGGCCACACCCATTGTTCCATTTGACTTACTACTTTTACTTTGATTCAGTTAACGGTTACGATTAACATTATAATATTAGCATATTTTGAGCGTTTGACAAAGACTTTCAGCATTTATCAGGTGCCTTGTAATTTTTGTTGCGCTTTTGTTACGCTTGTGGTGATATTTTATATGAGGATTACGGAAGTAACCATAAAAAAATAATATTGAGGAGGAACTTAAAATGGTTTCAAAAAAATTTAAGACAATTGTAGCTTGTGTTTTGACTTTAACTCTTGCTTTTGCAGTAGTGGGATGTGGAAGTGAGGAGTCGTCAAGTGTTGCTAAGGATTCAGCTACCGAGGCAGCTGTTGAGACTACCGAGGAGGCTGCTGCTGCGGCAGAGACAGAGACAGAAGCAGAGGCTGCATCTGATACAGAAGATTTTTCAGTTGCATCTAATCTTGATGCTGCCACAATCAAGGCATTCGCAGCAAAGGTGCAGGATGTTGTTAGTAAGTCAGACTGGAATGCATTAGCAGATCTTGCTACATATCCGGTATGTGTAAATGGTAGCGATGTTGCTTCTAAGGAAGAATTGCTTAAGCTTATCGATGAGAAGGGCGTTCAGGATTCATTTGTAAATGCAGTAAAGAGCGCATCAGTAGACGAGCTTTCAGCTAATTCACAGGGAATTATGATTGGCGACGGAGAGGTATGGTTCATTGATAATGCAGCAGGTGACGGACTTGAGATTAGAACTCTTAACACATTCGTTAATGAATAATAATGTAAATGATAGGGACAGTTCTTAATTGAACCGTCCTTTTTTATTTGCAATTCGCAAGATATTTTTTGATTTTGGTTTCGGGTGGGGACGGTTCTTCTGGTGTTTTATCATATTTTTTCTTTTTCACCCCCATTTTTTATTTTTCTACCTCGTATTATTCTGTATAGAGAACAAAATACAGTTATAAGGAGGACAAAACTATGATTAAAAGAGAATTTACAAAGAAAACAACCAAAAAGATAATTGCTTACGCGCTTGCATTTTCACTATCAGTATCTGGATTTGTTTATGCATATGCATACAACTCAGATAATGGAGCTCCTGGCGAGCCACCAGCTTTATCCGCTGATGGAATGCCAAGTCAGCCGCCAACAGGCTCAGGTGATGGAATGCCTGGCGAGCCTCCATCAGGTTCAGGTATGGGAGGTCCGGGTTCAAGTTCAAGCAACATTACTTGGACCGGAGCTACAACAATAAGCAGCGACATCACTGAAACAGACACTACATATTCTTCGACAACAGCAGATCAGAACGCGCTCTTGGTAACCGGAGGAAATATAACCTTAAACAACATAACAGCTACCAAAACTGGTGATTCTGACGGTGGAGACAACTGCAATTTCTACGGCACCAACTCAGCAATTACCGTTAAAGATAAGGCAAATGTTACAATAACAGGTGCAAATGTAACCGCAGATGCCACCGGCGCAAACGGCATTTTCTGCTATGGCGGTAACGGTGGACAAAACGGAGCAGCCGGTGACGGAACTACAGTAACCATAAAGGATTCCACCATTACTACCACAGGTAATAACGGCGGCGGAATAATGACAACCGGCGGAGGAACAACCAACGCCTATAATCTTACGATCAACACAAGCGGTACATCATCTGCTGCGATTCGTACAGACAGAGGTGGCGGAACAGTTGTTGTTGATAAAGGAACTTATAATACTACCGGTGTTGGCTCGCCTGCAATATATTCGACAGCGGATATCACTGTAAGCAACGCGAGGCTTAGCTCTACTCAATCAGAAGGAATCGTAATTGAAGGTAAGAATTCCGTCACATTAAAGAATACAGATGTCACCGCTTCAAATGTAAAGCTGAACGGTCAGGCAACCAATTACCAAGGCGTTATGCTATATCAGTCAATGTCTGGAGATTCTGCAGAGGGAACTTCAAGTTTTTCGATGACAGGCGGCACATTTACCAACAAAAATGGAGATGTTTTCTATATTACCAACACCTCGTCAGAGATTAGTCTTGAAAACGCTACGATAGTTAATGAAGACAGCGACAATGTATTATTCAACGTTTCCGGCTACAGCAATTGGGGCACTAAAGGAAGTAACGGCGGTTCGGCAAATGTTACCGCATCTAACCAGGTTCTTAACGGTAATGTAAATGTTGATGACATTTCTACAATGACTCTTACTCTCAACAATGGTTCAACATTTACGGGTGCATTTACCAACCAAAACGCTAAGCAAATGAGTCTCAAAGTGAGCAAAGACAGCAGCGTGATACTTACAGCAGACAGCTATGTTACATCTTTAGATGTTGCCGAGGGTGGTAAGATTTATTCTAATGGATATACACTATATGTAAACGGAGTGGCTTACACAGGTTCAGCTTTGACAAATGAAAGCGCACCTCAGACAACTGACAGCTCTGTATCTGTTGCTTCTACAAGTATTACAAATGTTAAAAGTACAGCTTCTAAGAAGGTTAAGGTTACATGGAAGGCAGTTGAGGGAGCTGATGGATATCGCATCACCTTAACTTCCGGTAAAACTACCAAGACAGTAACTGTATCTGGAGGAAAGAAGACAAGTACAACAGTTAAAAAGTTGAAATCAAAAAAGACTTATAAAGTAACAGTTCAGGCGTATAAGGTTGTTAATGGTAAAAAGGTATATTCTTCTAAGAGTTCAGTTAAGAAAGTGAAAGTAAAATAGAATAACAATATTTAAGAAGACAGTAGGGACAGATCCAAGAATACCGGGTCTGTCCCTCATTTGCTTTATTATCTGATATATTATAAAATGACTTTAGATATGGGGACGGTTCTTGTGGCACAGCATCACCATAGTTATGGGGACGGTTCTCGCGGCACAGCATCACATTTTTATCACATCGCTGTAATTTGGGAGGTGGATTATGAGTGATTGGGGATTGGTTGCGTTTTACTACGATTACGAACGCGAAGGCAGACGAAAAGAGACTGAGCATGTTGAGGGGTTCATATCAAAAGCGTATAAGTACCCGGGTGTCACCGGGATGATACTTCATGCATATAACGGTGTGAGATTTTTTATGCGCGATTGTATGGATAAGCATTATCATATTGGCGGAGAATGCGATTATGAATATCCCAATCTAAATACTGCATTTGACGTGTTCTTTGATCATAAAGTGGTTGATACAGGCTATGATAATGTTTTGGCCACAACAAAGAAGGATTTTACGGATGATGATAAATTACTGCATATGCTCTTTAACTGTGAGGGAATGTATGGCTGGATTTACGTTAAGTTTACAGGCAATCTAGAGGAAGGTTATCATTTGAAATACGGTTATTATTATGGGACTGACGAAGAATACAAGGTTATAAGCTTTAGGGATGCGATAAGATTTGATCTTATGGCTAAAGATAAAGACTATGAACCTGGTGACGAGAACAATCTTCCTGACTGGCTTGAAGAAACGATTAAGTATTTTGAAGAAAATGCAGAATTGATGGACGAGGAAGAATTCCGCGATATGGAGAAGCCCGCAACCGAGTGGGTAAAGAAGAAAATGAAACCGGATGACTCAACCAGAAGTGTGAACGATTCAAAGGGCGAAATGGGAGTCGTGATAAAATAATCCAGCGGTATTGCGTTATAATTTTCGGTGAGTAACACTTTTTGGTTGTTCACCGAAAATTATAATGGTCTTTTGATTCCATAATTATGGAGTGAATAATTGATCTAAGGATATTACTTGAACAAAATCACTATAGTAGTTACTCTTTTTTAGACCGTAAGTCGTTATTAGAGTATTATGAATAGTTGCTCTTTTCGGAATAATTTCTCTCAATAAAGATCTACGCCTCTCCAATACTAAATGATAATCTTTGTTAACTTCGAATTCATCGTTATAGAATTTTACTTCACACATATTGATAACATTATCTTTTCTCTCGATGATAAGATCGATTTGTGTCCCGCGTGATGTATCATTTCCCTTTTTGGACCACAAAGACTCTGTAGTGGATACACCGCCTATTTGTAATGCGGATTTAATTTGTGGCAAATGATTCCAACACAGATTTTCAAACGCATACCCTTTCCATATACTAACTTTCTGTGTGTCGGCAAGGTTAATCCAGTCTACTTTTTTGGATTTATTACTGTTAATAAATGTAAGGTAAAAAATGCAAAAAGGATCAGTGAGTTTATAGAACTCACTTCTCTTACTGGTGCCATATGAGTTATACTTAATTATAAAGTCTCCGGAAATTAATGCGTTTAGTTGTTTGGATAGATTCCCGCTGTCGGTAAAGCCGGTTATTTTAGTCAGTTCTGCTCGAGATACTCCTTTGTTTTTACTGTTAATTGCCTTGATTATTAGCTTCATAGCATCAGCGTTATTAAATAAAGAAGAGAACATTCTGTCAAATTCCTCTTTTAACGGTGCATTATTTGAAAAGAAGAGTGCGTCAATGTTTTGAGGCAAGCTTAGTTCTTTGTTAAAGTAATTCAGGTAGTACGGTATTCCTCCAACTGCCATATATGCCTGAGCTACATCATATCGTGAGAAATGTATCCCCATTGATACGAAATACTCCTCGCATTCCAAAAGTGAAAATTGTCGAAGATTCATTTGATAGGTTACCCTACCATATAAGCCTCCATGATTATTGATGATATTATCTAATATCCAGGAACTTGAACTACCACATACAATTACCATTATGTTCTTTTTATGACATGCCCATCCATTCCAAAAGGCTTCTAATCCGGTCATGAATTTAGCTCTTGGAGTGTCAAGCCACTGGATTTCATCTATAAATATAAGTATACGATCATCGTCGGTATATTTCTTCATTAAGAGATCTTCCAACATATAAAATGCATCTAGCCAAGAAGTTGGTTTTTTATTTGCTGTATAACCATATATAACCAGTGATCTGTAAAAATGATCTAATTGATCTTTCATTCGGCTTTGTTTTGTATTTTTATTATTATCTATTGGGGATAATCCTGAATGCCTAAAACATATTCTATCCGTGAATGTTTCATCAATTAAGTATGTTTTACCAACTCTTCTACGACCATATAATACAACCAATTCTGCGGAGTTGCTCTCATATAATTCGTTGAGTTTATTCTGTTCTTGTATTCTTCCAATCATTTAGAAACCTCCGTGCATTATAATTTTCGGTGAGTGACACTTTTTGACTGTTCACCGAAAATTATAACACTTATTTATATGAAAGGTCAACTGAATCGCGTTATAATTTTCGGTGAGTGACACTTTTTAGTTATACACCGAAAAATATAACTGACCTGTAATGTGGGGACGGTTCTTTAAAACCGTCCCCACTTACTTCCTTCATCTATTCTTTATGTGATTTCTTAATCTTATACATTGCGCTGTCGGCAAGTTTCAAGGCTTCGTTGAAGTTGAAATTGTCGGTGAGCGTAGTAGTAAAAAAACCTGAGCTTGAACGCACCTTATATTTAAGACCTGAATTCTGGTTGTAATTATCAAGGTAACTGTCAATCTTACTGATAATATCGTTAGAGTCTACCTCACCTATAATAACCGAGAACAACTCATCTCCACCGAATCTGCTACATATAGCATGCTCAGGGCAGGATGACTTGAGAGCCGATGCTAATACGGCAATGGCGTTGTCACCTTCGGCATGACCGAAAGTATCATTAATGTACTTAAGCCCATCTAGATCCGACATAATAAGAGTAACCTTAGAATCTGAATTCTCCGCATCATCGATTACATTAGTAAACACCTCTTTAAAACCTATCCTGTTATAGAGGCCGGTGAGGTTGTCCTTTTTATACATTTCGGCAATCTGCTCAGAAAGCTTCTCCTGGTACTTGCTATCAACGTAACCGCCGATCCCAAGGCTTAGCGCATTGGAGATACTTGCTGTCTTCGTATACATCGTAATATCATAATCTTTAAAGAAATAGCAGACATATCCTATAGGCTTGCCCATATAGTCAAGGATATTGTAAATAAGAGGATATCCACCTTCAAAGAGATTGTTTATCCTCTCTTTTTTGCACAATGCCAAGGAAGCTTTTATATCTCCGGTGTTACTGTAATATTTGGCGAAATTAGTGTCAAATACCACTCCTAAATGGTCTTTCTTGAATGTGTTATTGGTTGTGAAGAAGTTCTCGCTGAAATCAAAACACTTAGAATCAACCGCACAGTAAAGATCGGTTATCCTAGAGTTGACCATACGAAGAACCATCTCATCCATGTCAGCACTGGTCTGCATCTTGGTTGCAACATCATGGTAGATACGAATATCATCCTGATATCTATAAAAACTATCATTCAAACGGCTAAGAAGCATCTCGCCCTGAATAGTATGAGAATGGCATCCACACGACTCATTAGGAATGAGTGTAGGAGTAATGAAAGTGCTCTCGGCAGTGCCGGTGGCTAATACACTTATAACAGTGTTGATTGTAGCATCAGCAAGAATCATAGTGTCACAGCTGACCGTTGAAATCTTAGGTGTCGTAAGGTAAACTTCTTCATACCCGTCAAAACCTGTGACTATAACGTCTTCGGGAACTCTATAGCCTGATGAGATTAAAACATCGCACACGTTAATTGCCATGATATCATTGGCGCAAATAATGGCATCCGGAATATTGCCTGATTCGATAAGCTTCTCGGTTGCGGTTCTTGCAGGCAAAGCCCAAAACTCGCCATAGCTTATCATACTGTCATTGAAAGTAAAACCCTTCTCCTCAACAACTTTTTTGAATACGTCTATCCTGTCTTCAGAGAAAGGATTATCCTTGAAGCCGGCCATGATGTGTGGATTCTTGATATCATGTTCTTCAAAAACATGTCTGACTATCTGCTCGAAACCTGCTTTGTAGTCAAAATTAATGTTGATGGTATCTTCCTTGCCGCCATCAATTACAATTACAGGTAGGTTGCGCTTTTGTGATTCGGAAATGATATGATTACTTACCGTCTCGCTCTTAATCTTCTCGCTCATAACGATAACAGCGTCAATTATGTCAAATGGCATAATGTCGTAGACTGCAATCTCCGGTGTGAGCTCATCCTCCTGCCAGTAGAACTCCGAATTGATCGCAAAAATCAATAGAGCAACAGAGCGCTCTTTAAAAGATTCATTTATCTTTTTGATAAACCCATGTATAGGTGGGTCGTATATTCTTGATGTGCATAGTGCAACAATCTTTCTACCATTAAGCATTATAAGTACCTACCCTTATGATATAATTCTACATTCTTTGCTATTATACACCTATTCTTTTTACAGTAGTAGTGTTTTTTTATTAAATAGTCTAATATTTTGTGAATTATATACAAAGCACCTGTTAGTTAGTGAGATTATATTGATAAAATACACAAAATATGCTATTATAATTGACGGTGTTGAGTTTCCGTTTTGTATCATCAAGGGAACAAGACATAATATTATTGAAGCGAGGTGTTTGGTGGTGGAAGAGAACAACATCAAAGGATTGCATAGCATTAAGACCAAGCTTATATTTATGGTTGTTGCTATGCTTATGGTTTCTATTATAGTTTTGACAGCTATTAGTGCCGTAAATACTGTTAAACAAGGTGTAGGTAGCGCTAATGAAGTCAATGAAGCACAAGCTGCGATTGTAGAGGAGAGTGTTAACGCTATCATCGAGAAGAATCTTGAGGCGCTCAATGTATTTGCTTACGCACCTTCAACTATTGCATATCTTGATGGTACAGGTAAGACGGATGCTAATGCTACCAGTATAATTGATCAGCTTAAGAAGATTGATGAGAATATGGCTGACGGCAACTCTACCGCTCTTTCAGGAGCTGATGGTATGCAGGTGCTAAGGTCTGTCGGAGATTGTGTAGATGTATCAGACAGACAATATTATAAGGATGCTATGGAAGGTAAAGAAGCTATATCAGATATGGTGGTTTCTAAGACCACAGGTAAGTGTATCTCTACCATAGCTGTTCCTGTTTACGATGCTTCTCATTCTAAGGTTATTGGAATGGTTCAGAGGAATTACGATTTGTCGATTCTTCATGATCTTCTTGCATCTGAGGTTACCCAGAAGAAGCAAGAGATTGTTATGGTTGACACAGCCGGTACAGTTGTGGCTCATTCGGCAAGAGAGAATAATCCAGACGATCCGGAGAGTCAGGCGGAGAATCCATTCTACACAGATTCTAGAGGAGACAAGACAGAGGGCAATTACGTTGCACCGTTTATGGGTGATACATGGATTATATCATGGATTAAGATTCCGAAGTGTGAGTGGATTGTAGCTTCGTGTCGTGTACAGGAAGTTGCGCTTGCAACAGTTTATAAGACAGTTGCATTTCAGATAATCATCGGAGTTATATTCATTATTGCAGGAATTGTTGTAACGGTAATTTACTCTAAGTCAATTACCGGTCCTCTTAAAGAGATTGAGACGTCACTTACTTATCTTTCTGCAGGTGCTTTCAAAGAGATTCCTGCGTATACCAATCGTACAGATGAGTTGGGACATATTATTAAGAGTACCAACAATGTTATCGGTACATTAAGAGATATAGTTGCTAATATTAAGAACGGAGCTGATGCAGTAAGTGATGCTTCTGATAATTTAGCGGATATGTCAGAGAGAATTTCGGTCACTGCGACAGATGTGGCATCAGCAGTCAATGAGATTGCCGGTGGAGCTACACAGCAGGCTGAAGAGATTAATAACGCAACTGAGAACATTATGGATATTGAGCATGCTGTTGGAAGTGTTCAGAATTCTACTGTGGATCTTACTGCAATTACAGATCGTATGCAGGAAGCCTCGCAGGAGTCTGCTAAGAGCCTTTCTGAGCTTAAGAACAGCAGTGAGAACATGAACCGCGCAATCAACAGTATTTCAGAGAAGATTAGTGCAACCAGCCAGGCAGTAGGCCGTATCAATGAGAAGGTTGCAGCAATCACAGACATTGCTTCACAGACCAACCTGCTTGCGCTTAACGCATCAATCGAGGCTGCAAGAGCAGGAGATGCGGGACGTGGATTTGCGGTTGTTGCAGAGGAGATTGGCAAGCTTGCGGCAGATTC
The DNA here is from genome assembly GCA_947169385.1 of uncultured Lachnospiraceae bacterium. GTDB lineage: Bacteria > Bacillota > Clostridia > Lachnospirales > Lachnospiraceae > NC2004. The sequence goes on along the minus strand of CAMVPR010000018.1, from coordinate 35,880 downwards.
AAGCGAGTCGGCAGACCTTATTAGAGGCGAGATGGAGGTTCTTCTTCAGGAGTCCAAGGCAGCTGTTACTATGGCTGAGGATGTTCAGAAGACCAACGAGGAGCAGCAGAAGGTTATCGGTGAGACATTTGCAAGTGTTAATACAATGATTGGTGATATTGGCGATTCTGTAGAGAGTGTTAATTCAATTGCCAAGGATGCAGACACCTGTGCATCAGCTAAGGATATGGTAGTTGATGTGATGAGCTCGCTTTCTTCTATATCAGAAGAGAATGCAGCAGGTAGTGAAGAGACGGGAGCTTCTATGGATGAGCTTTCTAATACAGTTGCTTCACTTGCATCAAGCGCAGAATCACTCAGAAGCGTATCTGCAGAGCTTACAGAAGGAATAAGTTTCTTCAAGATGTAATTGTAATTGCGTATATTTTAAGGGTGGCATAATCGCCACCCTTTTTATTATGCTTTATTTAACTTTCTTGCTTAGCCCTTTGGTATTGAATGCACAGATTCTATCCATCTGATAAGTAGTCGATGAAAATGCCGGTGATTCGTAAACTACATAAAGCATGCCATCATGTATTTCTATACCTTCATTCATAGTAGGCATAGGCATTATGTTTTTGACTTTATTGAGCTTTGTTATCTTATTGTCTTTCCATGTTGGCTTATAATATTCAAGTCTGGCAATGTAGTAAGGCATCGAACTAAGATAAAGATTAGATCTTGAAAGTACCATTGTACCATTTTCTAAAAATGCAACACCTTGAACTCTGTTAGGAATCTTAATTGAGCTCTTAGGAGTGATCGAAGGGGTGCCTGACTTATCGCTTATAGCGTAGCTGTACATAATCTGAGAGCCACTCTCCGAATTCTTACCAATCCAAAGCATATCCTTATAGTAAGTAATAAAAGAAGCAGTTGTCTTGGTGCTTAATAAAGCCTTGTAGGATATCTCTTTGTAAGACTTACCGGCTTTGGCAGCAGACTCAATAGTTCCAAACTTTATCAGGCCTACCCTTTCACCGTGGCTCACCCATACATTCTCTCCGTCAAATGCGATACCGCCAAGGTGTACGTGGTCGGACAAAACAAGAGTTGTAAGCAGCTTCTTACTCTTCTTGTCCATGACGTATATTACGCTTCTTTCTTCGCCTACATAGTCGTAAGCGGTCATTAATAAGTAATCTTTGGCAAATGTTATCGCCTGCGGACACATGTGTGTGCTCTTGAATCCAGCAACATTGGTACTCTTGACGCCCGGCATTATATAAGACTTGTTGTAATCAACATATTTCTTGAACCACTTGAGTTTCTTATACGCCTTAGAGGTCTGGAATTTCTTCTTGCCTGTGAAGTATTTGGCTGTTGTGCTTGCCTTGCCGAGTGCAGCCGGTACGATTGCTCTTGTGACGCCGGACGCCTGGTAAGTAGTTTCGGCCTTCTTGCCTTTGTCAAGAGTTCTGTACGCTATAACCCGCATGCTGTACTGAGTTCCGTTATTAAGGTTGTTAAGAAGATAGCTCGTTGTACTCTTAGAGCAATTCTTTAGTAAATCATAAGACGAGCCTTTCTTTAAGTATACCTTGTAACCGCTGGCACCATCTACTTTCTTCCAGTTGAGTCTCAGCTTCTCGTCGCCTCCCTTGATGGTGGTAACGGGATTGGCGGGACAAGTAGAAAGCTTAAGTGCAGAGCTGTATGAGCCGCGATATTTATCATTTCCGTTATATGCAGCAACCTGATAAGTGTAGGTTGTGCCGGAAGAAAGCTTCTTGTTGCTTCCGTCCTTATAAGAAGTGTTCTTGGTAGTGGTTACAGTTGTGTAGGAATTGTCTCCACTTTTCTTGCGTCTGACAACGTAACCTGTAGCTCCGCTAACCGAATTCCACGAGAGCGTTATTGTGTCTGAAGTGTATGCGCTTAGCTTGACTCCGCTTACACCTTTAGGTGTTGTGTAGCATTTGACAGCGGAAGATTTAGGACTGTAGGTAACGATGTTGTTACCGGCTGAATCCTTGCCGTGAATGATGTACGCTCTTATATAGAATCTGTATGTTTTGCCGGCTTTTACGCTTATGACAGTCTTGTTATTCTCCTTCTTAGACTTGAGAACGTAACTGGAAGAGGTAATGTTATTGGCTGTTGGGCCTCCGTAATAATACCACTTCTTAGAAGATGAACTGTAGTAGCATATCTGGTATCCTGTGGCCGTGCTGACCTTATTCCATGAAAGTGAAACGGAAGTTGTGTTAGCGTCAGTCTGGGTGAATCCTGAAGGTGTTGCGGGATTCTTGTATACAGGGTCTTCTGATGCTAGCACTTCTTCAGGTGGTTCTTCATCCTGGTTATCTTGCGCCTCAATACCGTCTTCCTCTTCAGGTTCTTCTTCGGTTGTTGCTTCATCTGCGTCGGCAGAGGACGTTACGTCTGTTACTGCGACCTCGACTTCATTTGCAGAAGTAGCGAAGCAACTGTTGTTTATAGAAAATGTTGTTAATAGGCATAAGGCAAGGTTAAATGCTATAAATGCCTTGAACTTGTTGTATTTCATATAACCCTCCATCATAATTTCTGCTAAGTACCCAAAGTGGACAGTCACCTTTGGGTACTTAGGGAAATTATGTTAACACACAAAAGTGAGAAGAATGTTACATTTGTCACTTTAATATGAAATCAAATTCGTATAATATATTAAGGAATTCTTAATTATTATTAAAATAGCTTTAATTCTATTTACATTTGCACACGGTATGATAGAATTATCGTAGAGTTTGTTAAATATCTAACAAGGATCTTAACAGAGAGGAGATATAAGATGAAGAACAGATTCTTTAAGAGTGCATTTGTTTTGGCGCTACTTTCAATCTTAACAATCGCCACTATACCACTTGGTATAGGAAATGTTACCGCGCATGCGGACAAGGGCGATGATGAGAACAAGACCCAGATAAGCGCGGGTAACAGCAGGTTTTCCGTTAACATCAGTTATGGAATTGACGGAATGGTTAAGCTTAACTGCAATATGCCTGTTAAGTTTGAGATAACCAATAATGGTGACGATTTTCAGGGCGCTGTTTATTTGGTTTCTAAGTCTTATGAGAATGACAGCAAGACCAAGTTTGCGAGAGAAGTAAGTATTGCTTCAGGCGAAACAAGAAGTGTGACGATGATGATGCCTGATAATGCCAACTCGCTTTCTGTTGAACTTAGAGACGCTAAGGATAAAGTTGTATATAGCAAGAAATTCGCTAACGATTTGCTTGACAAAACCAACTTTTCGGGAACAATTTTTGGAGTGTTGAGTGATGATTACGCGGATCTCAACTATTTAGACGGGGCTGTTTTCCACGTTGATGAGCAGAAGATGGAGTACGTAGTCAATATAGGTGAGCTTGATGAGAATTCATTTCCTAATATGGCTAAAGCTTTATATAGTTGTAATGCAATTATCATAGACAATTATGACACATCTAAGCTTTCGGATGAGCAGAAAGAAGCTCTTATAGGTTATGTAAATGCCGGAGGACTCTTAATAGTAAGTACCGGAGCTGAGTACAATAAGGTGCTGTCAGGCATTCCGACAGAATTGATAAGTGGAACAACAGGAAGCGTTTCAAGTAAAAATGTTACATTTAAATACTATGATTCAACTGATTTCTATATTCCTGTCGATTACGAAGAATCAGATCCTACATCAAGTCAGGAACCACCTATAGTTATAGATGAACCGGTTAGTCAGGAGATCAATTCTGATAAGAAGTCAACTATGAAGCTTGATGTAGCGGATATTTCTGTTGAAGACTCTGAGAGTATTAACCAGATATCAGACATTAAAGGATTGGTTGAAGTAAAGCATATCGGCCAGGGAGCAGTTGTAGTTACCGACTTTTCAATTGGAAGAGGAGGTTTTGCAGAGAATGAAGAATCGAGAGTAAGTATCATAGACAACATAATTAACTATGTACTTACGGATGTAATGAAGAATTCTATATCTTATGGTTCTATTACAACAGATGTTTCAGGACTTTCTCCAAATGATGCCGCTATTACCATGAACAATAAGTCTAAACGACCTAAGATATTCGTCTATGCTATTGTATTGTTCGTGTATATCCTTCTTGCCGGACCTATCGGCTATCTTATCTTAAAGAAACTTGATAAGAGAAAGTTGATGTGGGTTATGATTCCGGTTATGTCGATAGTATTTGTCGGAATAATGTACATTGTAAGTATTGGACAGATTGTAAGAAAGCCTACCGTTGACTACATTGCGGTTGATGAGATTTTAGACGGTGTTGTAAATGAAACAGTATACACATCAATTACATCTAACAAGAAGGGCAAATGCAACATCAACTTCAAGCCGGATTATATCAATGTCCAGAGATGTGATACATATTCATATTATGGTTATACGGGAATTGTTCCTTCTTTAATAGGTGAGCTTACCGGTAATTCTACAGCTACTGACGTTGTGTTCTGGGAGAAGACGGATCACAGTATGATTACTAAGGAGAGCAAGCAGGCATTTGATAGTGTAAGTGTTAAGGCAGAGACAACATTCAAGGCTGAAGGAGATATTTCAACAGAGCTATCCTTAGATAAGGGCGCGTTTGAAGGTAAGATTACCAACAATACAGGTTACGATCTTAGACATATTATTGTTTCAAATGGTACGGGTTGTTATTACTTTGAATCAATAAAGAAAGGTGAGTCTGCTGAAATTGCTGATGCCATTAAATCTCCTGATACATGGTCATTAGCTTCGACAGTTACAGGCGGCGCTTTTGGCGGACCTTCAATATTTGGAATGACTTCTTCCGAATCAAAGAAATTTTCAGAAATAAACAATTTAACAGATATGATAGGTGATCAATTATATAACTATGCTAGCGGTGGTAGCGGAATTATATATGCTATAGCTGATGGAGCTAAGAGAGAGATTACTAATGGTGACAAGGTCGATGAGTACGGTACAGTGTTATTTGCCAGGGAATTTGATCTTGATTACGATGGTGAGTCTACACTTGTTGATGCCAATCTTAACAGAAATAACATGGAGACCTGTGACGGTGATTTTGATTCATCAAGTGGAATGATTTATGGTGGAGATGTTGAGGTAGTATACAGTATCAACACTAATGTAATTAACACGCTTATAAACTTTGGTTATGTAACATCGGAGAATAATATACGTCAAGCCGAGTGTGAGATATATAACAACAAAAAGGATACATGGGAGCCGTTATTTGGTGAAGGTTCTGACCCTGAATTTATGTTAAATGGTGACTATATTTATCGCGATGGCAATAGCAGTAATGATCTTGTTAAGGTAAGATATATTACGCCAAATACTTCTGGTGCTGAAAATGTTTATGCACCGATATTGGGAGGAGGTTATAAGCATGCTAACAATTAATCATCTATATAAGCGCTATAACAAGTTCTTGGCGCTTAACGACTTAAACCTTCACATTAACAGGGGCGAGATTTTTGGTTTTATCGGTCCGAACGGAGCGGGTAAGACTACGACAATGCGTATTGTTTGTGGACTATTAAGAGCCAATTCCGGAGAAGTTTATGTGGATGGAATTGACGCCCTTAACGATAGCGCAGCTATCAAGAGAAAAGTCGGATATGTTCCTGATTTCTTCGGTGTTTATGATAACTTGAAAGTAATGGAATACATGAATTTCTTTGCGTCGATGTACGGATATGACAGCAGGGATATTAATGAGACGATATTAGGTCTCTTAGAGCTTGTCAATCTTTCGGATAAGAAAGATGATTACGTTGACGGACTGTCAAGAGGTATGAAGCAGAGACTGTGTGTTGCGAGAGCTTTGATTCACGATCCTGAACTTCTCGTTCTTGATGAGCCGGCTTCGGGATTGGACCCAAGAGCAAGATTTGAGCTTAAGGAGATACTTAAGAACTTAGGAGATATGGGCAAGACAATCCTCATTTCCTCACATATCTTACCTGAGCTTGGCGAGATGTGTACAAGTATAGGAATTATGGAGAAGGGACAGCTGGTTGCATCCGGCAATGTTGAGGAGATTGCGGAACTTAAGAGAGCTAATTCTCCTGTTCATATCAAGGTTATATCAGACAGAAATGAAGCCGTAACCGCTATTAAGGAATTTCCATTGGTTACTAAGGTTTCTGAGACTGACGATGAGATTATTGTAGAACTTAACGGTGAGGACGAAGAGCTATATGCATTGCTTTCTGCGTTGATTAGCAGAAATGTTAAGATTATCGGTTTCGAAAGAGAACAGGCTAATCTTGAGACTCTGTTCCTTGATTTAACCGGTCAGGAAGCAGAGGAAGATTCGTCATCAGAGGCAAATGAAGGAGGTGCGACAAGTGAGCAAGAAGTTTAAGATTAACCCGATTTTAGACAAGGAATTGATTGTCAATTCAAGATCAATAAAGTTTTCAATACTTGTTGCTGTATATAACCTGGTGCTTATGTTGATTGCACTTTCGACATTTTCAATGATAGTTTCGGTTCAAACCGGAAGAATAGATTATAAGCAGGTAATGGGTATATTTCCTACTATTGCATTTATTCAATGCTTGATAATATCTATTGCAATACCGATTCTGACAGCGTCATCAATAGCAGGAGAGAGGGAGAGACAGACATTAGATGTTCTTCTAACTACTCCTGTTAAGCCGGTGCAGATAGTATGGGGTAAGATTTTGGCATCAATGGTTAGTGTACTTATGTACCTTCTTTGTAGTATGCCTATTATGTCGCTTGCATTTATCTTTGGTGGAATGTCGTGGATTAGCATAATCAAGTTTATAATTCTTGTTTTGATTGCTTCGCTTTTAGCAGGATCTATTGGTGTATTTACATCATCCGTAACCAAGAAGACGATAGCATCAATTATATTATCACTCATTATACTTGGCGTGTTTATATTTGGAACTGCTACAGCATTTGGATTGATAATAGGTCTGTTGAATCTTTTATTCGCAAGTTCATCGACTTTAAATTACAAGATGTTCTTTGCTCCGGCATTATGTCTTGGCAATCCTGCTGTACTTATAGGTAACTCTGTTATTCAGGAGTTTACGGGATACGGAATTCGTGATTTAGCTAAGGAGTTTAAGAGCAATCTTATGCCTCATATGTATTTTATTACAAGACATTGGACTGTATTCGCGGTTATAGTTCATCTTCTGTTTACTCGTATGTTTGTAGGAATGGCGTCTTATGCTATCAATCCATTAAAGGGTAGGACGCCTAAACAGGCAAGGAATATGGGTAACAATAACACCAATACAAATAATAAGATTAATAATCCTAATCCTATGCCACAGGGGTGATTAAATGATAAAAAAGAACAGAATAAAACAGCTGGTGTTAAAGGCCAAGTTACGGCTTACTTTTCTAAAAGCGCTTAACTATATGGGTTTTGGATTGATAATAGGTGTGGCTTGTTCGCTTTTTATTGCACTTCTTTCACTTGCTGTTCCTGTAGTTGATGAAGACATATATGTTATCCTGGCACCTGTACTTGGAATGATATCCGCCTTGATAGTTGCGTTGATATTCATGCCATCCGCTAAAGAGGCGGCTCTTAAGACTGACAAGAATGCCAACTTAAAAGAGCGTATAACAACTGCATATGAGATCATTGATAACGAGGATGAAGTTTCGTTAGCTGTCATAAATGATGCTTATAAATATACAGAGGGCATAAAACTTAACAGCATTTTCCCGATGAAGATTGGGCTTAAGAAGGTTGGTATATTCGCACTCTTGGCACTTATGACATTTGGAGTCGGATTGATAGAGACACCTGCTAAGGACGCTGCTAAGCGTAAGGAGCAGATTGCTTCAACTATCAGGGAAGAGCGTGATGTGATAAAGCAGTTGGAGAAAGAGATTAAGAACAATCCTGAGCTGAGTGAGGAAGAGAAGAAAGAACTTTTAAAGACTATCAAAGACGGCCTTAACGAGATGAAGGAAGCCAAGAAAGATGAAGACATCAAGAAGGCTGAGCAGAAGCTTGTTAAGAAACTTGAGCAAGAGCTTAACAATGTAACCAATAAGGATATGCTTGCCAAGTCTTTAGCTAAGGCAGCGGTTGATCTTAACAACAAGATTCCTAAAGATATGAAGGAACAGGCTAAGGATCAGCTGGCTAAGAAGTTAGATAACATCAAGAAAGCAGAGGACGAGGTCAAGGATCTGCTTGATAAAGCCAACGAGGCCAAGAAGAATGGAGAGATTCCAAAAGACCTGCAGAAACAACTTCAGGAAGCACTTAAGAATGCGGCCAATGAATTGTCGTCTGAGGAGCTTGCCAATCTTGCCAACCAGATGAACAATTCTCTTACTCAGGAGCAGTTAGACCAGTTGGCTTCGGCACTTAAGAACGCATCTGCCGAGCAGATGATGGCCAACATATCAAACGCTTCATTCAGTATTTCGTCTGCTAATGCATTTGCCAACAATAATAATCAGAATGGACAGAATAATTCCAATTCAAGTGGTAATGCAAATGGTAATTCTTCCTCATCTGGACAAGGACAGGGTCAGGGCCAGGGAGCCGGTATGGGTAATGGCAATGGCAATGGTCAAGGAGTCGGAGGACGAGGCGGCGGTTGGAACAGAGGTAGCAAGAATGGAGTTCAGGGCAATTCCACATTTGACGGAGATTACGTATCTGTTCCTGACAATATGCAGAATAATGACAATCTTAAGGGCAAGAATAATGGTGGCAAGAGCTACAATTCCAAAGGTGGCCCTTCGGTTACATGGAGCGGACAGAATGTTGACTACCACAATGTTATAGGTGATTACGAGAACAAGGCATACGAGAGAATAAGTGATGACAAGGTTCCATATTCTATGCAGGAATATGTCAGAAATTATTTCTCAGAGCTTAATCAATAATTATACCGAGGGACAGACCTTGAATAATCATAAAAGGAGATTTGTTATGACTATAGAAGAAGAAATGAAATTAATGGCGAGTAAAGTTAAGAACGCCGAAAGAGAGATTGGTAAGGCAATCATAGGTCAGAAAGAGATTGTAAGGCAGGTAATGCTTGCTATACTTGCAGACGGTAACGTGCTTTTAGAGGGTGTTCCGGGACTTGGTAAGACGGAGCTTGTTAAGACTATTGCCAGGGTATGCGATTTGGATTTTTCAAGAATTCAGTTTACACCTGATCTTATGCCTGCGGATGTTACAGGTACTAACTTGATTGTCAAGGAAAATGACAAAAACACATTCCAATTTGAACAGGGACCTGTATTTGCTAACATTGTTCTTGCGGATGAGATTAACCGTGCGACTCCTAAGACGCAGTCGGCACTACTGGAGGCGATGCAGGAGAAGACTGTAACTGTAGGTAAGACTACATACGATCTTCCAAAACCATACATGGTTCTTGCAACACAGAACCCTATTGAGCAGGAGGGTACTTACCCGCTTCCTGAGGCGCAGTTAGACCGTTTCCTGTTTAAACTCTTAATTGAATTTCCTACTAAGGATGAACTTAAACAGATTATGGATGTCACTGTTTCTGCAACTAAACCTGAGTTGGATGTGGTGTTGACTAAGAAGGATATTCTTGAGATTAGAAAGGCTATAACAGATATTCCTATCGCAGATTCGGTTATGGATTACGCAATGAGTTTGGTTGTTGCTACTCACGGTGAGCTTGAGAATGCACCTGAGATTGCCAAGAAATATATTGTAACCGGAGCGAGTCCACGTGCTTGTCAGACTATAGTTAAGACAGCTAAAGCCAAGGCTTTGATGGAAGGTAGGTTCAATGTGGCATTTGACGATATTAAGTACGTTGCGCATCCTGCGCTTAGACACCGTATTATTACCAATTTCGATGCGCTTTCCGATGGAATCAGTGCGGATGAGATTATTGATAAGCTTATTGCGGAGTTGGATAGTAAGAATAATTAGGATAAGGTATTATCCCTCATTACATTTGGGATAAAGATTCTTCGCTTCGCTCAGAATGACAATTCTTTACACCCGTAGTGGCGAACAGTGTTCGCCACAAATGGAGCACATTCGCTACGCTCAGAATGACACATTTATAATATAACACCATTCATATTCGTAGCGGCGAACATCGTTCGCCATATATGGAGCACACTGTGCTCCGCTACGGATGTATGATGTCATCCTGAGGAACATCGTTCCGAAGGATCTTTGACCTTCGAAGAAGGTCAATAAGAAAAGGATTATTTAATATGGCAGTATTAGAATTTGATGACAAATTTTTTAAACAACTTAATACTTTAAAGCTTTCAATGAATCTTCGCCTTAACCAGGGCATGAGTGGTATGCGTAAGTCATCTCTTAAGGGTAGCTCTGTTGAGTTCTCCGACTTTAGAGAATACATGCTTGGAGATGACTTAAGAAGAATTGACTGGAACGCATACGGTCGCTTTGATAAGCTCTACATTAAGGAGTTTATGGAGGAGAAGGAAGGCCTTTACAGGGTATTTGTTGATACCAGCGAGAGTATGAATTACGGTAATCCGCCTAAGGCTGACATGGCAAGATATTTAGCGGCAGCATTTGCCTATCTTGTACTAAATAATCTTGACAGGGTGTATGTTAACACGCTTATCGAGGATTCACAGACTATCGGGAAGGGACTGTCAGGTTCCAACTCCATGAAGAAGATTATATTCGCACTTAATAACATGGAGTTTAAGGGCGGTACAACTCTTAATAAGTCCATAATGAGCGCTCCTCTTAGAGGCAAGGGATGCGCAATTATAATTAGCGATTTTATGGATAAGGATGGAATCGAGGACGGCCTTAAGTACTTGGCTTACGCCAATCAGCAGATTGTTTTAATCGAGGTTTTGTCTCCGGAAGAGATTAATCCGACGCTTGAGGGATCGCTTAACCTTATTGATTCTGAGTCGGAAGATGTAGTTAAAGTATCGATGAACAGAAAGACTCTAGAGGGGTATCAACAAACATTAGATGAACATCGAAAGTATATAAAACGCCTTGCTAAGAAGTATATGGCAAGTTATGTGTCTGTCAGTTCGGATGATGATTTCAGCAGGGTCGTGTTCGAACTCATGATGAAAGAAGGGCTACTTTTTAAGAAGTAACGATAAAGATTAAAGATTCTTCGCTGCGCTTAAGAAGGATCTTAGACCTTGATACAAGGTCAATACATAATACTATTTAGAGGTGTATGTTATGGAGTTAACATTTCTCTGGCCACTGATATTTCTTGCACTTGTGCCGGTAATTATAATACTCTACCTCCTAAAGCAGAAGGGAGAAGAAGTCAAAATCCCTTCGACTATGCTTTGGAGAGAGGCGCTCAAGAATATGGAGGCCACAACTCCCTGGGAGAAATACAAACACAATATATTAATGTATTTGCAGATAATAACTCTGCTCTTGCTTATTGGCGCATTGGTTGGACCTATTATAAAGCATTTGGGAAGTGACAATGACAACGTCATCCTTGTGATTGACAACAGCGCCAGCATGAATACGATTTACGACAAGGACATAACGAGGCTTGACGAAGCTAAGAAGAGGGCGTTAAGTTATGTTGATGAACTTGATCCTAAGACGTCGGTTTCGGTTGTATCTGCTGCAAGAGGCGGAGTGATTGAGGGTTCGTCGCTCAGTTCTAAGAGGGCGATTAAGTCTGCAATCAAATCAGTCGAGAAGACAGAGCTTGCTGCTGATGCGACAGACGCTATGGATATAGTGAGATCGATTATGGAGGATCAGCCTGAGACTGACGTTAACATTTTCACTGATACTGCGGTAGATCTAGAAGGAGTAAAAGCGCAGGTTATAAGTCTCTATAAGGATAATGTCAATTATTCAGTTGACTCTATAAATTACGCTGTCAACGAGGATTCGACGGTGACTGCTCTTGCAAATGTTACCAATCACGCTGAAGATGCGGTATCGTTTGACGTAGGATTATACGTGGATGAAGAGCTGATTACTATTCAGAATGTGAGCCTCGAGGGCTTAGAAACCAAATCAGTTTATTTTGAAAATGTTAAAGCTTCAGGTGAAGTATTAGAAGCCAAGATTGAAATTAACGATAGCTTAGCTGACGATAACGTAGCGGGAGCGCTGCTTTCAGAGAGCGGAGGCAAGAGAGTGCTTCTTATTACATCGGGCAATACATTCTTAGAGAAGGCACTCTTATCAATCGGTGGACTGGAAGTGTTTAAGTCGACTGACACTGAGGTTGTCGGTAAGCAGGAAGAGTACGATCTTTATATATTTGACAGCTGTGTTCCGAAAGAAGAAGTTAAGTCAGGTAACGTGATATATATCAATCCTCCTCAGTCAGAGAGTCTGGGCGTTAGCGGAAGTAAGGAATCGTCAGCTTTGAAAGTGCTTAACACGGATATTACGGAGTATCTTGACGGAGAGGAGATACTTGTAACCAAGGCGACAACATTTGACAGACCATTATATGCGAAGTCATTTCTTGAAAATGACGGTGAGTGCGTGGGTTACTACGGAATTAGCGATGCCGGTAAGGTCGTATGCCTAGGCTTTGATATTCATGCGTCAGATGTGGCGTTAAAGGCTGATTTTCCAATCCTTATGTACAACATGGTTTCGTACTCACTTGACAGAGGGCTTGTTGATACTTCGGAACTTAAGACCGGTGAGAAGGTTAACATTATAAGCATGGGTAGCGATGAACCTGTCGTGATATTAAGACCGGACGGCAGAAAGGACAAGTTCGATGTTGCTGTTTCAAGAAAAACATACGACAAGGTTGATATTACAGGTTATTACAAAGTTAGTCTAAAAGACGCTGACGGTGAAGTAAATGATGGCTTCTATGCTTCATTTCCTACCGATACAGAATCCGGAGTAGCTAAGGCGACATCTGTCAACAATCTTGTTGAGGGTAGGGATGTTGCTGTCAAGGGCGGCAAGTCAGCTAAGAAATACGTGATTATCGCGCTTGTTTTGATGCTCATTATCGAGTGGATTGTTTATGTCAGAGAATATTAGTATCTCGAAGAATATGTTTCGTGTACTAGGAGGTTTTTATGCATATTTCGTTTGAGCAGCCTTTAGCTCTCATATTGATACCTATAGGTATTGCTTTGATAATATGGGCGTCGAGGTTTTTTAGAACGGTTAATAAGAATAAAAAGAATAGGCGAACTGCCATGCGTGTGGTTATATTTACCTTGGTAGTTTTGGCACTTGCCGGAGTATCAATCAGCATGATTTCTAAGCAGGCATCCACTGTGTTTTTGGTGGATTGCTCCGATTCTATGAAAGCGAGTATCGGAACTGTTGAGACATTTGTCGAGAAACAGATAGAGCATATGCCTGACAAGAATCAGGTTGCTGTTGTTGCTTTCGGAAGCGATACAAAGGTAGCTCAGTTTATGACCAAGGAGAAGTCCTACGCCGGTATTGAGGATAAGCCTGTTTCTACAGCAACGGATATCGAGGGTGCACTTACTACTGCGCTTTCGCTATTTCCCGAAGGCGGTGGTAAGCGTATTGTCCTCATTTCTGATGGTATAGAAAATGAAGGCGATATGCTTTCTATGGCCAATTCCATCGATTCGGAGGGCGTTGAGATTGACGTTCTTCCTGTCACGGAGCAGGTTAGCGATGAGGTTTATATTGATGATCTTACTGTTCCCGACACAATTAAAATCGGTGATAAGTATGCGGTAACAGTTAAGGTCATGAGCAATATTAAGACAGAGGCTGATGTTTCTTTGTTCCTTGGAAGAAAGCTTAAAGGACAGGAGCATGTTACGGTTAATGTCGGAGAGAATTCATTTGTATTCTACGACGAAGCGGATGATACAGGTACAAGGAATTATCGTGCCGAGATAGTACCGTATAAAGATACGACAACAGTCAACAACGAGTATTCTGCATTTGCACAGATTGATGTCAAAGACAGAGTTCTTATTATCGAGGGCAAGAAAGGGGAGGCTGATTCACTTGTTGCTGCGGTTGATGCAGGCGGTGTTGCTTACGATGTCGTAACACCTACCGGTGCTCCTTCATCTATCAATGACATGATTGAATATAAGTCGATTATTCTTGCAAATGTTTACTATGACGATCTTAAATCAGGTTTTACCAACAACATCGAGAGTTACGTTAAGAACTACGCAGGCGGTCTGATGATAGTCGGCGGTGAAGACTCTTATGCGCTTGGCGGTTACAAGAATACAGTTTTAGAGGAGCTTTCTCCGGTTGCGTTAGAGCCGGAGGGGGAGAATAATATTCCAAAGATGGCGTTTTATATGGTTATCGACCATTCGGGCAGTATGGATACACCGGCATCAGACAATGTCAATATTACATCTTTAGACTTAGCTAAGTCAGCGGCCAGGAAGTCGCTTGATTCGTTGAGAGATACAGATGAGGTTGGTGTTTTGGCATTTGACGACAAATACCAATGGGTTGTTGAACCTACAGAACTTAACGACAGAGAGACTGTCGCAGATGAGATTGGATCTATTAAGATTGAGGGTGGAACAAGCATTTATCCTGCTCTTAAGGAGGCTGTTGATAAGATCAAGGGCTCGGATGCTGCGATTAAACATGTTGTTCTTCTTACTGATGGAGAGGATGAGTTCACTAATTACGGGGATGTTTTAAAGGAGATAGGTGACAATGGAATCACTCTTTCGACTGTCGCTATCGGTCCTGACTCTGCTACAGGAATTATGAAATATCTTGCAAATGAAGGCGGTGGAAGGTACTACTATACGGATGTTAATACCGGCCTGCCTAGAATTTTTGCGAAGGAAGTATATCTTGCCTGCAACGAATACATTATCAACGAGGAATTCGTTCCTGTTATTGCTTCTGACGATGAGTCGATAAGGGCGCTTTCCGATGGTTGCCCTTCGCTTATGGGCTATATTGCGACGTCGATGAAGTCTACTTCTAAAGAGCTATTAAAGACCGGAAGAGGAGATCCGCTTCTTGCTAGTTGGCAGTACGGCTTGGGCCATGTTATTGCTTGGACATCTGATGGAAGTGGTGAGTGGACAGGTAATTGGGCGTCCTGGGATAAGTATCCGGAGTTTATCAGGAACCTGATTGATTCATCTATTGCAAATGTTGATTTGGACGGAGATGTTGTCAAGGCAGAGCAGAAAGGCAGCAAGGGTGTTATTACTTATGAGACCAAGGAGTATTCTGCAGATACCAAGATTGAGGCAATTGTAACCGACGAAGAAGGTAATGAATCTAAGGTCAATCTTAGCGCTAAGACTCCGGGACATTACGAGGCCGAGATTAACACAGATAAGATTGGAGTATATAATATTGCGGTTACCAACTCTAATAAAGATGGTATCGTTAAGTCAGCTAACACAGCAACTGCTATGCAGTATTCGCCTGAGTATCGTTTCTATGAGGATACCAACGGACTTGATAAATTAGTTAGTCTATGCGATGGTGTTAAACTTGATTTTAAATCCAAGGTGTTTAAGAAGATGCCGTCTGCCGCTGTTAAAGATAAGGATATTACTGACTTCTTGCTTATATTGGCGTTGTTGCTTTTCATGTACGATGTCATTTGCAGAAGACTTAACGTATCACTTTATGATAAGGTTCAAGTGAGATTTGCAGACAGAATGTCGAAGAAGAAAGCTGAGACAGCTCAAAATGTCAGTGATGATTCTTCAGTTTCTAAGAGCATTAAAGAAGAGTCTAAGAGGGTTGATATTAGCGAAACTAAGGATGATATAGAAGTTAAGGTTAAAGAGCCTAAGAAAGCCAAAAAAGTCAAAGAACCTAAGAAGACCAAGCAACCTAAGGAGGAACCTAAGAAGCCTGCAGGCCTTGATACTGCAGCACTGTTAAAGAAACAGCAGAGTAGGAAGAGGTAATTAAGGTAGATTTTTATAATAACTATAATAATGGTGTCATTCTGAGCGAAGCGAAGAATCATAGAAAGATCCTTCGTCACATACGTTCCTTAGGATGACACTTCTGTTATTTGTAATAGTAAACAATAGCTATTTAATTAATTCATTAACTGCGATTTTATATTCAGAAATATTAGATGACTTTCTAATCTTCTTTAACAGCTTATCATGCTCAGGATTGTCATTAAAGCTAACGGCAAGATAAGACCACAACTCTTTCATTTTAAAGAGTACATCCCTCTCACTTTTCAAATCGCCAATGTATTTTTCAAGTAATGTATTATGAAAACTGATAACGGCATCCGTTTCAACAGGTATTCCCTTTATCTCATTTATAAGGCCGGGGTTTCTTAAAATCCCACGCCCAAGCATGATGGCATTGACATTGGGACAATCCTCTGCAATTCGTAAAGCGTCAGACGCATCAAATATGTCTCCGTTATAGCAGACAGGGATGGAAGTATTGTTAAGAGCATATATAAATGCATCCGGCTTAACACTGCCGTTATAATAATCATCCCTGATTCTTGGATGTATTATAAGCTCACTGATTGGATAGCGATTATACACCTTGAGTATGTCTTCAAATTCACTCGCAAAACACATGCCGAGCCTTGTCTTGACCGATATCTTAATATCTTTATCAACTCCGGTAAACACCTCATCAAAGAATCTGTCAAGCCTTTCAGGCTCACTTAAAAAACCTGCTCCCTTATTCTTGCTCACAACAGTGGGAGAAGGACACCCTAAGTTCAGATTGACCTCCCTGTAGCCTTCATTTGCAAGAAATGAAGTTGTGTATATGAAATTGGAAGCGTCGTTCGTGAGTATCTGAGGGATAGTTGTCATCCCTGTGTTGTTAGCGGGAGAGATATCCTTCAGTTCTCTTGTCTTTAAAACCCTCTTTTTGGTAGGAGAGATAAAAGGAGTGAAGTATTTGTCGAAACCCGCATAGTACATATGATGAGTCTGCCTAAATACATATCCCGTTAGCCCTTCCATGGGAGCCAGGTAATACTTCATGTTTACCTCCGTAAAGATTTATTTATAAATTATATCATTATAATATGTATAAAACAATGAATAAAAATGCAGGGAGGCCATCGCATAAAACTTGTAATTACGACTGTTTTTAGATACAATAAAAACATTGGTATAATTGTCTTGGAACATGCCCCATTGTAAACTTATGGTAAATAATTGATAAAAGTGTTGCACTTTTGTTATAATATCTGTGATAACATGATATCAACATGACGATGACATGTCGTTCATTAGCGGATATGCGATATTTAAGATGCTTATAAAGCAGTGTATTATTAACTATTGGGAGGTACGATTATGAAAGAAGTCGATAATATCAACAGCCAGAATGGTTCAGGAATTGAGAACTATGAGAACGAAATCAAGACCAATGAGCAGAACAATGCTAACAATAATATTGAAGTTCCTAAAGCTGCAGAACCTGATAATATAAATGACAATAAAAAGAGCGTAGAAATATATGACCTTACTGATGACGGTATTGATAACAGTGATTATGTGGAGAAGGTCAAAAAAAGTGCGCCTGTTGTAAAAAAAGCATATAAGGTTCAGACAACTAAAGAGGACAAGATTCTTTTCGGGGTTTTGAATTCGGTTATTAACGATGTCAATCAGACTACCATACTTCCTGAGAATGATATGAAGATTGAATTCCCTAAGGGTACTACCGAAGAAGAGAAGCAATCAGCTATTAATGAAGCCAATGAGAAGTTAGCTAATGCTGCTAATGAGCGTGCGTTAGCCGGATTAAACCCTAAGATGGGAACGACCGAAGTAGAGGACGAGACTTCGGAATATATTGATAATGCAGTTTTATTGGATTTGGTTGGAGACGGTTCAAGAGATAGTATCGAGGACAGCTTCCGTGCTCTTGGTGTTGTTCTTTCGTGGAATACCAATAATCAGGGTAAGGTCTATGATAGTATCCTTAAGTCTATTCCTGAAGGAACTCCTCAGAGAGAGAAGAAGGCCGCTTATCTTGCATACATGAGACAGACTACGGAGACACGTATTACAGGTGCGCTTCAATCCTTTAACAGCGAGTTTATCAGTGTTCTTACTTACACCAATGAAGCGGGTGAGAAGGCAAGAACCAAGATATGGGACAATCTTAAATTTAATAAGGATACTACCACATTTGACCAATTCTTTGCTAAATTAGGTTTTACTTCGGATGAGCAGCAGTTATATCTTGATAAGAATGGATTTAATCGTGAAGATAAAGTATTTGATGCATTTAAGAAAAAGAACAGCTTAGAGAAGCCTAATAATGAGCTTAGTGAAGAAGAGATATCTTTGATTGTGGAAGATATATATACTGATTATACCCAGGAGTTCAGTAATATTGTGGTTAATAAGGGTATGAAGGTTATATCACAGTATTATACTGAATACTACAATGAGCACATGACGGTTAATCATTTCATGAATATATGTGAGCTTAATGATGAGCAGAAGGCTGACTTCTTGGCTCATTACAATGTTAAGAACACTGATAAATTATTGGATTTATTAAAGGCTGAATTTGACAGGCGTCCGGATTTTCAAGAGAAATGTAAAGCTCAAAAGCGTGAAAGCGGTAATCCAAATGTAGATGAGGTAACTGAGGAGGACTATAAGAATCTTGGTTCAGTATTATTAAATGAAGAGTTTATAGGAAAGCGAGCTAAGACAGCCAAGTTAGAGAGTAAGTATTCTGATGCTTTAACAATAGAAGAATATATGAATATTCTTGAAATGTCAGAGATGGAGAAGAATAACTTCTTAGCTGATAATGGATTTGCGGCTGGTGACAAGGTAAAAGACAGTTATCTGAAGCTTCTTGCTCTTGACGAGAAATACAAGAATAAGCTTATGGAGGACAAGCAAAAAGCAGGCCAGGACCAGAATATTACGGATGATGATATCAAAAACTACGTAATGAATGAATTTTCTGCAATCTTAGATGAAAGGGCTTCTAAGAAGATTGAGTCAACCTCTCTTTGGGGAAGAATTATAGTTAATTTCCCTAATTATATGGATGTACATGCTGACAAAGTAACATTTAATAACGGATTCTATGTAGGTGGCGGAGAAGGACTCGTTCCTAAGGTTAATCCTAAGACGGATGCTCAGAAGGAGTTTAAGAAATGGGCTCAAACGGAAGGAGAGCAGATATTAAGGAATGTAAGGTTTGATGACCTCAAGAACTCATTTAAGACTGCGCACGACAAGATTCATACAGTATCTCCTATTAACATTCGTAATGATGACGCTATTGCGGGGTATTACAACGACAAGGTTCCTGTAACCAATGTTACATTCTTAAGGGGAGTTATTGACAGATTAGAGAGTACAGGTACAGGCAAGAGATACTTTAAAACATCTAAAGACAGAGATACCAACTCCAAGGCGTATGACAGTGTTATGAGAACGCTTAAGAGTTATTATTCCAAGCTTGCAACCGGTGACAAGACCGACCTTCTTGATACCAAGAATGCGCTTAAGGAATACTGTCTTGCTTATATAGACGGCAAGGAGACCAAAAGAAGCAGGGAGTTCGGGCAGATACGTTTTGACACAGTTATGACGGTTCTTTATGATATTCTTCCTACCAAGGAGTTTAATGCCGTCTTAAGAACAATCAATCATAAGCGTGGAGTTGGCGCTAACAGCCCTGATTATGTATCTCGTGACAAATACAACACCATGCGTATGGAGATATACTCTCTCGAAGAGAGCAAAGAGGAAGAGCGTCAGGTTGCTGCAGAAAGTATTAATATCAGTAAGATACTGCCTGATTGGTATCTGGAGCAGTACAATAATGTTATGAGTGTGTTTGGAATGAGCCCTGAGAACAATGAGCGTCTGTCAGCTGTATTTGGAGAGAATATTAATGAGAAATTCCCTAATGTTCAGGCTGAATATGCTCAAATCGGCAACGGTTTAAAGGAAGGAAGAACCCTTTCTGACAATGATTTTGCAGCTATTGCATATGCAGGTGCGCTTACTTCATCAGCAGCTTCATTGGATGAGAGAGGAAAGGGAGCATGGGATGTTGAATACAACAAGACTCTTGTTACAGGTAAAGACTACACATCTATTCTTGCCAAGAAGCCTATCCCTGAAAATGCTGCCAATTATGCCAATGTTATGCAGGCAGGAAGACAGGGCGCTGTTGATGTAATGAACGAGTATAAGAAGGGCAACAAGGTGCCTTTAGCTACCATGCTTACAGACGGTATCAGACAGATTGCAGCGTCTTGCAGATTAAGCAGAACAGTTGATGATTCGTTCCTCATAAACGGTGAGATGGCCCGCAGAATGGTAGCAATGATAGAGAGGGATAACACGCTTAGAGCAATTGTCAATACTCAGATTGCCAAGGATTACAAGAGGATTACCGAGGATATGAATTATATCAGCAGTGTATGTCAGATTGGCAAGATATATGCCGGGGCAGAGAAGGCAAGGAACAGGCTTGATAAGTCTTCTAAAGAACCTGAGTTATATCCTCTTTCAGAGAATGACAAGATTGAACTCGCAACAGATATTCTTATGTTAAATGTAATCAACAATGCCAAGGATGTATTCTATAAGTCCATGGATGAGAGCATTAATACTAAAACAACATATAAGAATAAGATTAAAGATATCAACAATAAGGATATAGAAGAGACAGGTGAGGCCATAGCTATTGAAGGTGAGGCTGAAAGGAACAAGGCAATCGACAATGCAGATCTTAATAAGAAAGTAAGAATGGCGGTAGTAAGAGATTATTTCAGTGATGATAAGCTTATTAGAAGTCTTACGAGTGACAATGCTACAGCCTCGCTAAGGGAGAGTGTTAAGGAACTTGTTAAGGATAACGGTTTTAAGAAACTTTCTCCAGAGCAGATTATTGAGAAGATGAATGACAAAAAGATTGTTCAGAAGCTCGCATCGGTAACGGCTAAGTCCAATGAGAAATCGGCTAAAGAGACATCTAAGAAGATTGAAACCGAGCAACTTGAAAAAGGCAGAGCGGCTGAAGCCAAGAGAAAGCGTGATGCCAAGCTTGGAAGAAATCATTGATGTCATATCGACATATTGATTAATAAGAATATTGTCTTCCTAAAATAACCCGGGTAAGATAAAGTCAGACTTTATCTTATCCGGGTTTTATTGTGCAAATGCAGCAGAGTGTTCATATTACATCGGAGAAGACAATATCACGTTGGATATGTAAGTGAATATAATTGAAAATGCGTTAGCTGCCGTAAGTGTACCGATAACAAGAATGTGTACCTTCTTCTCTGCAACCAGGGTAGCAATGAACTCTCTTATGAATGCATTTATCCAGAAATAACTTACAGTCTTTGCACCCACGCCCTCGGTAGTAATGCCTTTAGATGAAGCAAGCATTCCTGACCTGAACACATGATAGTTGGTTGTTGAAAATGCTATATTAGGCTTGGATTCTTTATCATGCGTCTTATAATAATGTTCTTTAATAAGCTCATAGGAAAGAGCAAAATTCTGGTCTGTGTTGGTTGACTTGTTCTCAACCAATATGTGACTATCGTCTATTCCCTCGCTTAAAAGATAATTCTTAATCGCATCTCCTTCTGCCATAATCTCATCAGAGCCCTGACCGCCGGACGGCACAAATACAATATCCTTATCGGAGCGCGCCTTTTGTATTGCGGAATACTCTATCGCTCTGTCAGCCCTGCCCTTTAAAAGCTTGGTAAGAGTCCCGTCTTTATTAATCATACATCCCAATATCAATATATAGTCCATATCCTTAGAAGGGATATGCTTTGATGCCTTGATGCTTATGATGATAGTGGCAAAAAGAATGCATTCTATATATGTCATTATCGAGGCTGATATCAGGTGGAAGAATTCTATAATAAATCTTCCTGTTCCCGTCCATTTATGCAGGTCCAAAAAATTAGTGGATTGAAGTGTCTCGTTAATAAATTCAGGCACGATAATACCAAGACACAAAGCGATGCCTAAGATAAATCCAAGCATATTACGCCAGTTTTTGCCTTCCTTTATCATCAGCTTGACATTGCTCGAACATACCACAACTGTCAATACAATAATAATCGGAAATGTAATTAAAGAAAATGTTACCATTGAATCCGAATAATTATAAAAATGATTGATGAGCCCCGCGTCCTTAAAGATTCCGTTCCCGAACGTATAAAGAGCATATAAAAGATATATTGTAAATCCAAGATACAATATGTTTCTGTATTGATATATATTGGCTTTCATGCTTGTTCTATATCTTCTGATGAAATGAAGTATTATGAGCAGAAGATATATAACAAATAAAATGCTTACAATCTTAGAACCACCGGTTTTGCCAAAATAATCGTCGATTGTTATTACGCCGCTTTTATGGACAAATAAGATGATGAAGTTACTGTAATCCCGGTTATCTGTAACGATTAAAAATACCCTTTGAGTCTTTTTGATATTTTCAGGTTTGGATTTGATTGTTATAATTAAATCTTTATTTGAATTAACATGGTAATCTGTAACCTGGACATAATTCCCACCGTCATTTTCAGGATATACCCTAAGATTCTTTGCGATAGAATCATTATATTCGCTATAGTATCTTAAATTATGATGGGTGAAGGTATAGCTTTTTCCGCATATGTCTACAATTATAATACTAATGCCGACTAAAAGCATCGCTCCTAATATAAACCTTATTTTGTAGAGTATTCGGGTCATAAGTTCACTCCTAAAAACTATTTGTTCTTTTTGTTGGATTTGGCATTTGCACTGATACTGCCGGTCGTGCCCTTCTTGGACGACTTATTCTTCTTGGAATCCTTGTCAACTTCGGCTTGAAGCTCCTTCTGCTTCCTCATAAGTCTTGCTCTAAGTGAAGGCTTAGCCTGCTTGGTGTTGACATCGCCACCTCTGATATTCTTGACACCGACGATATAGATGCCACTGACTCTTGCCTTAACTTCGCGCTTAACAGGAATCTCGTCAAATATCTGCTCATCACATATAAATGACATAACCTGTGGACCAACCTTAGCCTTGACGATAGGCACTTTAGAACCTCTAAGTCTCTTAGGAACCTGATCCATAACAATCTTAGGAAGGTTAGCTTCCTTAAGCTTCATGCGCT
Organism: uncultured Lachnospiraceae bacterium; assembly: GCA_947169385.1. GTDB lineage: Bacteria > Bacillota > Clostridia > Lachnospirales > Lachnospiraceae > NC2004. The sequence continues at coordinate 12,781 of CAMVPR010000018.1, read as the reverse complement.
TCTTGTCTATAATCAGAAGAGAAGCCTGCTGTGCAGCAGCTTGAATCTGCTCCTGCTGTGCCTCCTGCTTCTTCTGCATTCTTCTGCCGAAGAAGTAAAGACCTACCCATATTCCTACAACAATTATGACGATGATTATCGCCCAAGCCCAACCTGGCATTTTGTAATCCTCCTTAAAACTAAGCTATTTCTTTCTTGGTTTGTTCAATAAGTTCTGCTACTTTATTCTGCACATATGAATCGATGTGCTTTAATGTCTCCTTGTCAAGAGAAGCTGTATCTATAGGCTCACCAAACGTGAGATAAACCTTCCTTGATCTGACCTTCAAAATCCATGGATTATTCTCGAAAATGTCATCGCTTCCCAAGATGGCAACGGGAACGATAGGAACGCCCGACTTCTCAGCAAGCTTAAAACTACCTTTCTTGAAAGGAGCCATGGTGTCCTTGTGACCTCTCGTGCCTTCGGGATATATAACAAGGCTCTGATGCCCCTGCTTTAAGATATCTACTCCCGTTAGGATACTCTTAAGAGCCGACCTTGTGTCCTTTCTGTCAAGAAACAGACATCCTATATTGCGCATCCACGTTCTTAAGAACGGAACCTTGTCGATCTCAATCTTGGCAATGAAACCGAGTGGTACACGGTACGAACCGCTCTTGCCGGCTTTCTTAAGCGAAGAGTGAGTAATCACGATATCAAAGTAGCTTCTGTGATTGCCCACGTAAAGTGCCGAACTCTCAGGGATGTTCTCGAGACCTTTGACGATCTTTTTGGTACCTGCAATGGTGAGAATCAGTGAAAATCCGTTGCCGACAATTCTGTTGGATATATCTGTAGCCTTATTGGCATTCTTCTTTCGGACTATCATGATGTAAAGGTTCGTGAAGAGTCCGATTAAGAAGAACAGTACTAAAAATATAAATATTATTATTAATCGAATCATAATTAAAGCCTTCCGTACAATTCGGTCATATTCCTAAGGTTCTTGGCGTCTTCTGATTTTAATTGTTCCTTGGAATATCTCCATATCCAGTTACCTTCCATGGTTCCCGGTGTGTTCATCCTTGCGTCTGAATCCATGCGCATAACATCCTGAAGAGGGAAGATGGCGTACTTGGCAACACTTTTAAGTGCGAGTGCGATGAAATCCCAGCTTACGTTGTTGCCGTCGATGCTCATGTAGCGACGTACCTTGTCTCTGCTAGCCTCGTTAGCTTTCTTGTACCAGCCGACTGTAGTGTCGTTGTCGTGAGTACCGGTGTAGCATACGCAGTTATATGGGTAATAGTGAGGGAGGAATGCATTCTCGCCCGTTCCGTCAAATGCAAACTGTAACACCTTCATACCCGGGAAGTTGTACTTGTCTCTTAATGCCTCAACCTCAGGCGTTATGATTCCGAGATCTTCAGCGATAATAGGAAGGTCATTACCGAACTCCTTGGCAATAGCTGCGAAAAGCTCATCTCCCGGAGCCTTGACCCACTTACCGTTAATAGCGGTCTCCTCCTTGGCAGGAACTGACCAATATGCTTCGAAACCTCTGAAGTGGTCGATTCGTAAGTAGTCAGTCATAACGAGCTGAGCCTTAACTCTTGAAATCCACCATTTGAAGCCGTCTTTCTTCTGTGCTGTCCAGTTGTAGAGTGGGTTGCCCCAACGCTGTCCTGTAGCAGAGAAATAATCAGGTGGTACACCTGCAACATTCTTAGGATATCCCTTGGTATCAAGCTCAAACATCTCAGGTGCAGCCCATGCGTCTGCAGAATCCTCTGAAATGTAGAGAGGAATATCACCGACAATCCATACATCGTTCTCGTGAGCGTATTCCTTCAGCTTCATCCACTGCTCAAAGAATATGAACTGTCTGAATTCATAGTATCTTACTTTATCTTCAAGCTTCTTAGCCCATTTCTCCTTGGTGTCCTTGGTAGGAAATGCAATCTCTTTATCCCACTCCTGCCAGCATTTGCCATCAAATTCACCTTTTACTGCCATGTATAAGCCGTAGTCCGCCACCCAATCGGTGTCCTTGACCCACTTCTCAAATCTCTTGGTGAGGTCTTCTTTTTTAACCGCCTTTTTGGTCTCTTTGGCGCCTGCCTTGTCCTTGGTGTCCTCTTTCTTGACCCCGGATTCTTTAACCTCGCTTTCAGGCTCTTCTTCCTCTATGTCAAGGTAGGTCTTGGCTTTAAAGTTCTCATATGCCTTTAAAAGAAGTGTCTCCTTATATTCTGAAACCTTGTCAAAATCTACTCTTAACGGATTCTCCCAGTTAGGAATGTCTTTTAAATCCTCTTCCTTTAGGAGTCCGGCTTTCTTTAATTCATCAGGTGATATCATTAAAGGTTGTCCTGCAAATGATGAATATGACTGATATGGCGAATTGCCATAGCCTGTAGGACCTAGTGGTAATACCTGCCACAAATGCTGACCTGCCTCCTTTAAGAAATCTATAAAATCATAAGCACCCTGTCCTAAATCTCCGATTCCGTATGGACTTGGAAATGAGGTAGGATGTACGAGTATGCCTGACAAACGTTCATTTAAACAGTTGTCGGATACGGCTTTGCTTCTCTTAACTGCCATAATTATTACCTCCGTATTATTTCTTTATTTATATATACTCGGATATGATTATACTTGTGATTTGCTTTTTTTTCAAGGATATATTGCGTTGTTTTTGCACCTTAAACATTATGCCTATAAGATTAGCTAAAAATAAATCTTCTTTGTTAACTATTTTCTCGTGTCTGGTGTTATTATTAATCGGGGAATTCTATATTTTTAGCATTGTTAATTCTGAACGGAGATGTATATAGATGAACAAATGGGACAGCGAGTTCGGGTATGTCGGTGAGAACCATATATCCAACTCTTCAGGCAACAACAGACGAGTGAGACAGAGTAATAAAGAGCGAGTTAGCAGGCGGAGAGCGAGGCGCAGGAAGAGAAGAGCGGTTTTGGATATACTGCTGGTGATTGGTATCATTTGCCTTGGAATACATTGCTTTATTAAACTTTCTGCTTCTAAGGATGTTTCGATGGCGATGACGGGTGACAATATTCCGGATAATTTTCCGGTGGGTGCTGTTGATGACATAGAGACTGAGTACCCGAGGGTGCTTCTTGTCAACAAGGACAACCCGGTACCGGAGGATTATGTGCCGGAGACGATGGTCAAGGTGGATGTTGATTTCGGAACATTTGTCGCTGATGAGAACAGACAGATGATTCCTGAGGCGGCAGAGGCGCTTGAAGAGATGTTTAACGCTGCCAAGGAAGACGGGATTGCACTTGCGGGTGTTTCGGCGTACAGGTCTTACGAGACACAGAAGAAGATATATAACAATAACGTTGCAACCAAGGGACAGGCTTATTCCGAGGTTTACAGCGCGCGTCCGGGCAAGAGTGAGCATCAGACGGGGATGGCTATTGACATTTCAACGCCGAGCCTTGGATACCAGCTTTGGACTTCATTTGCCACAACCAAAGAGGGACAGTGGGTTAATGAGCATTGCCAGGATTACGGATACATTGTCAGATACCAGGATGACAAGACAGAGATTACCGGGTATGCTTATGAACCATGGCACATAAGGTATGTCGGAGTTGAGGTTGCCAAGCTCTTGACCGAGAGAGGCATTACGCTAGAGGAATACGAGGGTGCAATCAGTTTTAACGGCTATAATAAAGGCTACCTGACCAAGGTGACTACCGAGGAGCCGGCTGTTTCTGCCGATGCGAGCAAGAATGCCAAAAAGGCTGATGCCACTACCAAGGCAGTAGCGACGACGGAGGCTGTTGTCACGACAGAGGCGCCTAAGAAGAAGACGGAGCCTAAGAAGGCTAAGGAGACCAAGACGACAGAGGCCAAGCCGCAGTCAACCGAGGCACCGAAGGCTACGGAAGCGCCTAAGACCACGGAAGCACCACCTGACAAACCTAAGAATCAAGAGGGTTCCGAGGGTGATGCAGGTGCCGAAGACACTACTAATAAGGCAAATGTCAACGAAGAGTAGACTTTTTATTGATTTTTATGCCAAAAAATAGTATTATATTAGAATGAGTTTATGGGTGAGTAATATATTTTGAAATTAAACAGGGTTTAACTTAGGAGGAGCATTTACTATGTATGATAAGGTTTCGACTGACCTTAATTTCGTAGACCGTGAGAAGAAGATATCGGAGTTTTGGAAGGAACACGATGTATTTAAGAAGAGTATAGAGGCAAGAGAGGGTTGTCCTACTTACATGTTTTATGACGGACCACCTACCGCTAACGGTAAGCCTCATATCGGACACGTACTTACCAGGGTTATCAAGGATATGATTCCAAGATACCGTACAATGAAGGGTTACAAGGTACCTCGTAAGGCAGGATGGGATACACACGGACTTCCTGTAGAGTTAGAGGTAGAGAAGCTCTTAGGACTTGATGGTAAGGAGCAGATCGAAGAGTATGGTTTAGCACCATTCATTGATAAATGTAAGGAATCGGTATGGAAGTACAAGGGTATGTGGGAAGAATTCTCTGATGCCGTTGGTTTCTGGGCTGACATGGACAATCCTTACGTTACATATAATGATGATTTCATCGAGTCAGAGTGGTGGGCTCTTAAAGAGATTTGGGACAAGAAGTTACTTTACAAGGGATTCAAGATAGTTCCTTATTGTCCTCGTTGTGGTACTCCACTTTCATCTCATGAGGTTGCCCAGGGTTACAAGGCTGTTAAGGAGCGTTCGGCAGTTGTAAGATTTAAGGCTGTCGGTGAGGAAGACACATATTTCCTTGCATGGACAACTACTCCTTGGACACTTCCAAGTAACGTGGCACTCTGCGTTAATCCAAGCGAGACATATATCAAGGTCAAGGCAATAGATGGCAACACATACTATCTTGCTGAGGCTTTGGCAGACAATATTCTTGGTAAGCTTGCTGAGGAAGAGGGACAGAAGGCTTACGAGGTTTTGGAGACATTTGTCGGAACTGACCTCGAGAAGAGAGAATACGAGCCTTTATTCCCATTTGCCAACGAAATCGTTGAGAGACAGCATAAGAAGGGCTGGTACATTACCTGTGATGATTATGTAACCATGACAGACGGTACCGGTATAGTTCATATAGCTCCTGCATTTGGTGAAGATGATGCCAATGTTGGAAGAAAGTACGATCTTCCATTCGTACAGTTAGTTGACGGCAAAGGTCAGATGACTCCTGAGTGTGGCGAGATTGCAGGGCTTTTCGTTAAGGATGCAGACAAGCCTATCCTTATTGATCTTGAGAAGAGAGGACTTCTTGTAGATGCTCCTAAGTTCGAGCATGATTATCCTTTCTGCTGGAGATGCGACACACCTCTTATCTACTATGCTAGAGAGTCTTGGTTCATCAAGATGACAGAGGTTAAGGAAGACTTAATTAAGAACAACAACACAGTTAACTGGATTCCTGAGTCAATCGGTAAGGGAAGATTCGGTGACTGGCTTGAGAATATACAGGATTGGGGCGTTTCTCGTAACCGTTATTGGGGTACTCCGCTTAACATTTGGGAGTGCGAGGAGTGTGGCGAGATGCTTTCGGTCGGAAGTCGCGAGGAGCTTGCTAAGCTTTCCGGAAGAGAAGATGCCGACAAGATTGAGCTTCACAGACCATACATCGACGAGGTTACAATTCCTTGCCCGCATTGTGGCAAGACCATGAAGAGAGTGCCTGAAGTTATCGATTGTTGGTTTGATAGTGGTGCGATGCCATTTGCACAGCATCATTATCCATTTGAGAATAAGGAACTCTTCGAGAAGCAGTTCCCTGCACAGTTTATTTCAGAGGCTGTTGATCAGACCAGAGGTTGGTTCTACTCATTACTTGCAGAATCTACCTTATTGTTCAACAAGGCTCCATATGAGAATGTCATCGTCTTAGGTCACGTTCAGGATAAGGACGGACAGAAGATGAGTAAGTCTAAGGGTAATGCCGTTGATCCTATGGAGGCTCTTAACAAGTTCGGTGCTGACGCTATCAGATGGTATTTCTATATCAACTCTGCGCCTTGGCTTCCTAACCGTTTCCATGAGAAGGCGGTTGTCGAGGGACAGCGTAAGTTCATGAGCACCCTTTGGAATACGTATTCATTTTACGTGTTATACGCTGATATTGATGAGTTCAATCCTACCAAGCACACTTTGGATGTTGATTCATTATCAGTTATGGATAAATGGCTTCTTTCTAAGCTTAATACCACAGTTAAGACTGTTGACGAGTGCCTTGCTAATTACAAGATTCCTGAGAGTGCAAGAGCATTGCAGGATTTCGTTGACGAGATGAGTAACTGGTATGTAAGACGAGGCCGTGAGAGATATTGGGCTAAGGGCATGGAGCAGGACAAGATCAATGCTTACATGACTCTTTACACAGCTTTGGTTACTATCTCTAAGGCTGCGGCACCTTTGGTACCGTTTATGACAGAGGATATCTATCAGAATCTCGTTGCACGTTTCGGTGATGCTCCTATCAGTATTCACCTTTGTGATTATCCTACCGTTGACGAGAGCTTAATTGATGCTAAGCTTGAGGCAGACATGGAAGAAGTTCTTAAGATTGTTACAATCGGTCGTGCAGCCCGTAACAGTTCAGGTATTAAGAATCGTCAGCCTATCGGTCAGATGTATGTATCCGGCAAGGATGCTTTGTCAGACTTCTATGTTGAGATTATCGAGGATGAGCTTAATATCAAGAAGGTTGACTTTAAGGATGATGTAAGCGATATGACAGCATATAGCTTCAAGCCACAGCTTAAGGTTCTCGGACCTAAGTATGGTAAGCAGATTGGCGCTATCAAGAATGCACTTGCTGAGCTTGACGGAAGTGCAGCGATGAAGGAGTTGTCTGCTAACGGAGAGCTTGATGTTAAGCTTCCTAACGAGACTATCACTCTTACTAAGGCAGATCTCTTAATTGAGATGGCTGAGAAGGATGGATATCAGGCAGCGGCAGACGGCGGAATTACCGTTGTTATTGACACAAGACTTACTGAAGAGCTTTTAGAAGAGGGTACAGTAAGAGAGATTGTCAGCAAGATTCAGAACATGCGTAAAGAGGCAGGTTATGAGGTCACTGACCAGATTACCATATATAATGATAATAACGACAAGATTGCAGATGTTATGACCAGAAATGCAGATGTTATCAAGTCTGACGTTCTTGCTAAGAGGATTATCTTAGGCGAGACCAAGGGATTTGTTAAGGATGTCAGCATTAACGGTGAGACTGTAACATTTGGTGTTGAGAAGACTAATCTTTGATACTAAATCGACATTAAAGTCGTTATATATAAACGTAACTGTTAATAAAATATTATAAGGAAGGAATGGTAAAGTAAATGGCAGCAAAAACTACTACTACCAAAAGCGGCTTTGACAAGAAAGCTTTTAAGAAGGCCGTAACCGAAAATGTCAAGATTCAGTACAGAAGAACTCTTGACGAGGCTACACCAAAGCAGGTGTATCAGGCAGTTTCACTTGCGGTTAAAGACTACATCATTGATCGCTGGATTGCTTCTCACAAGGAGTATGAGAAGAAGAACGCTAAAACAGTTTATTATCTCTCTATGGAGTTCCTTATGGGACGTGCACTTGGTAATAATATGATCAACTTGACATATTATAATGACATTAAAGAGGCTCTTGATGAGCTTGGATTCGATATTAATCTGATTGAGGACCAGGAGAGAGATGCAGCTCTCGGTAATGGTGGTTTAGGCCGCCTTGCTGCCTGCTTCCTTGATTCTCTTGCAACCTTGGGATATCCTGCATACGGATGCGGTATCAGATATCGCTACGGTATGTTCAGACAGGAGATAAGGGACGGTTATCAGATTGAGAAGCCTGATGACTGGCTTAAGGATGGCAATCCGTTTGAGATTCGCCGTGATGATTATGCAGTAATCGTTAAGTTCGGCGGCAATGTATATGCAGAGCAGAATGCCAACGGTAAGATGGAATTTATTCAGAGAGACTATCAGGCAATCAAGGCAATTCCTTATGATATGCCTATTGTAGGATATGGCAACAATGTTGTTAATACACTTCGTATCTGGGATGCAGAAGCATGCCAGACCTTCAACCTTGATTCATTTGACAAGGGTGAATATCAGAGAGCAGTAGAGGAGCAGAATCTTGCTCGTACTATCTGTGAGGTCCTCTATCCTAACGATAACCACTATGCAGGTAAAGAGCTCCGCTTAAAGCAGCAGTATTTCTTCGTTTCTGCATCTGTTCAGAGAGCTATTCTTAAGTTCAAAGAGAACAATAAGGACATTCATGATCTTCCTAACAAGGTTGTATTCCAGCTTAACGATACACACCCAACTGTTGCTGTTGCAGAGTTGATGCGTATTCTTATGGATGAGGAAGGGCTTCCTTGGGATGAGGCATGGGATATCACATGCAAGACCTGTGCATATACCAACCATACAATTATGGCAGAGGCACTTGAGAAATGGCCAATCGAGCTCTTCTCTAGACTTCTTCCACGTATCTATCAGATTGTTGAGGAGATTAACCGTCGTTTCATCAATGAGATTCAGGCTAAATATCCTGGAGATCAGAACAAGGTTGCCAAGATGGCTATCGTTTATGATGGACAGGTTAAGATGGCTCACCTTGCAATTGCAGGTTCATTTGCAGTTAACGGTGTTGCTCAGCTTCATACAGACATCTTGAAGAAGAGAGAGCTTAAGGACTTCTACGAGTTATATCCTGAGAAGTTCAACAACAAGACCAATGGTATTACTCAGAGACGTTTCCTTCTTCATGGTAACCCTGAGCTTGCAGCTTGGGTAACTGAGAAGATTGGTGATGAGTGGATTACAGATCTCTCTAAGATGAAGAAGCTTAAGGTTTATGCTGATGACGCTAAGTATCAGCAGGAGTTCATGCAGATTAAGTACAAGAACAAGCTTCGCCTTGCAGAGTACATCAAGGAGCACAACGGAATTGAAGTTGATCCTCGTTCTATCTTCGATATTCAGGTTAAGAGACTTCATGAGTACAAGAGACAGCTTCTTAACATTTTACATGTAATGCATGTATATAATGAGCTTAAGGCTAATCCTAACATGGATTTCTATCCACATACATATATCTTCGGTGCTAAGGCAGCTGCCGGATACAGACGTGCTAAGCTTACCATCAAGCTCATCAACAATGTTGCAGATGTAATCAACAACGACGAGTCTATCGACGGCAAGATTAAGGTTGTATTTATCGAGGATTACAGAGTAAGTAACGCAGAGCTTCTTTTCGCTGCTGCTGATGTTTCAGAGCAGATTTCTACAGCTTCTAAGGAGGCTTCAGGAACAGGTAACATGAAGTTCATGCTTAACGGTGCTCTTACACTTGGTACTATGGACGGTGCTAACATCGAGATCGTTGAAGAGGTTGGCGAAGAGAACGCTATTATCTTCGGCTTGAGAGCTGATGAGGTTATGGCATATGAGCGCGACGGTGGTTACTATCCACGCGATATCTTCAACAACAATCAGGCTGTTCGTAAGGTTCTTACTCAGCTTGTTGACGGTACATATTCAGGCAGCGATACCGAGCTCTTTAGAGATATCTATGATTCATTACTCAATCAGGATCAGTACTTTATCTTGAGAGACTTCGATTCTTATTGCGAGGCTCAGAAGCGTGTTAACGCATGGTATGAGGATGAGGCAGCATGGGCTAAGTCAGCACTTCTTAATACTGCTTGCAGCGGTAAGTTCACTTCTGATCGTACTATCGAAGAGTACGCTAAGGAGATTTGGAAGCTTTCTAAGGTTAAGGTTAAATTACCTAAGGATGCTAACTAATTATATAGTTTATTTAAGGGTGCTAGTGATAGCACCCTTTTTATTTTTGCTAAGTACTCAATGGAGACAATCCCTATTGAGTACTTAAAGATTATAATCATAAGTATTGTGTTATCAGATCATTAAGCAGTTTTTTCTTATCTTTTCGGTACACCATGTAACTGTTGATTACGGGAGTCTTAAAATCAATAAGTTTCACTTCTCTTAGTATTCCTTCTTTAATATGCGTTTCAGCCATGTCCTCAGGGAGAAATGTGTAATTGTCATGATTAATGAGATAAGGAACTATCTTCATACAATCATCGATGACAAATTCAAACTGATGATATTTTGGAAATAAGTTCTTGATATATTCCCCGACACCATGAAGAGCGAAATTACACATCATATACTTCTCGTTAATCAAATCCTGATGTTTGATACCTTTTTTGTACTTCTTATTCTTGGCATCAGTTACTAGAACAAGGCGCTCCTGCTTATATACCTCACAGGAGTAATTGGCTTTCTTTAGAGGGAGGTACGTGAATACCAGATCAAGAAGATTGCCTTGAACCTGCTCTAAAAGGTTGTTGGACAATCCTATAGATATCCTTAAAGAGTCCGTCGGATGTTCCTCTCTGTATTTCAATATGGACGGAGTTAGGTGACCTTCGTATATAGAATCCGCACTTCCGATTCTTATGTGTCTGTCAAAATGTCGTATAGAAGCAATGTGAGAAAGAGATTCCTCGGTGAGTTCAACCACCTGCTCGGCGTATGTCTTAAACTGCTCCCCTTCAATAGTAAGTTTAACACTTCTGTTTGTCCTTTCAAATAAAGAGAGTTGAAGCTCTTTTTCAAGTTCTTTTATTCTTTTGGTTATTGTCGATTGCGCGACAAACATTTGCCCCGCTGTTTTGGTGTAGCTTTTGGTTGAAGCTAATATTAAAAATGTCTGCAATGTTTCGATATCCATATCCTATACCTCTCTGAAAATATGCTATATTAGTGGCTTATTGACCGCTATTCCAATATAGAATAAATACTATTATAATAATTCATTTTACACATAATATCATGCGTGATAGAATTTGTCTATACGAAATAACGGAGGTATGATGATGAACAATATAGCTTTGAGCAAGAAAACATTCAAATTGGAGCAGGATCCTTATATTTACGAACTGCATGATATAGAACAGCCGGAATTGTTCCGCGATATGTTTCCGTATGTGGAGACGCCAAAGATTGCATTTAACTACCGCAAGGTTCCTGAGAACATGCCGGAGGATATATTCATAACTGATACCTCTTTCCGTGACGGACAGCAGTCTCGAACTCCTTACACTACAGAGCAGATGGTCCATATTTACAAGCTTCTTCATAAGCTTGGAGGACGAAAGGGAATGATTCGTCAGACTGAGTTTTTCGTTTATTCTAAAAAGGACAGAGACGCGCTTGTCAAATGTATGGAGCTCGGATATAAGTTCCCTGAGATAACAACTTGGATTCGTGCTAACAAGAAGGATTTCGAATTGGTTAAATCAATCGGAGTGAAAGAGACCGGTATCTTGGTTAGTTGCTCTGACTATCACATTTTCCATAAGATGGGATTAACCAGAAGGCAAGCACTTGATAAATATCTTGGAATTGTTTCTGATTGTATCGAGGCGGGGCTCCGTCCGAGATGTCACTTTGAGGATATTACGAGAGCTGATTTTTACGGCTTCGTTGTTCCATTTGCAAATGAATTAATGAAACTGTCAAATGATAGCGGCGTGCCGATTAAGATTCGTGCCTGCGATACTATGGGCTACGGCGTTCCGTATCCCGGAGTTGCGCTACCTAGAAGCGTTTCCGGAATAATCTACGGACTTCAGCATTATTCTGATGTGCCTTCGGAAATGATAGAATGGCATGGACACAATGATTTTTATAAAGGCGTTGTAAATGCTACAACCGCGTGGATGTATGGTGCGAGCGCGGTTAACTGTTCGCTTCTCGGAATCGGAGAGAGGACAGGAAATGTGCCGCTTGAAGCAATGGTATTTGAGTATGCTTCGCTTAGAGGACATCTTAATGGAATGAATCCTGAGGTGATTACTGAGATAGCGGAATACATTCAGCATGAAACCAATTATAATATTCCGCCTATGACGCCATTTGTTGGAGCTAATTTTAATCTTACAAGGGCAGGAATACACGCTGATGGAATGATGAAGAATCCTGAGATTTATAACATTTTCGATACGGCGACAATTCTTAATCGTCCGCCTAAAGTTTCGGTTAATTCAACGAGTGGTATTGCGGGTGTGGCTTTCTGGGTAAATGAAAAGAGAAAGATGAATCGTGAAGAACCGCTTGATAAGAGACATCCGATTATTCAATATATCTATGATTGGGTGACTGCGGAGTATGATGCAGGAAGAATAACTATGATTAGTGATGATGAATTGAATGCTAAATACGAGGAAGCTGTAAGTGATATTAGCTAAGTGATTAATGGGGGCAGGAGAGACTGTCCCCTTAAATTATGTCATTCTGAGCGAAGCGAAGAATCTTTAATCTTATAAAAAGTTGGGAGCCATGGGGACGGGATATCCAATTACGAGAATGACAGGATCGATATCAAGAGTAGTATTATAGTTGAATTAGCAAATGCGCTGCAGACGGATCCGAACTATCTGATCCTGGGAGAGAAAGCCACGAAAGCTGACAATGGGTTTATGAATGAGGCGGCAGAGCTGTTTTCCAAGATCACAGATCCGAAGATGCAAGAGATGCTGCTGAAACAGATCAGGGCGCTGGTGTAAAGGTACGTTAGTTAAAATCCATTAAATACAGAATAACTGTAAAAATAATACGGAAGAACTTGATTTTTTCTTCAGGAATGATTATACTAAAGAAAAACGACATGGAGAGTGATTATCATGCTAAAAAAGTTCAGTGT
>CAMVPR010000017.1 GCA_947169385.1 uncultured Lachnospiraceae bacterium | reverse complement strand
AAACCTACATTTTTATTTTCCACTAAACCTACATTTATATTTTACACTTTACAACTACATATAATTTCCTTCAAATTGATATTGTTACTTACATCAAGCGACGTAAGTCGACCTGAACAATATAATTTTTCTAAAGATTTAGCTCCTGAAATGTCTATTCCCTGTAATCCCTCATATTCCTCGCTGTAAAAGGATATCAAATCAGTCAGAGGGCTTAAATTAATACTTCCACGCAATCCACCACCATTCCAGTATATTTTCTTGAGTCGTCCTGATTTACTCCATATATACTCATTAGGATCCGTAATGTCTCCCATCCATTCCAAAGCATCATCTTCTTGATATTCAAAAAAATCTTCTAACACCTTAACATCCGTATTGTTAAGACGATTAATATCATAATAAACATAACTATAAGCTTCTCCATACAATTTCTTATTACTTCTTGGTCTGATTTTAAGTGAACAAACTCCACCTTCTACTCCTGTAATGGTTATTACACCCTTTGAGATTTTATTCTTACTAGCTTTTCTAAATGATGTCTTTACTTTTACAGGACAACTATCTACACCATAATAATCACCTTTATCAGTTGTACATTCAACATCGAACTTACAATATTTTTTAGCAGCATTTGCCTTACTCATCTTAAGTTCAACATATATTTTAACACTTTCGCCTTCTTTAAGATTATTATAACGCTTACTTATCGTAATTCCTTTAACTTTAGGAGCTGCATTGCATCTTATAGTGATTGCGATTGATGCAATCAAAATAGATATGATAATTCCAGCTTTCAAAATGTATTTCATCGTACTGTCCTCCCTTGTTCTTCAATGTTCAAAGTTCCTTCGCCTACGTTCAGGATGACAAGCTATATCATTCCCAATACAAATATAACACTACCAACTTTACATTTTCCCCTTATATTCACTAAACAATATATCCGCTTTGACAAGATATGCATAGGGGATCTACTTTTTTCGAATAATTAAGCTTTATAAACTCGTCTTGTATAAGCTTCTCATGAACAAACTCACGAGAATCACTAATTCTTTCAAAAGGAGTCTCAGTCAAAAGGCATGCTGCCATATATGCAATCTTAGGTGCCATCCTTGCAGCTTTTTCCATACTAAAGCCCTGGCAAATATATGATTCTTAACTCTATTTGCTCCCTCAAGATAATTAGCAAAATCCTCTTTCATCACTTTACCTCTTGACCCTATGCACAGTGCGCCAAAGATAGTGTCTACAAGTGCTTCTTGCGGCGAAAAAACCACAGGGACGGACCCTGTGACTCTCCTTAATTATCCTTATCATCTGTCATTTGACAAGTACAATATATATCCTGTCACTTCGTTTATTAGGTCTGTCAAATGTTAATGCATCGTATCCTCTGATGCGTGAAAAACCGGCTTCTCGGGCTTTAGCTTTTAATTCTGACGCTGTAAAAACCCGCTGCCTATGGACTTCTCTTTCTTTTACAACTCTGTCATTTGCCTTATGTGTAAACAACAATTGATATTGATGGATATGATTTCTGCTGTCAAATCTATTCTTCCACACATACGAGAAATCACCCCTGTCCTCACTAAATGTCTTGCCATCCAATTTAGTCCTGAAGAAATATTCAGTCTTAAGATCAAAAATAAATACGCCGTTATCTTTAAGATTAGAAAATGCCGATTGCATTGTTCTATATAGGTCATCATTTGTCAGAAGATAATTCATACTGTCACAAATGCTGATTATAGCATCTTGTTTTTCGCTAACGTTAAAGGTTCGCATATCAGAGTTGATATATGATATTGCATTAGTATCAAATTCACTGTTAGTGCGGGCTACATGTAGCATATCTTCGGAAATGTCAACACCAGTCATAGCAAAACCTTCACCGCATAGCAGTCTTGTCATAACTCCGGTGCCACATCCTAACTCCGTTATCTTAGAACATGGTGGAACATCATACATAAAAAGAAGTTGCAGCAGATACTGCTTCCATTCCTCATACGGTATATTGTCCATCATTCTATCATATACTTTTGCAAAATATTTATATTCAGCCATGTCAGGCTCCTTCCAAAACACGAATACCACAGGGTCCGAATACCACAGGGTCCGTCCCCATGGCTTCGTGGTTCGCGTCCCCGTGGTTTCGTTTATCTACTTCCTATCGCCTCTCCCATGGCAACCGGGATTTCGACGTTCTTGTTTAGTGTGTCCTTTAGATCTTTTCTAAGCTCTACCTGTCCCTTAGAAAGAAGAAGAATTATAGTGGAACCACCATATTCAAAGTGTCCCTTTTCTACTCCTCTTAAAACTCTCCCGGCTAAAGGCCTTTCATTCACTATCCTTCCGACAAGCATAGCACCGACCTCCATCTGGATCGCACGCCCGAAATTCTCCGTGTCAATCACAGAGTACTTTCTTGCATTTTCAATAAACACCGGACGGATATGAAGCGCAACAGGTCTAACCGTGTGATAAACACCCTTAACATTTCTGTCGCGATACTTCTTACCCGAATCAAAATACACGTATCTGTGATAATGGTTAACACACAGCCTGAAAACCAAGGCGTATCCCCCGTCAAATGTAGACGCTAACTTCCTATCCTTAAGCAACCTGCTGATATTGTACTCACTCTGTTTAACGCTAAGAACCAAGTCATCTGTTATTCTGTACGCGCTAAGGAGTCCATCACACGGTGCTATCAGACTATTGTTGTCTTGGTCAATAGGTCTAAGATTGCCCTTTATTCTTCTGCAAAAGAAATCATTGAAGGAGTTAATATTATCAAGTTGATAATCATCCACCTTAATATCATTGCTCCTCACAAACGGTCCGATTAAGATTTTAGAGAAGCGACTGTCAAGAAGCTCACCTGACAAATCAGACACCGGTTTGCTGACAAGCGGGCGTAGCAATATTCTTCCGACTCTGTTCTCATATAGAAAATTCAAAAACGACATATCATCACCTAATAATCTATATAGTGTACATCGTAAACGCAATAATACTTGCGATAAACTCTGCCAATCCAATTATTATCATAATCGCAAGACCTACTTTACCTGGCTTTCTGACTTTGATATTAGTGACAAATGCAATCGCCACAATCAACATCATCAAAAAATAAAAATATGTAAGATCCCATTTGCTAAAAAAATGAATAACCATCACCAACGGAAAAACCAATGCAGCAGATGTAACCGGAAGGCCCATATAATAAGTAACTCCTGTTTTGGATGACTCTTCTGCGCGAATCTCGCTGGTAGCGTTGAAATACGCCAATCTTATAAGTGCAGCCAGGACATAAAAAATAGCTATGACAAGAAGAATAATCAGAATCGGAAATGAACCCTCATAGTCTCTTTTTCTGACAATCTCTGTAAAAATTCCTTTTATTCTAAGCTGAGCCAACCCTATTGTTACCGGAAGCACTCCAAAACAAATAAGATCAGTAAGCGAATCAATCTGAACACCAAAATCCTTCTCTATCTGAGATCTGTTTTTCTTTATTCCTGCCACTCTTCCGTCAAATGCATCAAGAAGACCTGACACCATCAAAAAGAACACACCCAACTCCGGATGCCCTACTCCGGTCACGGAAATAATAATGCCTAACAGTCCCGAAACTAAAGACGTGTAGGTTAGAATAACTGTATAGTCATAAACTCCTATCATTTTCTGATCCTCCCAACCAAATATCCTATTAATGTAATTATACCACTTATAGATACGCAAATGTAAAACATCACACCTCTGCTGATAAGTTCAACATTAAACGCCATCGTCTCTCCCATCATTTCCATAAAGCCATCTATCATAAGGTAATCAGAGATTCCAATTCCTCCGGGAATAGGAATAAAATTGTAACCTATAGTTATAAGGCATTGCTTTGAAAATACTAAAGACATACCCTTCTCATTTCCATCAAGAGATGCATATATCAACATTGGCACCATAATCTGCGATGCTCTCTGAATAAAATTCCAGATGAAAGCAAGAAACAATACTCTCTTTCGTCCGGATATTAATGATGAATAGGTTTTGTAATCATTTCTTATTCTTTCCAGTTTGGAAAGCTTTCTGTCCTTGTCCTTAATTATTCTTTTGTTGTGAAGAAATGTTATCACTTTATCTAACGGCACAAAGATTAAACTCTCTTTCTTCAGCAACATGTAGAATAGCATAGCAAGAATTGACAAGGCAACGAAACCAAGACAAATCAAGAATTTGGCAAATCCGCTGAATCCTAGGTAAGCTCCCGGGCTTATAATAATTGAGACAATACCTAAAACCAATATTGCAACCGTGTACATCATAAGATTCAGAACAAGTGTCGCGGTCGCAATTCCTGCGGGTATTCCGTCTCTTATCATAAAAAATGCGCTGGCCGGCTGACCGCCTGTAGCCGAAGGTGTAATCGCTGAAAAGTAAATGTCCGAGGCACTATAAAGCAGCCCCTTCAGATTGCTCTTAGAATGATTGGTTGATTTAAGGATGGAGCAGATAGCAACTCCCTCAAACCATACATACATTGCAGACGCGACAACACCAAGAGCGAAATATATTTTATTGGATGAACTGATTACTTCAATCAAATCCTTAACAGATGTATTCTTACCATTCTTAAGCACCATATGGATAGTTAAAAATGCCAGAACAAGCGAAATAAACGTCCATATGATATTCTTCTTTATGTTATTCTTTGGCTGCATATTATATTTTACTCCAGTAAAATCATCTAACCACAGGGTCCGTCCCTCTGGTCTCATAACCACAGGGTCCGTCCCCATGGCAATCATTAAACAATCATTAAGATTATACTACATATAAATGCCATGTCAAGAAATCAGGTTTCAAACCACAGGGTCCGTCCCAATGGTTCAAGCGGAACCAGGGGGACGGACCCTTTAAACTACATTGTTATAGAGTACGCGCTTTCATATATAGCGCGAAGATTATCCTTACTGTTATACTCCTCACCGATTACGAATTCCTTTGACCATAACATATAATATGCCCATGGAACGCGCGACTGCTCTAACATTTTAACATCCGGTAAGTAGCCAATTTCAGCCAAAGCAGCAACCTTTTCCTTTGAAGTTGCCTCTATCATCTCCTCGAATTGCTTTTTATAGTCTGTTTTCTCATATTCTTCAAGGTAGATATCCACGGAAATGACATCGACATACTCGTCTCCAGGGTAGGCCTCTTTTATCGGGCAGTTCCACACCCAAAGCAGATTATTTAGATTTAACTCATTGGTATAGTACTCATACATCATTCGATAAAGCTTAGAAGCAACCACCGGGCCCTTTGATCCCCACCAAAACCAATCTCCGTAAGCTTCATGAAAAGGGCGCCACAACACCGGAATGTCGTTATTCTGGAACTTTCGAAGTTCGTCCGCAATCACATTCATATCGCGGTAAAATGCTTTTCTTTCAGGTGTGTTTTCGAGAAGGATTCTTTCAGGATCAAAATCTGTATTTACTGCATAAAAACTTTTGTTGCGACCACCGATAGGTGAAAACCAGTGAAATGAAAGGGTTACAATTCCATTAGTTTCATTTGCCCAATCTATCGCCGTCTCAACCGTGTTGCGATTCTCGTATACTTCAGTAAGGCACTCCTCACTGGCATCATCGTAATTGATATTGGGAGAATACGCCAATAGTTCAAAACCACGAAGAAGTGGCTCTTTCCCAGTGACTTCTTTGATGTAATCAATCTCCTCCATCGGTACAGTCTGTGTATGTTGCCCGGTAATAATAGCTTTACCGGCTGTATCCGACAGATAATTCAACAGTTTTTGAGCTGACTTAAGCGCGTTTGAATTAACCGTTTTTTGCATTTGCTCTATCTCCTAACTTGCAAGTCTATTAATCATTTCAATGCACATTCTTCCATTGTGATATGGGCACTTCCATGGGTGTACCAGTGCCTGACCAGACTTAATATGATTGTCAGGTTCAACATCCTCAACCCACTCTCCTGTATTCTTATCTATCACGAAATTCTGGATGTAATCCCAAATCTGCTCCGACATATCCTTATACAATGACTTCTCCGGATTCAATTGATATGCATTATAAAAACCGGTTACCGCCTCTGCCTGAACCCACCAAATCTTCTTGGCACTGACATTTCCATTTTCACACTCATTATTCATCGCATGGTTATTCATGTCCAAACCATTGTCGTATGCGCCTTTCGCGAGTCCCTCAATAACCGGAAGCATTTCCTCGTAATAAGCCTTGTCACCGAGCGCCTCGCACGCCCTGTCAATCAACCACGAAGCCTCGATATCGTGACCATATGACTCCAACGAAATCAAAGAGCGGTATTCCTTGTCGAAAAACACTTCACAGATTCCTTTGTCGGAGTTGTAAATCTTTGACTTGAAAATTCTTAAAATCTCGCGAACAGAATCGCCGACTTTAAAGAACTTATCTGCCCTATAAAGCTCTGTGTATGCCTCCATAACGTGAAGCAAGGTATTCATGGTGCGCTGCGCTATAACTCCATTTTCGGATAATTTCTCATTTGACACAGGTACATAATCTCTTGAAAACGCTTCGAAATACCCTTCTTCGTCGCGACATTTTTCCTCTATCGTGTAATACAAGCTGTAAGCTAAATGTAGCGCTTCCTTGTTGTGACTTGCCTTGTAATACTCGGAAAGTGCGTAAATGGCAAAAGCTTGATTATAAGTGTGTTTAGTGGTATCAACCGGAGTTCCGTCTGCCTCCACCGACCAAAAAACGCCCTGATATCTGCTGTCATAAAAGTGGTTTTGTAAAAAAGAAAATGCATGCTTCGCCTTCTCAAGCAAATCATTTTCTTTTAACAAGTTGTAGGACGCCGAATAAAACCACAATATACGGCTGTTTAAAATGCAACTCTTAATGCTGTTCTTGTCCGGCACACCGGATTCATTTGCATAACCATAAAAACCACCATTTTCTACATCCTCCATGCGATTCCAAAATGGAAGCAACTGATTCTTTAAATGATTTTCAAAAGTTCTGATATCCATAACGGCATCCTCCTTATATTTGCTTTTTTGGTATTGTATACTTTAGAGTATCAAAATGCTATTAAATGCAAACCAAAAAATTGTACAAATCTATCATTTGTGGTTGAAAATATATTTCGAGATGGTAGAATAATGGTAGGATAGATAGGATCCGTCCCTCTGGTCTGGTGGTCAAATTGTTTTATGGAGGTGATTTATTATGGAATTATTTGAATATATAGATATTATGAATCAACCTTATGACATTTTCAAAACTGATAGTGTTGACTCTCCTCTGCACTGGCACTACTATAGCGAAGTGTTGTATATCCACAGCGGCACGGTTGACATTTGCTGCAATAATAAAAATGCAACTCTTTCCAAAGGAGATTTGTGCTATTTTTATCCGCTCCAGCTGCATAGTGTTTCGGCAAATGAAAACAATACCGACGATGTCAATTATTCCGTTATCAAGTTCAACGTGCAGACATTAAACATACCAAAGGCTTACCTTCAGTCAATATATAACAGCTTTGTACATAGAACTTCTGAGGAAGATTTCTGTCTGATTATTCACGAAGACGGCGATGCTATTGAGACTCTTGTTGATTCTATTGTAAATGAATACGAGTCTAATGAGTGGATGAATATTCTTGCTGTGCAATCTAATATTTTATTCTTGTTGATTCAGGTTGCAAGACAATTAAATCTGAATGACAGAGTGCCACCTAAGCCTTCTGAGAATACTCTGTCTTTTTATCATATTTTAGAGTTCATTGATGCACATTGCACTGAGCCACTTGAGGTAAATGAACTCGCCAAGCAGTGTAATATGAGCTATTCACATTTTGCTAGGCTTTTTCGAGAAAACTATGGTAGGTCATGCAAGGAGTACATCCAATATATTAGGATGAATAAAGCGCAAGATTTACTCCTTAATTCGGAATTCGATCTTGACTACATCGCCCAAGAAACCGGATTCTATGATTGCAGTCATTTTATAAGACAATATAAGAAATGGCGAGGAATAACACCAAAACAAGAAAGGTTAAAACACGCAAAATAAAAAGAAACCACAGGGTCCGTCCCTCTGGTTCGTCTGGTTTAGTTTATAAATAATCAGGATCTATTCGAACCATTTCAGCAAGTGCCTTATTTCTGTAGTTCAAGTCTTCGCGAAGTGTAAATCCCTGAGATTCCCAAAAGGCGTTTCCTCCTTCATTTTTCTTAAATGCAACAAGGAGAACTTTGTTGATCCCCTCATTTTTAAGCGCCTCAAGTGCAAGATCCACAAGTTTCTTGCCTATACCCATTCGCCTACAGTCAGGTGATACGCAGGCATGCTGAATTATTCCACGTCTTCCGTCGTGACCGCAAAGCATAACTCCGACTACATTTCCATCTAGTACAGCAACAAAAGATGTATTCGGATTTCGCTTGAGATATTTCTCAATACCCTCGCGAGAATCATCCTTATCATTTAATCCATTTCCGCATTTAACCCAAAGATCATATGCGTCCTCATAATCATTAATCGTCATCAACCTGTATTCTATCATGTTATTTCCTCCCTGTATATTCAAGTCATCTTCCCTTGTAACACGTGGTCCGTCCCCATAGCTCCGTGGTTCAAGGGTCCGTCCCCATGGTTTCCTTGGTTCCACAGGTTCCGTCCCTCTGGCTCCGCCAAGGTTCCGTCCCCATGGTTCACGCGTCCCCATGGCTCACGAACCTGTAAAATCATATTTTCTTACTCCATACATCCAGAACTTGTAGCTGAGCCAGAAGAAGACCACTCCGATAAATGGCGAAAGCCACGAGATAAGCGGTACATCATCCGGAGTCACAAACACAAGGCTTGGATAGTAAGCAATAAATGCAATAGGTATAATGAATGTAAATATAAATCTAAATATGCTGTTGAAAATGCTTGCGGGATACTTGGCAAAATCCTTAAATCTAAACATTATTACCATAACATATCCCGAATTAATAATCCAGAAACATGTTGCCGCAGAGAAATTCATAAGCGCTATCATAAACAGCGATGCAGTTATCAAAAACACAACTGCCTGTGCAATAGTCAGCACGGTTACCGGAATTCCGATATGTGCCCACGCATAAACAAATGTAGCAATTCCGAACACAAACTGACCTATTCCCTTCACATCAAAAACCTCCGATATGAAGTAAAAAAATACATTTATAGGTCTAAAACAATACTTAATAAAATCGCCGGATCTAACCATAAATCTTAGGTTCCAGTTATTATCAAAGAAACACTGAACCGGTGTTAAAGCAATAAGCGAGAAACCGTACAAAAACAGCATATGATGATAATCCCAACCATTTATACTCGGAAAATTATGAAATAGAATCATAAATGTTACAAACCCGGAAAGATTAGTCATTATCATTCCAAAGGTTGAAATAATAAAGTCCGCACGATAACTCATTTTGCTCTTAAGATCTTGTATTAATATCTTTTTGTAAATGCTTAAGTAAAAGGCGAAACCTCGCTTTTTAACTATCATTTCCTCCATACTATCAACCTCCGTTCACAGTTATTTTCTTAACCGCATGGTTCCAGAACAAGTTGCCGCATATTGTTAAAACAACACACCAGATTAGCTGAATTACGATTGCATTTATAAGGCCATCAAACGAATCGGTACCGTTTTTCTTAAGAAGCACCGTAAGTGGAATATCGTACACCGCTCTAAACGGCAGAAACTCAACAATCTTTCTGAATGTTTCCGGGAAAAAAGCAAGCGGGATAGATGCACCTGATAATAGAAGTACGATAGTCTCCTTAACTATGTTAATTCCCCATGTCGACTCCGTATAAAGGCATATCGGCGCAACTAACATTTCAATATTGTAGTTAATAACAAGCGCAAGTAGTAGTGACAATACAAATGCCAATAAGTTCCAACCAACAGGTACAGCTCCTTTAGTCACTATTACTACCACTAAAAATGTCGGAATAAATGTGAGTATAAACGACATTACGAGCGAACCCGAATAACTCCAAAACATATATTTTCTGTATCTCATCGGTTTTAAAAGATGCATTATTATCTCTCCGGACTGAATCGCACGACTCATATCCCACACGATAAACATTTCCAGAAAATTAAATATCGCTGTCGCAAGAATAAGGTAAATCATAGTATCGTAAAATGTCATTCCATTTACCACATCCGTGCCACTTGACGCATAGATTGCCTTCCACAAAAAGTAGACCAGGGCAAGATATATCAAGTTGGCAAAAAGCGTCACAAAAGTTCCAAGTCTGAATTGAAGCGATTCAACAACACCGGCTTTCGTAAGAGCCGTCAATCTTCTCAAACTTTTCATTATGCCTCTCCTCCTTCGTATATCTTGCGGATAACCTCCTCCGTTGAGATTTCCTGAAGCTCGATATCCTTTATCTTATGCTTCTTTTGCGTTTCCTGAATGACGTTCATAACATCAGTTGTCTTCTCATCAATTACCTGCTCAATCCAAGAATCGTCGCCAAGTCGCATGCGAAGAGTTCTGTATGAGCCAAAGTAAGACT
This sequence comes from uncultured Lachnospiraceae bacterium, assembly GCA_947169385.1. GTDB lineage: Bacteria > Bacillota > Clostridia > Lachnospirales > Lachnospiraceae > NC2004. The sequence goes on along the minus strand of CAMVPR010000017.1, from coordinate 43,291 downwards.
TAAGGTGATCAATATCATTATCATAAATCTTCCTGCCTTTATCTATTATAACTATTCTCTTACATAGCGCATCGACGTCTCCCATGTCGTGAGTTGTCAAAATAACCGTTGTGTTTTTTACCTTATTAAGTCCCAGAATTAACTCTCTGATTTTAGCCTTCATTGATACATCAAGGCCGATTGTAGGCTCGTCCAAAAACACAATTCCCGGGTTGTGTAAAAACGCCGCAAGTATATCGCTTAGCGTTCTCTGACCGAGTGACATTTGCCTAACAGGCTTATGTAAAATAGGCTCCAAATCTACCAGCGAGTCATATAATTCAAGCATTTCTTCATAGTCTTTTTGTGGAACCAAGTAAATGTCTCTCAATAGTTTAAATGATTCAACAAGCGGAAGATTCCACCACAGCTGACTTCGCTGACCAAATACAACTCCTATATTTTCAGAGTTTCTTGTTCTGTCCTTAAATGGAACAAGACCGTTTACCATTATCTCTCCGGTAGTCGGTTCAAGAACCCCAGTCATCATCTTAATTGTTGTTGACTTACCGGCTCCATTTGGCCCGAGATACCCAATTATTTCACCTTTACTAACTGTAAGTGAAACATCACTCACCGCCTCAACGGTGTTATAATCTCTCGAAAAGAGATCCTTAATACTTCCTTTAAGTCCCTCATGGCGATTGAGCACCTTGAAAGTCTTGCTTACGTTTTTCATTACTACTGCTTCATTAGTCATAAGCTTCACCTCCGAAATAATCCCTTATTTAGTCTTGATTTATTTTGCAATTATAAGTATATTATATGCAAAGGGGTAATAATACCCCTTTACAGCCACAATTTAATAACAATCTTATACTTATGTGTAATATTGTTATAATTTTCTACAAAAAGAGGAATATTGTTATGAAAAGAGAATTGATGGGATTAATTGTAAAGCGTGAAGATGGATCCGAGCAGGTTAACTATGATGATTCTTCATTTCCTTCATATATTTACGATGGTTGGATCAAGCCAAACGTAACCTGGGAGAGGGTTCCTCATTTTCATGAAGATATAGAAATGCTGACGGTTAAGACAGGCAGCATGGCGTATTCTGTTAACGGTACGATGGTAGAGCTGAATGCGGGCGACACCATTTTCGTTAATTCCAATCAGATTCACTACAGTATTGCGACTAAGGGTGAAGCTACATATGTCATTTTCATTGCGCACCCTGACATTATCAACTCTTCCATTGCGGTGGAAATGCAGGCGCTTGTACCTATTTTGAGCAATCCCAAGCTTTCTTTTCTGAGGTTTAGGGATTTAAATGAAAATGCGAAAATGATACACGAGATAATGATGACGCTCCCTGATATCAGGCGTGATCCTTTTCAAATCACAAAGAAGTTTTTTGAAATATGGGAAATAATACTTAGGCAAAGTACATCTTACGGAATGCTTGAAGATACCACCGAGGCTGACATTCACTCGAGAACCTTCAAATTAATGATGCATTATATTCAGGAAAATTATCAGGACATTATCACCTTGAATGATATTGCTGTAAGCGGCAACATCAGTAGTTCTCTGTGTAACAGGTTGTTTCATAAGTTTGTGGGAATCAGCCCGATAAACTATCTGATTGATTTCAGAGTTAGAAAAGTAGCAGAATATCTGCGCACCACTGTGCTGCCGCTATCGGAAATTGCTGAAATGACCGGATTTAACGGTACCAGTTATATGTCAGAAATGTTCAAGAAGACTTTTGGAGTGCCACCGAGAGTCTACAGAAAAAACTGGAAAGAAATCCAAAACGAAAACCAGGAAAACCAGGGGGACGGAACCTGATTTTAGGATGGAACCAGAGGGACGGAACCTTGAAAACCAGGGGGACGGAACCTTAATTACGGAAGGGTAGAATTTAACTTTTCATTTTGGGGACAGTAGGCAAGCCCCTATATTTATTGATATAAGGGCGGTATTGTGATATAATTCTACGATATATAATGTGCAATGGTGTTTTGAGTTTTGACATATACCCCCGAGGGCTAAAAATCGCTATAAAATATAATCAAGCAAAAAATAAAATGATAATTTGAAAATCAGGTTATCCCCCCCGTGTCATAAAAGAATTATAGGTTGTTCGTTTAGGAGTGAGTATTTTGATAATAATAAAAGAGGTTAAAGATAATAAAAAAGAGTATATTAATCTGCTTTTATCGGCGGATGAGCAGGAAGATATGATTGATAGATATTTGTCTAAAGGCAGAATGTTTATTCTTGATGATAATGGCGTTAAAGGAGAATGTGTAGTCACAAATGAGGGTGATGGAATACTTGAAATAAAGAATATTGCGGTTTATGAGGCAGAACACGGCAAGGGATATGGAAAAAAACTGATAGAATTTGTCGCTGATGAATTCAAAAATCAATACAGATTTCTTCAAGTAGGAACAGGCGATAGCCCACTTACAATTCCATTTTATGAAAAATGCGGATTTGTAAGACACCACGTCTTAAAAGATTTTTTTATTGATAATTATGATCACCCGATAATTGAAGAAGGGGTTCAGCTTGTTGATATGATATATCTTCAAAAGAAGTTAAATGATGAGTTGTTTATCACACTAGATGATACATATCTTCCACAAATGTGCGAGCTTTATCGGATATCATTTGCTGGAGAACCATGGAATGATGATTGGAGCAACAAAAATCAACTAGAAAAGTATATTAGGGAAATATCCGGAGCATATAACGCTTTGAATTATGGATTGCTTCAGGATGGCAAGTTAGTTGCGATGTCTCTCGGGATGATTAGGCACTGGTGGGAAGGCACCAATTACAACATAGAGGAGCTCTGTGTTTCGCCTAACCTTCAAGGAAATGGAATCGGAAAGCGTTTTATGCAGATGATTGAAAATGATATCGTAAGTCATGGCCTTGTCGGCATTTTCCTGCAGACAGATAACGATAAACCGGCATACCACTTCTATCACAAGATCGGATTTGGGGATTTAGGTTCGCACGTTAGCCTTTATAAGAGTTTTCCAAAGAGAATTGTTTTGGCAAATGATGACGATAAAGAAGAGATATTGTCGCTATACAAAGCACAGGTGGGCCGAGAATTTTGCCCTTGGACGCAAGATTATCCTGGCGAAGATACAATTGATTTTGATTTATCGAGAAATTCTTTATTTGTTATGAAGGAAGACAAGAAGATAATTGCAGCAATTTCTATTGATGAAGAGGAGGAAGTTGCTAAGCTTGATTGTTGGGATGATACTCTCGGCTCAGCTGGCGAGTTGGCAAGGCTTGCAGTACTTCCTGAGAAACAAAATCAAGGTATATCAAGACAGATGATGAAATATGGGATAAATAAACTGAAAGAAAGAGGATACAAGAGTGTTCGTTTTCTTGTAAACAAACACAACGAAAAGGCTGTGCGCTCATACGCCGGTTTCGAATTTAAGATTGCCGGAGAATGTCACTTGTTTAATCAAGACTTCTTGTGCTACGAAAAAAAGATCTAATCCTGAACCGAACCAAGGGGACGGAACCTATGGAACAGCTGCATGAGCCAGAGGGACGGAACCTGTATAATACGTAGGCCAAAGGGACGGAACCTGTATAATAATGAAACGAGTATATAAGAATGATGAATAAGATTACAACTATGCTTAAAGCAGCATTTTGCTGCGTTCTATGGGGGAGCGCATTTCCTGTAATCAAGATTGGTTATAAATACTGGAAAATTGCAGATTCAGATACAATGGGAATTATAGAATATGCCGGAATTCGATTTCTATTAGCCGGTTTTCTTGTTATTCTGCTAGGAAACGTTCTTAGTAAATCAATTATAGTTCCTAAGATTAAAGAGATTCCATTAGTTATCGTTTTAAGCTTATTCCAAACGATTGGACAATACATTTTCTTCTATGTCGGATTAGCTCATACTTCAGGTGTAAACGGTGCTGTTATCAACTCCCTCAACACCGTGTTCGCTATTCTTATCTCGTGCTTACTATTCAAAACAGAGAGTCTTAATTTAAAAAAGACATTTGGATGTATTATGGGAGTAGCTGGTGTTTTTATTATATCATTTTCAAATGAAGGATTCTCTTTCAATCTATTAGGCGATGGATTAATTATACTTACTGCGCTCAGTTATGGAGTATCCTCAAATCTTATAAAAACATTTTCCAGAAAACACGACACAGTTATGCTTAGTGGTTACCAGTTTATGTTTGGAGGACTGGTAATGATAATAGTTGGTTCGATTGGCAGAAATGGTGACTTTTCCTATAACTTAGCAAATACGGGTTGTGCAATCTTTATACTTATTTACCTAGCAATGGTTTCTAGTGTCGCATATACGCTCTGGGGAATTCTACTTAAAGCAAATGATGTCTCGAGTATAGCTGTGTATGGATTTGTCACACCTGTAGCCGGAGTCATTCTATCAATGATAATTCTTGGCGAATCCACTATTGTTGGATGGAGATATGTAGTTTCACTAATTCTTGTATCCCTAAGTATTGTGATTGTGAACTACACTAGACCAGAGGGACGGAACCCAAAACCAAAGGGACGGAACCTGATTTAAACCAAACTAAAACCAGAGGGACGGAACCTTTACATTTCAAATATACTCATTTGATGATACTTATTCGGGAACTCATTCATATACTCAAAGCATTCATTTGGATTAGACAGAATACCATTATCAGCACAAATGCTTTTAAATATTTGCATTAATCTCCGAGAATTGGGACTTGGAATCTCATATGCGTTGCCATATTTTTCTATATACTTGTCTTTCATTCCCGGAAAATGTCTATCTAACGCAGCGTAATAGTACTCTCTGTCACCTTCCCTAAGCGTCAAACCCATTCCAAAATTGATTATTCCTTTCACGCCTACTCTTACACACTCTTTAAGTATTCCCTTTACATTATCCTCGGTATCATTTATAAATGGAAGAATTGGGCAAAGCCAAACTACTGTTGGTATCCCCCTCAGTTGCATTTCCCGTAAAACTTCTATTCGTCTTTTTGTGCTGCATACATTGGGCTCTACGATTTTACATAGATTATCATCATAAGTGGTAAGAGTAATCTGAACTACACATTTGGTCTTTTTATTAATCTCTTCGAGAACATCTATGTCTCTAAGAATTCGGTCTGACTTAGTCTGTATAGCCACACCAAAACCGTACTCCAAAATGATTTCAAGGCACTTCCGCGTAAGTTCTAACTCTTCTTCACAATGCATGTACGGATCAGACATTGCGCCGGTTCCAATCATACATTTTCTCCTCTTTGACTTCAGTGCAGCTTCTAACAGTTCAGGAGCATTCTGCTTTACTTCAATGTCTTCAAATGCATGTGTGAAATGATAACATTTGCTGCGGCTGTCACAATAAATACATCCGTGAGAGCAACCTCTATATATGTTCATTCCACAGTGCCCACCAGTTCTTATTAGTATTCCCTTAGCATCAACAAAGTGCATGATATTCCTCCCAATTCACCGGTTCCGTCCCCATGGTTCTTAACGCGCCCTAAAACCACATAGAGTACTCATTACGCCAACGACAAACGTTTTATTATACCACGCGGTATACCTGTGAGGCGGGAAATCTGTCGAACAGAACATTTAGCAGAATAAAGTAAATCAAACACTTCTCGCTTAATCTTATCTTCAAAAAATCTCACATCCATAAGCACACTTCCAACATACTTACTTTCAAAAAGGCGTTTAGCCGTCCTATCCGACGCATACCTAACACTATCACTAACATCCGAACATTTATCCTCAGAACCCTCCTTAACATATCCAACAAGTTCACTCTTAGACATAGCAATACACTCATCAGACAGCTTGGTAATATAAGGGTAACCTGATATAAGCTCTTCAGCCGAACTCCACCTATACTCAAACGGATCACCCACAACCCCTGCTTTAACAGGATTACGCAATATATACCTAAACACGGTCATATAATACTCGTCATCTTCAATGCACTCGCTCTTAAATCTATCCTGAAACAGAGGACCTACCCGCTCATATTTCCTGTTAAAGTACATTGCGTAAGAAGTATTAAGGCGCTTCATAAACATCGCCGGAGACTCTTGATTCTTGGTCTTCACCAGCAAATGATAGTGGTTACCCATAAGACAATAACAGTGAACTTCTACTCCTTCGTCATTTGAAATCTTCTTCATACGATTGAGGAAGAAAATGCAATCGTCATCTTCAGCAAATATTGTCATCTTATCAATACCACGCGAGATAACGTGATATATTCCGCTATTACTTAATATCCTTGGTTTTCTAGCCATAGAGCCACCTCCGTATTCAAACGCCCGTTCGTAACTTTCTGTCATAATACATCATAATTAAAAAAATTGCAACAACAAATAGAACATTTTTTTGAACACGATATGAACATTCCAAAGTGCAAAACATAAAAAGGTTCCGTCCCTCTGGATAAGCTCACCAAACCAGGGGGACGGAACCTGATAAAACGTAAAACGTATCAAAGCCAGGGGGACGGAACCTACAAAACGACCCTACAAAACGCTCGGCAACAGTGTCTTTTCTATAAACTCCACCCTATCAAATATTCGAGGTTTAAATGTCCCAGTCATTCCGACCGAAACATTATTCTCTTTATTACAATAAATAATGTTACCGCTATCCCCTATCGCGGCATACACTTCTCTATCATCATAAGGCTTGTACCACAAAAAACCATAATTCATTTTCCCAAATCTTATACCCAGTTTAATATGAGGCGCTAGCATCTCACGTAAATAGTCTTTGGAAATGATTGTTTCACCATTATACACACCTTCATCAAGTACAAGATTGCCAATTACAGCCATATCCTTAGCTGACATACATAAACCCCATCCAGCCGTAACTGTATCTTGGGGATCTGAATACCACTCGTACTTACGCGGATTCTTGTTCATAAGGAAGTCAAACTGATCCTCCTTTGAACTATCTCCGTGTATAACTCGCTCAGGCAGTCCTAGCGGGACAAACAGCTCTTGATTGGCGAAATCAATACATTTCTCACCGGTAGCATTTTCAATAATACCCACCATAATCTGAATTCCAAGTGTTGCATACTTAAAGTCACCGGTTATTCCTTTGCGGCCTCCTAAGAAATCAAGTGTTGTAGTTGTCCAATCATCAGATGTGCAGACCTTTTTCCACGGCTCAGAACGGTACTTGTAAGGCGCTGTCATTGTGAGCAAATGTTTAATTGTAACGTCATAAATAGTCTTCTCGCCTCGCTTAACGCTATAGTCAGGAAAGAAATCCATCACCTTCTGATCAACACTCTTAATATACCCCTTGTCAATCGCTATACCCGCAAGCAAAGCAACTATTCCCTTAGTTACGGAATTGACATTCATCGCATCCAAAGTTGTAAAATCTCGCCAATTATCTTCATATACGACCATCCCGTTTTGAATCGCGTATATCTGGCAAATGTTACTCTCATTTCCCTTACTGTTCAAAATATAACTATGTAACTGCTCTCTGTTCATTCAAAAATTCCTCCTCTAATACTATGATTTGGACGTCCAAATAAAAGTCTAATTTAATTAAAAATTTATTTCAAGTTTTTTATTTTCATATAATGAAAAAAACTCTTGAAATTATCCACCATTTAAGTTACCCTAAACTTGTGGAACCACGGGGACGGAACCTCAGAAAACACCTAGAACCACGGGGACGGAACCTAAGAAACCCAAACAAAGAAACCACAGGGACGGATCCTGACAAACACTATCCCCCCGGAAAGGATTAACATATGAACCAAAAGGAAAGAATGTTAGCAGGTCTACCATATAAAGCTTGGATGGATGGATTGCTCGAAGAACGTCTCGAGAACAAAGAAAAAATTTTTGAATACAACAATCTAAATCCTGCCAACATCGAAGAGAGAGACAAGCTTATAAAGGAAATTCTTGGCAAAACCGGTGAAACCATCAATGTAGAATCTCCATTTCACTGTGATTACGGATACAATATCGAAGTCGGAGAGAACTTTTTTGCCAACTATAATCTCACAATTTTGGATGTCGGCAAGGTTATAATTGGAGCAAATGCGCAGATTGCTCCTAACGTTTCCATATACACCGCGGGACACCCGGTTCACCCTGACTCTAGAAACTCAGGATACGAGTATGGAATAGGGATTACAATCGGAGACAATGTCTGGATTGGTGGAAATGTTTGCATCACACCTGGTGTTAAGATTGGCAACAACGTTGTAATAGGTGCAGGAAGCGTAGTGACCAAAGATCTTCCTGACAATGTGATTGCATTTGGGAACCCATGTAAAGTTATAAGAGAGATTACCGAAGAAGACAGAGACTACTACTATAAGGATAATAAATTTGATGTAAATGACTATTAATAACTAAGGTTTAACCAGGGGGACGGACCCTGACCCTTCGAGGTTTAACCAGGGGGACGGATCCTTAAAAAATCTAACCATTTGGCTTAATTGATATTGATTATCGTATATTCAGACTTTGTTCCGGTCTTGAAGTTCATTGCCCAGCAGGCAATTCCTGATGTTACAATAAAGTCAGTATCATTTCTTCTCTCATATCCATATGTTCTATCGTTCATTTTAAGCAACTCTCCCACTCGATTAACCGGAAGTAATTGTCCTCCGTGCGTATGCCCGGACACAACTAGATCCGCACTTGAGTCTGCTTCGGCGTCGTAATCCGAAGGTATGTGATCGAGCACAATGATATATTTGTCCTTGTCAACATTTGCCAACAATTCATCGATTGACTGCCTCACACCACGCGTACCATCAAGCCTACCCACAATGCATAAGTCACCTACATAGGTAACATCATCCTTTAAAATACCAATGCCGTTTTTCTTCATTTCTTCTTCCATTTCGGCAAATGTAAACTCTCTGTTATCATAATATCCTTCGTCATGATTGCCATATGAAAACCATACTCCGTAAGGCACGGACAGATTTTTAAACGCTTTGCATGCATTTACCATATCTTCTCGAGTGGTAGAATCATCAACAAAATCGCCGGGAATTAACACAATATCCGGTTTCTCATTTTTTATCTTCTCTAAACGCTTGGCAAAGCCATCGGCATCAAACACAGTACTCAAATGAGCATCGGCAAACATCGCAACCTTAACATTTGACACGTTCTTATCTGTTTTAAGATTATATGTGGTTTGCCATACATTGTTGCACAGGTAATACCCGATTGATAGATAAATAACAGAAGAAATTATCGCAAACCACCCCTGCCAGTATATCTTGAAATCTTTCTTTCTTATTCTTTTTATTATTCCGAAAACTATTCCATAGATTAGAAAAAAGCATACGACGTGTAAGAAAACAATAATCGCATCGGTATATGTTAATACAAATGAAATTATAAACCCAACCGCTACAATAATTGCAAATGACAAAGCGACCCTTAGCCACTTCTTATCAATGCGTGATATAAGACTGAATCTACTGATAGCAACCAACATATATATCACTCCGATTATACTGACAACCGCTACCAGTGCAAATAGACCTAACCAAAACATATATTATCACTCCAATTATTACTTCTCCACAGGATCCGTCCCTCTGGTCTTGACGTGGCTCCTTCTCATGACCATCCACAGGGTCCGTCCCCATGGTCATACCACAGGGTCCGTCCCCATGGTCAAGGCTACTATTCTAGATATTCAAGTATATCATCATATGCAAAATTGTCGACAGCCGCTTTAATGTTATTAAATAAATCCGATTTATCATCCGGGATTCTATACTCCGACATTTCCTCAAATATAGACTCAAGCTTGTCGCAATCCATATCTTCCGCCGCACTCTTTATCTCTTCAAGCGCCTTCCCTATTAGAACATCATCTGCAAGAGGCTTATCGGAATCATCACTATCATCACTGTCAAAACCAACAAGTACCCCTGCAAATGCCATATAGTCAGCAATAAAACTATCGTGGTGTTTATCAATGTACGCTATATCCGACGCCTTTGCAGCATTTTCAAGAGCTTGAGCATCTTCGCCAAATTCAGTCGCTCCTATAATCCTTGCAGAACTCTTAAGCGCATGCACTTTAATCGCGTAATTCTTAAAGTCACGTGCGTCATAAAAGTTCTGAATTATGTCTGCATTTTCATAGATAGACGAATAAAAGATTTTAAGAAGAGATAAGTAAGAATCCACGGTGCCACTATTATCAATCCCTTTTCTGACATCAATAAAATCACATTCATCAAGCTTACAAAGCATGTCAGATAGTTCCTCATCCTCCGCCGCCCGGTCATCCGCTCCGGTAACCATCTTAATTTTGTCGTCATCAATATACTTAATAAGCAGCTCCTCAAGTGTGTCATAATCAACAGGCTTTGTAAGATAATCATCAAAACCCTCTGACAGGTATTGTTCTCTTGCGCCCAATATAGCATTGGCTGTAATGCAAACCACCGGAGTGTCGGCATTGATGTGATTCTCAATCTGCCTCATTTCATGAAGAGTCTCAATTCCATCTTTATTCGGCATCATATGATCCAAGAAAATGACATCGTACTTCCTATCACCGGCGAGCCTTAACCCTTCATCCCCACTCTCACCCGTATCTACACTAATCCCGGTCTGCTTAAGAAGATTCTTAAACACTACTAGGTTCATAGGATTATCATCAACCACAAGCACGTTAGCTTCAGAAGCAGTGAACTTCTCGCGATAAACAGCACGCTTAATCAACAACTCCTTATAAGATTCCTCAAAATCTCCAAGTCCTTCCCAATCATCTACTTTTTGTTTTAGTGAAAATGAAAACTCTGATCCCACATTATAAATACTCTCTACCGATAAAGAGCTTCCCATCAATTCAAGCAGGCTCAAGGTTATATTCATCCCCAGCCCTGTGCCTTCGATATTCCTGTTTCTCTTCTCATCTATGCGCTCAAATTCTGTATATAGCTTCTTAATATCCTCTTCTTTAATTCCAATACCGGTATCTTTTATACTTACATTAAGCATAATCTCGTCATCCGATTCCTCAATCTTATCATACGACAACTTAAATGTTACTGTACCTTTCTCGGTGTATTTAACAGCATTTGAAAGGAGATTCGTAATTATCTGTTTAACACGAACCTCGTCTCCGTATAGCAATTTAGGGACATTTTCATCGAATTCAAGACTAAATATCAGTCCCTTCTCGTCCGCTCTCAATCTCACCATATTGACAAGATCGTTAAGCATTACAGTAAGATCATAGGAAACCGGAATAATTTCAAGCTTACCTGCCTCTATCTTAGAAAAATCAAGGATATCATTTACAATACCAAGCAATGTGCCTCCGGCCAACTTAACACTCTCCGAATAAGCAATAATCTTCTTGTCCTTGCATTCTCTAAGTATCATCTCATTCATTCCGAGCACTGCATTAATGGGCGTTCTAATCTCGTGCGACATATTAGAGAGAAATGAAGACTTCGCGTCGCTTGCCACTAAAGCTCGCTGCGCAGCAAGTCCTCTTCTTATCGAATTGGCGAGCAAAACACCGATAATAATTACTATCGCAATCACTATCACTATTGTGAAAACAAGCACATTATTAATCGAATTAAATACGGATGTTGCATCCTGAATGGAAATGCTATGCCAATTCTCTTGAAATGTTGCGGCGTAAGCGATATAGTGTTTGCCATTATAAGTGATATCGTAATAACTCTTTTCGGAAGAACTTAGCTTCTTAACAACCTCAGAACCAAGGGTATCAGACTCTTCATTATAATTCTTGCCTACTTCATTTATATCAGAATGGGTTACGACAGTGCCGTCATCCGCCAGTATCATCTCAATATCCGTGTCGCCGTTGATAACAGCATCTTCCGTGAGTTTCTGCATTTGCTCAAGAGATACATCTACGGAAATGACACTTACATTGTCACACAATGTTTTACCTAACGCGAGCATTGTATTGCCCGACTGAACATCCAAGTAAGGCTCAAGTATTGTTATCTCGTCGGGATGATTAATAGGCTTAGTGTACCACGGACGCTCGGTGGCAACATAATCCTTAGGTGGTTCCCATCTTGTTCCGCTAAAGAACCGGCCGTTAATATAGCCGTACAAACCGGTAAGATTCTCCAACACGGTGTTTCTTATAGCGGTCGATTGTGCAACAAGAAATTCTTGTATTTCATCGTCAGTTTTATTCTCATTAATCATCTCGTCAAGCGCGTAAGAATTCAACTTAATGATGTCAATATTGGTAGACAAATACCTATCGAACCTTTCTGCTGACTTAAAAGCTTCAATCTTGCCGTCTTTAATAATTCCGCTCTTTTTCTCATTATAGACAGCGTTGTAATACATGAGAATAACACCGATAAAAAACACAATAATCAAAAAACCGGATATTATAGTTCTTATTATAGTCTTATTAAAATGTCCTGCGTATTTACCCATAAACTCTCCCTCTTACTTGTTGCGTGTTATGTAGGATCCGTCCCTCTGGTCATGTAATGTAGGATCCGTCCCTCTGGTCATTACGCTAATTATATCATTTAAACCCTTATATAACAAGAAAAACCAGAGGGTCCGTCCCTCTGGTAAATATAGATGCATTGACCTTTTAAGTTAGAAGTTCATGATTCTTCAATATTCAAAGTCATGACATTTTTTATTGTTTCTTATATTAATAGCAACACAGCGCCGGAATTTGCCATAAAATTCTTGCAATAACAGGCTGTATTTCTTATAATCAAAGAAGATAATGAGGGTCGGATTAAGAATAGCGAGGTAATAAATGATTAACAACCAATGGTATGCTGTTATGAGGCGAGCTTGGATGTGTCACTGACATTTGCGCTCACAGAGGTGCTTCTCTGGCAGAAGGCTGCGTCAATGGAGATAACATCCAATGCCCTTTCCATGGTATTGAGTATAACATTTTTGGCAAATGTAACTACATCCCATCAGAAGGTCGTGCCTCACAGATGGATTTTAGCCGCTTTAATCTAAAGCAAGGAGGGATTCAATGGATAACAAAGCAATGTATAAGCTTTCTTATGGGCTTTTTGTTTTGACTGCGAAGGACGAGGTCAAGGCCAACGGATGTATCACGAACACAGCGATTCAGGTGGCTTCCGAGCCCAATCAGATATCATTTGCCGTTAACAAAGCGAATTACACGCACGACATGATTATGAAGACCATGAAATGCAATATTTCCGTTCTGAGTGAAAATGCTGATTTTAGTGTTTTCAAGCATTTCGGTTTTCAGTCCGGACGGAATGTTGATAAATTCGCTGACTATTCTGATTTTGCCGATGCCGCTAACGGCATCCCTTATATTACAAAAGGTACCAACGCATTCTTCTCAATAGACGTTAAACAGACGGTGGATTCGGGCTCACATACACTGTTTATCGGGGAGCCTGTTGAAATGCAGGTTTTGTCGGATGTTTCTTCCGTAACATACGAGTATTATCAGAACAATATCAAGCCAAAGCCTGAGGCTGTCGGCAAAACCGAAGACGGGCAGACGATTTGGCGCTGCAAGATATGCGGGTATGAATATGTGGGGGAGGAGCTCCCGGACGATTTCATTTGCCCGATATGTAAGCATGGAGCTGCGGATTTTGAGAAGGTTTAAGATTACATATTTCCTTATATAATTTACCACCGAGCATGGCTCGGTGGTTTTTCAGGCTTTATTTAGGGTCCGTCCCCGCGGTTCATATGTCCCCGCGGTTCATATGTGATTCAATCACCTTTTTGGTGCATTTGATTCTAACTTTTTTCTATACTCCTCGGTCTTAAGAAGCTCTTCTTTCTTAACAGCATCCTTTTCAAACTTTTCCATACGCTCGCCTTGATGAGCATTTGTAATCTGTTTCGGGTCTTTTATTGAAAGTATGTCTTTGATTAATTTATTTCTGATTAAAGGATCCTCAATAAGATTGTTAACTCTTTCTACCACTTCATCTCTTGATGCGTTAGGTTTAAGCCTGCTATCATCCTTAACTATATCCTGAATCACAATAGTCATAGCCTGGTACATCGCATCCTTGTCATCAATTGCGTCAAACTTGGAAACAAGCACTTCACCGTCAGGCTTTGCCAAAAGGTCAGAAACCATCATGCGACAGAATGTATTTAAAAAGACTTCACATTTATCACCCAATTTTACGACAACAGCGTCACCTAATGAACCGTTAGCTTCAATAGTCTTAGCAATAATGCTTTGGTTGGCCTGCTTAAGCTTTAAACAACTCTTATTGACTTTATTTATGTTGTCCCACCTGCTTAACAGTTTGGAGGTATTCGCCTTAAACTCCCGTACAAATGAAGGATTATCTTTAATCTTGTCCGCCTCGGAATTGATGAAACTCTTGGTAATATTCTCCTCGATTTCATCAAGCTCTGAATTCTTAACTTTAGGGTTAACAATTGATTTCAGAAGCTTGGCTGCCACATAAAATCTGGCAACCGAAGTCACGTCATCACGGTTGATTTTAGCATTTGAAAAAAGCTTATCAAGATTGTCTGCATCCATACAATTCTTGGCAAGAGAAGGATATATCTTAGCAATCTTGTTAATGAGTTTTTGTTGTTTCTTGGCGCACATGAACTTGTTTTTATATATCTTCTTCGGAGTAAGTCCGTTTTTGAGCTTACCTGCATTAAAGTCACCCTTAAGCTGAAACTGGTCATGCTTCACTGTCAAATCCATGGATTTCTTCTTGATGTCATCTAAGCATTGTTCTGAATAAGGAACGCCCTCCTTATTCTTAACCATATAAAACTCACCCATCATGTTGTCAAAGCATGATATAATCGTCGGAACAATCTCTGTTGCTGCTTTGGCTGCATCTCTTCTTATTCTTCCCTTCTTAGACCAAGGCCCCGTAATCATACGGTTACGCTCTTTATGGTACTTGGCGGCTGACTTTTGAAAATCAAGCAGAGCCTCTCTTATATCTTCGGGTGAGTGTGTTCCAATCTCCATTATGTCAATGCAGAGCCTAAGCTTCTCAGTCATATCCTGATATAAATCAGAACCCTCTCTCTCGACAATCTTGCCTTTACCGTTATTATTGAAGAAAAAATTCTTCTCCCTATCTTCCTGTGTATTTCTTAATATCTCCCTAATCTCCTTGAGTTCATTGCAAAGAGCATCCATTCCGAAAGATAATACAGCCTCCGAAGTTATAAACTTCTTGGCAATAAGCTCGTCCCGCTCTGCCTTAGATATCTTATTAGCCTTCTTTTGAGACTTCTTGGCAGGTTCAGCCTTCACTTTAGCATTTGCAAATGTTGACTCCAACGATACATTGCCGGCTCCTTTTCTCTTCTTCCTCTCAGCCTCTTTTTTCTTTCTTGAATCAAGGGTAATCTGATTGTTTATTCTTTGGATACGTTTCTTGTCTTCCATATCCTTATCGTATAGGGCTTTGAATTCTGCATCAATTCTAGCGAATTCAGGGTCTACCTTCATCTCCTCATTGATATTAAGCTGGCTGATATCGTCATCATCAATAATGAGGTTGTCGTTCTTTAAATCTTCTGCTTCCTTCATAGGCTACCTCCTAAGGTGTAAATGCACAATGTAACTTATACTATATAATACACTATACATGATATAATGCAACAAATTAGTAACAATATCGCTTAACTTATTTCAGGCGGGGAGAGGGAGGGGTTAGGTCAAGGGAATAGGGGCAGTCAACAAACCAGGGGGACGGACCCTACAACAACTAAAAAACCCCTCATAACGAGGGGCTAAAAAAGCTATATCAGACAATAATATCCACCGTAAATCTGCCATCTTTAGCATCAAGTTTTAATTTATAACCCAAATGATTAATTATATTAGATGCTATTGATAGACCTAATCCATTACCTGTTGAGCTGCGTTCTTTGTTGCCCTTGACAAATGGTTCAGTGAGCTTACCGACATCAACATCCATTTCTTTAGAATAATTATTACCTACCCTTATATATTCATGTGTGAGTGTTATGTCAACATCACCACTACCGTGCGTAAAAGCATTTGACAGAATATTATCGAGTGCGCGTCCAAGCCACAGTCTGTCTGTCTTTAAAGTTAAATCTCCATCAATTAAAAATCTGACATTTCTAATTCCGGCAAGGTCATTATAACCATTAACCAGCTCTTCAATGAGCTCCTTAACATCAACCTCTTTTTTATCCAATTCAGATGAAATATCTCTGGTCTTTCCGACTAATATTGACTTATCGATAAGCACATCCATGTCAGTAATTTTCTTAATAATTCTGTCTGCATAGCTCTCTCTGACCTTAGGATCTTCAGTATCAACAAAATTTTCAACATATCCTTTAATAATTGTAAGAGGGCTTTTTAAATCATGGGCAACAGATTCTATAACAGAGTTTCTGTAAACTTCATTATTGTATTTTGCTTTTTTCTTATTATAGTTAATTCCGGCAGCGACAAATGAAAAAACAACCGCGAGAATTAACACACTAAAGCATAAAATTAATACCGGTATTTTATTTTTAACATTCAATGGTGTGAAAATGTCATCATTCATAAAATCATATTGTAAGGCATTAACTACAATGAATTTATCAGAATACTGATATATACTGTCCGGCACATTACATACTGAATCTCCTTCACCAAAAATCATTCCGTTAAACATGTATTCACAGTTTAAGTCAAGCATTTGCACCCGGTAAAAAATCTTTTTAAACAATCCTTTATTGATTGACCCGATAATAAGGGGAGTGTCTTTAATATCACTTCCAACCCGGTCAATTATCTCCTGAACCTGCTCATCACATTCAGCGTTATCATCATGAACATAATAGATATCCAGCATCCTGTCATTGAAAGTATCCGGTTTTTTTTGTATGCCCGGCGTCTCTTTGAGATTGATATACTTATATCCTTTATCCAAAGGTTCATCTGAAAAAAAAACCTTCTCCCTGTCAATTAACTCAGTGCTGTGATCGTCCCAATTGTCTTTGCATTTGCAAATGTACACAACCGCCGGTTCAAAGCTTGAATCTTTTATATACATTGACTCAATGTCTGTAACATAGCGGAAATTTTCTCTTCTTGTTCTTTGCTCGCATTCTTTAAGTATATCAATAAACCTGACATTATCTGTTTTATATAAATAATAACAGCTCTCATCACTATTGTCTTTAGCATACTCAACAGGAAAGATACAGATATTGTTTGATGAAACAATCCGTTTCATATCCAAATTAAATATGCCGACAAACTCATCATCATAAGAATTAAGGCATTCCATATAACCTATTTTCCCTAAAAAACGATTATATGCATTTATATCATCTTTAATACTTATCTTATGTATCGGGATTTTATCGTTATGAGGTACAAGCTGAGTAAATCCATACCCTGAATCGTCATTATACTCTACCTTAGTGATGGTGGTATCACTAGTATCACTATAAGTAACACTGTCTATCGGTGTATAATTGTCATATGCAGGTTTGTAATTCCCGTTACCGGTACCGTTAAGAATACCAAGAATTTTTTCTTCCTCCTTATTATCAGGACTATCGGGATACTTAATTGCATCTTCATAGTGTGTCGATATATCCTGTGCGTTATTGATGATTATGCTGGTTTCAACCTGCTTACATATGTAATGATAAAACCCACCTATTAACAGGACACATATAACACCTGCAAGAATAATGTGCTCAATCAATTCTTTTAATATTTCATTTCTATACTTAGGCTTTTTCATATTGTATTATCCTCCGATTTTATATCCTTTGCCAAAAACAGTCTTAATCTGGGAACCTGCATGACCTAAAAGCTTTCTAAGGTTTTTTACTCTATTATCCACAACTCTTTCAGAGCCTTCATAATCATATCCCCATACCCTTATAAGAATCTGTTCTCTTGAGAGTACCATGTCTTTATTGTCAATCAGGAGCCTTAAAATAGCATATTCCTTAGCAGGCAGGTCGACCATCTCACCATTAACCAAAACCGTCAAGCCTCTTATGTCTACCGAGATATCTCCACAAGTGATTATATTGGTATTTACCACCCCCTTGGCGCGTTTCAAAAGAGCGAGCGACTTAAGATACATCTGTTTAACCGAGAATGGTTTTAAGATATAGTCGTCACAGCCTAAATCATAACCATAGATTATATCCTCTTCTCTTGTTTTGGCAGTCATGAAAATGACAGGGATATCGCTAATCTTTCTAAGCTCTTTAAGAAGAGTGAAACCATCAAGTCCGGGCATCATAACATCAAGAAGTATTAAATCATAAGAGTCATTAACCGCCATGTCAAGTCCGTCTAAACCGTTGTCTGCTTCAGTTATAGTCATTTCCTCCCTGCGATTAAAATAGTCGGTTATTATCCTTCTTACATCAATATCATCCTCAATTAAAAGCACCTGAAACATAGTCTCACCTCCTGATAAGATAATACATAACAATTATATCAAATTTATATCAATTCAAAAAATTTTTTTAATAAAAATAGAGATACCATAAAAATGATATCTCTAAAACTTCAATAAAAACCAGAGGGGCCGTCCCTCTGGTTTTTATGCAGAAAGCTCACCCTGCTCCTCACAGTTTCAGTGATTCCACCCAGGAATCAACATCTGATTTACTGCTTGCCCTGTGCCCTTTCTCTACCACAGCACCGGTTAAAACCTTCCTGATATGAGTCTCGCTTGTGGATATACCCGAACTTCCGCTGGTACAAAAAGGTATAACCTTCTTGCCGCTAAAATCATAGCTTTCCATAAATGTATCAATAATCTTAGGACATGTTCCCCACCAGATTGGGTAACCTATAAATACGGTTTCGTATTTGGAAAAATCAGGCACGCTTCCGGAAATAACCGGTCTTGCAGTGTCATCCTCCTGCTCCTTATTAGCTCTGCAATCGGAGTTATAATCTATATCTTTAGATGTATAAGGAACTTCCGGAATTATCTCATATAAATCCGCTCCCGTCTTCTCGGCAATCTGCCCGGCATATGGTCTGGTATTACCTGTCACTGAAAAATATGCCACCAGAATCTTACTTCCTGCATTATCAGTATCCGGATTGGCTGCATTTTCGCTTGTAGAAGCTTCTATGGACCGGTTGATATCTTCAGATGATATATCCTCACTCGTCTTGTCAGAGGTATTAATAACCGTAACCTTACATTTAAGCTTCTTTTTTTTTCTTGTGGCTGTAATGGTTGCATTTCCTGCTTTATTGCCTGTAATTTTACCTTTTGAGGTTACTGAAGCTACGGCTTTGTTGGAGGATTTCCACTTAACCTTACCGCTTCCTCCCTTAATTTTTAATTTAGCAGACTGACCCACATTAAGTGTAACAGTCTTCTTACTAAGCTTAGGAGCAGATGCCTTACATATTGCAAATGATAACGCTATAGCAATGATAACTACAGCACCTGCCAACAATACACCCTTCATACTCTTCATAACACATGCCTCCTTCTTCTTTTTAGTATAATCTCCTGCTTAAAAGCTGCCACTAAAGCCACATTTAATTGTAACCCATAGCGGCTTTATAAAAGCTTAAGTAAACAGTTATTGGTTATCTCAAAAATGGACTGATATACATAGTCCACATCCGCCTGTTTCATAGCTTCACGCTGCTTGTCCGTTACTGCAGTATAGGGATATATTCCAAACATAAACGGAAAGAATACATATACGAAATCCTGAATCTCTTTAACTGATTTCTCCGGGCAAAACTTTGTGAGGATTCTGCATACATTCTTCATGGATTCCCCATATGCCACCTTGAATGATGTCAGAAGCTCAGGTCTACTGTTAGCTTCCATATCGTAGTTATTCATAGCGAGAAGCTTTAACAGCTGCTCTCTATTTGCAATGGATGTTGCAAGCTTTCCTGCTATCTGCTCCTTCGTAAGCTTCTCGTTGTCGTTAAGAATGCTCCTTAATTCTTCATTCCACCGGTCATACTCACGCTCGTAAAGTGCGAGAAATATCTCTTCCTTAGTCTGATAGTAGTTATATATGGTCGGTCTTGAGAATGATGTTTCATTTCCAATCTCTTTAAGTGTGATATCCTTAAAGCTCATAGTCTGATATAGCTTCTCACAGGCACTTATTATTTCTTCTTTTCTTGCTGCCGTCCTTTCCGGCGATCCTTTTGGCATTTTAATCCTCCATATAATTCTTATTGACATGATGTCAAAATAAATTATACATATATATTGACATCATGTCAAGATGCTTTTATTACTACCGGCATAAAATGACGCTATAATATGTGCAGCATGAACGATGACATAGTTTCAAAATAAATGGACTATAAATATATTGACAACCAACGGAGTTTTTGCTATGCTGTATTACAAGCACTAGTACAGTTGTAACAGTTAATCAACCTGTATCATTCAAGATGAAGGGAGAGTTTATCATGAATATTAGAATGCTTAAGTGCCTGTATAAAAGAGATAGGCAATTCAACATCTTCTACGTTGGTATACTTGTTTTACAGATTGTCGCATTTGTATCTAACTCCATATCCGGATTAAGCTATGACAGCCCTGAATACAATTATTCCATGCTGTATCATGTGATGTTTGAATATTTAATCAACACATATATGCTTGTGTTATTGCTGAGTGTATTGATAATGCAGACATTAAGATTCTCTTTATATGAGAGCAGTCATTATCTTGACACATTCCGAGCTCTTCCTATTACCAAAAAGGACCGAATTACATATGATTTAATCACCGGATTTGCCGGAATAGGTATGGTATCATTGATAGACACCGCTATATGTCTTTTAAGCTGTGTTATATTCAACTCCGTATATTACGATTACGAGCTTTTTCTATATTGCATATTTACAGTATATATGATTTTATCGTCACTTATCATGTACTCATTGTTTATTCTGGCCAAGAACATATCCTGCAATTACATATGGACAGCCGTACTATCTGTAACATTGTATATTGTAGCCTATGCTTTTCAAAGCATCGTTCAAGGCCGGGCTGATATATATCTACATGTTATAACATTTAATTATAATACCTCAATACTCATACTAATACTTTTATCAGTTCTTCTTACATTATGTGTTTTTATCATCTATATAATAAGTAAACACGTCAATGAGAGCAAAGGGGGAGCCTATCGATTTAAATCTGTTCAACTTTTTGTATCGTTGACTATAACTGTAACTATCTTTGGTTTGCTATATTCGGCAGGAGATTATAATGCTACGGCTCATTATAAGGTTCTTTATAATCTTTTTGTAACCATATTTTCAGTTGCAGCATTTGCAGGATTATGCTACCTGACAGCTCCAAAGAAGAGATAACATGCAGCTTTATAAGCAGAGGTGAGCACATATGATAGAGATAGATTACAGAAGCGATACTCCTATTTATGAGCAGATTATTGAGCAATTCAAGGTCAATATTGTTAAAGGTATATATAAACCAATGGACCGTGTGATGAGTGTCAGAAAAATGGCAGCAATGCTTGATATAACTCCGTCCACAGTCTCTAAAGCATACACGGAGCTTGAACGGCAGGGAATAATATATACGATTCGTGCCAAGGGGACTTACATATCAGAGCTTAATGATAACAAAATAGAGATTGATGAAGATATAATCAACAAGAGATTGTTAAGCGAGATTATTGAACTAAAACACGGCGGATACAGCTTAAAAGAGATTCAACAGATGGTTAAAAAACTATACGAATCAATTTGATTAGGAGATGATTACATGATAAAAGCAGATAAATTATCAAAAGGCTATAATGGTGATGCTGTTCTTAAATCGGTATCTGCTGAATTAGATAGTGGAACTGTATACGGTTTAATCGGGTCAAATGCAGCAGGCAAAACCACCCTTATCAAATGTCTGGCGGGAATCTACAGACCTGATACCGGTGAAATAACATTAGACGGCAATCTAATATACGATAACGCAGATACCATGAAAAGGATTGCATACATTGAAGATAATCCTTGTCATATAAACAGTTTTACGGTTAAACGGATGGGTGATTATTATGGGAATTTTTATGATGATTATGTAACAGACAGGTTTAATAAGCTTGCCTATGAGTTATCACTTGATTTAAAAGCGCACATTGGCGGTATGTCGCTGGGGCAGAAGAAGAAGCTTTCGTTTGCGTTAGCATTTGCAAGAGAAGCAGAATATATATTATTGGACGAGCCTGAGAACGGTCTTGACAATGAGGCCAGAATTGTAATCAGAAGACTTATAAGAGAGGCGGCAGATAGAGGAGCATCGATACTTATATCATCCCATGACCTCACAAATGTTGAAGATATGTGCGACAAGGTAATCATGCTTGATGAGGGACAGATTATATATAACGGAACTATTGATGACATATTGAGCGGATTGAGTAAGTGGGTAATCAGGTCGCTTAAGACGGATATCCCGGATATTGTTGTTCTTCAAAGTGAGGATGATATAAAGACTATAGTCATAAAAAAGGATAAAGAGGATGCAAGAAGATATTTTGAAAGTCACGGAATCGAGACAATTAATACGCTTAGAGTTGAGTTGATTGATGCATATATGATGTACAAAGTCATAGAGTGATTGTTTTATTTCAGGTATTTCTCATTCACCTTGTGAAGGTAAATCCATAACTTTACATTGGGGACTGGTTTTTAACGCCCATTTGTGTTGTATGTACTTTATCAATATTATAAATCAAAATATTACTCATAACTCGCACACCATAATGTATTCTTCAGCATTTTCATCTACGGTATTAAACCCGACATTCTTATACATCTTTACGGCATAGTTAGCCTTCTGTACTGCCAGCGAAGCACGTTTATATCCTTTTTCTTTAAGCAAAGACAGCATTTCCCTCATCAATTTCGTTCCGATACCCTGTCCTCTATACTCTTTATAAAGTGAAATAGCAAATGACGGCGTTTCGTCATCTATGTGACCATAAGCTTCATAACATCATAGCAAAGGCAGTCACCATTGTCTGTTTTGATGATGTTATACTCTGTTTCTCTATATCCACGTTCCCTGTATATCCGTTTTGCAGGAAATGAAGCGTCTATCTGAACGCACTCATAAGATTTAAGTATCTTCTCCTCGGAAAAATCAAGCAGAGCCTTCCCGTAACCCTTATGCTGATACTCCGGTAATACAAACAAACGATTGATGTTATTATCCGAAATCGTCACTGTACCAACCGGATTGTTCTCCTCATATAAAACAAATACTTTTCCACAAGAGATATCTGCCATTATATGCTCATCCGAGTGATGTGTCAGAAAGAACTGCACCGCTCCGTCCGGATAATAATGGGGATATATCGCATTTATAGTAGTCTTTGTAATATCACGGACAATTGGTAAATCATCCTTTTTGGCTGTAAGTATTTTCACTTGTTTTCTCGCTTTCGTAGGATTTTAGGAGGGTTGTACCGGCAGGCTTCCTAAAAATATCTGATAATTAAGAATTCTTTGCGGTTCATTCCCATATCCATTCGTAATTTCTTATTTCTTTAGTCTTTTTCATAATATATGATATCCATTCTATCATTTATCTTATCAGTCCTGCCGGTTCGGTGATACCCAAGCTTCTCGTAAAGATGGCAGTTGCCTTTTTCCTGCAATATTGTTTCCAGACACCAATGCTCTGAACCATATATCTTTTCTGCCTCTAAAATTGCCTGCTGTGCATAACCTTTATTCCGATACACAGGCATAATCCAAATAGGTGATATGCGCTTTCTACTACCATCCTTCTTATCCACAACACGGATTACACCAACCTTTTCATCATCAGCCATGACGAAATAATAAGTTGTAGATGGTTCTTCATACCTTGTAATTACTTTTTCTATATCCTCAGAAGCAGGATTTGTTTCAAAATCCTGATACTTTTCTAAAAGCTCTGTGAACGCTTCCACCTGCATTTTCCAGACCGTTTCAATATCTTCCTTTACAACCGGCTTTAGTTTCATGTTAATATCCTTTCATCACTAACTGAAAAATATATAATTTCTTGAATTCATATATAACTATTTTCCTACCTTAAACACTTTTATTCACATACATACTCGTCTTGATTGCCTTCTGTTATAGCTCTGTCAACTTGTCTTTATCAAAAAAATAAATATTTTCCTTCTTATACCCATACTTTGAATCCGGAAATGCAATATGTGGCTCAAATGTAAAATAAATAACATCGCCAAACTTAAGCCGATTCCCTTTTTCAATATAAACTCTGTCTTCTTTATTTTTCACGATAGAATGTCCAAGATTTCCCATAAAATCCAAGTTTACAAATCCATTTTCCACAATGAACCGGTTCATATGATTATACAGTTCTTCAAAGGTTGTTTCCTTTGTAACAAAACGCAATAGCTCAGAATGTAGTTTATCTTCCATTTGAAGTCCACTCTTCCATTCCTGATTTTCAATTAATTCTATGTTATCAACTACCTTACCATTCTCCACAATAATGGTTCTTGCGTAGTCTCCCCAGATACTTCCCTTCTGTGGGCTTAAATCAATCGTAACGATATCATTATTTTCTATCACTCTGTCCGAGGTAATATATTCTCTGCCTGATATAGATATCGTTGTTTCATCACCTGCAAATACAAATGCTCCCACATCCCAATACCAGAAAGAATCTGCTCCTAACTCTAGAAGAGTTTCTTCACAAACCCTACGTATTGAAAGCAGACTCATGCCCGGTTCTATAACCTTGTTTATATATTCTATAGTTTTCTTCGCGGCCAACTGTATCTGGCTGTAAGATTGCTGTTCATGGTTTAATTTATCTTCGATAGTTCTCATACCTATGCCCTTTCTTAAAAAGAATCCTAAATCTGTTTATCCTCCGGTAGTAGGTAAATACAAGTACTTTTCAAACACGCAAAGCAGGAAGTCTTAATTTTACCTGCTTCCCGTTGTTACCCGTCACCTCATTTCGCAAAGGTTTTCGTAGTTCGATTCTGTTTTAAGGTTGTTTCTATACAATTTTGTATAGAAGGTCTCCATTCTACTCTCATTATCCGGTTTTGTAATGAGAAATAGTACCAGATATAGAAAGGAGGCTTTACCAGTCCATGGGGTTATTATGGGATATGTGAAATGAAAAATCAATATGTTATTTTAACATTTATACAATTCTTATATCAGGCTCCTGCCTCACTTCAAATGACATTGGGTCCGTCCCTCTGGTTTAAGATTGTGGTATTATGTAGGGTTTACGCCGGCTCTAACCGATAATATCTATGCAAATGCTGCTGATTTCAAGGCTGACTTGAATTTTATATTTCAAAGTAAATTCCCTCTATCTTATATTTATTGGATTTTTTGTATACCATATATTTGTAACATAAACACAGCAGGAAAAGAGGTAGATGCTTATGAAAATGATATCAACAATTGAAGTTGAAAGCGCCGGAGGAACACGGGAGGTAGCTATTGCAGCAAGGCTGTTGATGAAGAGAATTATCTTTTTAAACGATAATATAGATTCAGAAATGGCCAATGATTTTATTATGAAGCTTTTGTATCTGGAAGCTTCAGATGAGCCTGTCACCATTTACTTAAACAGCCCGGGAGGGGAAGTTACATCAGGACTTATGATATATGATGCAATACAGGGAAGTAAGCTTAGAATTAATATAATATGCACCGGAATGGCTGCAAGTATGGCGGCTATCATACTTGCCGGTGGGCAAAAGGGAAGACGCTTTATTCTTCCACACAGTAAGGTTATGATTCACGAGCCTTTGATAGCAAATGGTATAGGCGGCTCAGCTACAAGTGTCAAAAACATTTCTGATTCAATTCTTGAAACCAAGTCTGTTCTTAATAAAATCCTATCAAAGCACACAGGAAAAACAGTAGAAGAAATAAACCATGCAACAAGCTATGATAATCTGATGAGTGCCACTGAAGCTATTAAGTTCGGTATATGTGACAGTATAAAAAGGTCATTTATTGTTTAATTAGATTGGAGGTCGCTATGAATAATGATGTAATGATACTTGCAGAGAATAAATACTATAGTCTTGATTGTTTTAAGACTAAACTCAATAATAATGTTATCGCAGTCGGAACAAGTGGCGCGGGCAAAACCCGCAGCTTAGTTGAACCCAACATATTACAGGCTGTAGGAAGCTATATTATTTCTGACCCGAAAGGAAATCTTTACGAAAAATATAAGAGTTACTTAAGTAAGAAAGGATATCGTGTTATAAAACTTGATTTTACAAACCCAAAGGATTCCGAGAAATATAACTTTTTTAAATATATACATAGCCCTCTTGATATTCTGAAAATCTCTAATATTCTTATTTATCAAAGTGGCGGAAGCTCTTTTCATGACCCTTATTGGGATAGAGCATCACAGATTTTAATTCAGTCATTAATTGGATTTTTAATTGAAGATTGCCGCGAAGAAGATATGACTTTAGAAAATATTTTCAGGCTGATTGATGAGTTCAATATAGATGAAGACAATTCGAGTAATAAAACCCTGCTTGATGAGCTTTTTGAAGATTTAGAAAAAAATAATCATAACAGTTACGCAGTAAAAGCTTACAAAAAATTCAGATGTGCACCGGGTAAAACCCTGAAATGTATTGTAAGTACACTTAATGCCACACTTGGTTCTTATGACACTCCGGAGATTAATGAAATGCTCAGTAAAGACACCATAGATATTTCATCTATCGGCTGCAAAAAGACAGCCCTTTTTGTGGTGGTAAGCGACATTGACAGATCAATGGATGGTTTAGCCAATATATTCTTTACGCAAGCATTAAGTGAGCTCTTAAGGTATGCAGACAATGAGTGCAAAAATAACATGCTTCCAATACCAACAAGATTTATACTTGATGATTTTGCAACCAATGTCAGAATCAATGATTTTCCGCGTATGATATCATCTATCAGGTCTCGCAGAATATCTGCTATGATTATGATACAATCGGAATCACAGCTTATGGAAGCCTACCACTATGACGGAAATACCATAATAAGTAATTGTGATACATATATTTACATGGGAGGAAACGATATAGAAACAGCCAGAGCTATTTCACTAAGATGTGATATACCTTTAAAGAAAATACTGCTTATGCCTGTGGGAACCAATTGGATATTCAGGAGAGGGCAAGAGCCTGTAAATGCCAGGAATTTTGATATCGACAATCATACAGATTTAATATATACATAAGAACAGAACTGTTAAATTTTATGTACCAATATAAAAAATGTCTGCCATCTTTCATATGAGTTTCAGATGACAGACTTTTTTATTAAACATCTTAATGATATTACAAATCAGTTCATTTACAAAGACTAAATCATCGCTTATTTAACGCATCAACAAGGATGTTCGTCTGGTTCTCAACAACCTGTCGGCTGTTAGTGTCATTAAGCCTGTCAGTGACAATATCATTTATAATCCTTTCAGCCTGAAAAGCCTTATTCTTCTCAAATACTAAAAAAGGCACTATATATGTCGCACCTGCTGTTGAATCTACTTCTAACACTACTATAATCCCTCTTAATATGGCAGATGCACTAAGTATCAATAATACTATTCCAAGGAAAATACAAAACGCATCCAGGCTTACAAAACAGATAAGCGCCAGCACAAGCTCCAATATTCCAAACAGCAATTCTTTGATATTAAGTTTAAAATTAGATGCGACGCTTGATATCTGATTTACCGGAATATTATGTTTTTCGGCACCAAACGGTATAAATGTAAGAATTACGTTAGGAAGCTTAAGCTTTAAAAAGTTTTGTTCAACCGATATCTCTCCTTTAATGTAAAATGTCAAAAGCCCCGTCATAAAAGTAATTGTGTTCATAAAATACTCCTTTCGTTTAATTCATAAAAGATGTTTATAAGACGCATACTATTATAGGAGGGATGCTTTATTATTATAAGCAAGCATGGCTTTATTGTTACGGTATTAATTAAAGCTGTACTTTAAGTGATAAAGGCGCAATAATACTCCTGATAAGCCGGACCTTATCATGTTATAGACATAATATTCCTGTTTCATTTATATAAATAATCACTCCGATTAAAGTTCAGCTTGAATCTGACAAATCACATTAAACATCCACTTGCTTACTTTAAGCTTAAAAATCATTTATTATCTATCTGTAACAAAAAGCTTGTTGATTCATTCAGATAGCTATATACTGATATTGCGGTTTTAAGAAAGGAGCTTTCATATGAGTATAGGAAAAACCATTAAGAAGCTGAGAACAGAGAGACATCTTACCCAAGAAAATGTTGCAGAAGCTTTAGATGTCAGCAATCAGGCGGTATCTGCCTGGGAGAGAGATGAATATCTGCCTGAGCTTGTTAAAGCCATAGACCTTGCCAACCTGTTCGATGTTTCGCTTTCTTCTATTGTCGAAGAAAGACTAAGCTGTTTCAAGACCAAAGAAACGATTTATAACTGGGAACATATGAAGACATATGTCAAGACCTCCGCCAAGCACAATAACCTTGCCAACACTTTAAAAGCAGTTGATTATTCGGTTGATGCCCACAAGGGACAGACGCGCAAGAAATCAGACATACCATACATATATCATCCACTAAACCTTGCATGTCATGCATTGGCGATGAACATAAAAGACGACGAAATAATAGCTGCATGTCTGCTACATGATGTTGTTGAGGATTGCGGCAAAACCGTAGAAGAACTTCCGGTAAATGATAATATCAAAAAACTGGTCGATATACTCACTCATATTAAAACAAATGATAAAAACCGCGATAAGATTATGCAGTCCTATTATACCAAAATTGCAGCAAGCCCTAAAGCATCATTGATAAAATGTATTGACAGATGTAATAATCTTACCACTATGTCATGGGGATTGAGCAGACAACGTATTATAAGGATGATAAAAGAAACCGAGCTTTACTATCCTGCTCTGCTAAAGGTAATAAAGCTTACTCCTGAGTACAATGACGCAGCATGGCTTTTACAGTATCAGATTGAAAGCATGTTGGATATATATAAGAGACTTATGTAAAAAAGCGTCACGGGTATTCTGCCCATAACGCTTTAACACTGTTAAAAAAGTTGAAACTTTCCCTTGATAAACCTACAGATATCTCTCCTCACAAGCCAGAGGGACGGAACCTGAATAGCCAAGCCAGAGGGACGGAACCTGAATAGCTGGTTTAAGATTGGAACCAGGGGGACGGAACCTGAATAAGCAACTTGACGCAGACAAGAAGGTAGTCCATAATAGTATTGGTCTTATGAACACACATTATTAGGAGAGAGTAATCATGAAAGAAGAAATAAATTGTCCGAATTGCGGTGCTTTGATACCGGCAAATGCTATCATTTGCCCATATTGTCAATTTGAAAATGAGGAACTAGCAAAGCAGGCTGAAGAGGACAAAATCGAAGATTTAATTGAAGATCACAACGAAGAAGTCAAACGTTTACCTAAGAAACTCGTTAAAAAGAATACCAAAGTATTTACTGTAGTCATAATCGTCCTGGTTATTATCTTATTTGGCGCAGTTTATATGTTAAACAGAACCGGAAGACTCATACAGGAATCCAAGTACACCAGTAAAGAGAACCTTGTTGATAAACTAGAAGAATACTATCAGGCCGGCGACTACGAGAAGGTTACAGATACATACTTAGACAGCAACGGTTGGGGCGGTTCATTCGGCAAATACGCCAATACGGCCGATGTGTATATAGATTGTCACTATGCTGTAGAATCTCTTAAAATGGCAGCCGAAGCTAGAGGCTATACCAACGAGCAGCGCGAGAACGACCTAAAGGACGCTTTAAGAGAAAGCATTTGGGCACTAATACACGCGCAAAAATTCAGAGATGAAGGCTTTAATTACGGAGAAGGTGAAGCAGTTGATACTCTCTCCGGTGAGGTGGAAGATACGCTTAAAAATGTGTGGAGAATCACCGATCAGGAGTTGGCAAACGCGAAGGAAGTGTACGTCGACAAGAATACCGATTATTCAGAACTGGCACATATTTTAGTAGAAAGAAAGATGGGGAACAATTAATGAGATGTAAGAGTTGCGGAGCTAATTATCGTACAGCTGAACTTAGATGTCCGTATTGTGAAACTGAGAATTTGGTCGGCAAATTCTGGCTTGTCAGAAGAACAGAAACCATAAAGAATCTCGAGCGAGAAATGAAGGCCGCTAAACAGCGGTACGTTCCTTATGTCGCAAGTAAACAAGCTAAAAGCAAGGAGGATAGCGGCATATGGAAAATAATAATACTACCATTAACTATAAAAGTCCGAATCCAGTATGGTTCGTTTTCAGAATATTTATCTTATGCGTGCTTATTTTTATTCTCCTCTATGCAATTGTTGACATGAGCAAAAGAAGTGGCGTACTTAAGAAGATCAATGAATTGTCAGATGATACAACCTATTACGACGAGTATTACTACGAAGGCTCTTACGGTTCTCTTAGAGATCTAATGTATTTGTATGATTATCCTGAAGATGAGTACTATGGCAAGTATTGGGAGATTGTTACTGCTAACGATCATTTGAAGGCATATAATGACTATAGCGCGGGAGCCGCCGCAGGTGTTGACGGGGCTGCTGCATTTGCCGATAAGGAGAAGCAGGAGCTTGAACAAATGCTTAAAAATGTCAAATTCCCTGACAACAAGGAGAGAATTCAGGCACTCCTAGACAAAATCGAATAACCAAACCACGGGAACGGAACCTGTGGATTGCCAAACCAGGGGGACGGAACCTGTGGATTGAGCAAACCAGGGGGACGGGCCCTGGCAAACCATGGGGACGGAACCTGTGGATCAGCGTAGCGAAGAATCTTTAAAAGAGAGGATATTATGAAGGAAAATGTTGCATATATTCTAGAATGTGCTGACGGTACCTACTACTCCGGTTGGACCAACGACTTAGACAAGAGAGTTAAGACTCATAACAGCGGTAAGGGTGGCAAATACACAAGAGCTCGTCTTCCAGTTAAACTCGTGTATTACGAGACATTTCCAACTAAAGAGGAAGCAATGAGAAGAGAATACCAATATAAGCAACTAAAAAGAGCTGAGAAAGAGGAACTAATAAAAGGTAATTCTGCTAACTGAACCAAGGGGACGGATCCTTAGCCACAGGGTCCGTCCCCCTGGTCTTCCGCATTCTGAGCACAGCGAAGAATCTTTCTCCCGAATGTAATGAGGGAGAATAACTAACGCTCCAGTAGGACTGTCCCCACTAGAGCGTTAGTGTTTTGGTTCAACCTATTTCTTTTTTATCTTAAACTTAAGGACTTTCTTACCTGAATACATTCCCTTCATCTTAACGGTAACCTTATAAGTTCCGACCTTCTTACGACCCTTAGCGTAAGTCACAGTGTAAAATGTCGATGGTATAACCTTGCCGTCACTTCCAGTAACCGTAACTGTCGGCTTCTTGGCTTTACCATTGTACTTATATGTTGTGCAAGAAAGCGCCGCACCCTTAATCTTTGGCACAGTTCTCAGATAAGTAGTTGTAATCTTGCCACTCTTCTCATAATAAGTCATCTTACCGTCTTTCTTAAACGTTGCTTTGTTATTGTACTTATAAGTATAAGTGTAGATATCATTTGCCGTCTCATCCCCCAATGCAACATGCTTCTTCTCAATTACATTTATCTCGCTAAGTGCTGATGTTGAATATCTTCTGATATAAATCTTATCCGATGCAAATGTTACTACTGAACCGTAACCGCTCTTAATGTATCCTGTGTTAACATATGTAAAATTGATTGGAGTTGGGTCTGCAGAAACGCTTGCTGAAGATGATGAGCTTGAACTTGAGCTCTTGCTCTTACTCTTTCCACTCTTAACAGCACCACCGACTACGGTAGCATTTGAGCTAGCATTTGCACTTGCATCTGAACTTGAGCTCTTCTTAGACTTACTTGAGCTTGAACTTGAAGAAGATCCTGTACCATCCTCAAATACTAAGCTTCCGCCCGGCTCAACATAGTAAACTGCCTTATCGAGATCAGACTCTCCTGTATGATTATGTCCCCATGTATATATAACGTCATGCTTCGCACATGCGTTGTTTAAAGCATCAGCCCAGTAAATAGCACCATAATTGTCACCTCTTCTTGCGTGAAGTGGAACATGGCAGGTAACAAGGATTGGCTTCATATCGTCAAGGCTCTCAACCCATTTGGTAAACTTAGCTGCATCCTCGATAGCATCTGCGCTGACTGTCATTCCGTCAAAATCAATTCCGTAAAGGTAGCAGGCTCCGAGATTAATCGGTCCCTCAAAATAGAAGTTCTCTGCGTTCTCGCCGACATTTTCATCGTGAGAAGCATATGTGTAAAATACATTTATAGAAGACTTATTAAGTCCTGTCTTTACTGTTTTGGTAATATTGGCAAGTGTATCGGTGTCTGTGTTATTGACAAAATCTCCGTTGAGCAACACTGCCTTGATTGAAGCATCCGCACTAACCTGTGATAAAATGCTTGTAAGCTTGTCATCTGCCGTATGCTTGTCGCTCGCCATAAAAAGCGAAGGTGCATCGGTAGGAACTATACTTGCGTCAACTGATGCAACGCTTGATGCGTCACTTGACGACTTTGACTTGCTTTTAGCATTGACATCTAATGCCCCTCCAGGTACATACCCTACTAATCCAAACATCAATGCAAATGTTAACGCTACGCTTAAAAATCTTTTTTTTGTAGTTAATAGACTCATTTGTTTTCTCCTTAATAAAATTATATTTAAATTATACTTTTCCCGAGTGTTAATCACTTTTAAAATTTCGCTCCTGATCTAGCAACACTGGCTATAAATCAATCCGGCGTATAGCATTTGATTAACACGAGTCACATTATAAATCATGGTATATAACAAAAGTGTAACAAATAAAAAATAAATAAAATAAAAAACAGGATCCGTCCCCCTGGTCAATCAAAAACAGGATCCGTCCCCCTATAAAAACAGGATCCGTCCCCCTGGTCAGGTCAGGGGGACAGACCCTAATAAAACGCTCTAAAATTCTAAATTCCAAGTCCAGGTGCGACCTCAGATTTTTTTCTCTGGACATTCTTCGCTGCTTCAGGTTTAGCACCCTGTGTTTCCTTCTTAACTCCAGGAACCAATCTCTCAACGATGCTTCCGTTTTCAATAGCCTCTTTAAGACTATTGTCCTTTAACAATTTAGCATTTTCAGGCTTCTTGATATTATCTAATATAGAATCGCAAACAGCCTCTTCCTGATTAGCAGATGTCGCCATCAATCGGCAAATATCATCTCCTGCAACAGGATCCTGCGTAGCCTTAAGGAACGCAACTCTCGTAAGGAATCCAGGAAGAAGATGCTCTGTAATAACATTTGCCTTATCTTGCTTATAAGCCTTAACTGTCTTATCAAGCGCCTCGGCATCCTTGTCAATCTGAGCTTTCTTCTCTTCTTTTTCCGGAGAATCCTCCATATCCTCGAGTTCCTGTCTTGCGTCAAAGATTCTCTCCTTCTCTTCCTTTATGGCTTCTTTTCTAGCCTTCACGCCCCCCATAGCTTCCTCATAGGCAGCCGCTTCCTCCTCGTTAGGTTCATAATAATCCTTAACGTAAGTAGCTAAGCTACCCTCATAGTCTTTAAGTCCATATGTCAGGTTCTCAAGCTCCTGCTTATACTTCTCCTTAAGCTCGTTAGCCTTTTTAGTATCAGCGTCCCATTTGTTCGCAAATTCAGTAGGATTCTTGCCAGCTATCATCCTAAATATCTTGTTCTCACTAAGTGCTTTTACCTCGGCAAATGTAGGCGCCACGCCGTTCTTAACATTCAGATAAGCCTCGGCTTTTATCTTATTCTCCCACGCCTCAACAAATGAACTGCCTTTATTTTCATAGTTCTCAATGAACTGAGGATCACCGGCCAGAGCCAGCGCTTTCTGATGGAACTTCTCACCCCGAGACATGCTGTCAGCCTCTCTTCTTGCCTTCTCATCCAAAGTCTCGTCATTGTTAATCGCTTTGTAATGAGCAGTTAAAAACTCACATGCAGCAAGATAATGCTCATAATCCTTAATATAGCCGGCAGGATTACTCTCTACAACTGTAATAAAACCTCCGTCAAACGCTAAATCAGCAACCGACTGAGTATTGATAGCCTTACCTGCGTCCTTAAGATACTTCTTGGCTGCATCCTCCATGTACTCAGGTCCGAACTTACCCTCAAACTCTCTAAGCGAAAACTTGTTGCTACCGGCTTCTCTCGCCTCGTTAATAGCATCTCGAGCAATCTCAACCAACGGACGACTTGCAATACCGTCCTCATCAATATACCCTACAGACCCTTTAAGACTATCCATAAGTGCAGGATACTTATCCATAGCCTCTTTGGCTTCCTTTAAGCGAAGCTTACCGACATCCGTTGCAGGTCCGAATATGAGTCCCTTACGCTCCTTATAATAAGTCTCTGAAGCCTTTACATATCTGTCCATCGCATCATTGAATTTGACAATGCTAGCTTCCAAATTCTCAATATCAGAGTACTTTACACAGTCCTCTAAAGCATTTCTCATTTCCTCATAAAGTGCTGTATCCTTACTGCCTTTCTCCACGGCGTCAAGCCTCTCGGCAGCATTCTTAAGTTCATTATGAATGCTGTGAATCTGCTTTAACGCAGACCACTTAGACTGCAGACTGTCAGAGAGAACGACATCACCTCTTAGCGGTGCTTTCGGCTTGTATAACAAACTCTCGGTCTTAGCCATGACTTCGGCCTTAAGTTCCTCAGGAGTGAGTTCGTGCTTTTCAGGCTCGACATTCTCAACAACAACCTGTCTCTTAGGCTTTTCAACAGTCACAGACATTGGCTCAGCCTTGACAAAATTACCGTTCTCCATCACAAAAGTATCTGCGGTAATCACCGGCATATGGCCCTTCTTTCCCATCATAAATGCATTGCCGATCTCGTTCATGAGCTCCATCTTGCAGAGTCGCTCTTTGAGTTCAAGATCTTCGACATCTTTGTACTTCTCGCCGTAACGCTCAGCAAGAGTCTGCCCCTCAACTCTAATCGTCGAGGCGATGTCGATACCCTGCTCTTTAAGAAGTGCAGCACGCTCAGGATTATCAATCTCCTTCATAAAGTTATCAATTGCATTATCAAGACTCTTCTTATGTCTAAAATTCTTGTAAGACTCGATAATCTCCGCGCTTGAATTCTTACCGTTAAGCATAGCACCGACCATGGCAACCGGCTCCATCGCGATACCTATCGCACCGTTTGACTTAATCACTCTGTCGTATGCATTTTCAGAAAATGCTTTAAAGGCGTCAGCATCAAGAGAATCTTTGATTGCTTCCGGCTCGTCAGCATTTGCCTCAGGCTCATCCTCTTCAAATGAAGGCTCCGGCTCGTCATCAACCTTGCTTGCAGGCTTGTTAGCGTTATACTCGTTCATGATTTCGCTTCTGAGTTCTTGTCTTGAGCCCTGAGAAACAACCAAATTGCCCTCGACATCAATCTCTGAAGTTCCGTTAAAAATCTGGTTAAGCAACTCAAGCTGATACATAAGCTCCTTCTGGTCCTTGTCCGTCACATGAGCGTACTTCTTAGCCCATAGCTCCTCTGCGCTTTCGGCATCAATCATAACGTCATTCCAGTCACCTTTAATCCCCGCAAAAGCAATGTTAGTCAAATCCTTAAGACGCTTAGCATACTTAAACCCTTCGAGTTTTGAGGTAAGCTCTTCTCCCGATGCATCCGAATTGTAAAACATACGCATGAGAGTTTCAAGGTTAATGCCCTTAAGCTTCGTCTCGGCGGTCCATGCTGCCTTAGGAAGGCCGACCATAGCCTGACCAAAACTCTTCTTAGGCTCTTCGTTAATCACTTCATTTTCTTTCATTACACGCGCCCCTTTCATAATAATGTAGGTTTATACCTACCCCAGTTATAGCCCATATTATACAACAAAAGTGAAACAAAGAAAACAAAAACCCAGCCGAATTATGTTGAAAAATCTTGACAAACAGAAAATATTATATTATTATATGAGCAGTTGTTCATATGTAGTCGTTTTAGAAAGGAGCATTACTATGTTTTGGGATAAGATTTCACCTCTGTATGACTTATTTGAGAAAGCGTATAACGGCAAGGTTTATAGAGGAACAGGTGCTAAGGTTGCCGAGTTTATTAAACCTTCTGACTTCGTTTTGGAATGTGCATGCGGAACCGGTGCCATCAGCGTTTTCATAGCTAAGAAATGTAAGAAACTCATCGCTACCGATTATTCCATAGGAATGTTAAGACGAGCTGTTAAGAAATGTCGAGGATGCAATAATACTACATTTAGGAAGGCAGATATTACCAATATCAAATGCAGAGACAGTAGATTCGACAAGGTAGTTGCCGGCAATGTAATACATCTTTTGCCGGAACCTCAAAAAGCGCTTTCTGAATTGGAACGCGTTGTCAAAGACGGCGGCAAGATTATTATCCCAACATACATCAATATGTCCAAGGGAACAGGACGCTTAGCGGTAAAGTTTATCTCCTTACTCGGTGCAGACTTCAAGAAACAATTCGATCTTAAATCCTACCAAAAATTCTTTGATGATTTAGGATACAAAGATGTAGAATACCATGTGGTAGACGGCAAGATGCCTTGTGCCATCGCCGTAATAAACAAATAAAAATGACATTGGGTCCGTCCCCCTGGTCTTCCGTCCCCCTGGTCTTCCATGTTTTTTCTTGACATTTATTTTATTATATGATACATTCAGCACAGATTATTAAAGAAAGCGAGGTACGAATGATGTTTGCGATTAATAGAATAACAGCAATTGAATATAGCATGAGGACCTCGGTTTGTGTTCGTTAATATGTCATTTGATAATTAATACGTATTACGACTGCGGCTTGTTTGTTGCGGTCTTTTCTTTACCTTTTTAAGGCGCTTCCGGGTCTCCATGCTGTAATTTCCCTATAATATAATAACAGAATGGAGAGATAAAAAATGTCAAATAATATTCCTAATAACAATAAACACAATATCATTATACGTAAAGAAACCACGGAAGATTACTATGCAACAGAACTGTGTACACTTCGCGCGTTTTGGAACATACATGGTCCGGGATGTAATGAACATTTGATGGTTCATAAGCTTCGCAATTCGCCTGACTATCTTCCGGAAATCAGCAGAGTTGCAGAATTAGACGGACGAATCGTCGGCGTGGTCATGTATCATAAAGCCAAAATTGTAGACGGTGAAAATGAAACAGAAATCATCTCCTTCGGCCCACTCGCAGTTGAACCTACATGCTTTAACATGGGGATAGGAAGCATGCTGATGAAGGAAACCTTAGCACTTGCAAAAGAAGCAGGGTATCTAGGTATTGCACTTTGCGGTGAACCTGATTATTATCCTAAACTCGGTTTCGTTCGCGGAAAAGGTTCAGGTCTTGAACACAACGCCTTCGGCACACCGGACCCGTTTATGATTTACAAACTAAACGACGGTTTTGAAAATCTTCGTGGTAAATTCTACGAAGCCGAAGTTTTCGAAGAATGCGACGACGAGGAAGAAATAGCAGAATATACGAAGAAGTTTCCGTATTATAAGCCTTTAAAACTTTCCTGCCAGTGGCTTCACGCTGAAAAACTCGGCAGAATTTGCGAGGTTCAAAAGAACAGTTACACAATTAAATTCTGGGAAGAAGAAATTCCCGCTAAACTTAAAGGTTCATTTTTCGAGGCAGAATCAGATCAACTTCCACTTGTTGGCGACTATGTAACATTTGCCTACAATCCATATGGTGAATCTGTAATCCTTTCGGTATGCGAGCGTACCAGCCTGCTAAAACGCCCGGATCAGGCCAAGACCGGTGTTATGCAGTATATGGTTGCAAATGCAGATTACGCATTTATCGTAACCTCATTAAATGAAGATTACAGTTATAACCGAATCGCAAGATATGTGAGCGTTGCATTACAGGGAGATGTGAAGCCTGTTGTTATCCTGACTAAGTCGGATCTTTGTGATAATCCGGAGCATTATGTTGAAGAAGTGCAAGAAATTTCCGATAAAGTTACAGTACATGCCATATCTGCGTTACACGAAACAGGCATGGAAGCTTTGCAAGAGTACTTTGTCCCCGGAACTACAATATGCTTGATGGGTTCTTCCGGAGCAGGCAAATCCACGCTTATCAATGCATTGAGCGGCGAAGAGGTTATGAAGACCGGAGAGATTCGTCAATCAGATTCTACAGGAAAGCACACGACAACCTATCGCAAGCTTTTCGAACTTGAAAATGGAGTCACGATTATAGATACTCCCGGCATGCGCGAGATTGGAATTGCCGGCAATGACGAGGGTGTTAATGAAACATTTTCCGATATCGCAGAACTTGAGTGCATGTGCCGATTCAGCAACTGCAGGCATGAATCCGAGCCGGGTTGCGCTATAAAGGCTGCAATTGAAAGCGGAGAACTCTCTCAAGAACGCTATGATTTATACTTAAGTCTTAGCAACGAAAATGTGAAAAACTACGCCAAAAAGAAAGAGATTTCAAAGTGGATTAAGGCTGAGAAAAAAGCCAGAAGGCGCAAATAATTGAGTTATTTAAAAAAAATGTCATTCTAAGCATACGCTCAGAATGACATTTTTTTGTAGCGGGGCACACAGTGCTCCATTTTTGGCGAACACTGTTCGCCGCTACGTGAAAACACAAACCATCATGTATCCTTACGCAAGATATTCAGATACTCTTCATAAGAAAACACCCTGTTGCGTGACGCATTAGTCGTTTCCTTCAATATCCCTGCCTGAACCAATTTCCCCACAGCCGACGATACCGTGTTATAGCTTACTCCAAGGTCAACCGCCGTTCTTTTGATATCAATGATAGGATACTGCTCTATATAATCAAAAACTCTTCTTACGTTATCATTCTTTCTTGCGGTAACAGGAAGTTTTTCAATATTCCCCTCATGGAGTGCTGAAAGCTTTTCAGCCGTAGCCAGGGAATCCTTTGCCGCTGCCGATACCGCTTCAAGAAAGAACCCAACCCACTGCTCATAATTTCCGCTTCTTCTTACCTCTGAAATACGGTCATAGTATTCTATCTGGTTCTTTTTCAAAAAGTAGGATATATAAATAATCGGCTTGGATATGTAGCCCTGCTCCATAAGATACAGCAATATCATCAGTCGCCCAACTCTTCCGTTTCCGTCAAGGAACGGATGGATCGTTTCAAACTGATAATGGATCAGCGCAATCCTAATAAGCGGATCGTAATCATCACCTTCGTTCATATATCTTTCCAGATCAGTCAGCGCATCATTCATATCCTCCACATTAGGCGGAATATATCTTGCCTCCTTAAGTGTACAGTTAGCCGCACCAATCCAGTTCTGCGATCTGCGAAACTCACCCGGATTCTTTTCCTGCCCTCTTATCCCAGCAAAAAGCTCCTGATGGATTTCTCTTAAAAGCCTGTTGCACAAAGGCAGCTTCT
This sequence comes from uncultured Lachnospiraceae bacterium, assembly GCA_947169385.1. GTDB lineage: Bacteria > Bacillota > Clostridia > Lachnospirales > Lachnospiraceae > NC2004. The sequence continues at coordinate 3,683 of CAMVPR010000017.1, read as the reverse complement.
CTAATCTGCCTATCGCATATGTACAGGCTCTTACATAATTGATGACATCTCCAACATCAAGATTTGTATTTCCGTCAACATCAGGGTCAAGAACATCATCCAGCGTACACTGTGTACCTTCTATCTGCGAAGAGATAAGCGCTTCTTTTCTTACATACATGGAAATGAAAAGTTCTACATTCGGTATAAGTTTTGCCGCCGTGTCGAGCCTTACTAGATCCCTGTTTGCTTCCACCAGCTTCTTTACTATATCGCTGTTTATATTAAGCTCCGGATTCGGAGGCAACGGCGAAGGCTTAAATGACTGATATGCCGCTTCACCGCTCAGATTTGTTACCAATTCACCCGATCTACCCATAGGAACCTCCTTCTTTTTGAAATAACAGTTCTATAATACATAGCTTATTTCAGTTTGTGAAGTATTTATTGAAATATAGGTGTTGTTTTCTGCCTTTTATTTCAAATTCTATGAGCCAGGGGGACGGATCCTTAGCCACAGGGTCCGGGCTGAGAAAAAAGCCAGAAGGCGCAAATAATTGAGTTATTAAAAAGAATGTCATTCTAAGCGTACGCTCAGAATGACATTCAGAAATCTGCCCTTTCTCATGTTTAATTCTGTCATGCAACCTTTTTGATACAGCCGTATATATCTCGTACATAAAAGCTCTGTTTTAATGTCTTTGATATCGATTCGCTCATACTGTCTATATTAGTGATATCTGCGTTAACATCAAATGTTAATCCAAGATTCTCCTTTGTAATATCATATGCAACGGTTTCTTCGGTATCAATACGAGCATGGGTATTGTATACATTAGAACTGTATGTTGTAAAAAGCTTTCTTGTGGTGTCAAAATCTTTAAGGAACTCATCCATCGGAGCAGCCCCCTCAAATGTAGTTCTTGACATTCCCTCATATTTAGCCTGACCGTTCTCATCAAATCTAAGAACCATAGCTACGGCATCAAGGTAAAGCACCTTACCATCAGCTCCCAGGTCATAATAATTCTCAAAAGCAAGCGGTATATAATATTTATCCGGGTCTCTTGTATCGGCAACAAGATATCCGAGATGCTTCTTGCCGTTGACATCAGTTATCTGGACGCATTTGTTGTCATATGCGTTAACATTAAATGAGAATGTATCTGCATCGTATAACTTCTGTCTGGCTGCTATCTTATCAGCTGCCGCACTGTCAGTACCATTAATGTTACCATTGTATCTCTGGATAACAACATCAAGGGCACCCGGTACCTCATCTCTGCTGTTGGAAGTATCATTTGACTCAACCAACTCATTGGAATAAAAACCACCTGTATAATCCAAAGTTCGAAGGTTGCAATCCTTAAATACTACATCATATGATTCCTTACCGGCTTCACCGGACACTTTGCTTACAGTGGTCTTGTCGACGGTTACCAAATCCTTAAGTTGCTGGGAAACTATGGCATTGACCCACTCATTATCAAACTTATTCTCAGCACTGATATCTTCTAAAACCTTCTTGGAGGTGATGTCCTTTTCACCCTTTTTATCAAGCTCCGATACAGACCTTCCTGCCTTGTATATCAATCCGTATCTCTTGGTATAATCTAAAATGTTGGTAAAAAGTTCTCCCTTCTTCTTGATAATACTGGTATCTGAAAACTTGCTCTTATTATCAGATATGAATATCTCTTTAAGCTTATCAAGATTGTCCATTTGAGTTTCAAACTCAGAATAATTGTAATATTCAGAAGGCACCGGAAGCGAGAAATACGGGAAGAATACATTAAGCCCCGAACAGCTTAAAGTGTCTCCGGTCTTAACGGTTCCGTCATCATTTCTGCCTATGCTTATGTCTGATTTAACATCAAGCGCCTTAACATGCTTGGTGTAGATAAGGTCTTTGTCATTTAACTTAGACTTTATCTTCTTACAGATTTCGGTGTACTTGTTCTCAAGCAACTCCTTATTACCTTTCATATTGTTGGTCTCTGTAATACATACTCCCAAAGCGTCACAGAAATTACCTAAATCAATCTCACCATTACCCTCATATTTTATGGAATTCTGTGCACTTATAAGCTCGTCATAGAAATTATATACATTATCAGAGCCCGGATTCTTAGCCTCATCAATAAGTATCTTGGATAATTCTATAAGCGAATCAATCATCTCGTCATTATACTTCTTGCAATTGATAACGGACAGAGTTGCTTTCTGACCGTATTCAGGGCAATTCTTGTCACTATAATAATCATAGTAATCGTCAACAATCCTCTTGCCTAAAGTATATCCGTCTATATATGGGTTGGCATTCAATTCAGTCAACCATCCCTTATAAGGCTGGCTCGCTGCAGGCTCAGTCTCTGCGGAAGCTACTATGTTGTTGGCATATTCAGATAAAGCCGTAACAACCTCAACGCCTCCCATCAAACAGCAATCAAAATCAAGCATTTCAAGCTTCTTGTCCAATTTGCTGGACTCAATTGCAGATATTAATCCATCAATGGTCACAGGGTCGTGAGGAACACTACGTGACAGATTCTGGTCCTCACCAAATCCTGATATTCCATACCCGTGATCCCATACAATCATATCATACATTTCTGCAGGGAACTTACTCACCGAAAAATCTATCAGGGTCTTAATTGCTTTAGGGTCTGTATATGGTATCTTCTTTAAATCAAATACAGTCTTAAGAAGCGTCATTCTTCCTAAAGCATCACCACTGCTTCCTGTAAGCTTCCAGAGCTGCTTTTCGGTAGGTGTAATAGATATATTCTTTCCTGACCTGTCATACACACAATCATTAGTCATAGTGTAATCTCTTGTTCCGCCTGTCATAACTATCACATTGACATCATCTGATATAGGAGAACCCATAATCTCCTTAAGACTCCTTGTAAGATAACCGACACCTGATGCCTCTAAATCCGTTCCGATTGTATATAGCATTATGGTGCGCTTAGCTTCGCCTGATGCAACTATATCATCTTCGGTTGTGGTCTGCTCCTTAACAGTCACCTTACATTTAAGCTTTTTGTATACTTTTTTCTTCTTTAATACCTTGCAGGTTATTTTGGCACTGCCCTTCTTAACGCCCTTAACCTTACCATTCTTGGTTACGGTCGCAACCTTCTTGTCAGATGAAGACCATTTATAGCTTATCTTCTTGCCACTTACTCCCTTGACTTTAAGTGTCACACTCTCTCCGACACTTAATGATACGCTTGACTTGCTTAATTTAGGTTTTGCGGCACTTACATTAACTTTATCATTATACGGAACAAATGACAGAGTAAGTGCAAAAGCAATATAAAGCGCAACAATTCTTTTGATAATCAGTTTCATCGTCTAAATCACTCCTCGTCTGCTATTATAGATACTACCGCCCCAAAAAATCATTGAAATACTCCACCTATTATTGTATATTCCCGGGTCTCATCCTCCTATCCTTAACTCTTATAAAAACATTCTCTTCATCAGACTTATACGAATTACTAAACTCTGTCCCAGCTTCTATTCTTATCTTCCTCGGTAATCGCCCTGATTACCTTACACGGATTACCAACTGCGACGAAATTGTCAGGGATATCCTTAACAACAACACTTCCGCCTCCGATTACAACGTTGCTTCCTATTGTAACTCCGCAGTAGAATTTACTTTTTCACAAGCGATTTTACTGAGGATTGTTTGC
>CAMVPR010000016.1 GCA_947169385.1 uncultured Lachnospiraceae bacterium | reverse complement strand
TGAATCCGTTTGGGTAAATCTTGTAAATGTTCTTTAGTGTTAAACTAGCCATTATAGTGTCCTCCTTAGGATTATATTCGTTTTTACCACTGTCAATGATTGTATAACATTTAACAAACTATGACTATATCATTATTCTACAAAATATTTTTTGAAGTTTTAGTGAAAATGTACACCTATAGGCATTTCTACCATAAATTCAAGACAAGTTTACCAATTTATCGTATATAATTACCCACAAAAAAATCACAAAATATTGTGGTCACAATAAACAACAAGTGCCTAAAAAAAGGATGCGCACGAATAACGCATCCTTTAATATACTATATATAGTATCTGATTCTAATTAATCTCATAGTTACCTATAATGTATACCTTACAATCCGAAGTAGCTGTAATACCTGTGGAATTGGTCCTTATAAGGTAACTGTGGTGCTTGGTAATAGCCTTACCGCTTGCCAAATTGGATCCCGCAGAGATATCAGATATAGCTGCTGTAGCCTTACCTGCGCCTGATGTGACAACAAACGTCGTTCCGGAAGGCGCTGTGAGTGTACTTCCCGTACCAAGTGTTATCTGCTGGTAAACATTGGCAGAATTAAACTCAGCTATCTTAGAGTCGAGATAACTCTTGGTAATGACCGGATCCCCTGCAGAGCCAGGCTGATCTGTGGCAGCACCTACTCCAACCTTGTATCCCACAGCAAACACTCCCACGGCGATAACCGCAAAAAGTGCAATCCACTTAATGTTCTTCTTCATTGATAATCACTCCATTACTTAACGTTATTGTTATTAGTACCTAATACTATACGTATATCAGCCTTGGTAAGAACGCTCTTATCAACCTTAATCTTGGCGTTAGGGAAGTACTTCTTAAGATCCTTACCCATGCCCTTCTTCTTGACGATAATCTCGCATTCCTTAAGGTGATAACTTCTCTCGGTCTCCGTAGCGGAAATGCTGTATCCGTCACCTTCAAGCTTACCTTTCCACCTAGCAGCAAGACCGTTGATAGTAGTACTATTATAAATCTCAATTGTGAGATTTTTGCTATCTTTTGCTTTTGGTTCTTCAGTTGTTGCTTCCTCGGTAGTTGCCTCCTCAGTGGTAACTTCCTCAGTAGTTGCCTCTTCGGTCTTGTCAGCCTCTGTAGTTGCGCTCTCTGTAGTTGAAGCCTCGGTAGTAGTTTCCTCAGTAGTGGCAATCTTAGCAGTAGCAACATTGAAGCTCTTAGCGAGAGCTTTTATCTTATTATAATCAAGATTATAGTATCCGCCTGAATATGAGCCGTCTGCAACACTCAAATGAATATTGGCAGGTGTTATCTGATAAAGATATACCATATATGGACGCATAGCGCTGAAATTGGTATTACTCATAACAAGGTCATAGTACTGCTGATAGTACTCTCCTTGCGCATCTCTATCCTTAAGTGTAACCAGAGTAGAAAGATAATTGTTAATATATTCCATACTAACCTCTAGTCTCTCCTTCTCTGATGAATAAAGTTCTGGCTTAGTAAGCATACCTTTAACCTGATCACCTAAAAGAGTCTGCTCGCCCGGCTTTAATACTACATCTATATTGCTGTCATCTTTAAATTTAAGCTTGGATTTAACGTTAAATGAAATAGGCTCGAGAAGGTTGACAATCCTTATGACATTATCGGATGTAATCGACTCATAGCAATCAATCTTAACACCTAAAGCGTCCTCTAAAGCCATAGTTGTATATCCGTATCTGTCCTCATCCCTTACAAAGCAAGGTGCTATATCAGAAAGAAGGCACTGCTGCTTGATATTGGATGATGCATTAAAAAGAGTTGAGTACGTGTCGTTAGACATTGTAACCTTGGTATTGCCAGGGAAGAATATATAATTACATTCCTTGGTATTGACGTTAAAAAATCTTACTGCAGCATATGATATAACGTCCTTCGTATAATTGTCATAGTAATATGCAGTAACCAACATATTCTTGACTTTCTTGTCTCTCACTTCTGTTGTACCTGTTCCCTGCTTAGATTCGGTCATTGAAGTAATCTCTTCTTCACCCCATATTGCTATCACGGCTTTATATGACCCAAAACATGTAGCAGCAAGCAAAACCGCCAGCAACAAAACTTTAACTACGTTTCGCATGATACCATCCTCCTTAAATCCCGCTAATTATCAGCAAACGCTTCGCATAGATATTGAGATTATAGCAAAATAAATAAATAATTTCAACCATTTTAGCATTTGCGTAATTCTGCTATACTTTTTGAAAAGTCAGAAACGGGAGGATATTATGCATAACGCAAATGTAATCGTAACCGGCGCAAGCGGAGCAATCGGCAGTAAGATAGCCCTTAAATTCGCCGAGAAAGGGTACAATCTTGGACTGATTGGGCATAAGAACAGCGAGAAACTCAACTCGACAATAAAGGAAATTGATGACAATTATGTACTGGAATATAGAGTAATAGCCAAAGAATGCGATTTGTCCGACTATGAAAGCACTGAAACTGCAATTAACGAGATTATGAGTGAACTTGGCGACATCGATATCTTAGTCAATTGTGCAGGCATGTCTTATATCGGTCTGCTAAGCGATATGAGCATAGATGAGTGGAAGCGGGTTATCGATACCAATCTGACATCTGTTTACAACGTAAGCAAGGTCGTCTCTAAGAATATGATAAGCCATCAATCAGGAAGAATCATCAATATATCCTCCGTGTGGGGACAGCACGGTGCGTCCATGGAAGTAGCGTACTCTGCAAGCAAAGGAGCTGTAGATTCATTTACCAAAGCACTTGCCAAAGAACTTGCTCCAAGTAATATTGCCGTAAATGCTATAAGTCCCGGTTTTATTGACACCAAGATGAATTCGCATTTGAGCGAAGAAGAGGTAGCTTGCATAATAGCCGAGATTCCGGCTGATAGATTGGGAACGGCAGAAGAAGTAGCCGATTTGGTCTTTAAGGTAAGCGAGTTGTCTACCTACATGACAGGGCAGATAATAACAATAGACGGCGGTTGGACGCTATAATAATGAGGCGAGCATTATACCTGCTCGCCTCTTCTCTCTCTAATCTGTCTGTTGACCTGCGTGTAATACGTCGAATATTCTGTAGTAATGAGCTGATTCATCGTCATGTCCTGAAGTGTCATCCTAAACGCAGCCGGAGTCAACGTTGCCTCAGCAAGTTTCTGCAAGACTGCTCTCACTCTGGTCTGGTAATCCTTGATATTAAGAACACCATCATCTAAAAGTATCTTCTGCTTATACACCTGCTTATAATACTGATTGTACTCGTCTGACTGAGTGACATCATCACTGACAACAAATTCCGGTGCACCCAAAATCATAATCTCTCTCGCTGAAGGTGCCGTAATATATATATCCGGCTCGAGTATGTATAAGTTCTTGGCTTCAGCCTTTCTTCCCTGCATCATTACACTCTGATACACAGGTCTATATTCACTGAACACGAGCGATATAAGGTCTTGGCCTACTAAGCAATCATATTCCTTCTTCTGATTGGCAGGATGCGCTCTAGCGTATGTTATACGACCTAACACTTCGAGACCGAATGTAAGCTTCCTAGGCTCACTCTCCATCAACAATATACAGAAATTGTTTCTTGTAGTCCATGCAAATGCAGGACATTCCTTAATCTTAAACTTATCGCTGTGATCGATAAGTATAGGTCTGTGATTCTTCTTGACCTTATACTTCTTAAAGAGCATCTTAAGCTCTCTCTCTGTATAATCAGACTGTTCAGGAGCAGTAGCCTCTTTCTTGGAATCATCTTCTGCCTTAACGTTAGAATTCTCTGATTTCTTGGTCTCCTTCTTGTCCTTATCTTTCTTGACTTTCTTCTCTTTCTTCTCCTTAATGTCTTCCTCTGCGTCAAGTCTCTCTATAGTAAGATCCTCATCTACCGTAAACTCTTCCTCTTCCTTAATCTCTTCGTTATCTTCTACATCTTCTTCAGTCTGTTCAACACCGCCCTTCATCTCGACACCAAAATTTAGTCCGTGAATAAGATATGCGTCAATTCCGGCAAATACAAGTGCTGCTCCAACAAAGTATAATTCAAACAAAGCGGCTGCTATTATAAGTGCGCCTAATGTTGCAACTCCCAATAAAAAGATGCTCCACAGCATAAACTTAGTATATGAATCTCCGTAAAACATTCCATTAATTATAATCTTGAGTTTATGGCCCACTTATCTCACCCGCCTTATTATATATTCTCAATCTGCCAATCTATTGGCTCAATTCCATTATTCTTTAAAAACTCGTTAGCTTTACTAAAATGCTTACATCCGAAGAAACCTCTGCTTGCTGAGAGTGGACTGGGATGTGCCGAAGTAAGCACAAGGTGCTTAGGGTTATTCAAAAGACCCATCTTAGCTTTGGCAGAGTTACCCCAAAGTATTATTACTATAGGTCTATCTTGTTCATTGATAATACTTATTATCTTGTCTGTAAATGTCTCCCAGCCGTGCTTGGCGTGCGAGTTGGCCTCGTGCGCCCTAACGGTCAAAACCGTATTCAGTAGAAGGACTCCCTGTTTAGCCCACTTCATAAGGTATCCATTGTTAGGAATGTAGCATCCTAAATCTTCCTTAAGTTCTTTATAAATGTTCTGAAGCGACTTAGGTATGACCTTCTGAGACGGCAACACAGAAAATGACATACCATGAGCCTGATTTGGCTCATGGTACGGATCTTGTCCCAATATTAACACCTTAACTTCGCTCAAAGGAGTAACCTCAAAAGCAGAGTAAATCATCTCCTTAGGCGGGTACACGGTTGTCCTGTTGTACTCACTTATAACGAATTTGGATAGTTCTTTATAGTAAGGCTTAGCCGTCTCCTCAAGCATAGCCTTATGCCAATCGGCACTTACTTCACTCATTTTAAATCTCCTAAAGGTTATTAGTATCGTATCCCATCTAGTAATCACGAGAAATAACTGGTAAGTATTATACTATAAAAATGCCATTTTAACAACCATAAAGCCTATTTAAGTTACAAGCCTAAATAAACATTTCAGATGTTAATAAATGTGTTTTAATAAATGATAAAAGTGTGATATAATATAGCGTAGATAGTATTTTTAAGGAGGTACGGATTATGTTTGGTATTTATTTTGGTAAGTATTTGCTTGAGAAATCAATTATTACTGATGCTCAGTATGCTGAACTGATTGAGAAGACCAAGAACTCCAAAGTTCAGATGGGTTTGCTCGCTGTCGAGATGGGTCTCATGACCGAAGAAGAGACCAAGGAAGTCAACAGACTGCAGCAGCAATTTGATAAGCGTTTTGGTGATATCGCCGTAGAGAAGGGATATTTAACCGAGATGGATGTGTCTGACATCTTGGACAGACAGGGTGATGCTTATCTTTTATTCATTCAGGCTCTTTTAGAAGCAGAGATCATGAACATGGATGAGATAAGAGCAGAGCTTACATCCTACAGACGTGACAAGGGATTGTCCGCTATGGACTTAGAAGCAGTTAAGAGTGGCGATATCGACAGAATCGCTCCTGTTTTTATCAAGCGTACCGAGCTTCCTGAGTACGTTAAGGAATACTTCCTCTTAACCGCAAGGAGTATCGTACGATTTATAGACAGGTTCTTCAACATGGGTGCTGTATCTAAGATTGAAGAATATGAAGCACCAATGAGCTCGATAAGGCACATTGTCGGCAAAGAGAATTTCAGAACTGCGCTCTGCGGAGATAAAGACGCCATTGTTCAGGTTGCTGACGGCTTCTGTATGAACTCTTTCGGAAGCACAGCTGAGGCAGCGGGTATAGACGCCCTTGATGCCGCTAATGAATTCATGAACTGGAACAACGGATTATTCGCTTCGTTCTTAAGCGAGAAGGACATCACGGTAGTTGATGAGTCACCTATCATGAAACAAGGTCCGGCTAAGATTTCAGCCAAGAATCAGATGTATAAGTTGCCTCTCTTTATAAAGAACAATCCTATAGACCTTATCGTTGTTTACGATGATGACACATTTGAGGTAACAGATATTTAATATTACAAGCATTTAAATGGGACGGTTCTTATGAACCGTCCCTTTGTCTATCTGTTGGCTTTCATCTGAACTTTATTATCATACATCCTCTTATCCGCAAGGTTATATGTAGCCTCTACCACGTCACTTTGTATAGACCTTAGTTCTTCATCGTTGCTCAGACAATATCCACACGCATAGCTAATCTTAAGCGGATTTCTGTTATCATTAACCTCACCGCACTTCTCCTTAATTGCATCAATAACAGACTGAACATTACTTTTATCCGCTGAAGGTATAATGACTACAAATTCATCACCGCCCATTCTTCCAACCGTACAATTAAACTCAATGCATGATTTGTTAAGAACTTTAGAAAAATCTATAATCAACTTATCGCCTTCCTGGTGTCCGTACTGATCATTGGTTTTTTTGAGGTAATTAAGATCAATACACACTATTCCAAAGATGTCATCATCTCTTCTAAGTTCAGCAAATGCTTTCTCACACCCTCGCCTGTTAGCGAGATTGGTCATCATGTCTATGTCGGCGAGCTTAGCCATTGCCTCTGCTTTAGCCATCTTATATACTTTCTTTCTCTGATTATAGAAAAAGTCAATTATCATTGAAATCAAAAATATAAAGAAGCCAAAGATTAGATTACTTGTAAAATTCTGTGATTTATCATGATTAAATTGCATGTAAATAAAGAAACGTATCAGGTCTGAAACTGTAAGCGTAATCAACACTATAAGTCCGATTACCATGTGACGGTGTGTGTAATCTTTACGCATAAGCTTCCTGATTAACACTCCCAAGGTTATTATTACGCTGACTGACAGTAACGAATGTGAAACAACGAGCATCTCAGGCAAATGAACAATATCTGCAAAATGCAAAATATACGAAACAATAGGAAATGCGAACTGTAACACTACGACGATTCCGAATACTTTTCGAATCTGTTCTTTCTCATTTGTAAAAAACTCTTTATAAAAATATAGCGACAAAAAGAACGGCCCACAGTACAAAGTAGTACATTCAAGATATCCCCTGAGAATCAAACTGTCCGAGAATATCCATATCAGATCATAACTACAGAATTCGTAAAGTCCCATGAGAAAGAAGCACATTCCCAGATACGAGAAATGCGTAAGATCCGGCACTATTCCCGAAAAGAATATCGAGAGAATAATAATAGTAACACTGAGCATTATAATTGTTATATCTATTACAAGATAGAAACTCTTATCCGAGATATAATTGTGAAGCTGAGTTCTGGAATTGTTAATTACAGGCTGAGAAAGGGAAGACTTACCTTCGTCTTTAACTGTGTCCACACAAACTCTGACTCTCATTCCGGCGTAATCATCCGGAAGATTGATATTAACATATCCGTAACCAAGGAACTTACTCTCAGGCGATCCCATCTCATATACAAGTGCATCATCATAGAACACCTTAACCGCCGCATGATCCAAATACAATGTCAAAACAGCGTCCTCTACATGAATATCCGGCATGTTAAAGGCATACGTCACATGATCCCCCTTCTTAAGCGAAGGAAAATGGTGTTTGGTAATATCTACATCATTGTAAACTTCATCGTTAAAAGTAACATCATAATTGCCTGTAATTGTAACCGATTCGTCCTCGTACCTATTGAACCTTATCAGCGCAAAGAAGGAAATGAATAAAACGACAGTCAAAGAAATCATTATCAATCCAATAATTCTGTTGAGCACTCTTCTATGGTTGTTATCATTTGCCATAAACTCACCTCACACAGTTCAAATCAGTAATAAGACTCTTTGCATCGGCTTTTATTATATCATACTTCACTTATCATATAAAGATTATTCAGTTTGGACGCACAAGGTTTGAACTAATCTTAGTTATCAACTCTTCTTTGGTAAACGGTTTTGGAATATGACCATTCATTCCGGCATCAATCACGTCCTTAACATCGGATTCAAAAGCATTAGCTGTCATAGCAACAATAGGTATCGCTGCCAGCTCTCTGTCTTCTAGCGCCCTGATTCTCCTAGTCGTTTCAAGTCCATCCATAACCGGCATCATGACATCCATCAATATCAAGTCAATCTCGCCAGGTTTAGAGCGTTCAACTATCTCAAGCGCATCAACTCCACTCTCCGTTGTACGAACATTAAATCCATACTTACTAAGTATATGCTCAGCCAAATGAAGATTAAGTTCAGTGTCATCAACAACAAGAACATTGATTCCGCTATAATCTCTTTCAAGAGCATCATCTGATTGTTTGTCAGAATTACTTCCACTTGTTACACTCACGGCAGCTTCAAGTGGTATTGTAATAATGAATTCACTACCATCGCCAAGCTTGGTCTCAAGATCAATAACGCCATGCATCAAGTTAACTATATTCCTGACTATGAGCATACCAAGTCCGGTACCCTGAGTCTCATGAACAATCTCGCTCTTCTCTCTAGAATACGCCTCCCAAATATGCTCCTTAAACTCATCCGACATACCGATTCCGGTATCTTTAACTCTGATTTCGTAGGTTAACTTATCATCACGCTTTAGAAGCTTACCACTAAGCGACACACTTCCGCCTTCAGGAGTAAACTTGTTAGCATTTGACAAAAGATTAAGCACTACCTGATTAAACCTAAGCTTATCGCAGAGAACCATATCGTCTCCGACTTCGTCAACATTTACAATGAATTGCTGTTTGCAACTTTCCATCCTAACACGAATCATATCGGCGCATTCGTTAAGCAACGACTTAACGCTCACCGTAGTAAGCGAAAGCTCCATCTTACCGCTCTCTATCCTGCTCATATCAAGAATATCATTAATGAGATTAAGCAAATGTTCACTCGCCGAAATAATCTTACTAAGATAGTCTTCTAAACTCTCCCTGTTATCAATCTCTTCAAGCGCCAGTTTAGAGAATCCCGTAATTGCATTCATCGGCGTTCTGATGTCATGAGACATATTAGAAAAGAACTCGGTCTTAGCCTGGTTAGCTCTGTTCGCCTCATCAACAGCACTTAGCAACATCTGTTGTCTGTCTTCAAGCTGTGCTTTCTGCAAAGCTATAAGTCTGTCAGCATCCATCTTCTGAGCGCGAATATCATCAATAACAGAAGCGGTTATAATAAGCCTGTCAACGCCCAGCATTCCCCTCTCAACTACCTGATATTCAATCTTAATCCAGCGCTCGCTGTCCTCGTCTTTATAGACGAATTCTCTTTTATCTGAATCTTTAAAAAGCTCGGTACGTACACAGTGCAAGTCGCTGAACATACTTTGATAATCGGAAGAATTATCCTGCAACTTCTCAGCCATATATTTAAGCAAATCAGCACACGTTGCGTCTTCTTCCAAAGCAATAAACTCTCCCTGCTTGACTGCTTTAACCTCTGCACTTACAAAGTCGGCAAGATATATGCAATTATACGACTCCGCCAATGCCGAGATAATCTGATTATCAAGCTTGATATGTCCAAGCTCGGTGTCAGAAATAAGCGTTGCGGAACCGAACGCTTTTACCGGATTACCGTCTTCGTCAAATGTAGTCGTGTACTTGACTCTGAAAGGTACCCTCCCCACGGTGAGCGGTATATCTGCCTCAATCTCCGGAATACCCTCGTCTATCTTACGCATCATGTCTCGATACATATCTGCATAATCAGGTGGAAAAATCCCCATATCAATAGCCGGCTCCGGATAATTAGTAACAAGCGCCGGAAGTCCCAAGTCCCTCATGCACCTGTAACAAGGGCGCATCTCCTTAGTAGCAACGGTGTACTCCCAGTTATAAATATTAATCTGCTCACTTGCCGCTTTGTACCTGTACTCAATATCCTCAAGTGTATCCTTAGCTCTTTTTTCATTTGAAATATTACTGATACCCTCGTAAAGAATAGCTTCATCCGAACTTTTCTCAATCAGTACAAGTCTGCTCTTCAAACACACCTTGTCGTAGCCGCAGCAATCAGAGAACATGAGCCTCCAAGTCTCTACAATCTGCTCTTTTCCGGAATTAACGCACCTCTCAACAGCATCTACAAACAATCTGTTGTTCTCTTTGTCAAATACCCTCTCAGGATACGCATCAATATAATCCTCACTTGAAACATTCATCCACAATTCCGGAATGAACTTATCGTTCACTTCAACAATACTGACATTACCATCTTTATAGCAAATGATAGCAGCCGGCTCCGAATATTTAGTATTGATTATATCGTTATAATTCATACCTCTCCACCTCCATTTATCGTTCAAGGAATATCCTTACATTCCCTCTGCTACAGAATTAGCTTTTATACCATTTTTAAGCATAGGCTTTAGATACTGACCGGTGTAGGATTCCTTCACCTTAGCAACCGCCTCAGGCGTTCCCTTAGCAATTACAGTTCCGCCTCCCGAACCACCTTCAGGACCCATATCAATTATATAATCTGCAGTCTTAATAACATCAAGGTTATGCTCAATTACAACTACAGTATTACCACCATCCGTAAGCCTGTGCAGTATCTCAATGAGCTTATGTACATCAGCAAAATGTAGTCCGGTCGTCGGCTCATCAAGGATGTAGATAGTCTTGCCTGTACTTCTTTTGGAAAGCTCAGTCGCAAGCTTGACTCTCTGTGCTTCTCCACCCGAAAGAGTGGTAGAAGGCTGACCAAGTTTTATATAAGAAAGCCCCACATCTCTTAAAGTCTCAATCTTCCTATAGATACTAGGAATAGGTTCAAAGAACTCGCACGCCTCCTCAACTGTCATGTCAAGCACGTCAAATATAGACTTGCCCTTATACTTAACCTCAAGCGTCTCTCTGTTATATCTCTTGCCGTTACATACTTCGCAAGGCACATACACATCAGGCAGAAAGTTCATCTCTATCTTGGTGATACCATCACCTTTACAAGCTTCACACCTTCCACCCTTGACATTAAAGCTGAATCTTCCTTTGGAGAATCCCATCGCCTTGGCATCCTTAGTGGTTGCAAAAAGATCTCTGATAGCATCAAACACACCCGTATACGTCGCCGGATTAGATCTTGGCGTTCTTCCTATAGGTGACTGATCTATGTGAATCACTTTATCAAGCTTATCGTAACCTATTATCTTGTCATGCTTACCAGGCTTCTCATGCGCGCGGTTAAGCTTTCTTGCCAAAGCCTTCTCTAATATTTCATTTACCAAAGAACTCTTACCGGAACCTGAGACACCGGTAACAGCAGTCATTACTCCAATCGGGAACTCGACATCAACGTTCTTAAGATTATTGTGTCTTGCACCCTTTACCTCAAGCCAATCGGTTGGCTTTCTTCGTTTCTTCGGAATAGGAATGTACTTCCTTCCTGACAAATAGTCACCCGTTATTGAGCGCTCTTCATTTACAATATCATCAACAGTACCCACAGCAACTATCTCTCCACCGTGACTACCCGCACCCGGACCTATATCAACCAAAAGATCCGCCTGTCTCATAGTATCCTCGTCATGTTCAACAACAATCAGAGTATTGCCTAAATCCCTAAGGCTCTTGAGTGCTGATATAAGCTTGTCGTTATCTCTCTGATGTAGTCCGATACTCGGCTCATCTAAAATGTAAGCTACTCCGACAAGACCCGATCCAATCTGAGTTGCAAGTCTGATACGCTGAGCCTCACCACCGGATAAACTTCCCGTATTTCTTGACAAGGTAAGATACTCTAAACCGACTTCATTTAAAAACGCAAGCCTTGCCTTTATCTCCTTAAGTACTCTCTCTCCGATAAGCATCTGTCTGTCAGTCAATTCAAGATTATTCATATAAGTCCTAAGCTCGCCGATGGACATATCCGTAACTTCCGCTATGTTCTTATCACCGACCGTTACAGCCAAAGAAGTCAACTTAAGTCTTCTTCCGCCACAAGTCTCACAAGGAGTAATTGACATATAGCTCTCGTAATCTTCTCTCTGTTTCTCAGAGAACGCTTCCCTGTACCTTCTCTGAACATTTCTAATCAATCCTTCAAACGCTACATCGTAAACACCCTGTCCACGCTGAGAAGTGTAATGAACTCTGACCTCTTCACCATTGGTACCGTTAATTAAGATATCTCTTATCTTCTTAGGATACTTCTCAAATGGAGTATCAAGATCAAACTTATATTTCTTGGCTAGCGCGACCAAAACTGCATTGGTAAAGCTGCCCGCCTTGCCACAAGACTGCCAACCGGTAACAGCTATCGCACCTTCGTTAATAGAAAGACTCTCGTCAGGAATCATTTGCTCCAAATCAAATTCCATTCTGAACCCAAGTCCGGTACAATCAGGACAGGCGCCAAAAGGATTGTTAAATGAAAAACTTCTCGGCTCTATCTCATCAATCGATATACCACAATCAGGGCAAGCAAAGCTGTCACTCATCTGAAAGCTCTCACCGTCCACAACATCGACAAGGCAAAGTCCGTCCGCAATCTTCAGCACTGTCTCTATAGAGTCAGAAAGCCTCTTCTCAAGTCCCTCTCTCACCTTAAGTCTGTCTACAACAATCTCGATATCATGCTTCTTGT
Source organism: uncultured Lachnospiraceae bacterium (assembly GCA_947169385.1). Taxonomy (GTDB): domain Bacteria; phylum Bacillota; class Clostridia; order Lachnospirales; family Lachnospiraceae; genus NC2004. The sequence continues at coordinate 43,560 of CAMVPR010000016.1, read as the reverse complement.
TCTTGTCGAGCTTAATCTCCTCCGAGAGATCATACATCTGTCCGTCAACTCGCACTCTTACATATCCGTTCTTCTTAGCAGAAGAAAGCACCTTCTCGTGCATACCTTTTCTTCCTCTGACAACCGGTGCAAGAAGAGAGAACTTAGTTCCCTCAGGAAGTTCCATAATCGTATCAACCATCTGATCGACGGTCTGTCGTTCAATAACCTTACCACAATTAGGACAATGAGGAATTCCGACCCTCGCATACAGTAATCTGAGATAATCATAGACCTCTGTAACAGTACCCACAGTTGAACGCGGATTTCTGTTGGTCGATTTCTGATCGATAGATATTGCCGGCGAAAGACCCTCAATCTTGGTGACATCAGGCTTCTCCATCTGTCCTAAGAACTGTCTTGCATAAGAAGATAGAGACTCCATATATCGCCTCTGTCCCTCAGCATATATTGTGTCAAATGCCAACGAGCTCTTGCCGGATCCTGAAAGTCCTGTAAATACAATGAACTCGTCCCTTGGTATCTCTAAGTCAACATCTTTAAGGTTGTGCTCTCTCGCTCCCTTGATTCTTATCCTATTCTTGGCTTCGACCATAGCCTGAATTGCTTTTTTAGTTGTTCTTCCCATAATAGTAACCTCTAATATTTTATAAGATACTTCGCTTCGCGAAGAATATCACGGAATGTGTAATGACACATACAACACATATATATTAACACATAAATCCAAGCATTGGAAATAGAATAATCATAATAAAACAGGCAGCAGAATAGAATCTACTGCCTGCATAAAACATTTAACTAATCTAACTTAAACTTACCAACCGTATCCGCAAGTGTATCTGCAATCTCCTGCTGGGATGTAGACATACTGAAAACACTCTCGACATGTTCCGATGCTACGCTGATAGAATCTCTGATTCTTCCACTAATCTCTGATGTTTCCTGAGTTGCTTCAGCAACACTCTGGATTGCGTTAGTAACCTCAGCCATAATCTGTCTGATGTTAGCTGACATACCGGAAATGTTACTTGCCTTATCCTCAAAGTTCACCGCATCTTGTCCATACTGTTCTGCAACCTCAACGAAGTTACTATAGTCCGGAGCAACAGTATCCTGCAAGAATTCGAGCAATCCATTCGCTGCGCCTATAAGATCTGCAAACGCGTCTTGAACATCGGCGATAGTATCCTGAATCTGCCCTACAGCCTCGCTTGTACTGCCTGCTAATGACCCAATCTCGGATGCAACCACCGCAAATCCTCGGCCTGCTTCGCCTGCTCTTGCTGCTTCTATCGAAGCATTGAGTGATAAAAGATTAATCTGCTCTGCTATGTCGCTTATAACAGCAGTTAGTTCGGTGATACTCTCAACAACCTTGGCATTCTCGATACTCTTATTAAGCCTATCTTCAATCTCATGAGTAAGCTTAGTCGCAGAGTCGTACGACTCACGACTCTTGCTCTCTATCGATGAAGCCCTCGCCTTAATCTCCTGACTCATCTCCATACTCTCATCAGATTCACTGGCCAAAAGGCTGACATTAGCCAATACTTCCTCAGAAGATGCATTAACCTGCTCAGTTGCAGCACTTGTCGTCATCATATCTTCATTAACGCTAATCATTAGTCTCTGAACATTCTCAAATTGACTGTTCAATTCTTCTGACGCCATATTAAGACGCTTACTTGATTCATCAATCTCTACGGCATACCGAGCTATACCTGAAAGAACTTCGCGGTTGCTCTCGTACATATTGTTAAGCGACGAGCTCATAACACCAAGTTCATCAACCCTCTTAACTTCAATCGGCTCAATCGAGAAATCACCTTCCGCAAGAGAACCTGCAAAAGTCTTGACGTGATTAATACCATTGGAAATGCTTCTAACCTGCAAAACAACTATAACAATTTCACAGATAATGGCAAGAATTGTAACAATTGCCAGCACAATAAAAAGTCTCAGTACCGGTGCATTTATCTCTGATTGCGGCATCCTTATAATAAGCTTCCAGTCCGTCATATCCAAAGTGTCATAATATAAATTAGCTACACCTAATTCGGGAGTTTTGCATGTAGTAACACCCGATTCCCCTGATAATATCTTGGTACCGGCTTTAGCTAAAGACGCATTGCTGTCAGATGTGATATTAGTTGCACTCATTATAACATCTTCACTTACTCCTGCAAGATATACCCCTGCACTGTCCAAAAGCATTGCATCGCCCTTTTTACCGACTTTAATTGAGTCTATAACTTCGGTAACTGTGGATAATTCCATATCAACTGTTACGCAACCGATGAATTTACCATCAACTATTATAGGCATCGAACAAGAACTCATTACCAAGCCGGATGTCTCATCATAATAGGGATCCGTTATATTGGCATCTGTTTTATCCTTAACTGCCGTGTAATACTCCTGATTAAAATAATCATATTCAGCATTACTGTAATCGTAAGTTACAACAGTTGAATTACCTTCCTTATACACATAAGGGCCGACATACTCTTGTTTCGCATCATATGCATATGGTTCAAACCATAACCCGCTTCCAAGGACCATATCATTATTCTTAATGACATCAGAAAGCATAGTCTCATATTCCTTTAATGAAGTCTCCTTGTACGTGTTCCCTACAGTGCTGGAAATCGTCTCTGCCATAGTAACAATATCGTTAAGGTATCCGGTAATCTGCCAATCGGCAGCTTTAAGCTCCGAATTCATATGATAACCTATCTGTTCATCAATGACATTACGACTGTTAGACAAGCTTATTAAGTTAAGCGCCGTCATTCCAATAACCAGTATCGGTACAATTATCAGTAGCATCCTTGTACTTATCTTCTTAAACCTCATATAATTACCCTCCTCCATCTAAAGCACTACATGAACCTTACATTTATTGATTTTATCATATTTTTCAACATAATAAAAGGATTATTATTCTCCTTCCATCGTCAGAATTATGATAACAACGCTTGCGAGTAAGCATTGGAAATAATAATAGAAATATGATATAATATACCGGTATTCGCATTAAGATGCGTATCAACTTAAGGAGTATTAGAAAGTGAGGGTTATCCATATGAAGAAACAACTACTATTAACACTTATATTAACGCTTATTCTCGCATTTACGGGTTGTGGTCAGAGAAACACCAATGAATTCACAGCCAATGCCGGTGACTATGACAACAGCAAATCCGCCGGGGTACAAGCAGACGGTGAGGGCGGAGTATACTCTGAAGGAGACTATGAAGTAGCAACCGACGAGACTGTATACGATGAAGATGGCAACGAGGTCCGTAGCTCCGATGATATAGATCTTGACTCCACAGTGAAGGAGAAGTCTGCCGCTACTTCTTCAACAATCAACAAGGACATGCTTGTTTATCGTGGCAGCTTAACTTTAGAGTCAACTGATTTTGACAAGTCATACGACACAATCAAGAAGATGATTAAAGAGTATGATGCATTTGTCGAATCAGAGAACTTAAGCACTCTTAATTCTTACAACAACTTAAGAACATACACAGCAAGCATAAGAGTTGCATCTGCTAAGTATGAAGACTTTATGACCGGAGCAGGCAATGCTGCTACCCTAAAGAGCAAGAATTCCAACGCTGAGAATGTTTCACAGGAATACTCAGACACCGCCAAGGCTTTAGAGATTTATGAGGCTAAGGAGGAACGATACATAAAGCAGATAGAAACAATCAAAGACGAGAAGGCATTGATTGAACTTGAAGAGAGTTTAACAGAACTTCAGATTAAGATTGCTCAATTAAAAACCAGGAAATCACAGATAGAGACGGATGTTGCCTACAGTTACGTTAACATCAATCTCACAGAAGTTAAAGTCATTGAGGAAGGTCATGACAGCACATTTGCCGAAAGACTTAGAGCCACTCTTAAAGAGTCAGGTTCTACTTTCTTAAGCTTCCTTGAAAGCTTACTCTTCTTCTTGATCAGAGCTCTTCCTGAGTTGATTGTTGTTTTCTTGATTGTATTTGGTATAGTTAAGTTTATCATTTTCCTTATCAATAGAAAGAAGAACAAAAAAGAGAAGAAAAACAACAAGACAGACGCTCCGTCTAAAGCAGATACCAAGAGCGACAATACCAAGGAGTAACCTATGCTTGCACTTAAAGTGACAGATTTAAAAACCTTTACCAATGAGATGTTTATAGGAGAGATATTTGACAACTTTCTCTGTGTCAAAGCGTCCATCAACCATGATATAAGCTACAATATCGACGGACATCTAAACAATGAATTCAAGAATCCGGAAGATGAGGATTCTTACATAAGTTGGAAGAAACTTAAACCTTTGATATTTTCAATGATCAAGGGCAACAAGCTCCCTATCGGGTTCAATATAGTTTTGGGTGTTACTAAAGAGAGTCTCAACATACTTTATAACTCTTCTACTCATGACTACACCATAGACCAGGTTGAAGGACTCTTTTTAAATGTCATTTTTAAGAATGGTGAGATTATAGTTACCACCGGGACATCTTATAGCGTTTTTTCAATGGATAAGGGGCTTGATCATTCTTTTGAAAATGCAGTAAAGAAGTTGCTTATAAGCAAGAATATCGATTTCGAAGAATAGAATAACGATTCCTGTTGTTAGCACTCGTTTTAAACGAGTGCTAATTTTTTCTTGACATTCCTCTCCATGAAGATTATTATTATTGTTAACAGATAATATTACTATTTAAGGAGATGTTATAAATGGCAGACAGCAAAGTAACAAAGGGAAGTCTTTCAATCAACAGCGAGAACATATTCCCTATAATCAAGAAATGGCTTTACTCAGATCACGATATATTCCTTCGTGAGCTTGTAAGTAACGGCTGTGATGCAATCACCAAGCTTAAGAAATTAGACATCATGGGCGAGTGGACTCCTGCTGATGATGAGGAATTTAAGATTGAAGTTATTGCAAGTTCCAAGGATAAGACTCTTACCATCATTGACAACGGTCTTGGTATGACCAAGGATGAAGTAAATGAATACATCAACCAGATTGCATTTTCTGGCGCAGCTGCATTTTTAGAGAAATATAAAGACAAAGCCAACGAGGAACAGATTATCGGCCACTTTGGTTTAGGTTTCTACTCTGCTTTCATGGTTGCTGACAAGGTTACCATTGATTCTAAATCATATAGAAAGGGCACCAAGCCTGTTCATTGGGTTTCAGAAGGCGGAACCGAATTCGAGATGAGTACCGGTAACAAGGAAGAGCGCGGTACAACTATAACTCTTTATCTTAACGAGGACAGCTATGAATTCTCTAACGAGTACAGAGTTAAGGAAGTACTTGATAAGTACTGCTCATTTATGCCTGTTCCTATCTTCTTTACAAATGCTGATGAAGCTCTAGAGGAAAAGGAAGAAGTTGTTGACGTTGACACTAAGGACACTGAGGCAGATACCGAGGAAGCCAAGGAAGACAAGGGACCTAAGCCAATCAACGATCCTACCCCACTCTGGACCAAACATCCTAATGATTGTACCGATGAGGAGTATAAGGATTTCTACAGAAAGGTATTTAGAGACTTCAAGGAGCCATTATTCTGGATTCATTTGAATATGGATTATCCTTTTAATCTCAAAGGAATCCTCTATTTCCCTAAGCTTAACACCGAATACGATACCTTAGAGGGAACGATTAAACTTTACAATAATCAGGTATTCATCGCTGATAATATCAAGGAAGTTATACCTGAGTTCTTGCTTCTTCTTAAAGGCGTTATCGACTGTCCTGATCTTCCGCTTAACGTGTCTCGTTCTGCTCTTCAGAACGACGGATTTGTCAAGAAGATCAGTGATTACATCACCAAGAAAGTTGCCGATAAATTAGCAGGTATGTGCAAGACAGAGAAGGAAGAATACGAGAAATTCTGGGATGATTTGTCTCCATTTATCAAGTTCGGATGTCTTAAAGACGACAAGTTCAACGAGAAGATGACAGATTATATCCTCTTCAAGAACATCGAAGGTAAGTATGTTACTCTTCCTGAATATCTCGAGGCTGGTAAAGAGAAATACGAGAACAAAGTATTCTATATAACAGACGAATTAGAGCAGGCCTCATACATCAAGATGTTCAAAGAAGAAGGAATGGATGCTGTTCTATTGAATCACAACATTGACAATCCGTTCATCACTCACTTAGAGCAGGCTAATTCAAATGTCAAGTTCCTTCGTATTGACGCCGACTTAGACAACTTTAAGGAGGAAGTTAAGGAAGATGAACTTAAAGATATAACCGAAAGCTTAACCGATATTTTTAAGAAAGTGCTTGATAATGACAAGCTCAATATAAGAGTTGACAAGCTTAAGAATGCTGACATATCTTCTATGCTACAGGTTGCAGAGGACAGCAGACGTATGGCGGATATGATGAAGGCATACGGCATGGGCGGTGACTTTGACCCTTCTATGTTTGGCGGTGAAGGTGAGATCTTAGTACTTAACGCTAACAATGACCTTGTAAGATATATAATCGACAACAAGGAAGGCGAGACAACCGAGCTTATCGTAAAGCAGTTGTATGACCTTGCTGTTCTTGCCAATCATCCGTTAAATGCTGACGCTATGACGGCATTTGTTACGAGAAGCAATGAGATTCTTAAAAAGCTTGCTTTGTAGCATCTGAACAGTAAACAATTTATCTTATAAACTTGTTAATAAGATGCAGATATGTTAAAATAGTGGTGTATGCCTATGTGGCATACACCATTTTAGATTGTTTCAATAATCAGATGTGAGGAGGTGCTTAAATTGAATATCAAGTTTCAGATATGCGGACTTATAATATTACTTGTTATCTTAATTTTAAGCATTTTCCAGAGAAGAATTAAGCTTTATTCAGAGCTTATGTTTTTAAGCATACTCTTCACTTCCATATTTTCAGTCAATCTGGATATTATTTCAATCATAGCCATTACCAACAGAGACAGCTTAAACAGATTGACGCTTGATATAATCTGTAAAGCTTATCCGATTTCACTCATATTGGTTGCAGCCACCTGTCTTGTGTATACCCTATATGATTCATTCTCCCATAATATCAGATTATACAGAAGATACCAGATAATCACACTTACCCTACTGTTAATAGCCACTGTCACGGTTGCTGTTCTTCCAATCAAATATCATGTTAACGGGACAGAGATTTTTACTTACGGTCCCTCAATAAGCTTTACCTATTTGGCTGCGGGGCTGGCTATTATAACCATGCTTTATCTTGTAACAATAGCCTCAAAAAGAATGAATCCACAGCGCCTCATCTCCATGAGAATATGGATAATCTTATGGATTATATGTGCCGGGATACAGTTTATGTTCAACCAACTGTTACTGGTAGGTTTTGGAAGCGCACTCGGGGTAATGATAATATACGCTCTCTTTGAGAATCCGGTTGAGAATGTCGACAGGCAGACCGGTGTTTTTAACGCGACTGCGCTTAACTCTTATATGACAGAGCGATACAATTGGAGCAAGCCTTTTTCTACGCTCACAATATTCATCAACCATCGCTCGGACAAGAATGTTGAGAGCTATGAAAATGCAATGCTTACGGTTGCTGTTACCAACTATTTAAGCAACTTTAAGAAAGCCAGAGTATTCAGGAATTCAACCTTTGGTTTTACGATGACATTTGACAATAAGGACGATTTAAAAGAGGCGTTTGATACCATAAGGATGCGTTTTAAAAGGCAATGGGATTACAATCCTAAGCATGAGCCTCCGGTCAAGATAACTCCGGTCTATTTTGTTATGGAGGACAGCTCGGTTGCGGAGAGTGCCGATGAAATCAACGCAATGCTAAACCGTCAGATGAATTCAAGGAATACTTACCTTGAAGAGCATATCGTCACAGTCGATGCCGAGCAGATTGCTGAGACAAGGGAATTTAACATAATCAAGGAAGAGATTCAGGATGCCGTCAACGAAGACAGAATAGTCGTTTATTACCAGCCTATCTACTCTACCGCCGAGGACAAGTTCGTATCTGCAGAGGCTTTGGTTCGTATGGTTGACAAGGACGGCAAGCTTGTATCTCCGGGCAGATTCATCCCTGTTGCCGAGGCCACCGGGCAGATTAAAGAACTCGGTAACATCATCTTCAAAAAGAGCTGCAAGTTCGTTCACAACAACAGGATTAATGAGCACGGCCTTCACTATATAGAAGTCAACCTGTCGGTTGTTCAATGTGAGAAGAAGAATATTGCCGAAGAGCTTAAACAGATTACCACCCACTATGACATCAAGCCGGAGCAGATAAGCCTCGAGCTTACCGAGTCTTCTACTATTCACTCTAAGTCAAGAGTTATCAGCAATATGCAGAAACTTGTTGATTATGGTTTTCAGTTCTGCCTAGACGATTTCGGAAGTGGTGAAGCTAACCTCAATTACGTAATCGATATGCCGGTTGATATTGTTAAGTTCGACATGGATCTTACACAGAGTTATTTCGTCAATGAACGTGCCAACAAGGTTATGACAACCATTGTCAATATGGCTCATGACATGGGACTACGATGTGTATCAGAAGGTGTCGAGACCGAGGAACAATTCTTAGCGATGAAGAAACTCGGCATTGATTACATCCAGGGTTACTACTTCTCAAGGCCTCTGCCGGGCGATGAATTTATCAAGCTGGTAGATAAAAAGAATAAGTAATTAGAGTACTTTAATATTCCCCCATCTGATTGGTTTAATACCATCAGATGGGCTTTTTATATCTAAAGAAAATGTGAATTGCCAAACTTCACAAAAATTTGATTGATTATTGCAAAAAAGCGTGATACAATACGTCACGGACAGTGCTAAAATAGACTTATTTATTAAGCATTAGCACACATTTTATTCTCATAATATTTCTAAGGAGGAAACCAATATGAACAAATCAAAGAGAATTGGTGCATTAGTATTAGCTTTTGCACTCATGTTCACAACCGCATTTGCTTCAGTTAACAATGCTTCTGCTGCTAAGAAGTATGTTAAGAAGCTCACAGTGAGCGGTCTTTCTGCTTATGCTAAGAGTGGCATGGAGATTAACGAGACTGCAACTATCAAAGTTAAGGTTACAGCTAACAAGAAGACCAAGGCTTTAGGTAAGTTCACTGTTAAGACAAGTAACAAGAAAGTAGTAAGCGTTTCTAAGAAGAAATGCACTAAGGCCGGTAAGAAGGGCTCTTTCGTAGTAAAGGGTGTTGCTGAAGGTACTGCAACTGTTACCGTAACTACTACTGCTAAGACCAAGAAGACCAAGAAGAATAAAGCTAAGAAGCTTTCTAAGAAGTACACAATCACTGTATCAGCACCTGCTTCTTCTACCGAGACACCTGCTGTTACTCCTTCAGGTGATGCTTCTAAGAACCCTACTAAGAAGACTGTAGCTGAGGCTTCTGCTAACGCTGCTAAAGCTAAAGCTGCTCTTGCTTCTGCTGAGGCTGCCTTAAAGGTTGCATCTGAGAACGCTGCTAAGGCTAAGGCTGCTTATGATACAGCTAAGGCATCTGCTGAGGCTGCTGCTAAGAAGTTAGCTTCTATGGACGCTTCTGCTGAGGGTTATGCTTCTGCTGAGGCTGAGGCTAAGAATGCTTCTGCTGACGCTGCTAAGGCTAAGGAAGCTCTTGATGCTGCTAACGCTGCTCTTACTGAGGCTACTAAGGCTGTAGATACTGCTAAGGCTGAGGTTGCTAAGGCTGAGGCTGAGTTAGAGGAAGCTAAGAAGGCTGAGGCTGACGCTTCTAAGGATGCCGCTTCTAAGGATGCTGCTTCTAAGGACGCTGCTTCTAAGGATGCTTCTGCTGACGCATCTAAGGACGCCGCTTCTAAGGACGCATCTTCAAATGCTTCTGCTGATGCTTCTAAGGATGCTATGGCTGCATATGCTTCATACAATGCACTTAAAGCTTCTGCTGATGCTGCTTCTGCTGACGCTAAGACTGCTTCTGCTGAGGCTGCTAAGAACGCTTCATCTAACGCTTCTGGAAACGCTTCTGCCGAGGCTTCTGCAAATGCTTCCTCTGATGCTTCTAAGGACGCTTATGAGAAAGCTGTAAAAGCTTACACCGCTGCTGTAGCAGAGTGGGAGAAATTTGACAAGGCTGCTACTGACGCTAAGAAAGCTTACGAGGCTGCAGTTGTTAAGTACAACGATCTTGTTAAGTAATTAACGTATACAATCAAACGTATATCATCCCCGATACATATTTGTATCGGGGATTTTTTTATATACAACTACAAGATTTCATATAGATGTGGTAAAATAGCAATAGTTTATTATTTTTAAAGGAGGCCACTATGAAAGATAAAGAGATATGGCAGACACTCAAGATAGAAGCAACCAAAGACGAAACTGCAATTGTTAATGCATATAGAAGCCTTGTAGTAACTGTGCATCCGGAAGAAGATCCCGAAGGATTCAAGAGACTTAGAGAAGCATATGAAGAGGCTCTTAAATATGCCAGAACCGAGGACATAGAAGACGATGGCACTCCTGTCAATCCTGACGAGCTTGATGAATTTGAAAGAATTGGATATGAAGCATCACAGTTATATGATAACTATGCCTCAAGAATAGATTATGATAATTGGGATAGTTTTCTTGACAATCCTATATTCTATGATCTAGACACAGCAGACAAAGCCAGAGAATCATTTTTGGTATTCTTACTTGACCGCTTCTATCTCCCACATGAAGTGTGGGTTAAAATCAATAAAGTTCTCACAGTAGAAATGGATATGACTCTCCTAACAGAGCAATTCCCTGAGAGTTTTCTACAGTATGTGGTACGACATGCTAACCAGGATGACGAGATTGATTTTAATTATCTTATTAAGAGAGCAGAACACGAGGAAGTTATGGCCAAGAAAGGTCTCGTTGACACTCCTCTTGCTAAAGATTCAGTAACACCGCTAAAAGACGAGACCAACTTTGACACCGAGGAGGATACATATCTATGTAAACTCTTCGACTTAAAATACCAGGTTGACTTGCTTTTAGTAGAAGCGAACAAGACCAACGAAGAAATCAAGGAACATATATTATCATTTTTTAGTTTCTTAGAGAATCAAGATTTCTGGCATCCTGTAGAATACGTAGAGAAGATGCGCTATTACTATCACACAGGCAACAAAGATGAAGCTGTTAAGATGGCGAAGCACATTATGTTTGACGATGTGATTCCACACATTTTCTATACAGTAGGTGAAGCCTCTGTCATACTTCTTTTAGAGCATGAGAGTCTTGATGACGATACACTTGATAAGGTTAAGGACATAGCGCATAAGGCATTTGAAGAAACACCTAACAACTATCCTTTGTTGGTAGCTAATGCTCTTATCCTATATATCAATAAAGATTATGTAAATGCTTCCGAGAAGATTGTAGATGTCATCAACACAGTTGGTGAGGAGCCTCTGACACTAAGTATTCTCGAAATGATAAATGTGCATCTTATTGATGACTATAAGAAGAAATGTGCTGATGACCCAACCAACTCTAAGAATGCTATTCAGCTGGCAAGGTATTTGTGCCAGTTGGACAGATGGCAGGAAGCTTTAGACGGACTTCTTGATGTCAAGATAGATGATGAGTGGATATGCGATTATTATTGGTTTATCGGTCGCTCATATTTTGAGCTCGGTAAATTCAAAGAATGTATCCCTTACCTCAAGACCTGGAATAAATATTTAGATGATATCAAGGAAGAGGTTAAAGATAAAGAGATTAGCGACCTTCCTATCTTAACCCAGCACAGGCTCAACAGATGTAACTACGGTTACGCTATACTTGGTCGTGCGCTCACTAAGGAGAACAGCTTTACCGAGGCAGAGGAGACGTATGATAAACTTATAAGTTTCAGTGACGATCCTGCACATATAATCCCTTCTCTAATTGACAAGGTTCTACTTTATCAAGCGTGGTCCAAGAATGAAACAGCATTTGAAATCACTGACAATCTTATTCGTGATTACGGCCAGATACTTCCTATTATGCAGTTACATCAGGATATTGCCTACTCGATTAATTCTCCTCAGATTGTAATAGATGATTTCTATAAGATCACAGCCGAGAATCCGCTTATATTCAGACCTTATCTTCTTGCTTTCAGAACCTTTTTGAGATATGAACAGTTTGAAGATGCCAAGAATATCTTGCAGCAGGCCAATGACAGAGAATTCGATACTATAGGTGTCGAGTTTATGAAGGCATGCTTAGACCTTGAAAATATCAACTCTTATAACGAAGCAATAGCCCTTATGAACAGGCTTCTCAGCCTTAAGGAGAAAGCGGATCAAGCCCAAGCCGAAAATGCTGAAAATATACCTTTAGAACCCGCAGATGTAAAATTTGAAATAGCTTCATTAGCCAAGAGAATAATTGACGCCGGCGACCAAACCGACATAAAGCCTGAAGAGTACGCTTTAGAAGCATATAAAGAAGCTCCGTTTAACTGGGATTATCAGAGCAGATGTATGAATTTCATTGTCAACTTCTACGGCAGTTCTATGGATTCTGCAGAACTTATCAAGTTGCTCGCCAAAGGCGATACCCCATCGGCAGAAGTATACTACACATGCGGTACATACTACGCCAAGAACAACGATTACAGACAGGCAATACCTATCCTATTAAGAGCGTTGGAACTTGATCCTTCACACAAGGAAGTGCATTATCGCTTAATGCATATGTATCTCTTAAGATACAACGACTACGAAGATGCCAAGGATATGGATCTCGCTAAGCGAGAAGCTGATCTCCAGCTTGAAAACCTTTCTACATCTTACTATTATGTAGAGCGCGCTCTCCTCTATCAGGGACTCAGCATGCACGATAAGGCACTTAGCGACTTTAACGAAGCCCTCAAAAAGTCGCCTAACAATGTATACGCTTACAACGGTATTGGAAGAACCTTGTTAGCTATGTGTAAGTTTGACGAGGCTATAGAGAATCTCAACAAAGCAATTGAGCTTGTTGGTAACGATGAGATTACCATTCCATTTGAGAACCTTGTCAAATGCTATGAGTCAGATCAGCGTTATGAAGAAGCTCTTAAAACACAGCAGGCTATGATGGAGCGCTTCGGTAAAAATGTTACCGATGTCAGTCTGGCAGCTAGATTTGCTGTCGCCCTAAAAGACTTTGACCTTGCAATTTCTATGTATAAAGATGCAGAGAAGATGCTCAAAAAATACCTAAGGGATCACCCGGGAAGTCGTTGGGCAATCTATAAACTAAATAAGAATTATATAGACATAATTGAGTGCTATAAAATATCTGACAAGAACGATATCGAAACTGAGCAGAAACTCTACAATAAATATAAGCGGTTCTTAAGCACATATAGCCTCATTCTTCATCCAAAAGAGAAGTCTAAGCTTGGTCTTCCTCTTGTTAAGAAAGGCAAGAACACGACGGAAGCTAAAGAGGCGCCGGTTGAAGAATCTCTGTGGGATTTTTATGCTGACATTTACACAGATTTAGGTATGTTTATGATGTACACAATGGGCGATTACGGGACTGCTCTAGTGTATTTCACAAGACAGGATATGTATAGGAATTACGATCCTAAGTCATCAACGGTATCTGACAGGAATTATAAAGGAGATACCAAGAGACATATTGCATTATGCTATGCCTTTTTAGGAGATATGGAGCAGGCTTCCAAGTATGCTAAACAAGCTCTTGACTGGTATATATACTACACTTCAGAGGAACAATACCTGTCTAACCCTAAGAGCAAGTCGCACAGGATTACTTCTTTAGCACAGTGCTACTACCTTATCGGTGATGATCACTACAAAGAGATACTTGACTCTATTAAGAAGTGTCCTCTTTGCGAGTACTGTCACCACTCACGTTGCTACGAGGAGTTCCTTATAAGAGCAAGACTTGCAGAACTTAGCAAGGAATATGCAGATGCTGTTAAATATTACGAACTCTCCTTCGATTTGGCTCCTAATGACTGTGAAGCCAAACTTGGAGCAATAAGATGTGCAAAGTTTGTATAAATTACTAATTGATTATATTTGATTATAGTGTTAGCATAGTAATATCACTTTTTAGGAGATGTACTATGGTAATCGGAATAGATTTAGGTACCACCAATTCGTTGGTATCATATTATACAGAAGAAGGCCCACAGATTATACTCAACCGACTCGGAGAGAGACTTACTCCTTCTATCGTCAGCGTTGATGAAGAAGACCAGATATACGTAGGTAAGACTGCTTATGAGCGTATGTTGCTCTACCCTAATACCTGTGCTGCTGTTTTTAAGCGCGACATGGGTAGCGACAAGCAGTTTGAACTTGGCAATCACAAGTTTACAGCCGAGGAGCTTTCTTCATTTGTCTTAAGATCACTTAAAGAAGATGCTGAAGCTTTCCTGGACGAAGAAGTAACAGAGGCTGTCATCAGCGTGCCTGCTTACTTTAACGATATGAGACGTAAGGCAACCAAGAGAGCCGGCGAGCTTGCAGGGCTTAAGGTTGACAGAATTATCAGCGAGCCTACCGCTGCCGCTATCGCTTACGGACTTTATAACACAGAAGGCAACTCTAAGTTCCTTGTGTTTGATCTCGGTGGAGGTACATTTGACGTATCTATACTTGATTACTTCGACCCTATACTTGAGGTAAGAGCAGTAGCCGGAGACAATTACTTAGGTGGCGAGGACTTTACAACCACTATCGAGAACATTTTCTTCGAGAGGAATAAAGACATCAAGCGCGAGGATATGACAGTGAAGGAGCTAAAGAATCTCAGGAAAGCTTGCGAGAGTCTTAAGATTAACTTTGGTGACTCATTGGTTTCTGGCATGAGTGTCAAGATTAACAATGAGATTTATGAAATGGAGCTTTCACTTCACGATTATGAGAAGGCATTGGAGCCACTTTATGAGCGCATCAGAATTCCTGTTAAGAAGTCACTCTCCGATGCTCATCTTAAACTCAGCGAGATTGATAAGATTGTATTGGTTGGTGGTGCTACTAAGCTTCCCGGCGTAAGAAGATTCGTTGCGAAGATGTTTAAGAACATGCCTGACACCTCGGTTAATCCTGATGAAGCAGTTGCTTTAGGAGCTGCTATCCAGGCTGCTATCAAGGAGAGAGATAAGTCAATCAAGGAAGTCATCCTTACAGATGTATGTCCTTTCACTCTAGGAACTGAGGTTGTTGTAGATATGGGTGACCATCAGTATGAAGACAACCACTACTGTCCTATCATAGAGCGTAACACGGTAATTCCTGTCAGTAGGACAGAGAGGATGTATACCATTCGCGATAACCAGACTATGCTTAACGTCAATATTTTACAGGGTGAGAGCAGATTTGCAAGGAACAATATCGAACTTGGCAACTTGGAAGTTGTCGTACCTAAGAACAAGGCAGGTGCCGAGTCTGTAGATGTTACATATACCTATGATATCAACTCTATCTTAGAGGTTGAGATCACCGTTGTTTCAACCGGTCAGAAGTACAAGCAGATTATCAAGAACAACGAGACAGATATGACCGATGAAGAGATAGAGCAGCGTTTTAAAGAACTCTCCTACTTAAAGATTCATCCGAGAGATCAGGAAGAGAACAAGCTCCTTCTCTTAAGAGGTGAGAAGCTGTATTCTGAGACTTTAGGTATGGATAGACAGGAGATTGATTCGAAGCTTAAGAAGTTCGAGATTGCGCTTCAATCTCAGGATAAGCGTATCATCGAAAAAGAAAGAAAAGAACTTAAAGAATTCCTTGATATGTGGGAAGAATTATAAAATTAAGCGAGATGATTGTTGGTCATCTCGCTTTTCTTTATTTGACTTCTTCAGTTTCTATTATGAACTTAACCGATCCGTCCTGTTCATCTAGTGACTTGGTAAAACTCTTATACCTTAAATCCGCTTCCCTTAACGCACGAACCTGCATAAGTGTGTTAGCCATATCACTACCCGCAATCTTGGTCAGCTCACTTATTCCATCATCATTAAATGTCCTGAATCCATTTTTAAGTCCTCCAATTCCTTCAAGCATTGTCTTATACCCTTTGTTTAGAGTTCGTCCTGTAGAAGCGAGTGTAGCACTTCCTTTTGATATCTGCTTGCTTCCCTTACTTACAGCCGAAACTCCTTTAGTATAAGCCTTGATTCCCGAGGTAAGACTCTTACTTCCTGCATGCAAGCTTGAGATTCCCTCTTTGAGAGAATTAAGCTGTTCTCCTATGCCTGCCATCGCTGATGCCTGTTTACTCATCGCTTCGGAAAATGAAGACAAGGACTTAACATCGTTTGAAATACCTAATATTGCCTTATCTACCTTCGACGTATCAAAACTGTTGCTCTTACCGGTCTTTTCTTCTATTTCTTTAGAAAGAGCATTAAGTGCCTCCTTTAAATCTTTGGAATCTCCTCCTAATTCCGTTAAAACTTTAGAGACATCAGGCATATCCGAATCGCCTTTATCATTTGACAGATCAATAGCTGCTAAGGATGTATCAATCTTCGACAATCCATCCGTTATCGCCTTAGAGCCTTTATATAAGTCGTTCCCTTTGCTATCAAGTGTCTTGGCACCTTTAGATAATTGCTTGGCTCCCTTAGATAACTGACTCGCGCCATTAACATACTGTCTTAAATAAGAACCAAAATCTCCCGCACCATCATAAAGTTCAGAGGTTCCGTCAACAAGCTCGTTAGAAGCATCTCCTAAATCATCCATCCCCTCTTTCATGTCGTCACCATCATCTATGCTGTCCTCTTCCATGTCTTTTAAGAGTCCATTTGTAAATATCGTTGAGGTATAATCAATAGAGAAATCATTGACATCTGCCTTTACAACCATGTAATCATCAAGCTCGATATCTTTAGTTACCTCCCAGTCCTTAAGTTTTAAAGACTCCTTGACCTTTGGAAGACAGAATCCAACAGCTAGAGTCGAATCAGACATTTTCATGACTTTGCCATTCTCAACTTCTACATGCTTAAACTTGTCCTTGTCCAAAGGCACCATACTTATCGCAACAAATGGAACTATCGACTCTATTTCTTTACCTTTAACCTTAAGCTTAACCTTAGTATCGTTGATATAATCAAATCTTATCTCAAGCTTGCCGCTTTGACCGACTATACTTTTAGGATCGACCTCTTTGCCATCAAGTTTATACGAAATCTTCACTCCCACCGGAAGTTTCTTGTTATCGAGCTTACCTTCGTATGCAATGTCCTCACCATTATTCTCCCAGACGATTACGTTATCATTCTGCTCATAATAATCCTCATCGCCATCTGTGTTCATAATCTCGTCAAGTTCAGAGCAATCTTTTATAAGCTCATCCCCTTCAATTCCGGTAAGCAGCTCAGAAGCTGTAAGCGACATAACCTTACCGGTTGCATCCGCCTTGGCATTTACCGTCTCGTCTTTTTCATTTGCAAATGTTGTCGAAAGCGATGAAACATCTACATTATCCTTGGTCTCCTCTTCTTTCTTAACCGGGCTTTGACTGCCTGAAGAAGAATCTTTGCCGCATCCTGTAACTGAAAGTGTTAAGGCTACAACAATAAATAACGCCAACATCTTTATTATCCTCATGTCACATCCTCCTTAGTCTTCGTTCTTAAGAGCGATATCCATTGGAATCCTCTTAATCTTGATAAACTCTAACATCGCAACTACCAAGTATGTTAATACACCCATAACAAACATCTTTATTAGAACATTCGTAGGAACAAATATATTAAACCAACCGTGCATCTCACTCCTGATTAGAGTTTTCCACACCTCAACCATAATTACATTTAATGTAGGAATCGATATAGCGATACAAAGTACTGTAACTATGCTCGTCGCAACGACATAAAGTCCTCCAATCTCGATACCGGAATAACCAAGAATCTTCGTCATCGAAATCGATTGTGTATTCTTCTCAATTATCATTTTAGATAAGAGGTAAATGACAACCAGGAATATAAATATCGATAGAATATCCATGATAACCATCATTCCACCCATGGATTTAAAAAGCTGTCTTGAAACCTTGGTAAGTGCCTCTGAATCAATTACGGTTGAGATATATTTAGAATCAATATCTGTTATCTCTTCATTTGAGAAATAACCCGAGAAATAACTCTTCCCAAGGTCAAACATCTCATTGACATCCTTCTGCCTCATAAAAATAACGAGACCACTTGAGTAATCATATATACCAGAAACTTTAAAATCATAAACCTCGTCACCATACTCTTCATAAAGAGTAATCGTATCTCCGACACCATACTGAAACTTATCAGCATAAGAGCTGGATATATATACTTCATCTTTTTTTATCTTCTGATGAATATACTTACTGTTATCCACGACACCGTAAATGCTTATGTATTCATCCATTACTCCCTTAACACCCTTAGACTTTAAGGAGTATGCGGTAAACTTCTCGGCATCTTCAACATCAGTCTCTATCTCCTCCTGGTACTTCATCATCTCAAACATACTGTTAAGCTTGTGCTCTTCATCCATTGCGCTAATAGGAACTTCAAGAATATACTGAAACTTACACAACATGTTGTCCGGAAGTTTCTCCTGGTAATCCTTTAAAATCTCCGGAAACATCAATCCAAACATCAAGAGGAAATTCGCAAAGAACACTCCGATTAAGAGCACTATGTAATTACCGACATTCTGTAAAACAACTCTGGCTCTGAACCTTGAGAAAAATGCCATCTTATGCGGAAGCCTAATGGCTCTTTTATTCTTATTCTTTGAAAGATCCCTTCTTAAAAACTGAAGCGGCGTAAACTTAAGCTTAGACCTTAATGACAGAAATGTAACTGCCATCATTATCAGCACAGGAACTACAGTTGTTTCGACAAATGCTTCCGCATTCCATCGTGTAACATAAGTCGGAAGTGAATAACTGTTGTAGTAAAGCTTGGCTATTAAAACTCTTAAAAATGAATAGCCGATAGCATTTCCTATAATGGCCGCGACAATTGTAACCACAATTGGAGGAATCATGTAATGCCATATTATCTCATTCTTGGTGTATCCCGAAGCTCGAAGCGTACCGATAACATCTGATTCCTTTGCAACAGTATCATTTATCGTAATAGTGAAAATGAAAGCTAGTATTACAATTATCACATACAAAAGAACTTGAATCATAACTCTGTCGCCGCCAAAATCATCACCGGTAAACTGAATCGCCTGATTGGCGTAACTCGGGACATATTCCTCTAACGCAATCATTCCGTTAAGATCCAGCATCAAATCCTCTGCCACATCACTCTCTTCTTCCTTATCTTTAGGAGGAGTGTTGTATTTCCATGCGTAAGTGTATGTGATTGAATCCTTATCATATTCGGCAAATGTAGAGTCATCAACAATCCCGACTCCAAAAAGCATAGAGTCAAACATCGTATCGGAATTGTCTTTAAACATCGTGCTGTAATCGGAAAGAGCTACCAAACCTACAATCTCGTATTCATTTGTATCACTTTTTATAACATCTCCTACTTTTAGCTCATTGTTATCTGCAAACATTCTGTCGAGAGCAATCTCTCCTTTGGCTTTGGGAAGCTTCCCCTCCATAAGCGAAGGTTTATTGACCTCTTCTCTATTAGCAAATATCCTGATTTCACTTCCGGATGTTATTCTCTCTTCAGTGTAGGAAATGTCATATAGTTTAATGTTAAGTTTCTCTATTAATCTTATCTGTGATTTATTAAGTCTGTCTTGTGACTCAAAGTGACCGTCTTCAATATTGTATTTATCAAACCCTTCGTAATATGCATATAGAAGACTATCTGCAGCTATCAGGAATCCCGACGTCAAGCCAATAAACAAGACTAGCGTCATAAATATAACTGCGTATCGACCGAAATCACTTTTTATCTCTCTAAAGACTCGCTTATTAAGTGGATTCTTCATAATAAACCTCCATATTACCAGTCAAGTTCGTTAGCAGGAGTCCTAAATTCATTAGTGTAATTCTTTCTTATCATTCCATCTTTCAACTTGATAACTCTGTCAGCCATCTCTTTGATTCCGTCATTATGAGTAACCATAATTATTGTGTTACCATATCGAACATTTACATCGTTAATAAGCCCAAGTATCTCAATTGAAGTCTTAGAATCAAGCGCACCGGTAGGTTCATCACAAAGCAAAATATCCGGATTCTTGACTAACGCTCTTCCGATAGAACACCTCTGCTGCTGTCCACCCGAAAGCTGATTAGGAATCTTATTCTGATGCTCCTTTAAACCGAGTGTTTTAAGAAGATCATCAATATTAAGAGGATTCTTACTAAGATAAGCGCCAACCTCTATATTCTCCCTAACTGTAAGATTAGGAATAAGATTATATCTTTGGAAAATGTAACCCAAATGTGTTCTCCTATATTTAGTAAGTTGCTTCTCCTTCATGTCAGCCATTCTGTTACCGCCGACAATAATATCCCCGGAGTCCGCACTATCTATCCCTCCAATAATATTAAGTAAAGTAGACTTACCTGACCCCGAAGGACCAAGTAAAACACAAAACTCTCCTTTATCAAGGCTTAAATCAATCCCCTTCAACACCTGAACCTTATTATCTCCTGTGCCAAAAGACTTCTTTATCCCATTCAATGTCAAAAACATATTGTACCTCCTTTGCTCAAATGTATGAGCACTTGTTCATATGTTAGTCGTCGTTAACATATATATCACATATGTAACATCTTGTCAACTACATTTTTATTTCATCCCTAATTATTTACTCTCTCTTCGCAAAATCGCGTAATAACTTACTATAAAAAAAGCAGCTGCCAAAGGCAACTGCTTAAGATACATTTTATTCAACCGCTCTGTTAAGTTCCGGCTTATACGACTTACAATAGTCCACAAACTTGTCTCTCTCAACAGGCTTAGAGAAGTAATATCCTTGACAATAATCACATCCGACACTCTTAAGATAATCCCTCTGAGCTGATGTCTCAACACCCTCTGTAATGATGTTAACACCCATCTCTTTAATCATCCGTATCGTGTTGTCCAAGATGACCTTAGCCACTTCATTCTCCTCTGCATTCCAAAGAATACTCTTATCAATCTTGATGATATGGAAATCCATATCAACCATATAAGAAAGATTGGCAAATCCTGTTCCGTAATCATCAAGTGAGAACTTAAATCCCATAGCTTTAAGCTTATTCATAGTCTCTGTAAACATCTCAGGACTATCAGCAGCAGCGGTCTCCGTAATCTCTAAGTTAATCTGATCGGTAGTAACGCCGTACTTATCCATAATCATCTTAAAGGTCTCGTCCAAGTTGCTCTGCATACACTGAACCGGAGAAAGGTTAACATCTACATACTCAATACCTAAATCCTTGAAATTCTGTTCCTTGATATTCCTACAAACAGTCTCAAAAACAATCATTCCGATATCAAGTATCTGTCCGGTCTGCTCCGAAATAGGAATAAACTCATCAGGAGGAATAAATCCAAGCTCATCATCAACAAGCCTTACAAGTGCCTCAGCCGAATTAATCTTATTCCTGTTACTGTCCCAGATAGGCTGATAGAACACCTGAAGAGTATTGTTATTAATAGCTCTCTTGATAGCAGCTTCAACATCAGACTTACGCTTAACAAACTGAAGATCCTCGCCTGAGAAGCAAGATACAACCTGATCTGTTATACTGTTGTCAGACTCGATAAGCGAAAGCAAATCATTAACGTTGTTGACATCCTTAGGAACCTTGACAGTATAAATCTGTGTGTTAAACGGAACAGTAATACTTCCAAAAGTCCAATAACTTGAGAACTTAAGCCTTATCTTGTTGACTAACTTCTCTACTTCATATTCATTCCATTTATAGTTGCTAAATGCAAATGTACCATTCTCGAGGTAATAAACCTCAAACTCCTGATTATCATCTGCCATCCATGTCGCAATATCAGCCAAAATCTCATTCATAGCAAGCACACCCATAGCTTCTAAGAAATTGCGATAGTTGGCAAGCTTGACAAATACAACCTGATAATTACTAACAGCAGACATAAATCTAATATTGTCCGCCACAAAGGTATTACGATTGGTAACGCCTGTGACAATATCTCTTGATGCCCTATCATCCTCGACAGAGAATAAAAGAGCAAGCAATCCTAACGCCTCAGAGAACACCTCAACAAGAGCCAAAGGATTCATAAGCTGAATAACGACACCCACAAACGATATTACAAAGAACGCAGCCATACCAACCTTCTTGGTAAATGCTAAAACCGCTCTGTTAGAAATAAGTATAATAGCAGATACTGCTGCGTAGATTGCCGCTGCCACGTACTCAACATATATTCCGGGATATCTGGTATAGACACCATTCTCAGCCTCAAACACAAGCGGAGTGAATATATTGACAACGAGCATTATGTAGAATAACAATAAAGGAATGCTTAAAAGTGCTCTCTTAAAACTTCCTATCTGATTCCATTTACCTGTTACCTCAATTACATAAAGACAGGTGAGCAAGGCGAGAACAGAGTGGGATGCATGGTAGCCGTACTGAGAAAGCTTAAACAGCATGTCGAAACCATCATTAAAAAAGTCAACTTCACTTGCTATGATTGCAGTATTGAGACTACAACAAGTCCCTATTACACAGCTTGCAAATGCAGCAAGAAGAATCCTGTTCTGTCTCCTCTTAGTGCCCTTATCCGCAATAAGCAAAAAGCCGCAAAATACATAGATTATAAGTGCAGCAATCTCATAGCTGTAATTAATGTCCATCAAATCTCTCCTTAAATGTAGCATATTATAAGGGATACATAAGTATCCCTTAAAAAAGCTTAATTGGCATTCAATCTAATGTAATTGTACAATATGGTTATTATAAAGTCAATTTCATTTGCAATTATTGTCACATTACACAGATTATTGTAAAATAGTTGTGAGTACTGCCATTACTCGCCGGGCGACTTAGAGTCAATAAGTGAATCATCAATATAATGTTCAAGCATTTTCTCAAGTTCCTTACTGTTAATAGGCTTAGAAATATAATCATCAAATCCAAGACTGATGTACTTCTGCCTAGAGCCAGCTATTGCATTGGCAGTAAGTGCAATTATCGGAGTCGCGCCATTATAAGATTCCATGGTCTTAATCTGTCTTAAGGTTGCTACTCCATCCATCTCGGGCATAACATGATCAAGCAAGATAACATCGTACTTGTTCTTCTCCACAAGCTTTAAGCACTCCTTGCCGGACTCGGCAGTCTCAATCTGAACCTTGGTCTTCTTAAGAAGTCCCTTGACAACTGTAAGATTCATCTTATTGTCATCAACAACCAAAATCTTGGCTCTTGATGCAACAAAACTCTCCTTATAAGCCTGCTCTTTAGTACGCTTCTTAGCAGCTTCTCTTATGTCTCCTATCGGAGTCGGATCAACAATAACCTGCTTAAGTGTCACGGCAAATGTTGACCCCTCACCGTAAACTGACTCAACCTCAATCGTTCCATCCATAAGATCTACAAGCTGTTTGGTAATGTTAAGTCCTAAACCTGTACCCTGAATATGAGTGTTACTAACCTCATCAAGTCTCTCAAAAGGAACAAAAAGCTTATCCTTATCTTCGTCCTTAATACCGATACCACTATCGATTACTTCGAATTTCAAGGTAACATCTTCGTCTGTCGACTCTATAACATTTGCAATAAGCTTAACCGTACCCTTTTCAGTGTACTTGACGGCATTACTTAATAGGTTTAGAAGAATCTGCTTAACCCTGACATCGTCACCAAAAAGCTTGGTTGGAATATTAGGATCAATCTCTGCCTCAAAGAATAGGCTCTTCTCATCCGCCTTAACCCTGTTCATTGTTATCACAGAAAGGATAAGATCTACCGTCTTATACTGCTCATCTACAATATTCATCTTACCTGATTCAATCTTAGAAAGATCTAGAATATCATTGACAATCGAAAGCAATGACGCGCTCGCAGCCTGTATGTCATTGGCATAAGACTTAACTATCTTGTCAACATCCTCCCTCAAAATAAGCTCGTCCATACCCATAATCGTGTTGATAGGCGTCCTTATCTCATGTGACATATTGGCTAAGAATCTTGACTTAGCGTTGTTGGCGTACTCTGCCTCCTCCTTGGCAATTCTAATCTCTTCGTACTGCTTATTGATAACAGAGAGAGAGGTAAGCTTAGCAACAAACCACGCAATATAAGCGATAAACAGGATAACAACGCTGAACAGATAAAGCTTAAAATACGCTCTTTCATAAAGTTGTGCATCCTTCATTATGGTAAATGTTGACTCATCCAAAACCCTGTTACTGAACTCATCAATAACCTGAATATGCAGGTTGTACTTGCCGTACGGAAGATTGGTATAACTAAGTGAATCAAGCTCATCCTGATGCACCGTAACACCTACATCATTAGCACCGTCTAAATAAATCCTGATAAGAGGATTAGAAAGGCTGTAATTCAAAACAGCAGGGAATATCTTGATACGCTTAGTATCCTTAGGGATTGTGTATCCTGTATAGTCTCCCTTAATCTCCGTATCATCACAATACACACTACTTATTCTAACCATGTATTTGTTGTCTTGATTATCATAGTCAGAAGTCGATACAAGTCTGACGCCGTCAGTACAGCAAATATAAATGTCATCCTTATCCGAATCAATCCATGAATTAGCTGTAATTGTAGTGTCTAAACCTCTTATATAATTAAGTAAAGAATAGCTGTAGTCATCATTTGCAATAAGCTCTGACTCCTTAACCACAAAGATTCCGGCACTCGAAAATACCCACGCATCTCCATAATCATTTATGAAAATGTCATAGTTATTGCTGTATGGGAACTTGTTAAGCTTGACAATCTCTTCACCGTCGTCATAGTAGAGCATATTGCTTGTAACGTAAATGTATCCACCTGTGCATTTGCATACTCTTATTACAACCTGTGAATTAAGACCGTCCTCCTCTGTAATATGCCTTACAACCTTGGCGTCCTTGACAACGTAAACACCGTCTCCGTCAGTACCGCATATAAGTGAGCCGTCGTCAGCAAGAACCATGCTTAAGGTCTGCGGTGAAGAATAGCCTTTGCTTCCATCAAGAGTCTTGACAATTCTTCCATCCTTGATAAAATTAAGACCCTCCGTACTTGCTGCGACAATTGTGCCGTCCGGAAGCTCAATAACTGAGCGAAACCTAGATCCACATATACCTGCCGTTGACTCGTTGTAACATGTGATATTATGATTAGGATCAATCATAACAAGTCCGTCCGCACCGTAAGTAGAGAGCCAGATATTACCATTAGAATCCTTGTAAGTCTGTCTCACTCTCACATTGTTAAAGCGCTCGATAAACGAATAATTCTTGGTCTGATAAGTCTTCGAATCAAGTACGTAAAGTCCATTCTCAAGACCTACGTACAAGTCATTACCACATAAAACCACACTGTTAACCGTGGCGCTCTTAACATTCCCCTTGGTGAAAATGTTGACAAAAGGATTGACCGAGAACTTCGCTACACCCTGCTTGTTAGAGGCATACCAAAGATTGCCCTGATAATCAACCATACACGAACAACATGAGGTATCAAAATCTTCACTTGAAAGATTGATAAAATCTCCCTCTTCGTCAATATATCCAATACCCATATCTGCCGCAACTAAGTAGCTGTTATCTTCTTTATTGTAGTGAATAGCCGCTGTCGTGTTGATAGCGCTCGCATCATATCTGGCGTTGTTGAACTTAATCTTGTCATTCTCAATGGTAAATGTATAGCACACACCGCTGGACGAACCCACCATGAACTTGCCTTTCTCAGCGGCACACACGCTAGAGTAATAAGTTCCGTCCGTAGAATCTAAAACTACTCTGTCAAGCATAGCTCCGTTATTCATTATGAACAAGGTTCCTGAGATTGTAACACCGGCAACATAATCCCTTTCATCAGAACTTAACGAGTTGACAAATGAAATATCCTCCCAGTCGTCATATGAGAAAACATCCCCATTCTTGCTGATTCTTGCGAGCTCCATGGAAGTACCCACATATACATTGCCGTTAGAATCCTCAGCAACAGAACGGATAGAGTTAGAACTCAGTCCGGAGGTAATATCGTAGAACACGATGGAATCTGTCTTAATATCATAACATCCGACACCTGAATCATTGGTTCCAATCCATAACTTGCCCTTATGGTCTATATAAAGTACAGTAACACTTGATATTCTCTCGTCTACAGTCTTCTTCTCAAACTTAGAACCGTCATAGCGGTAAAGTCCTGAGTAGGCGCCTACCCACACATATCCGTCATCCGTCTGAACAACGCTGTTAATCTCAAGAGAGGCAAGTCCGTCGTTGGTATCAAACCCGGTGAATTTATATTCTGACTTGATATCTTTATATGCATAAGCATCAGTATATCCTACACTTCCCACTCCAAGCATTATTACCGCAAATGCCAAAACAAGACTCTTGATTCTTGCAGATTTGTTCTTAGATGAGTCGCTATCTTCGTTCGATTCCCCTCCGTGCTTAGCCTGTCTCTTCTTCTCCCTAACTCTCTTAAGCCTTGCCTTCTCTGCCTTGCTACGACTCTTGACTTCATCAAGATTATCAAGATAATTGTCAATAGACTGAGTAAATGATGTCGCCTCCGAAATCTTAAGGGCCAAAACAACCAATCCCATAGAGAGAACCTTATCCGGAATATCAACAAAGCTCTCAGCCAAAAAAGCACACACCCAATCCGAAGCCACGTACTGATAAATCATGTCGTAAAGAGCATCGCCCCACTCGTTGCCTGTATATCCTCCATACAGAATCATGTTAAGAGGAAGCGAGAAAACAACTGCTGCGAGGGCTGACAATGTAGCAGCAGAAAATGTACGAAAACTGTTAAACCAGTCTTGTCTTCTGTAGAATAAACCAATAGTAATAGCAACTGCTGCGCCGACAAATGAATACATCATATCGGTAAAAGATCCCCATCCCGATATAATGTTGGTAAACACGGCCACTATGCTTCCACCAAGCGGGCCAAGCACAGTTGCACTAAAACACGTTCCAACCGAATCCAGCCAAAAAGGCACGCTAACTTTTGAAATAATAAACCTTCCGAGAAGATTAATTAAGAGACTCAAAATCAAAAAAATAATGCTTATATGATTAACCTTAAATGTCCATTTAGAACGTATCATAGGTAGCCCTCCGATGAATAAAAAATATGAAAACAAACTATATAAATTTTACCATAAATACTGCATTTATTCAATTTATAAAAAAGAAAGTACCCCGAATAAACGAGGTACTTTAGATAAACAATCTTAAAAATGAAATTATAATCTGTCTTCCTTGATGCCTTTAATATAAGGTTCAACCTGAGCAAGCATATTCTCGATATTCTCATAAAGAACACTCTTGGTTGTACCAACACTGTTAGCCTCTTCAATATGAACCTCGACATCCTGATATTTAGAACTTATTGTTGCAAATGAATCATCAAGATTCTTGAATTCACTGACAACAGCGTTAGTTGCATCATCAATTTCTTGCTTAACATCATCTGCTCCGTGAGCAGCTTCGTTAATCTGATTGAACTTCTCCTTGGTTGCAGCTGCATTCTCAAAGCTCTTACTCAGTGCATCACTCGTTATGTTGATACTCTCGCTCAATCTATCGGTTCCGGCCTCAACATCACTGATACTTTCTTCAACCTGTCCTACAAGTTGCTTAATCTCATCAGCAAGGTTCTTAACTTCCTCAGCAACAACCGTGAAGCCTCTACCCATCTCACCTGCTCTTGCAGCCTCTATAGAAGCATTAAGCGCAAGCATATTGGTCTGATTAGCGATGGAAACAATACCTTTCATACACTCTGAAATCTTACCAACGCTTTCGGTAAACTCTGTAAATATACCCTGCATCTCATCAAGGTGTACCTTAACAAGTTCAGAGCTGTCCTCAAGTTCAGACATCATAACCTCTGCACTCTCAACTGATAGCTTGATATCTTCTTCAACATCCTTAAACTTACCGGTAGATTCTGAAATGCTATCGAACACTCCGCTAAATTCCCTTAACTTGCTCTGCATATCCTCGTCTAATTTAAGAATATCTTTAAAATCCTTACTAATGATATTAAGTTCCTCAAGAGAGTCTACTTCCTTCTTAGCAAGCTCTGATTGATAATCCCTAACACTCTTAGATATATGAACAATAGGATCGTAATTATGTACTACAGCCTTAGTAACAGCCTGTGGCTGAACGTCGGCAGTCTTCTTGCCAAATAATGCCATATTCATTCACCCACTTTCTACTCAAATGCCACACATGACATAGACTGATTGACAAATTGCTCGTTATGATGCTCACCGTTACCTACCATTCCGACATGCATTCCGGCAGCACTCATCTTATTGAGGTACGTCCCCATAAAATGCTCATCAGTAAAGAACAAATAACGGAACGCACAGTTAATTGAGAATATGGCGCTAGCCTTCCCGAAATCGCTCTTGATAGCCTCAACCGTCTCATCAACCACCTTCTCATAATCTTCAATATGAAGGATTGTAAGAACATCCGAATTGTTAACCTGACGATAGCAGCATAGACCGTTACCTGAAGCCTCCTTAAGTGAAACAATACAGATATCTCTACCTGTGACCTTACCAAGTGGATTCCTAAAGGTCTGGCTAGCAATATCAGCATCTCCTATACCGAAGATGTCCTCGTATACCTTCTTAGCCGGCTTGCCGTTGAAGTCACCGACATAATACTTGTCACGATTAGTGTTGCTCGCAACGAACCTGTATCCTTCTTCCATAGGCTTATAGATATTCTCTTTATAAACCTTAATCTTACCGCCAAGATTCTTGATGAAAATGTAAGCAGATGCGTCCTCATATACAGTACCGTTGACAGCAACCATTCCATCAAATGCAGTTCCGCCGACCAAAGATATATTCTTCTTGCCAAGAACACTGTACATTGTAGAAAGAACCGCTGCATCATTACCTGTACAAAAATCTATACAAACCGTGTTCTTAGCATCCGGAGAAACACTTGACAGGTTCTTCTCAAATTCTGCTATATCCCTTATCGGAACGGTAGAGACATCTCTCAATACTCCGGCTCTCGCCTTGACACCGGACATTGCAACTACAGCAACTCCGCCTTCCTTAACAGTCTCTGCATAGAAATGTCCTGTCGTTGCTATGCAAGGTACATTAGGATATTTCTCATTAAGTTCAGCAACATGTGCCTTAAATTGATTGCCATTAGAGACCATAATAAGCAAATCAGGCGATGAAATTGATTTTAAAGCTTCCGATAGATCACCTCTATCGCTCTTTCCATATAACTGCCTCAATAGCTTTCCCTCCTTAAACTTTATTGATTTCACGAAATTGCACAAACAACTTGTCGCTCACTTAGATATTTTAACACATTCGCACAAATATTTAAAGCAAAATATAATTAATAAGTGTTAATAAAAGCTCATGCCACGCATGAGCTTACATTTTATATATAATACATGTCTTCAGATGTCCCCTTATCGTAGGCATCCCTTAAATCTTCCAGCGAAAGATTCTCAAGTATCTCATCAACCGCCTGGTTGATAGGGGAAATGACTAAGTCCTGCAGCACGATTGAGCTATTCTGATAAGTAGACGTATCATTGCCATTCTCATCTTCTAAATGATAATCTCCTTCTATCGCGGCAACAATCTCAGATACCTTTAAATCTGTCTCCGGCTTTGCAAGAGTATAACCTCCTTGCGGACCCTTTATTGACCTTACGATTCCGGCTCTCTTAAAGCTTGCAAATACCTGCTCTAAATACTTAAGAGATATTCCGTTCCTGTCGGCGATGCTGACCAGCGTTACACAGCCTTCATTTGCATGAGATGCCAAATCAATAAGAGCCACCAGTCCATATCTTCCCTTCTTGGATAACTTCATCTATACACCCCTTTAATCCACAAAAAGTGCTGTAGAATAGTATCTATCACCGGTGTCAGGAAGAAGAGCAACTATTGTCTTGCCTTTATTCTCAGGCTTTTTAGCGTAGTCAAGGGCAACCTTTAACGATGCTCCTGAAGAAATACCAACAAGTATTCCCTCCTTCTTGCCAAAGTACTTAGCTGTTGCAAAAGCATCATCATTCTCGACAGTTGCAATCTCATCGTAAATACTTGTATTAAGAACATCAGGAACGAACCCTGCTCCGATACCCTGTATCTTATGTGGTCCTCCCTTACCTGTTGAAAGTACAGGCGAACTTGCAGGCTCTAATGCCACAATCTTAACATCTTCCTTCTTGCTCTTTAAGAACTCACCAACACCCGTTAAAGTTCCACCGGTACCTACACCTGCTATAAATATATCAACTTCTCCATCGGTATCTTCCCAAATCTCAGGTCCTGTTGTTGCTCTGTGAATTGCAGGGTTGGCAGGGTTAACGAACTGTCCCGGAATGAATGAGCCCTCTATCTCAGCAGCCAACTCATCTGCCTTCTCGATAGCGCCCTTCATACCCTTGGCGCCGTCAGTTAATACAAGCTCTGCGCCGTATGCTTTAAGAATGTTTCTTCTCTCAATGCTCATAGTCTCAGGCATTGTAAGGATGATTCTATATCCCTTGGCTGCTGCTATAGACGCAAGACCGATACCTGTGTTACCTGAGGTAGGCTCAATTATAACAGAACCCTCTTTTAAAACACCTTTAGCTTCTGCATCCTCTATCATTGCCTTAGCAATTCTATCCTTAACACTTCCTGCAGGATTAAAATACTCAAGCTTAACAAGCACTCTTGCTTCAAGATTAAGATCCTTCTCAATATTAGTTACTTCAAGTAGTGGTGTACCACCGATGAGCTCTGTAGCTCCCCTATAAATCTTACTCATAATTGTATCCTCCTTAATCCCTATATGGTTAGTAGGTTTTGTGATAAGTACATTATATTCGAAATATTATCGTGTGTCAAGAGATTTTTTGAGACCACCTAGAAACCACAGGGTCCGTCCCTCCGGTTACCTCGGGTCCGTCCCCTTGGTTAACAAAAAAATAACCTGCCATAAGGCAGGTTATAAAAATATCACACATCATATGTTCTTGATTCAAGTCTCTTAGCAAGCTCATCAGGTGGTAATGGCTTATCGAAAATATATCCTTGAACAATGTCACAATTCTTGTTCTTAATCCATTCAAGCTGTTCCTTGGTCTCAACTCCCTCAGCAACAACCTCCATATCAAGCTCCCTGAGCATATTGATCATATTACTGATCATAATTTCGTCCTTAATAGCTGCAACTGTATCAAGTCCAATGTTATCAACAAATGACTTGTCAACCTTAACAACGTTGAAATCCAAGTTAAGGAGCAAGTTAAGTGATGAAGATCCTGTTCCGAAATCATCCATACTAACATGAACTCCGGCTCTATTCATATCCGCAACAAAACTGGTCAACGCATCATTATCATCGTAATCTGACGTCTCCGTTAGTTCTATCTCTATGTACTTAGGATTGACACCATGCTTCTTAATGATATCAACCGTACGCTTGGCAAGATCAGGATCTGCAAGGTGCTGCTTAGAATAATTAACTGATATCCTAATAGGAGTAAGCCCCTTGTTAATCCAGTTCTTAACTTCATAACAAGCGTTCTCAAGCATATAAAAATCCAATAAATCTGTAGCATTGTTCTTCTCAATTATAGGTAAGAACTCTCCGGGAGATATAAGTCTACCATCGTGAAACCATCTAACCAAGGCTTCACATCCGCATATCTCCATGTTATTAAGCCTCACTTTAGGCTGATAATAAGCAATAATCTCTCCATCTGCCAAAGCCCTTGGGAAGAGTTCCATAATCTCTTTCTCTCTTCTAACCTTAGCTTGAACTTCCTCATCAAAATAGCTTATATCCTCACCTAAGCTTCTTCCGTGAGATTCAGCCTCCATCGCCCTGTTGATGAGATCGTTAATAGTATCACCGTCAACAGCCTCATAGACACCCATCCTTATATCTATAGGCATCTTGAATCTCTTGCCATCTAACGACTTTACACCAAATACCGCACTTGTCGCGTAATCGATAAAATCATCAAGTCTTGACCTGACTATCATAACAAAGAAATTGTCTCCTGAAAGCCTTGCGGCGAATTCTGAATCATGATCCACAAAATCATATATGTACTTGGCATACTTCCTAAGGATGGAATCTGCTTCCTCCACGCCAAGTTTCTTATTGACATTCTTAAATCCCTTGATATTAAAGTAACAGCTTGTGTAATAGTTAAGAATATCCCTATATGCTACACTCTTACCTAGATTGATAACACCGGCATGATTGAGAAGTCCGGTCATCATATCCGTATCGGTAGTCTGCCCAAGCTGCTTAAGCATCCTTGATCTGCTAATGATAATATATACATTCTTAACAATGGCTTCTATGGACTCCCTGTCATCCTGAGTCCACTCATAGCCCTTGACAACCCTTAAAGTGACTCTCACATCACCCATATCACGCTTAAACTTCAATCTGATTGCCGGCTTGGTCTTATCTATGTCTTGACTGAAGTCGTAAGACAAATCAACATTATCGCCCGCCAAATCAAATATATTAGGCTTGGTCTTATAGGTAATCTCTGCCCTCCCCACGTACAAAAAGGCTGCCATGTCTGCCAGCCTAATAAGAATATCTCTATATAGATTACTAGTCTTTGTTTCTGATAAATCTGCCTGATTAATAAAATCGACAAATTCCTTAGAGACTATCTCGTACATAGAATCAACCTACCTAATAATAATAAACACAGTTACCTAACTTTAAGTATAACACATTCATATATGATTGACTACACTTTATTACACTAAATTATAGACAGTCAATATCTTTAAAATGAAACTGTGCAGTACCATTTGCATAGTCATCAACTATCTGTCCTGATCCGTAAAGCTTGTACTTATAAGTCATCAATCCCTCTAATCC
Source organism: uncultured Lachnospiraceae bacterium (assembly GCA_947169385.1). Classification (GTDB taxonomy): domain Bacteria; phylum Bacillota; class Clostridia; order Lachnospirales; family Lachnospiraceae; genus NC2004. Next base: position 10,527 of record CAMVPR010000016.1, on the reverse strand, counting down.
GACAGGTCCTCTTGCGTGAAGCTTAGAAGTACTTATTCCAACCTCTGCACCGAATCCATACCTGAAACCATCCGCAAATCTGGTTGATGCATTCTGATAAACTCCTGCCGAATCAACCATATTCATGAAGTATTCAGCGGTATCTTTATCCTCTGTTATTATTGCATCAGTGTGATGCGAACCAAATCTGTTGATATGAGAGACCGCCTCGGTAACTCCATCTACTAGCTTGACACTCATGATGAGATCAAGGTATTCCTTATTGTACTCATCATCCTTCATTGCTTCTACTTCGACAAATGAAGACACCTCCTCATTGCCCCTTAATGCCACGCCGGCATCCTTAAGAGCAGCAGCTGCTTTAGGAAGGAAATCAGAAGCAATTTCTCTGTCTACAAGTAAAGTCTCCGCCGCATTGCAGGCAGCTGTATACTGAGTCTTGGCATCAACGATTATCTTAATCGCCTTGTCATAATCAGCCGCCTTATCAACATAAACATGACACACGCCATCAGCATGTCCCATAACAGGAATCTTGGTGTTGTTCATTATATATTGTACAAATGCATTCGAGCCCCTAGGAATAAGAAGATCGACGTCCTTATCGCATTTTAAAAGCTCGTCTATCTCATTATGCTGCTCCGCTTTAAAAAGGCAGTCAGCAGGAAGTCCTGCCTCTACAATGCTATTCTTAATAATCTCAAAAAGAGCTGTGTTAGTGTTAACAGTCTCCTTACCACCCTTTAATATCGCACAGTTTCCGCTCTTAATACAGAGGCTCGAAATCTGCACCAAAGCATCCGGTCTTGCTTCAAATATAACTCCGATAACTCCGATAGGACACGACACTCTCTTGAGTGTAAGCCCCTCATCTAACTCTCTTGCCATCATAATCTTGCCTACAGGATCAGGAAGATTAATAAGATTAGCGATACCTTCAATCACCCCGTTAAGCTTGCCTTCGTCGAACTTCAGTCTCTTAACGACAGCCTGTGAAATGTTGTCTTTAGCAGCATTTTCAAGATCTAAAGCATTGGCCTTAAAAATCTCGTCCTTGTTCTTGATAAGTGCATCAGATATCGCTTTAAGCGCTCTATTTCTGTCTTCACCTGATGTTGCAGCCATCTTAGGTGAAGCTAATTTCATACTTCTTGCAGTTTCTTTGATAGTCATATCCATAAACCTCCTTTAGCGGTATAAATCATATACTACCACAAATAATAAATATATGCTATAATCATCTTGTTTTTAATGAAATAATAATCAGGTGATTTAGATGGATAAGCAAGATACAACTTTAAAACAACCTAAGCGAGTAGTCAGAGACTCAGATATTGCTTGGGATAAACTTGATAACACCGCCAATCTTTTTCCGGTTATTGCGACTGAGGACATGTCAAATGTCTACAGAATCTCAGCCGTACTCAAGGAAGAAGTTGACAGAGTGTGCCTTCAGGAAGCACTTAACATGGTTCTTCCTAATCTTCCGATATTCAGAATGAGACTTAAGGCAGGCATGTTCTGGTACTACTTCGAGGCCAACAACCGCCCAGCACCGCTTGTTACTGAGGAAGCCTCATATCCGGGTGCGTATATCAACAAGTCTAAGAACCAGCAATATATGTTCAGGGTTACACACTATAAGAACCGCATCAATCTGGAAGTTTTTCATGCATTAACAGATGGATTTGGTGGTGTTATTTTCCTAAAGGAACTTGTGTATCAGTACTTAAGGTTAGCGCACCCTGACGAGTTAAAAGGCGAGAAGAACAGGATATCCACAGGTGTATTTCTTGACACCGAGGACAGCTATCTTAAGAACTTTAAGAAGACGAGCAAACACCCTAAGGGATACAAGTCTAACAGAGCGGTTACCGTTACCGGCGAGCGACTAGGCAAGAACGAGATGGGAGTCGTTCACGGATATATGCCGATAAGCGAACTTAAGGCAGCAGCTAAGAAATACGGAGCGACAATCAATCAATTCTTAGTTGCTACATTTGTCTACGCTGTCTATAAGGAGTACCTAAGAGGCAACACTTCCGAAGATCCTATCAGTTGCTGTGTCCCGGTTAACTTAAGACCATATTATGATTCTCATACAATGAAGAATTTCTTTGTCATGGTTAGTGCAGAATTCAAGCCTGAGAAGGATAGCTACACTTACGAAGAAGTAATAAAGATTGTAATCGACAGCTTAAAAGAACAGATTACGCCTGACAATCTCGCTAAGATTCTTTATTACAACGTGTCAAATGAAACCAACTTCATACTTAGGTTGGTTCCGTTGGTTATCAAGAATCTTGCAATCAAGCAGGTATATGGTGCATCAGCTCATGCTAACACAGCCACAATCACCAACATAGGAAGCCTTGATTTGAGAGAACCATACAACAAGTACGTCGACAGGTTCTACGCTATGCTTTCCATGTCGAAAGGACAGAATATCAAGGGAGCTTGCTGTTCTTGCAACGGAATTATGACATTTACATTCAGCTCATGCTTAGCAAGCCTTTCAATCCAGAAGAAATTCTTTCAGCTGATTGCCAATGAAGGTGTCAATGTCGCCATTGAGACTAATGATGTATATTATGAGTGAGGATAACTATGTATAGATGTGACAATTGCAATATAACAATTTACGATAATGTTGATGTGTGTCCGTTATGCCATCAGGTTATCGATGACATTTCAGAGGAAGAAGAAGCCAAGGTTATCAAGACTTTCGGTGCTCCTTCACCTTATCCTGATGTCAGAAAGATCACCAAGCGTACTGAGCTTGCAATGAAACTAATCGTATTCCTTTCAATAATAGCTGAAGCTATTCTTATAGTCATCAACTACTTTACAACACCTAAGATTATGTGGTCTTTGGTAAGCGGACTTGCCTTCGTTTATTTTCTGTTTTCATTAAGATATTGGATATCGCATGACTCAGGATTCGCAATCAAGCTTGGAATACAGATAACGCTCACAATGATAATCCTGGCGGTTATAGATCATTTTACAGGTTCTAAGGGCTGGTCGTTTGAATGGGCTATACCGGGCATTATATTGTTTGGCGATGCAATGGCGCTCTTTCTAATGATGTTAAACAGACAACGCTGGTACAGTTACACGATGTTCCTTCTTTATATGGAGTTACTTAGCATTGCAGTTATGGTGCTTCATGGATTCAATAAGATTACCAACATTGTTATGCCTATCACCTGTATAGCTCTAAGCAGTCTGTTTATGCTGGCTACTATAATATTCGGAGACAGAGCATTTTATAGAGAATTCAGAAGAAGATTCAGAGTATAGTTAAAGCGGCGAGAAACCTCGCCGCTTTTTATAATTCTTTATCAAGTTCCATAACGGTCTTATTAAAAACAGGATGCCTATAGTATGGTGCAACCTCCATAAGAGGCTTGATAACAAAATCCCTGTTATGCATATCAACATGAGGAATAATAAGGTCCTTGTCAGAATAAACAAGGTCGTCATAAAAGATTATATCAAGGTCTAATGTTCTAGGTCCCCACCTAAGTTCTCTTGTACGACCGTTCTTATCTTCAATCTCATGAAGCTTATCAAGAAGCTCATGAGGTGTAAAAAGTGTCTTAATAACAATCGCACCGTTAAGGAATCTATCCTGATTGGTCACTCCATAAGGCTCGGTCTCTATAAACGATGAAGTCTTAATAACTCTCGTATAATCTAAGTTATCAATCTCTCTCACTGCATTATCAAGATATCCCTGCTTGTTACCGATATTAGAACCGATTGCGACATAAGCCGTATGCCAACTCCTTGATATCTTAACCGATACACTCTCTAACGGCAGACCTACAGGTGCCCAAGGCTTTCTGATTTCTAAATCTACCGCCTCTAAATGAGGAATCTCATTAAGCATCTTCTCAGCTAATCTCTCGGTCAAAGTCTCAATAAGATTAAATGTATTGCCTTTAACAAATGCATTTATCAAATGACACACCTTGCCGTAATCGATCGATTTATTAAGATCGTCACTTAATCCCGCTTCCCTTGTGTTGGTATAAAGCACCGCGTTGATTATAAACTTCTGACCGAGCTTATTCTCCTCAGGAAATACTCCATGATTGGCGAACATCTCAAGGTTATCAATATGTATCTCATCATACTTATTCATAGTAAAGCCTCCGCCATTCTGATAGCTAAAATATTAGGTCTAACATCATGAACTCTAAATATCCTTGCACCCTTTAAAACTCCGGCAACATTAATTGCTATCGTGCCTTCCAATCTCTGATTGGCAGGAAGGTCAAGAGTATTACCTACAACCGACTTGTTAGAAACTGCTAAAAGTATAGGATAATCTAAGATTTGAAGTCTATCTAAACTTCTTATAACCTCAAGATTCTGTTCATAATCCTTAGCAAAACCTACTCCCGGATCAATTATAATCTTGTCGGGAGAAACGCCTGCATTAAGAGCTATGTCGATTGACTCCTTTAAATCGTCAATCACATCTGACATAAAATCATTATATTCTGCCTTATCTCTATTGTGCATCAACACACATGTAAGATTGTTCTTAGCAGCAAATGATGCTAAATCTCTGTCCTTCTTAAATCCCCAGATGTCGTTGATAATATCCACGCCTTCCGGATATGCAGCCTCTAAAACCCTACTCTTATACGTATCAAGTGATACACAAATATCAAATTCTTCCTTAATCATCCTGATAACAGGACACACTCTTTCAATCTCTTCCTCATCGGAAATCATGGTGTATCCGGGCCTCGTTGACTCTCCACCGACATCGATGATTGTTGCGCCCTCACTAATCATCTTCTCAACCTGGAAACGTGCTGCATCTAAATTGTTATACTTCCCACCGTCCGAGAATGAATCCGGTGTGACATTTAAGATACCCATAATGTGACATTGACTATCAATATCTATATTGTACTTTCCGATAATCATACTTCTTCTCCATAGAATCGACTTTTAGAGTGAACCACATCAAAAAATGTATCTCTAAGTTCCTTGTTATCTTTAAACTCTCCACGACTTGCAAATGTTGTCGTCTTAGATCCCGGCTTCTTGATACCTCTCATAGTCATACACATGTGCTCTGCCTCGATATAAACCATAACCCCCTTAGGATTAAGTTCCTTCATTAAGGCATCCGCAACTTCACAAGTGAGTCTCTCCTGTACCTGAAGCCTCTTGGCATACACTTCCACAAGCCTTGCTAACTTGCTTAAGCCTACTACCTCATCGTTAGGAATATACGCTATCGCAACCTTGCCGTAAAACGGCAACATATGATGCTCGCACATTGAGTAAAATGTTATATCCTTCTCTATAACAATATCTGATGTATCTACATGAAATCGCTTAACAAGCTGATCACTCGCTTTCTGCTCATAACCACCTGCAATCTCGTGATACATTCTGGCAATTCTCTCAGGCGTATCAAGTAGTCCCTCTCTGTTAACATCCTCGCCGATACCTTCAAGTATAAGCTTTACACCCTCGATAATCTTCTTATCATCCATTTTATTTCTCCTAAAAATTAATTGAAAGATTCTTCGCTTCGCTCAGAATGACATAATCCTGTCATCCTGAGGAACGTAGTGACGAAGGATCTTAACCAACTTAACCAAGCGGTAAACCTCCGTCATCGTCTGTGTCAGGCACATTAGCATCTGCGCCAAGCAAAACCTCCGGCTCAGCTTCCGTACTGATACCCAAGCTAACATTTGACACAGGATGCTTCTCGATTTCAGCGTAACTCTCGCCACCAAGTCCGGTATTAAGACTGTCATATACATCCATAATCTGCTCTCTGGTAGCAAGGTAATCAGAAAATGCGCTCGCTGACCCCGCAGAAACGCCCATATTAAGAGCATAATTATAGCTTCTCTTGGTCGTATATCCGTAAATAAATCCGGCAACCATGGAATCTCCGGCGCCAACACTGCTTACTAAATTACCCTTAGGAGCTTCACACTCATACACATCTCCCATCTCGGTAACAAGAACAGCACCCGCTCCCGCTAATGAAACCAATACATTTCTTGCACCCATCTCCTGAAGCTTAAACGCGTATGGAATAACAGCCTCCCTGGAAGTAAGCTGAACGTCGAATATATCTCCAAGTTCGTAGTTATTAGGCTTAATAAGAAATGGATGGTACTCTAAAACATTGGTCAACAAATCCTTAGTAGCATCAACGATAGTATGAACACCCTTACCATTAATCGACGCCATTATATCTCTATAAATTGTATCAGGCACAGAATCAGGAATACTTCCCCCAAGCACAAGAATATCATCTTCCTTGAGTTCCTGAACCTTCTTCATAAGAACTTCTAAATCCTCACTAGTGATAGTAGGCCCAATTCCGTTAATCTCAGTTCCGTCAAGCTGTACTATCTTAACATTGATTCTTGAAATGCCCTCCTTGACTACCACTTCCTCGGTATTGATACCAAGTTCAGCAATACGCCTTGTTATCTCCTTGCCGACAAATCCCGCAGAATAATAAATCGCTGTATTGTCTACTCCAAGATTCTTAAGCACAACCGACACATTTATGCCCTTGCCTCCCGGAATCAATATCTCTGATTCGGTACGGCTAACATGCCCCATCTTAAAATCGGGTACATCAACAAAATAATCCAATGTCGGATTAAGCGTAACAGTATAAATCATTATCTAGCCCTCATTTCTGTACATATTTGCACATAATATAGACATTCTATCACATTTTAAAGATAACTTCCATATTTTCTTGATAAATGGTAATATATGGATGTATCAAGGATCCGTCCCTATGGATGTATCAAGGGTCCGGCCCCATGGTTTAAGGAGGTTAACATGGCAGATAAGAATATATCAACTGAAAATGGTACATTATACTACACTATAAAAGACGATAAAGTCACCATAACTAACTACAGCGGCAATGACGAAATCCTTGCTATTCCTGCTGAAATCGATGGCTTCACAGTAAGGAAAATAGGCAAGAAAGCGTTCATGAATACCAAGCGTCTGAAAAGCATAGAACTTCCCGAGCATATCAGAAAGATTTCCGATTGGGCATTTGCATACTGTAAGATGCTTAAAAGCATTTCTCTTCCAAGAAGAAGGATTAATCTTGGAACCGACGTCTTTTTAGATGATATTAGACTGAGCGAAGTTAATATTTACCCAAGAGACAACGAGACCGGGCACAAGTACGCCAAGATGAGTGAGAGTGAGAAAACGCATCTTAGCCTGCTTCTTGCAGCTGTTCCGGCTATGGGTGACAGCAAGCATTTGCTTGATATTAAAAATGCAGGTTCTAAAGAATGGTATGCACAGCTTGACAACAGGATTCTTAAGATTCTTGAAGAACCTGATGATAAAGGATATACGGACATGATTCTCTGTGGCGAGGAGGATATCAACTGTAATCTTGACACGTATATAAGAGACCGCCGAAAAAGAAAAGTGTATTACTGCTTCTTAAGGCTTATGAATAACACTCACCTCAAAGATGATATCAAATCAATATTAGACAATTATCTAATCAATCATTCGGTCGGCGCACCGTCTATGGAGGCATGGTTATATCTTAAGGAGGACGCCGGACAGATCAAGGAATACTATGAGTATTATGTCGAATTAGGCTGTCTAAACGAAAATAATTTCAGCTCGACAATAGCAGATTTAGGCGATTCCAACCCTGAGATGAAGGCTTATTTCTTAAGATGGCACGAGGATAATCGTGATACCTCTGACGATTTCTTTAGCGGTTTTACATTATAATATGTATATATCTCTTTGTATTTTTTTGTATACCATAGTATTATTTCCTTTACAAATCAATAAAAATGGAGTATGTTATAATCTTGAGGTTACATAATATAATGTATCAATATAACGTAAAGGAGAGGTATTATTTATGAAGAAATTATTGACGTTAACCTTATTATTAACAATGATTATGTCACTTGCGGGATGTGGAAGTACAAGTTCAAGCTCATCAACAGCTGACTCAAGCGCTTCTAACACCAAGGCATCCAGTGACTTAAAGACTGTTACTGATGGAACACTTACAATGGGAACCAACGCTTATTTCCCACCATACGAGTATTATGAAGGCGACAACATCGTTGGCATCGACGCTGAGATAGCTCAGGCTGTAGCTGATAAATTAGGTCTTACCCTCAAGATAGAGGATATGGAGTTTGATTCAATTATCACCGCTGTTACAACAGGTAAGGTTGATATCGGACTTGCAGGAATGACTGTTACCGAAAATCGTAAGAAGAATGTTAATTTCTCTGACTCATATGCAACAGGAGTTCAGGCTATTATCGTTAAGAACGACTCACCTATCAAGACTGCAGACGACCTTGCTAAAGCAGGTGTTATCGGAGTTCAGCTTGGAACAACAGGTGACATTTACTGTAAAGACGATTTCGGTGAGGATCATGTTGACGAGTATAACAAAGGTAATGACGCAGTTATGGCGTTAGTATCAGGCAAGGTTGACGCAGTGGTAATCGATAACGAACCTGCTAAGAGCTATGTCGCAGCAAACAAGGACCTTAAGATTCTTGATACTGAGTACGTAGTTGAGGATTACGCAGCAGCGATTTCTAAAGACAACGATGCATTAAAAGATGCAATCAACAAGGCACTTTCAGAACTTAAAGCAGACGGTACTTTAGATAAGATTATTAGTAAGTATATTCAGGCGGAATAATTATGAATGAATTTAAAGCTAAGTTCACACAGGACTTTATTGAAGACGGAAGATGGCATTTTATAACAGATGGTTTGATTAACACCATAATTATAACTATTCTTGCTTTGTTGATGGGTGTTATAATAGGTGTTATTGTCAGCATAATAAGATGTGCTCATGACCAGAAAGATGAGAAAGTCAGGAACATTCCTCTTTCAATTGCAAATGCTATCTGTAAGATTTATATCGCTATAATACGTGGAACACCTGCTCTTGTTCAGCTTTTGATAATGTATTTCATAGTGATGATTTCAGCTAAATCTAAGCTTTTAGTTGCAGTACTAACCTTTGGAATCAACTCAGGTGCATATGTAGCAGAGTTGTTCAGGGGTGGAATCATGTCAGTTGACAGCGGACAGCTTGAAGCAGGTCGCTCACTGGGTATGAGCTACGTTCTTACTATGAGGAAGGTAGTTCTTCCTCAGGCGTTTAAAGCCAGCTTACCTGCTCTTATCAACGAGTTTATCGCTCTCTTAAAAGAGACATCCATCTGCGGATACATAGGATTAAACGAGTTGACACGAGGCGGCGATATAATAAGAGGTACAACATACGATGCATTGTTACCTCTTCTAACTGTAGCTTTAATCTATTTTATACTTGTTATGATAATAAGCTACTTAGCATCCTTGGTGGAAAGGAGGCTTAGAAGAAGTGATAAACGTTAAAGGCTTATATAAGAGTTTCGGAGATACCAAAGTATTAAATGGTATTGATTACCACATAGAACAAGGTGAAAAGATTGCAATCATCGGTCCATCGGGTTCAGGTAAGTCTACATTTTTAAGATGCTTAAATCTTCTTGAGACACCAACTAAAGGTCAGATATTCATCGATGATGAGGAGATAACCGATCCAAACGTCAACATTGACAAGGTAAGAGAAAAGATTGGAATGGTATTCCAGCATTTTAACCTCTTCAACAATCTTACTATCATGGATAATATCACTTTGGCACCTATACAGCTTAAGAAGATGACCAAAGAAGAAGCTGAGGAGAAAGCCATCGAACTTCTTAAGAGAGTTAACTTAGAGGACAAGGTAGATTCTTATCCTTCTGAATTATCGGGCGGTCAAAAGCAAAGAATAGCTATTGTAAGATCACTTGCTATGAACCCAGAGGTTATGCTTTTTGATGAACCAACTTCCGCTCTCGATCCAGAGATGGTCGGCGAAGTTCTTGAGGTTATGAAGGAATTGGCTGATGATGGAATGACGATGGTTGTTGTTACGCACGAGATGGGATTTGCACGAGAAGTCGCAAGTAAGGTAGTCTTCATCGATGAGGGTATCATCAAGGAAGAGAGCGAGCCGAAAGCATTTTTCGATTCACCTAAGAATCCAAGATTACAGGAATTCTTGTCGAAGGTGTTGTAATTCAAACGATATTAAAAGGCGGAGTCAAAGCTCCGCCTTTAGTATTCTTTTATCTCTTTGGATTATGGTGCACTACTTTAGTCCATTCTATTGATTGTTCCTGATACTCGTTCGAATGTCGCGAAGAATGATATCTCCTATTGCCACACAGCATTTCATCAACAGGCACCTTAAACAGTTCCCTTAATAACCATACCTTTCTTTAACTCTAATTCTGAATTCATCAACTGTCATACCTGCCTTGCTGGCTGCTTCTTCAAATGTAATCATATTATCATTTGCAAGATCTAGCAGTAGTTCAATGCGCCCTTCTTCTCTATCTTCTTCTCGTCCCTCATTATAGCTCTCTTCTATCTCCGGAGCCATTATCTCTCTTAGTGCTT
>CAMVPR010000015.1 GCA_947169385.1 uncultured Lachnospiraceae bacterium | reverse complement strand
AGACTAAATTCTACTTTGAATATGAAGGGTAGAATTTAACTTTTCATTTTACGCCAGTGTCCCCACTGTTAAATTAGGTTGTAAATATAACTTAAATCTTTTATAATATTCTTATGCATTTAAATAAAAGAAAGGAGAGTTATTATGCCTAAAGATCCGGTTATTTTATTAAGCTATGTCAACACCGAGCTTAGGGATCATTATTCAAGCCTGGATGAGCTTTGCGCAGCTTTAAACGCTGATAGAGCAGAGCTAGAAGCCGCCCTAAAGAAGCTTGATTACGAGTATAACGCTGAACTTAACAAATTCGTGTAAGCCTATATAACAGAAGGGAGACGAAGAGATATGGATAATTGTAAGAAGAGTTTTATTATTAGATGTCGTTATTTTGTTGGTTTATTATTGGCAATGTGCCTAACTTTGTCAATGACGGCACCTGCTTATGCAGAGGGAACCGAGCAACTTACCACTACAGTAACTGATGCGAATGCTCTTAAGCGTGCTGCCAAGCAGTATACATATGATTATACAACAAATGCAGGAAACTGGGCTGTTGATGAGAAGACAGGTGAGTTTTGTGGAACCTGGAAGAATCTTCCGATGCTGTTTTCCGGAGATGAGGTAACAATTATCCCGAACGTGCCAAACACAAGTGGCGTGGATCATGATGGACAGTGCGCAACAGGTTATGTGGGCATGGTATTTAATAATCCTGACAGTGCTGCATCTCGTGGTCCTATTGAGGTTACTAAGGTGAACTCCTACGGACAGACTTCAGAAAGCCATGGCAATTCTTTTATTCAGGGATTTAAGATTACCGGAGATGAGCCGGTGATGGTATATTCAGGAGGCGGCGGTGGCTATACCAACGAAAAGGTTGAGCATCCGGTCTACAGCGGAATATCTTTGGCTTACTATGCTGCAAGTTTGTCATATAACACTTTCCCGAATTACTGTAATATTAACGTACAGTATGCAGATACTGACGCCGGAAAAGAACTTACCGAGGCTGAGGTAGCATCAGAGATTCACTACTATACTACCGATAAGAATCCTACGAAGATAACATATCAGGATGCATTTCACAATTATGACCTTAATTATGACGAGACTAAGGACCTGATTTACTATAATGTCCTCCATCCTTACATGGAAGGATACGGAATTCAGAGAGTTGTGATTGTAGCCGGAACTAACAATTATACTTACAAATGGCTCAATTATTCATTTGACAGAGAAGCCGATTCCTGGAAGCTTATTCCACAGTGGAGGAATTTTGGAAGATCCGGTGAGCCGTATGTTATGCAGGGCAGCTATGATGACACCTTCACTATCCGTTATGAATTCTCGGGCAAACGCACAGTGACATTGGACGCATGTGGTGGAACTGTTGAAGGTTATGCGAGCAAGATTTACGATTTGTCCGGCAATACACAGTTTGGCAAATGGGTAGCGAGCGCGGAAGCAGGCGAATTTACTCCAAAGAGGACAGGTTACATTTTCAAAGGTTGGTATGAGGATCCTGAATATACTACCGAGGTTACTTCATTCAGCGAAACTGCCTCTAAATATACCGACAATCCGTACGACGAGAGAGCTAATCGCGTCTGCCGTATGTATGCGAAATGGGAGAAGGAGGTTACCATAAGTCCTGTGGCGACTAAGGTGACCAAACTTACTAAGGGTAAGAAGAAATTAACTGTGACATGGGCTAAGCAGACTTCAGAAGGAACCGCCGGTTATCAGATTCAGTATGGCACCAACAAGAGCTTTAAAGCCGGAACATATAAGACCATAACAATTAAAGGCAACGCTACCACCAAGAAGACGGTTAGCAAGCTGAAATCTAAGAAGAAGTACTACGTGCGAGTTCGTACCTACTGCGTTATAAATGATGAAAATGTTTACTCTGCGTGGAGTGCGTCAAAGAACGTGAAGGTTAAATAGTACCATTAAATAACAGGACCTAAGAATATTTTCTAGGTCCTGTTTTATATATGGATACTAGCGTGTTTAGTTTCTTTCTATGATATGTTTTCCGTTTTGTTAGTTTTGTCTAACAACTTTTGAAATGATTGTTGAAAAATCAGCGAAAGTTTTGTAGACAGTTTGTGATATTTCTTATATAATTGTTTACGGTCAATTTCGCAAGTTGGTGGATTAATGATTCACCGCTGCGCAGAATTATATACACATTTTCACTAAAAGGAGAATTATTATGAGTCAAAAACCAGTAGTATTGATGGTGCTCGATGGATATGGACTTTCAGACGAGCATGAGAATAATGCCATTTATATGGCTAAGACCCCTGTTATGGATAAGCTTATGGGACAGTATCCATTTGTCAAAGGTTATGCATCAGGACTTGCAGTAGGTCTTCCTGACGGACAGATGGGTAACTCTGAGGTAGGTCACATGAATATCGGTTCAGGCCGTATCATTTACCAGGATCTCACACTTATTACCAAGTTTATTGAAGACGGCGTATTCTTCGAGAATGAGGAACTTCTCCGTGCAATCGACAACTGTAAGAAGAATAACTCAGATCTTCATATATGGGGACTTCTTTCAGACGGTGGTGTGCACAGTCATAACACACATCTTTACGCAATTCTTGAGCTTTGCAAAAAGCAGAACTTCGAGAATGTTTACATTCACCCATTCTTCGATGGAAGAGATACACCACCTGCATCAGGTAAGGAATATCTTGAAGAGCTTATCGCTAAGGCTGATGAAATCGGAGTTGGTAAGGTTGCATCGCTTCACGGCCGTTACTATGCAATGGATAGAGATAACAACTGGGATCGTATCCAGAAGTCTTATGATGCACTTGTGCTCGGCGAGGGCAACAAGGCTACAGATCCTGTTGCTGCTATGCAGGCATCATACGATGCTGAGGTAACAGACGAGTTCGTTATCCCTACAGTAATTACCGACGAGGCAGGTAAGCCACTCGGAACTGTTAAGCCTAACGATTCAGTTATCTTCTTTAACTTCCGTCCTGATCGTGCAAGAGAGATTACTAAGGCATTTTGCTTCAGCGACGAGGATATCGCAGCTTCTGAGGGAGATGCTTCTGATACCAAGTGCGTTAAGTTCCTTAAGAGAGCTAACGGATTTATGCCTATCACATATGTATGTTTCAAGGATTATGATGAGACAATCGGCAACAAGTATGTTGCATTTAAGAAGCCTGAGATCAAGAATACATTTGGCGAATATCTTGCTAACAATGGTCTTCGTCAGCTTCGTATCGCTGAGACAGAAAAGTATGCTCATGTAACATTCTTCTTTAATGGTGGACTTGAAGAGCCTAACAAGGGCGAGGATCGTACACTTGTTAACTCACCTAAGGTTGCTACATATGACCTTCAGCCTGAGATGAGCGCTCCTGAGGTAAGCGAGAAGCTTGATGCTGCTATTACTTCAGGTGAGTACGATGTAATCGTAATTAACTTCGCTAACCCTGATATGGTTGGTCATACAGGTATTCTTGACGCGGCTATTAAGGCTGTTGAGAGAGTTGATGAGTGCGTAGGTGGTGCATATGATGCAGTTATGAAGATGAATGGAGTTCTCTTTATCTGCGCTGATCATGGAAATGCTGAGCAGATGTGGAATAACGAGACTAATGCTCCACATACGGCACACACTACCAATCCTGTTCCTTTCATCCTTTGCAATTATGATGACTCATATACACTTAAGGAAGGTGGAAGACTTTGCGATATCGTTCCTACACTTCTTGAGGTTATGGGATTGCCACAACCTGAGGAGATGACAGGTGAGAGCCTTCTTATCAAGAAATAATAACTAAGAATAATTATGCTAAGTGATCAATGGTGATAGTCCTCACTGCTCACTTAGCACTTTTAAGCCCTTGCGTAAGCAGGGGCTTTTTATTATAATTATGAGTAGATTTGTAGCGCTTTTGTTGTGTTGAGGAGAGTATAATTATAACAGCTAATAGTCTGTTATTTGAACGGAGGATATTGTTATGGAGCAGTTTAAGAAATTACATTCTAAATCAGGATTTACAGAGCAGATAGAAGATGTTAAAGCTTTTTTAACCGAGGGGATTAAGCAGTTTAATGAGCGTAACCCTAAATTTGCCGGAAAACCTATTGAAGAGCTTACAGAGCTTCTGTTTAACGGTGTCAGTGATAGTAATGCCTTGATGACACAGCTTAAAGAATATAATAGTGCTATCGTGAAGATGTATACGCCGACATATGGTAAATATCCGAATCTTAATGCTGATAACTTGAATGCAATCAAGGTAAGCGCGACCAATTTAAAGGCTCAGATTGAAAATGTAAAGAAATTATATAAGGACAATCATTTGCTCTCTAAGAGTAAAGAAGCTATGCTTAATAAGCTTCATGCTACTGTGGTTGGTGACCTTGAGGTTCTTAACCGTATAGAACTTAGAGGGCCTCTTACTTTGCCGCAGGCCGTTTATAAGTTTAGCGGTAAAGCGTATGAGATAGATTCCAATCCTGCCAATAACAAGGGAGTATCATTTTTCGAGTATTCCAAGATATATGCCGGCACGAGTAAGTCTGAGAAGGCGGTTGTTAAAGAGTATATGAACACTCCTGCCGATCAGCTTATGGCTAAGTATAAGGCTGAGATTGATAAAGATCCAAGAAAGTACGAGTATTCTACGGTTAATTCTATTATCCCTGACGATGTATTATTTACAGGTGATGTAGAGAAGATTGACAATTATCTTAATTCAGAGGCAGCTAATAACCTTACCTATCCCGAGAGAAAGGTATTAGAGGCACATAAAAATGCTACTTTAAAGAGTGAAGAGATTAAGAATAAGCATGCTCACCAGTATAGAGACGACAAGCATTTTCCACATGTTGATAATGGACATGATGTAGCAAGAATTAAGATTGATTTAGATAGTCACCAGACAAGTTCACAAGGCTGCTGGTCTTGTGCGGGTACTATGCTCTTAAAGAGTAAAGGAATCTCCGGTGTCACTCAGGAGATGATTAGAGCATTTCGACCTAAGTTGGAAGAAAACGCAATTCTTGACGGGGAATTTAAGAAACAATATAACACAGATACTACCGGTAATGTAATGGATAAGGGAGATTCCATATTAGCATTTGCACCGGATTGCATGTTAAAAGAAGTACAGGTTGTTCCATACGGTGAGGAGGCCGAGAAGGCAGGGTATACCTTAGAACAGTATATCAATAACACCACAGAATTTCTAAAAAAACAGATTAAACACGCAATTCTCGACGATCATTCAGCCGTAGCCTTCTTAACTCCGGGGCATTATATTACTGTTACAGGAATTGACGGTGATACGCTTGAGTATAAGGAGTCCAGTAAAGGCGCTAATCAGCCTGTTGAGCATACTTTTAAGATGTCACTTAAGGCGTTTGTCAAGAAGCAGTTTTTTAAGCAGAAGTCTTATGAGCGTCTTCCGATAACTATTAAGTGGTTAGCCGATATTAATATGTCAAATGATGGCAAGACGATATATGGAGTGCCTAGTGAATATGCCGGAATAAATGAGGACGGAAGTATTATTCTTCCACCTGAGGATATACAGGCTGGAGCCAACGCCAATCTTTCCATTACGAATCGTGACGGAATCGCTATTCAACGTTCCGGCGGTAAAGAGCAGTCGTTTGGTGGTGTGGAATTTACAGATGGAGGAATCTATAAGGTTGAGCGTGTATATTTGCCTAAGAAGGTTGATTACGCTTATCTTAAGGAGAGAGCAGATCACAGATCTGTTGATGAGACTGAGATACTCATTAAGAGAGATAAAGAGTTCTTGGGAATTGATCGTAATAATCCTAATAAAGCTGCAGAGATTGACAATGGTGAAATTAAGCTTAATGAGATTAAGGTAAATGCGGCGCTAAATGTGGATTATTCTAAGCTTAGCAATATTTCTAGTGCCCTAAGTACTATGAAGAGTAACCTTAATGCTGTCACTCCTAAGTGGTTCTTTAAGAAGTCTGATGAGAGTATTACTATGGAAGAGAAGCTTGATTCATTTACAGATACTATCAGAGAACTTGAACATATTGCAAAGACCGGAGCTGATCAAGAAGCCGGAGAGAAAAAGGCTAAGGAAGCAGATAAGAGTTTAGCAGAGCTTATCGCGTCTGTTGAAGCTTATCTTGATTTTAAGAATACTCAGATGCTTGATGATCCGACGAGGAGAAATGCAAGTGGTAAGAGTAAGGTTGAACAGCCAAGAATCAAGAATGCTATTGAAATGCTTGAAAAGCTTTACTCTATTAGAACAACTCTTAAAATGAAGAAACTTACTAATGACGAGAGGTTGGCTAATTATAAGGCAGAGGAGCAATTTAGAGAAAACGTTATTAACGAATATAGGAATGCTCTGCTTTCCGATAAGGAGCTTAATGTCACTCCTAAGATGGTACAGGAGGCTACTTATAAGAATCAGACTAAGAATCTTAATGCAGACCAGTTAAAGAAACTGGATCAATATGAAGCTATGTTTGGAATGACTCCGGACAATAAAGTGTTCGTGGGCTATAATATGGCGGAGTATGTTCCTAAAGGAAGCAATAAGCCTATTTCTGAATTTAATAAGCTTAAGCAGATTACGAATACATTTAAAGCTATAGGATCTGATGATCCGATGGATCGATTATCCAATAAGGATTTTACAGCGATAGCTTTGGCAGCGTCACTGAGTAGGGATGTATATAATAAGATGTCTCATAAAGTGGCGTATAATGAGTACCAATATCATTTCGTTAACGCTCTTAGTGCGAGCAATGACGGTGGTGCAATATCTGATTTGGATGTATGTGAATTGTCAAGACAGGAGGCTGCTAAAGCACTTACTGAGTACAAGAATGGTAACAAGAAGCCGTTGGCGCATCTTATAAAGGCAGGCTTAAGATCTTTAGGCGATGGTTTTTATTATCATGAACTGCATTGGGATGCCAGCCTTTATTCAAGTGAAATGGGTAAAAGACTATATTCAATGTTAAAGAGAGATCCTGAGCTTTATAGCTTAGCTAAGAAAGATGGATTTGAGAATAGAGATATTCAAGCTATTCATATTAATGAAGTTATAGGTGATTCTGGCTCTAAAGCAAGCTATACATACAATGCTTGTGGTAAAAATTATCAATTAAATGAAAAGAATGACAGATTTCCTCTTTATGACCCTAAGGATCAGGTGGAGATAAGAACCGACATGTTAATGGGCAGAATATTTAAGGATACCGAAAGCTGGCGTAAAGGGCAGATGGAGGATGAGTATGAGTACCAGGTTGCCATGATGCAAAGCGATATAGAGATTTATAAGTATGCCAATAAGCTTTCCGGTGAGATTTCTAAAGAACTTAAGACAGCATTTGAAGATGATCCGACTGTAACCGGCTGGCTTAGTGCATATCGTGGTCAAGTAAACGTTGCTTTAACATCTGCCGAGTTTCAAAGGATTAGTTTGGCGGCTCAAAAATTAGCTTTTGAGGCTGATGCCGGTAAAGCTAATGGATTAGACAAGGAAGACCCTAGATATATAGAGATTATTTCAAAGCGTAATAACAAGTTTACACAAATGGCCCAAAAGGTTATGGCAGTCAAGAATGATTACATGAAGACAACTAGTACTGAGAACGATAAGCTTCTTGATAAGCTTAATGAGCATATTAAGCCGATTAATAAAGAACTGAGTGATCTTGTTAAGAAGAGTCAGAATACTAAGCTTAACGAGGTTGAAGTGAAAAAGGTTGATGTGCTTAAGAAGAAGGTTGCTGCGCTTAACAAAGCCATTAATAGTCTTGAGAATTTCGGATATAGTATTTCGGTTAAGGCTGGTAATCTTGAGGAAAAGGTTGAGCAGAAATATAAACTTCAAGATCCTGAAATGTTGAAACTTGGCACAATTAGCGGTAAGCACGCTCTTCGAAAGAAGGTCAGAGACTATGTTGTAAAATATGGTATCGACCAGCTTGACAGTAAGAAATTTATAATGGATGTTTACG
This sequence comes from uncultured Lachnospiraceae bacterium, assembly GCA_947169385.1. Classification (GTDB taxonomy): domain Bacteria; phylum Bacillota; class Clostridia; order Lachnospirales; family Lachnospiraceae; genus NC2004. The sequence continues at coordinate 48,147 of CAMVPR010000015.1, read as the reverse complement.
AAAAATGGTCGCACAGAAATGTTATAGTATGGATTAAGGGTGATAAGCCTTTCCATGGGGATATCAGTGACATAAGTCTTCCTAAAAATGATTCATTTGTTGTCAGAAATGTTAAGGCGGATGAAGATAGAAGGGTGGAACACCGTGAGAAGAAGTTCGATATCGATAGAACGAATAAAGGTGGAGTAGCAGAGGCTAAGCATGGACCTAAGATGTAATAATTGCTAATTTACCAGTGGGGACAGGCTCCACTGGTAAATAAAAAAGGTTCCGGATAATAATCCGGAACACTTTTTTATTTCTTCTTAGGTCCTTCGTTACTTTTAGTCTGCTTTGGAGCAACTTTAGTAGTTTTAGCTTTGCTTAATGCTTCTGATTTGCCGGCAAGTTTGCCAAGCGCAACCGTCCTTGAGTCGGTGGCTATGGACTTAAGGCTCTCAACTATGTCAGCAGGCTTTAAATTCTTAATTATCTTCTTGATGTAAGGATTGTATTCCTCGCCTTTTTCGTTGAGTTCTTTAAGTTCACTACGCGGTATGGTAGTTCTAAGTAAAGTGTCATCACTTGTCTTAGTTTTTTTATTAACACATCTTTCTGATAGGAGCAAATACTCTGCAATAATCATCTTACCTGCCTTGGCATGAGCAGCTATATTTATAGAGTTGGATGCAATGGCTGCTTCCAACCTAGCTGCCTGACTGATTGCTTCAGCTTTAAGAGTATTGAACTTACTACCTATGGTGTTGGTTTCAATAAGCTTGTTTATCCTTGGATCTTCCTTGTCCACCGGCAAGTTCATTTTGATATAATCGGTAAATTCGCCACAATGTCCTGCTGATAGCAGCCTTATTGCTTCAGGAGTTTCCATTAAATCAACAAAATGGTTATAGTCAGCTGTACTCTCCACTATCATTTTAACCTGATCGTCTGCATTCCTAAATGTCGGAATAGGTTTGTCTATGGTGTCAACTTTTCCTTTTTCAGCACATGCAATGTTTCTCAAATGTATTATCTCTGCTGCAAGGTGTTTAAGATTGTGTTCCATAACATAAGTTACTAGTTTATCTTTCTTCTCTATCAGAGCAGCGCATTTATTGGGATCCTTTGTGCTCTTCATAGATTTTTCAACTGAAGCAAGTTCTTTGCGGTTAGAATACACTTGCTCAGCCTGTTTCTTTAATATCTCGATTCTTTCCTTGATAGTTGGAAGATATCTTGCATGTAATGGGGCGTTAACAAGCTTTCCCGGAGGAAGATTCTTGATGTAGTCCCTAAGCATGGTATCAAGGCCACCGCCATGTCCTGTGGTAGCTTTTGATATTGCGTCATTCATTTTCGATGAATCTTCTTTTAATAGCTTAATAAATCCCTGAAATACTGTGTCCGCCTTCATCAAAGTTATACGGTCTTTAATCTTTGCAGGTGTCATATGTACCTTGTCTAATTTATCTCTCTGACCCAAGTCTGAATCTGCAATCTGACGAACAGCAATAATGGTCAGGAACTGATCGATATATGAATCTTTTTGCTCTTCGGTCAGTTTTTTTGCGTCTTTTACGGCAAATGCAGAAGATTTAATTTCTTCTATTATTGCAGAAGCGTATTTAGAACCCTTAGGGAACTGGCGCTCACGATACTCATCTAAAAGTATTTGTTGCTCAGCTACCTGGGTATATGCTTTCTCAAATTCACCATTTTCAATAACTATTTGAAGTTGATCAATATTAACCTGGGATACAGTGTTAATAAACAAATCATTATCTAACATAGTATCTAATGAATCCTGAAATAGGTTATCATCTATTACTTCACCGGTCTCTTTAAGAAGCTTGTCTGTCAAAAGTACAGCGGCAGCCTTTACCTTATTGGCTTCGTCTCTCTGAACAATAGCTGTCTTAGCCTTGACAATCAAATCTCTTATCTTGGCGCTTGGAGCCACCTCGCGAGTGATAGTGATATTATTCTTGTTAAGTCTGTCTAAAAGTGACTCTGCAGCTGATACACGAAGCATCTCTACTCTTGAACGATTGCGTCCGTTTCTGAGCTGGTTTCTCTTATAAGTTACATATGCGAGAGTGTCCTTCTTCAACTTGTCCTCGGCAGCTACTAAGTTAGCTACTGATTCAGGATTGTTCTGGTCTAAGCCTTCGGTTGCTACCTCTAACGCTTTGAGAGAGGCTCTCATGGCTTTGAATTCCGAAGATGATCTGACAGAAGATGGATTGGTCGTTTCAAGAATGTCATAAATCTCGTGTACGTTATTAGACATGCGGATAAGGTCTCCGGGATTTAACGGAGCATTAACTCTATCATTAATCTTGATGTCCATAAGGATGTCAAGACTACGCTTTTTGAGACCTGATATTCCATTATTGTTGTTAGAGAACTCTTCAAGAGCAGTCTGAAGCTTTCTAATGTTAGCTGTTCTGCTTGCAATAGATATTGGCTTAGGCTCTCCATTTACTATGTTAGATATTACTTCATCTAATACGCTCTGTGTTCTGTTTTTGATTTCAATCAGGTTCTGATCAGCGTTAGGAGAAACGTCATCTAATATAGTCTGCGCTATCCAGAATGCGTCTGCATCGTCGATTGTATATCCTGCAGTGATAGCCTTCTTAACAAACTCTGCGTACTTTTTACCTTTTTCTTTGGTTTTATCACTTTCAATCTGTTCGTTAAGATATCCGATGATAGTATCATTTGTAAGATTACCGAATTTATTGGATTGCTCTGACAAAGTAAGAAGAGAAGTCTTGGTAGTGTCGAAGTCTTCCGCTTTTACAGTGTCAAGATTGGCTATGGTTGTATAAAATCTGTTGGTAACAGCCTGCATGCCAGGAGTAATGTACTTCTTACACTGCATAACGAGGTTCTTAGGTACTCCGTAGAAGGCTTCTGCCATACTTCCGACAATACATCCGATGGTGTCTGTATCGCCACCGATAGATATTGCGTTTCTGATAGCGTCCTCATAGCTGTCTGCCTCTAAGAAACAGGTTATAGCCTGAGGGATACATTCCTGACATGTTTCGTAATGTCTGTATCCTGGTCTGATCTGATCAACTGTCTGAGTAAGGTTATAAACGTAATTCTCATCTTTAGGGTTTTTTGAGGCAAAGTTATCGATTACATATTTTCGTATCTCTTCCTTGGTCTTACCTGTTCTTGCAAGGAATATTACTGCTGCAACAGCTTCTGCACCTCTGACACCCTCCGGATGATTGTGGCTGACCTCGGCAGAAAGTCTTGCGTATTTTCTCGTCTCCTCGATTGTATCGAAGAGATATCCTGCAGCTGAGACTCTCATAGCAGATCCGTTACCGCAACTGTTATATGGTTTAGGGTTGGATGAAGAGAGGAAAGATCTGAAGCGATTGCCGTATTCTCCATATATATGCTTGTATTCAGGAGCATTTGCCCAACTTAAGATTGATTTGGTTATTTCTTTTTTGATGTCCTCGTCAGACATATTCTTGCCCTTTACCTTTAAAAGAGCGTCACAGACAGCGACTGTCATCAGCGAATCGTCTGTGTATCTTGAACTGTCTGCTTCACTGGCCTTTTTAATGAATAAAGGTCCGAAATCCTTTTTATGCGGGCCTCTGTTAAATTCGTAAGGGGCACCTATAATGTCCCCAAGCATTGCACCATACATATTATTCTCTCCTTTGTGGTTGATTATTGTTACAAGAGTGTCTGTTAATCAAACCATACTTATAACCACTCATATTATACAGAATATAAGACAACAAATGCGTTACAAATTCCATATATTATTTTATCATACGCTCACTAGATTAACAATCAGCTCTTTTATACGCAGTAACCATCGGGGATTCCTCTCTTAATAGAACTTTAATTGAGATTGTGTTTGTGGTATAATATGAACACTTAATGAAGCCGAGCTGAAAGCGAAGGCTGAATTTACACTTTCAACACTTAATGAGCAACGCGAATTTAGTGTTGAATGCGTGCTGTGCAGTGAGAATATATGCCGGGAGGTTAATGAAGCCGAGACGAAGGCGAAGGCTGAATTTAGCGATGCGGTATAATATGAATCTATTATATTAAAGGAGATAAATGACATGGAGACTAACAATAATAGTAAGATAAAGCCCAATGCGAAGGCGCTGCTCCCCATTGCGCTGTTCCTTGTGTTTTATTTAGGGAATGGAATATACTTTGAGTACGTGAAGCCGTTAGACGGACAGATGGGATTCTACGTTGTATCTGTTGTTTTGGCATTTTCAATAGCCCTCATTGTAGCATTCCTTCAGAACAGGAAGCGCAGCTTTGAGGAGAATATTCATTTCTGTGCGAAAGGAATAGGAGACGATAACATCACGATTATGTTATTCATTTTCCTGATGGCAGGGGCATTCAGCGGAATCGCAAGTGCAGCCGGAGGTGCATCAAGCACAGCTAATATGCTTCTTGATCTTATTCCGGGAAGATTCGTAATACCGGGCTTCTTCTTAATTGCCTGCATTATATCTATGGCTATGGGAACAAGCGTCGGAACCATATCGGTCTTAGCGCCTGTAGCGTGTGCTGTTTCGGCAAATGGTAATATTGACCTTCCTTTATGTTTAGGTGTTGTCGTTGGTGGTGCTATGTTTGGTGATAATCTGTCGTTTATATCAGATACGACAATTGCGGCAACGAAGACTCAGGGAGTTGAGATGAAGGATAAATTCCGGACCAATATAAAGGTTGCTCTCCCTGCAGCAATAGTAACATTTGTCGTGCTGATTGTATATGCGATAACCAAGAACGGTGCAGACGTTGGTAAGCTTGAGTACAGCGTTCTTCAAGCCCTTCCATACTTTATAGTCCTTATCCTTTCTATAATCGGAATCAATGTGTTTATAGTGTTAATGACGGGAATTGTTCTGTTCGTGGGAGCAGGAATAATATCCGGTTCACTTGAGTATGCGACGGCACTTAACTCTATGGGCAACGGTATGGCGGGTATGTTTGAGACTATGATTGTTACCATACTTGTGGCTTCTATAGCTTCACTCATGAAAGAAAATGGAGGCTTCGAGGCTATACTTGCTATGATTCGCAAGAGAGCTAAAGGCAAGCGCGGTGGTATGTTTGGAATCGCAGTGCTCACTACATTTATGGATGTGGCTACCGCTAACAATACGGTTGCGATTGTCATTGCTGCTCCGATAGCCAAGGAGATCAGCACGGAATACGATGTATCGCCTAAGAAGACAGCATCCCTTCTTGATACATGTTCCTGCGTTATGCAGGGAATTATCCCTTACGGAGCTCAGCTTTTAGTGGCAGCCAATATTGGTGAGATTACCAGTGTATCAATTATTCCGTATCTGATATATCCTTTTGTGCTTATAGTTATGGTTGCGATATCAATTATACGAGATAGATGATAAGAGGAGATTATGAATATGAATGAGAATATTTTTAAGAGAAATGAATTGTTGGCTGGCAAGGTTATTAAGGGATTAGAGTCTAGAAATATGACAGGATATTATGCGGCAAATAAAGACGAGGCTCGCAAATTGGCTCTTTCTATTATTGGTAAAGGGAGTTCTGTGACAATGGGAGGCGCAATGAGTGCGCATGAGATTGGACTTGTTGAAGAGCTTAAGAAAGGTGAGTATGATTTTATAGACCGCGATGCTATGGAAGACAAGCGTGCTGCGATGTTGATGGCATATGATGCTGATGTGTTTTTGTCGAGTGCAAATGCAATCACCGAAGACGGAGTGATTGTAAATATAGACGGCAACTCTAACAGAGTTTCTGCTATAGCCCAGGGCCCAAGGAAAGTATTGTTTATTGTTGGAATGAATAAGGTGTGTGATGATGTGGATGGAGCGTTGAAGCGTGCGAGAAATGTTGCGGCTCCAATTAATGCACAGCGTTTTAACATTTCTACACCGTGTACCAAGACAGGATCCTGCATGAATTGCAAATCTCCGGATACTATCTGCTGTCAGTTCTTAATTACAAGATTTTCAAGACATAAGGATAGAATTCATGTGATACTTGTAAATGATAATTTAGGGTTTTAGTAAAGACAGCAGTAGAGAAATACATATAGGAGAGATAACGGTGTGATTATTAGTTAGTAGAATTATTATGAAAGAGGTTTATAGTGTATGAAATATGACTATTTGCGTGAGAACCTAAGCTACTTCGGTCTATATTGGAAAATGTTTCAGGTAAAGAAGAAATGCAAGCCAGTTAAAGTATCTTACGGTAGAGATAAAGAGCAGTATTATCTTTATTATGAACCAAAGAAGGTCGTAAGTGACAAGATTATTGTCTGGGTCCATGGTGGCGGCTGGAATGCAGGCAATCCTAATTTTTTTGATTATGTAGGGCAGTGCGTCTGTGCTCAGGGATATCGCTTTGTTTCATTGGGATACAGATTATCTCCAAAGTATAAATATCCTTGTCAGATTAAGGATGTCTGCAAAGCTTATAATGCTGCTATGGACTACTTGAATAAAGCAGGAGTAGACATATCGAAGGTCGTAGTGGCAGGACCGTCTGCAGGTGCACATTTGTCATCAATTATGTGTTATTGCAGAAAAGTTCAGGATAAGTATGGAGTCGATATTTCGAATATTATTGGATATATCGGTTCTGGTGGCCCATACAGTTTTAGAGAAGATCAAGGTTTAACCATAAAAATGCTTCTGAACCAACTTTTTAGAAAAGGGTACAATAGAAGAAATGGCGAACCTGAAGCACTGATGTCAAAGAACAGCATCCCGATGCTCCTTATCCAAAGTAAACATGATGGATTGATTGAATATGCTTGTGCTGAAGATTTTGCTAAAAAGGCAAATGAGATCGGCAACCGATGTGAACTCTACAGCGTAGAAGACAAGAAGAACACTCACTCATGGTATACAGCCGGAATGTTTTTGGAGAGTAGAGTAGAGAATAAAGGGTTAGATAAGTTCTTTTCGTGGATAGAGGAACTGTAAAATAAAGTGCGTGTGAAAAGTCAACTAAAATACCTGAGTTAATTAGTAATGCTGACAATCGTAGATGGTTGGACAATAAGTCTAATAAGCATATCAAAAAAGCCTCGAAAGGCTGGTATAGATACGATGTTGGCGTTGAATTTCCCGTAAAAGCAGTCGGTGAAGATAGCATTCGTTGGAACAAGTATAAAGGTATTATGGTAGTGAGATGTAATGATAATGGATTACTATTTTATGATATTATAAACATAAAAAAAGAAGTTAGCACCCCGCCGGAATCATAGAATGACCCTACGGTTAAAAACCAGCTTCTTTCACATGTAATAATATACTATAGAGATGTGATTGTCAAGGTAGGTTTATTATTATGCTGGAAATAAGGTTATATAGCAATTGATTTCACTGCATGAGGATGATGAAAGCTACTGGGATGATTATTAAAAATAATCGCTAAGTAATCAACGTGGCCTGTCCCCGTTGATTACTTAGCAAAAAACAAAAGCCCCGCCTAACAGTTAGGCGGGGCACTTTAAATCATCATAATTCTACATCCTACAAGAATATATACTTAAGAATGAATAACACTGTAAGAATATACATTATAGGATTAACTTCCTTAGCCTTACCTGTGCATACGTTGATGATAACATAAGAGATTACACCAAGTGAGATACCCTCTGAAATGCTGTAGAATAAAGGCATTGAGAATATACAAATATATGCAGGGATTGCTGAAGTGAAGTTCTCTTCATCCATCTTAAGCTCGGTGATTCCGCTGAACATCAAGAATCCGACTATTACAAGAGCAGGAGCTGTTGCAAATGAAGGAATCGCGATGAAAATAGGCGCAAGAAGCATTGAAAGAAGGAAGAGTATTGCGGTTGTAAGTGAAGTTAAACCTGTTCTTCCTCCGGCTCCGACACCGGCTGCAGACTCAACATAAGTAGTGGTAGTAGAAGTTCCAAGAACCGCACCGGCTGAGGTTGCAATAGCATCAGCCATAAGAGCAGGCTTGATAGCAGGAAGCTTGCCTTCCTCGTCAAGCATGTCAGCCTTAGAAGCCACACCGATAAGGGTTCCTAGTGTATCGAAAAGGTCTACGAAAAGGAAAGCGAACACAACAACGATGAAGTTGAAGATTCCAACACCTTTCATGTCAACATGGAAACACTGTCCGAAAGTCTCGCCAAGCTTAGAGAAGTCAGTCATTGCAAATGAAGGGAACAACGAATAGAAGCCCTCCTCCGGGTTAGGTGCGTATATACCTGCCACCTGGCATATCATACCAAGAATCCAGGTTACAAAGATTCCGATAAGGATTGAACCGGGAACCTTCTTGATATAGAGAATAGCCATGATAAATACACCTAAGAGTGCAAGAAGTGAGGTTATTCCGACTGTGCTGAAATTCTCTTTGAAACTGACCATCTCAACTAAAGTAGCGCCGCCGACAACCAATTTGGCATTCTGAAGACCGATGAAGCAGATAAAAAGTCCGATACCCACAGAAACTGCACGCTTTAATTCAAGAGGGATTGAGTTAAAGATAGCTTCACGAACAGGGGTAACTGAAAGTAAAATGAATATGATACCTTCAACAAATACCGCGAGCAAAGCAACTTGCCACGAATAACCCATTCCTAGAACTACTGTGTACGCCATGTAGGCGTTAAGTCCCATTCCTGCAGATAATGCAAATGGCAGATTAGCCATCAAAGCCATGCATAGGGTTCCGATGAATGAGGCGATACATGTTGCAAGAAGAACCGCGGTTGCATCCATGCCGGTAGCACTTAAGATGCTTGGGTTAACTGCAAGAATGTACGCCATGGTCATGAATGTTGTGACACCGGCAATAATCTCTGTCTTGGTTGTGGTACCACGTTCTTTGAGTTTGAAAAACTTTTCCATGATAGTACTCCTTTATTTGATTTATAAAAATACTCACATATTTTAGCACAACTCTAAATGATATAAAAGGACAAATGCGATTATTTAGATTTTTTGGCGTATCATCCAAAATGTTGCTCATTTGTTATATGAAATGTTATAATATATAGTAAAATTAAGAATAATCTTAAGAAAGGGATTGGAGAAAAAGCTTCAAGATGGTTGGTTGAGTATACCGGTTCCGCTAAGTATATTGACATTGATTCTTTTGGAGCAGACAGAGCTAAGGCAGCGAAGATATCAAGAGAACAGAAACCTAAAAAGGTTAAAACCAATAAACCAAATGGCAGAAAATTTAAGCTGCCATCATGATAATAGATAATTAATAGGAGGATTATGATATGCCAGATGGGAAGTATATAACAGAGATAGACGAGGCTGCAATTACTAACTATTACACTTCACAGCCGGATCTTATGGATATGACGGTTTGGGGTACCAATAAGGATGCCAGAAAGAATACTATGCTTAACGGGGTATCGTATTCGGACAGATTTCATGATTTATTTGCCGAGGGTGGATGGCCTAATAATCTTCAGAATAATATGATTTTGACATTGCTGTACGCCTGTGCTAATGAGAATCAATATTTTGATGATATGTTGTTTAGAATTGTCAATAAGATAAGTGAGATTCGTCCGGTTGACAGAATGGCACAGAATAATATGCTCAAGGTTATACTGGATGATCTTGATATGTATGCTCCGTATAGTAATAAGATTGCTTCATTTGCCAAGTATGTAGATTTCTTGATTAGTAATAACAACAGGATTCTTAAGTCAGAAGGTTACCAGATTGAAGACGAGGATTTCCAGAAGAAGGTTGAGAAACATAACAAGGATCTTGAAGTTGGTGCTAAGTATAGAGAAGCAAGGGATATTCTTGTTAAGAACGGATGGGACTATAAAGCTCATCCTGAGGATGAAGAATTCTTAAGATCCATCTTCGATTTGAGCAGAAGTGGTAGTGATATTGGAAACGAAATCTATTCTGTATTCATTGATTATGTCCTTAAAAACAAGATATATAACGCGGTTGACAGAGACAATGCGTATAAGCATGTACTTGACTACATCCATGACAAGGGTCTTGATAATTATGGAGTATTGACGGATACCATTGAATTCATTAATGGAATAAGAGAAGTGTCTAAGAAGCAGGTTGAGGAGACTGCTCTTATGACCGCGCAGACTACTGATCTTTTCACTATTATCACGGAGATTAACAATACAGTCAATAAGAGAGGTTTTATTGAGAATCAGAAGGGATTTAGTGAAGGAGACGACAAGTTCTATAATTCGTTATTTATTAACGAGACAGATTTCAATAATGCCGGTGTAATATTTGATGCAGTATTCGGTAAATTACTTAAACAGCAGAAGACGCTTTCAAATAAGGCTGCTTCGATGAATGAGCTGGAGCTTATCGCTGATACGTTTAAGATTATAAAGGGTGATAATCCTCCGATGGATCTTATCAAGGAGGTTAAGGAGCGCCTTATAAAAGCTGAGATGTATAAGGATCCTGATGAAGAATTAATTCTTGACGCTGAGAGACAGTCAAGAATTGAGATTAATCAGAAGAATATGATCAATCTGGCTAAGGCGTATATTCTTCACGAAGTTCAGAATAAAGATACTAAGCTTATCTATGAGCCTTACCTTGTTAACAATAAGTACACTAGGAATGACCCTGTTGCTTGTTACTTGGATATTAACCATCCTAATCGCATCAAGTTGTCAGACCTTGATGCCAATAAAGTTCAGCATGATACTGCGATTCTCGGAGAGTACCTTGAGGAAGCAGGGATGTTATATGGCGATCAATACCATCGCTATGTTATGGGAGCGTTCAATTCTAAGCAGATAGTAAGGATACGTGATCGAGGTCAGAGGATCGGGGCATATACATTGTCTGATTTTACGGAAGATCTAAGAGAAAACGGATGGGATTATAATAATTATCCGGTTGATGAGAACTACGCTATACTGATTTTCAATGCGTACGATCCTTTAAGCAGAGGGTATAAAGCATTAGAGAAATGCGGAGAGAAGCTTCTTAGTACCAAGATTAACGGTGTGTATCAGAGAAATGAGCTCCTTCGTGAGATGTATAATGAGCTTAAGGATTATAGGGATGACAGGACCATAGATGTAATCTGTGATTACATTCAGGCTGATCTTAACGAGACAAGAACTTTAGAGGCTTCCGACAGAGTCAAAAAGGTTCAGCCGGTGGCGTTTAATAACCTTAATTTATACATTGACAATGTCAATTTTTTGCAGTTGAGTGACACTATGACCAATAATGGTTGGTCACAGTATGACACGAGATTAGGAGAATTGATTAACAGAATATATAAAGCTTGTGATATCAGCAACCAGAACGGTGTTTTGAGCAATGATCTATTCTCAGCACTACATTTTGGGGTTAATACCCTTAAGAGTCTTCCTGCTAACATTTCTGCAGAGGAGGTATCAAGATTTTATTCTGATTTCAGAAAGAAGATTGCTCCGTTTAAGAGCGTGGAGGGAGTTGACAGTCTAGATGAGTACCTTATGCTGCTTGATTTAGAGGCTGTTGCTATAGTTCAGCAGGCGAAAGATGATAAGAATCGAAGTGTAGAGCAGAACTTCTTTACTATTAGTGGTGGAATATTCGATAGAGATATACCCGGTGTGGCTATTGATAAGAGTGTAGAGAATAACATGAAAGAAGTAGTTAACGATAAGGGACAGACCGAAGGAATTGTCAGCAATGGCTATCTGTATAGTATTTCTAACCTTAACATCAAGAACACAACTGCCAACAAAGACAACGTTATTGCTGTGAACCAAGGAGTCAATGAGCTTAACTATGATGAAAGTCCTTTTGACGCTGAAACATTTGAATTCGAAGACAGAGATGGCAATCACGAAGCTTATGATGTCAACGAAGATATTAACGGGTATCCGGAACAGGAGAGATTCCTTAGAGAATACAACAACCTTAAGTATATGAGGAAGGAATTCTTAGGTGAGTTAGAAGAGATCAAGCTCAATCTGCTTTCAACAGCCAAGCAGCGTGATAAAGGCTTAGGTGAGGATGGAACAGGTACTGGGCTTTATAAGAATATGGCTAAGTCATTGCAAGGTGTGTTAGATGTATTAAGTGATTTCTCAAGCAGCGCCGATAAGGTTAAAGAGGCATTGAATACATATAAGGAGCATTCTGCAACATACTATAAAGAGAGAAAGAGTATCTTCGGTAAGAGAGGAGATGGCGGAATCAGATTCCATGCAGCAGAGAAGGGTGCAAGGACTGCCGATAAGTTTATGACAATGTATGACAATCAGCTTTCACGCCTGAAAGACAGTGCTAAAGGTGTTAGAATTGCAGTGGATGTTCATGAAGTGTCTGAGAAGAGTATTACTCTTGAATGTGGCAAGCTCTTAATGGTTAATAGTGAGAAACAGATTGGACGACAGAATAAGATGGATCTTAGTAAGAGTTATAAAGCTCTAGAAGAGCAGGCTGTGCTCGCTGCTGAGATTAATGCGTCATTTAAGGCAGACAAGGCTGACGCTGCTAATGAGTATGTTAGAAGGGCCATGGTTGAAAGAGCATTAAAGACTAACCTTGGAAATGTTGAAAAACTCCAGATCAGACAAGGACTTTCTGATGGTTCTGTTAAAGATAAGGTTAATGAACTTAGGAACAATAAGGTCTTTAACACATGGGTTAAGAAGGATTCCAAGAACATTGTTAAGAATTGGAATAATATCGTAAAAGCTGCTGAGACGATATCATCAGAGAGCGCTGACTTTATAAGTGTCATGTCAGAGGAGTTTGGATCGATTGCAGGTTATGTTACTATGGGTAATAATGAGATTCAAGCGTCTTTAGACAGTTATGAGAGGCTTGCTAAAGTAGTTGTTAACCAGTTCGCTGCCAAGGAGGCCATGTATGCTCAGGCTTTAGTCAGCGACGCATTTCTGGCCAAGCAGAACGCGTATGATATGAGGGATGATTACATCAAGCAGGTTGCGAATTATTTCCAGAAGGAGAAGATTCTTGAAAATAAGGGAATTACAGTTGAAAAGCTTAATAGGTCCATTGAAAGTGGGTCGCTTATAAAGAGCGCTATTAAGAATGTTAAGCCTAAAGCTAATGCTGAAGCGAAGGCTAAGGATAAATCTAAGGCTAAGAGTCAGAATGTAGCAGGGAAATAATTGACGCACTCGGCAACACTATGCTACGTCGGACCCGCTCTCGCTTCGGCAAAAACGTAGCGGTACTAAATTCGCACTCCTGAAAGTCGTGCTTATTAAGTACCGACGTTTTTACAGAGTCCGACTTAAGCATATGTGTAACCGTGTGCTATGTGTATAAATTGAGCCATGTCATTCTGAGCGAAGCGAAGAATCTTCAAAAGGCAGTTAAGTTTAGGCTTAACTGTCTTTTGTTTGTGCCTAAAATGTGATATAATTGACTAATGTGAATATTTTATGAATGAGGTTTATGTATGGTTAGGAATAGTAGAATATGCAGCGGATTGCTAGCATTTGTAATAATTGTAGCCTTAGTGGTGTCAGCACCGATTGTCAAATCGGTTGCTGCGTATAAGCTACCCAATAGGTTTATACATGCCTGTGGGCGGTATAACGGTGAATCTTACACCAATTCTTTGGAGGCGTTAGAGAGTACATTAAAGCATAAGGTTAAGGCGGTAGAAGTGGATCTTAATTTTACTTCTGACGGTTATCTGATTGGAGTGCACTACAGTAGCGGAAGTTATGCTTATGTTCAGAGCCTTTCTAAGTATACTATTCTGACGGCGGAGGTCCTTTTGGAGAAGCTTGCTGCCAAAGAAGACATATATTTAATAGGCGACACGAAGACTGCCAACGCCAGGAAAGTATATAAGAAACTGGTAGACATATGTATAGAGAATGGGTATGATTCGATGCTTGACAGGATTGTGCCACAGATATATTCGGAGGAGGACTATGAAGCGATTAGTAAAGTCTATGATTTTAAAGAGTATATTTTTACACTCTATAGGATAGAGGGGAAGAATACAGCTAAATATAAGAAGGTTGCTTTATTCTGCAAGAAGAATCATATTAAGACAGTTACTATACCTAAAGCTTATGTTAAGAAGAGCGTATGTAAGATATTTAAGAAGCAGGGAATAAAGGTGTTTACTCATACTGTTAATTCCAAGAAACAGGTTAAGAAGTATAAGAAGATGGGGGTCTATGGAGTGTATACGGATTATACTTCGGTGTGAAAGATTCTTCGCTTCGCTCAGAATGACAGGCGGGGGTCATCCTGAGGAACTTTAGTTCCGAAGGATCTTAAAAGATTCTTCTGCGTTTCAGAATGACATAATAGTGTATATGTGACAATAAGTTGTGTATGAACAATAAAGATGTACTATTTATTGTGTGTTTTGTTGCACTTTTGTTGTGCAGTGGGTGGTATTATTGGATTGTGGGAAGACCAGACTATCCCCAAACAGTATACAGAACATAACCCCAAGGGGTGAATATAGCATTTATGATAGGAGGAGTTTATTATGAAAGAAGTCGAAGTAATGAACGAGTTGAATTTAGGTAATGACAAGGTTATTGATTATACAATAACTCAGATTAATCCATTGGATTTCTTCCCTCTTAACTCAACAGCATTTAAGACTACCATGAAGAAGGCCGGCGTTGCAAATGTTGAAAGCGCTGACGCCATGAGAGGTTTATTTGTAACATGGCTTATTGGTGTTAAGAAGAATGGAAATGCTCAGATTACAACCGCAGATGTAATCAGAATCAGCAAGTTATCCAAAGAGGATAAGATTAAGCTGGGAAATGAATTCGTGGACTTCTTTAATAAGCGTCCTGTATATGGAGAGGGAGTTAGTACAGAGGATATTAAGGCTCATCTTAGAGATTACGCTAAGATGGTATATAATTCAAGGAAACAGATTTTCTTTAAAGAGGAATTAAAGTACCCTGCTAACATTAAAATCAAGAATGAGACAACTTACGAGGCTATGAGAAAGGACGTATTTGGATTCGTGGCTGAGATGGAGTACGGCCTTGACGGAGTTTTTAGCAACTGGACCAACTGTGATAACAGAAAGAGCGATGTTAATCCTAACGGAATCAACATGAACAAAGCTTTTATGGAGGGATACGGTGTTAAGGATAAGAATAACTTCAAGTCAGGTATGATCGTACATGAGTCTGATATTAACAAGGTTAAGATTGTTAAGTCGATGGGTAAGATTACCAAACTTTTAGAGGACAAGAATCTCTCAGAAGACCAGAAGATTCACCTTATCAATGTAGGTAATCATTTGCCTTCTAAGGAAGATCATTTTGATCCTAACAAGGAGGAGGTTGTTAAACCGCAGATTCCTAAGGGATACTCTATTGCGACACAGTTTACTATTGAAGATACAGCTAATAGTTACAGCCTGGTTGCGGGTGATGTTATGGAGGCATTGGTCAACTCTGTACCTTCTAAAGAAGGTACAACCGCATTCCAAAAATCAAATAAAGGTGCTATTGATGCGATTAAAAAGTATAACGAGGCTCATACTAAGGAAATTGAAAATGCGCTTAACATTGTTGCACATAACGACAATGCATTTGTAATGAATATTGAGATTAATAAGGGTGACCGTTTTAAGAAGGGACTCGATCTTGCTGATGTTACAGATAAAGAACTTGATGAGGCTGCTGAAGCATTTGATGAGCTTTACACTCCTATTAATCAGGTTGAGATTAAATCTATTTCAAACGGAAGAATTCAGGATATAATTGACAATATTACAATTAACGGACGCAAGGCAAGAGAGATTGCGGATGAGCAGTTAGCCGGCAAAGATGCTCCTTTCAGTAAGAAGATTAAATACGCTAAGGCAATAGCGTTAAGAGCATATGCTAATCCGGAACTTCATCTTTTCTACGCTTGCTCTAAGAGTAATGTAGATCCTACTTACACTATGTACTCTCCTGGAGAGAATTTTATCTTCAACGAAATCAAGGATAGTGTTGCCATTAAGCCTCAGGACATCAAGATTGGATTAAAGTATGATGTTAAAGAGGGCGAAGAGGTTAATAAAGATACCAAGTTTACTGCAACTAAGGAGCCGGGTGCTAAGGTTCCTCTTCCTAACTATGGTGTGGAGGTTAAGCCTGAGATTAAGGATGTCAAGATTGATGTTCTTCCTCAGTTTGGAGAGAATATTAATGAGATTATTGTAAATGCACCTAATCAGGGTAACATTATAAACAATGATATCAATAACAATATAAACGTAGAGCATGTTCCTGAAGATCAGGACGTTGTCGTTGATCCTAAGGATGTAGAGTTCTACAACGCATTTTTGAAGTACGAAGAGTCAATTAAAGGTGCTGTTGATTGGCTTACAGAGATTAAAGCTTACTTGAAACAGGCTCAGGCTAATGAAGAGGCTAACTTTGGTAGCGATGTTGTGGAAGGTGATCAAAGATATCAGGAATTCACTGAGGATATACAGGAAGCAATAGATGGATTAAGAAACGGAACGGTACCATCATATGCGCTTGCACGTAATATATCTACTATTATGAAAAAAGCCGATGATTATATCGATGAGTCATTTATCTACGCTGACGGATATCATGGAAGACCAAATGTAGCGGCAATAGATATTGTGAATAATGGTCAGGTTAAGCAGATAACCTTGTATGACGCAAGGCTTGCACTGTCATTTGCCGGAAGTAAGCGCTATGAGAACAATGAGCGTAAACCATATGGTAACTTGAGTACTGATGAGCTTTTAGAAAAAGTTTCTGAGATTGAAGCTAAATACACTAAAAACGGTAAACTTATACCAGCGTTTGAAGCTGCTGTTAAAAAGCCTGATATTAAGGAGATGTACAAGATATCAGCTAAGCAGATTGCTATTCAGAACAAGCTTAAGAAGGTTTCAAAGACAATGGTTACTAATTTTGAATACACCAAGAAGAAGACTCCTGATTCTTATCTTAAGATGCCTTCTATGGCTAATAAGAGGAGTGCTTCAGCTCTGGCAAGATGGTTTGTGACTAAGGAATTTTTAGAGAAGGTATATAAGCCTGATGTCAAACTGGATCAGCTTAATGAGTTGGCTGATGTCAGTGTTAGGACGCTGAAGGCCGAGATTAAGAAGTTGTCCAAGGATCCGGTGTTTAAGAGCATTGTTAAGAATCATCCGGAAGAGGCATTCAGTATTTGGGATTCATATAAGAAAGATACTTTTTTTGAGAAGAAGTATCAGGATATGTTGGTAGCTAGAAATGAAATGGGTAATATTATTCCTGATGAGAACGGCAACCCTAAGCCGATTACCGAGGACGATATTCTTAACAAACTGTTTCCTGATAATGGGGTGATGGATTTATATGATCATAGGTCTCAGGAAAGAGGAATGAATATTGTTGCCAGATACGGTGTTTATAAGGCGTTAAAGAGTCCCGTAAGTGCTAAGCTCAGAAAGCTTTTAATGTCGGCTGATGAGAAGGTTATGAATGATACCATAGATCTTATTGTTGAAAAATATAAGGATGCGATGAACGTTAAGATAAAAGCTGCACTTGCGCAAGTGGATGAGAAGTCGATGGTTGAGACATTCATCAATGATCCTAAGAACTTTATAGAGGCCGTTAAAGCTTTTGAAACACCGCGTGCCAAGTTTAAACGCCATAATGCTCTTGCAAACGGCGTTAAGAATGAGGCTAATAATGCTGGTGGTAACGAAGCGCCTAAGATTGGAATGTAAAGCGTCTAAACTTTAAACTAATTAGATTTGAAGCAACTATTCTTATGCTAACGATAATCAGAAGAAGAATGGTAAGAAAGGGACTGGTAAGAAATAATTATGGATAAGAAGTTTAAGATTACAATTAATTCTCCGGTAGTTATCGGTATGGTTACTGTTTGTTTTGTGGTAATGCTTATAGATTATATTACCAGAGGTAAGGCAGTAGAATATGTATTTATGACTTTTAGAGCGCCTATTTCTTCACCGATGACATGGATTAGGTCGATAACTCATGTCTTTGGACACTCCGGATGGGAGCATCTGATTGGCAATATGAGCTATATATTGCTTATAGGACCTTTGCTGGAGGAGAAGTACGGATCTAAGGTTATGATAGAAGTCATACTGATAACTGCTGTTATAACGAGTATTCTTAACGGATTATTATTCCCAAACGTCGGCTTATGCGGGGCCAGTGGAGTTGTATTTGCATTTATCCTGATGTCATCATTTACCGGCTTTAAAGAAGGTGAGATACCTCTTACATTTATTATGGTTGCGGTATTCTTCCTCGGTCAGCAGGTGTATGAGGGACTTGTGGTAGAAGATAACATTGCCAACTCTGCACACATAATAGGCGGAATCGTAGGTGGTATTTGCGGTTATATCCTAAACAAGAAATCACCCGGTGATGATCAGACAGAGAGTTTATAATTATTAAAGATATAATGAGGCTATGCTTCGTTATATCTTTTTTTGAGTTTATATTGGTGGTAATATATAGCGAATTATGATAAAATGATTAAAACAGTTGTTTGTTGTAACAATTAATGGTGATGGTATGTTTAAAAAGAAAGACAATTCTAAAGAATACATTTCTCAGAAGCTTCTTAAGATAGTTTCGATATTGATGCTGATATTCGGAGCTTTACTTACATTTGCCGGTATTTTGCTAGTTGCATTTTCGTTAATAGAATCTTCAAGTGGTGCAGATGGCTTATTAAGTGTGTCAGCAAGAAGAGAGGACTTGACATTTTCTGTTCTTATCCTGTTTGAAGGTACTATAGATATAGTGGTCGGTCTGCTTGGGTATAAGGCTGCACACAGCCTTCTCAGAGCCAAGGTTGTTATGGTCATAGTATTTACAATGATTCTCAGCAGTTTGGGAGATTTAATTGTTGACTTGTTTACTAATGATTCATATTATTTCAATGATATAATTAATTTCTTTCTATACATTGCGCTGTTTATGATTGTCAGTCGTTGTAGAAGACACCTTAGGCAATCGGATACGGCATATTTAGATAACAAGATTAATCGCGATATCGGCAGAACGTGTAAAGATTTGGACGATATCATAATGTGGTCGATTGCGTTTCTTTTGGTATTCTTTTCGTTTGTTGCCGAGATAATCGGTTACAATAGGTTCACGAATGCATTCTTAACTGAATATAGCAATTCTATATACAGAACCGCTGTTACGGCTTCTAATTATGTGGATGCAGATGATTTTGATGAATATATAGAAAGTGAAGAATTATTAATCGGCTATAGTCAGTCTAAAAATGCCTTGGATAACTTGTGTAAAGGTCAGGAGATAGAGTGCATTGATGTAGTTATACCTGATAAAGATTTTGATGAATTTACACACGTTTTTTATAGTGTCAACAATCGTTCCAAGAAAGATGGCGAAAGTAAAGTAACTAAAAGCAGCAAGGTGGAAGAATATAAGCTTGGAGAAGTTACCAAAGAAGCTGAGAAGGGCTATGCTAACGCGTGCAAGATTATATATGAGGGAGAAGTTGACAATACTGTCGTTGAGAGTGCGACCGGTATAGCAGAGACATCACCTTGGATTACTACATTTGTGCCTCTTAAGGACGATGAGGGCAAGATAAAGGCTGTACTTAGTGTCAAGAAAGACATCGGTGAGCTTGAGACGGACAGAAACATTTATATGGATTGGATTTCGGGTGCTACGTTGTATACCATTATCCTTGCTGTTATTCTGGTTTCTTATTATGTTAACAAGGAGATTGCCAATCCGTTAAAGAAAGTTAAGGACGAAGCGAAGAGATTTGCGTCCGGGAGCAGTGATGATATTAAGATAGGCGAAGACTTAGAGGATAATTTGAGTCGTGTCAGGGAGATTAACAGTCTTAACGAATCTGTTTATAAGCTTGAGAATGACACGATTAGTTATATTGATAATTTAACCAGGATTACTTCAGAGAAAGAGAAACTGGGTGCGGAGCTTAAGCTTGCAGGTCAGATTCAGGAGCAGTTCTTGCCGACTACATTTCCTAAAAGAGAAGAGTTTGATTTATATGCAACTATGAAGCCTGCCAAAGAGGTTGGTGGAGACTTCTACGATTTCTTTATGATTGATGACAATCATCTTGGAATGGTGATTGCGGATGTGTCTGATAAGGGAGTTCCGGCATCACTGTTTATGATGGTAACCAAGCTCTTGATCAGCGAGTACGCATTTACCTCGACAGATCCGTCTGAAGTGTTAAATGTCGTCAATAACCGTATTCGTGCCAACAATAAAGAGAATATGTTTGTGACTGTATGGCTTGGGATACTTGAGCTTTCGACAGGTAAGCTTACCACATCTAATGCGGGGCATGAGTATCCTGCAATCATGAGAAAAGGTGGGAATTTCGAGCTTTATAAGGATAAGCACGGACTTCCTTTGGGAGTTAAGAAGAATTATTCTTATGTCAACCATGAGATAATGTTAGAAGATGGTGACAAGATATTTGTTTATACCGATGGTATAACGGAGGCTTCTGCCTCTGAGGAGAGGATGTTTGGAGAGGACAGACTTATAGATGCGCTTAACAGATACAAGACCAAGGACTGTAAGGGCTTGTTGGAGGGCGTTATAGGGTCTGTAGATGCATTTGTCGGTGATGCAAGGCAGTTCGATGATATGACTGCATTATGCTTTGAGAAGAAAGGGAACGGTACTATGACTAAGAGTTTTAAAGCAGATGTTTCTGAACTTTATAGTGTTCTTGAGTATTTTGAAAGCAAGGTTTCTGATCTGCTTGATAATAAGAGCTTAAGTGCGTTTAATGTTGCGATTGAGGAAGTATTTGTCAATATTGCAAGCTACGCATATGAGGAAGAGGGGAATACTGTTGATGTGAGCATTGCCAATGACTATGTTAACAGGATTGTAAGAGTAGTATTTAAGGATAGTGGCGTTAAGTTCGATCCTCTTGCCAAGTCGGATCCGGATGTCACACTTCCTGCCAAGAAGAGGTCGATAGGAGGGCTTGGTATATTTATGACCAAGAAGCTTATGGACAAAGTCAACTATGAGTATGTTGACGATAAGAACGTATTGACAATTGAGAAAACTTACTAGTAAGCATGGGAGGTAACGGAGTGTAGGCTGCATTGCCTGTTGCGGAAGTGCTATCGATGATTGTCTGTATTGTTTTTGTGGTAAAATATAAAGACAAATACGAATATATGTGATAGAATATAAGAGTTAACGAAAGTGAGGTATTAACATGGATATTAAGATTGACAGAGACGGAAGTAAGATGGTTATCACCGTTTCAGGAAGGATAGATACATTGACAGCGCCTGAGCTTGACGCTAAGAAGAGTGAGCTTGACGGCGTCAATGATTTGATATTAGATATTACTGAAGTTGATTACATTTCCTCGGCAGGACTCCGTGCGCTGCTTACATTTGAGCAGATTATGGAGGATCAGGGAGAGCTTAAGCTTAAAGGTGTGTGCAGTAATGTGATGGATATCTTTGAGATTACAGGTTTTGCTGAGATGTTTACGATTATTGATTAAGAGGGTTATTGGTTTAACTAAGAAAGGAATGGGTGTATGAAGTATTTTGGAACAGACGGATTCAGAGGCAGAGTTAACGAGGTATTGTGCTTGAAGCACGCTATCAAGATTGGCGAATACTTAGGACATTATTATAAGGGAGTCAATCCTGACGCTAAGATTGTTATCGGTAAGGATACCAGGAAGTCAAGTTATATGTTTGAGTACGCGTTGTCGGCCGGCATTGTGTCTATGGGAGCGGATGTGTATCTTATGCATGTTACCACAACTCCTTGCGTATCTTACATTACCAAGAAGAACGGTTTTGATTGCGGTATCATGATTACTGCGAGTCACAATCCGTATCATGACAACGGTATCAAGATTATTGATTCCAACGGAGACAAGATGAAGGATGATTTCCTTCAGGAGATAGAGGACTACATTGACGACAAGATTACTATCGAGTGTGGTTCGGACACCGGTAAATGCAACGACTACCTCTTTGGGCGTAACGAGTATGTCAAGCATTTGATTGACATTCCTACCGAGTCGTTTAAGGGATATAAGATTGGTTTGGATTGTGCTAACGGAGCTTCGTTCTCTGTTGCATCCAGTATATTTAACTTGCTTGGTGCAGATGTGTTCGTAATCAACAATCAGCCTGATGGAGAGAATATCAATGTCAAATGTGGTTCGACATGTCCTGAGATACTTCAGGAATATGTTGTCAAGAATGGTCTTGATGTTGGATTTGCATTTGACGGAGATGCGGACAGATGTATGATGGTTGACGAACAGGGTAAGTTAGTTGACGGAGACGGTATCATTTATATTATATCTAAGTACTTTAAGCTTCACTCTAAGCTTAACAAGGATACAGTTGTTGCGACAGTTATGTCTAACATCGGACTTACCAAGTCACTTAAGCTTCAGGGAATCAACATTGTACATACTGATGTCGGTGACAAGTATGTTGCCCAGGAGATGTTTGAGAATGGTTATACAGTTGGAGGAGAGCAGTCCGGACATATTATTCTTGGAGACTATGCAACAACAGGAGACGGTATCTTAACGGCATTGCTCCTTACTAACATTCTTGTATCTTCTAAGGCGGTTGCTTCATCATTAACAGCGGGACTTGAGATATTCCCTCAGCAGCTTGTCAATGTGAGCGTTCCTGACAAGGATCTTGTTATGAAGGATGAGGAGCTTCTTAAGTCTCTTGATGAGTGCAATAAGGAACTTGACGGTTCCGGTAGGGTATTGCTTCGTAAGAGCGGTACAGAGCCGTTAATCAGAATTATGGTTGAGGCTGAAACCGAGGACAAATGTGCAGAGATTATCAACAGATATAAGAAGTATGTCGAGGAGAAATTTGTCGGATAGTATTTTTTAAGGATATTGGCGCATGGATATCATTTGGATGTCCGTGCGCTTTTTTTGTTGTCTATATTGATTGATGGTGGTACAATGGGTTCTGCTATGAATAAAGTATTAAGTAATATTATCAAATTTGTAAAAAAAGAGACGGTTCTTACGATTTCGTGGGTGCTTGCGATTATATCAATGTTCGTCGTGAAGCCGGATGCTAAGTATGTTGAGTATATTGATTTTAGATCTTTGGCTACACTCTGGTGCCTTATGATTGTGGTTGCAGGATTTACAGACTGTGGAACTTTCGACAGGATAGGAAGGAGGATGCTTCTTTCGACCAAGTATGTGTGGCAGTTGGTTTCGTTGCTTGTCGCTCTTCCGTTCTTCTTCTCGATGTTTATAACCAATGATGTCGCGCTGCTGACATTTGTCCCATTCTCAATACATATTGTGAAGATGAGTAAGAAGGACGAGTTGTTGATACCTATAGTCGCGTTTCAGACTCTTGCCGCTAATCTTGGAAGTATGTTTACCCCTATCGGTAATCCACAGAATATATATCTTTACGTAATCTCTGGTTTGGGGATAGGAGATTTCCTATCTCTCATACCTCCGTACACTTGTATGTCGTTACTGCTCCTATGCTTTGGAATAGTATCGGTGAAGGGCAAGAGAAAGAAGATATTTACTGATGATAGCGCAAGACGGACCATGACAGATTATCTTCATACGGCAAATGATGACGATAACCACAAGAGGTACGAGATTATATACGGCGCGATGTTTATTATAGCGGTGCTTTCTGTAGCATTTCCTAAGGTGTTATGGTATCCGGTTATATGTGCGGTGATACTTATGACGTGCCTGGTGGTTAACAGAAAGCTTATAGTCAGCATTGATTACGCGCTTCTTTTTACATTTGTCGGATTCTTCTTGTTTACGGGCAATCTTGAGAGAATAGGAGAGGTTAGGGAGTTCTTGGTTTCTTTGGTTGAAGGGCATGAGATGGCAGCGGGTATTATATCGTCACAGCTCATAAGTAACGTGCCTGCGGCGCTTCTTTTATCTGACTTTACCGATGACATAAGGAGATTGATTGTTGCGGTTAACCTTGGAGGACTCGGAACGCTTATCGCATCGATGGCGAGTCTGATATCATTTAAGCTCTTGGCGCACAGGAGAAATGAGATGAAAGGTAGATATTTAGTGTATTTCACTGTGGTTAGCGTGATATTTTTGGCGGTTCTTTGCGCGTTTCATATCTTTAATGCGGAATATGGATTCTTCGGAGAGTGAAAAGCCTGTTAAAAGTCAATAAACAAGTAAAATTCTTGATATGTTAAAAATTTAACAAAATAATCGTTGCATAGAAAATCAAAATGTGATAATATATTGATAATTCGGTGATTAGGCTTAATTTATGCTTCCTCATCGTAATACACATTATTTTTTATGGAGGTTTCACATTATGTCAAAGAAAGTAGTTTTAGCAGGCGCTTGTCGTACCGCAATTGGTACTATGGGTGGTTCACTTAGCACTATTCCTGCTGCAGAACTTGGCGCAATCGTAATCAAGGATGCGCTTAAACGTGCCGGCGTACCAGCTGATCAGGTTGATCACGTGTACATGGGTTGCGTAATCCAGGCCGGACAGGGCCAGAACGTTGCTCGTCAGGCATCACTTAAGGCTGGTCTTCCTATTGAGACACCTGCAGTTACAATCAACGTTGTCTGCGGTTCAGGTCTTAACTGTGTTAACATGGCAGCTCAGATGATTCAGGCAGGAGATGCTGATATCGTTGTTGCCGGTGGTATGGAGAATATGTCAATGGCTCCATTTGCACTTCCTAACGGACGTTACGGTTACAGAATGACATGGCCTAGCCAGAGCCAGGGTGCTTTGGTTGATACCATGGTTAAGGATGCACTTTGGGATGCATTCAATGATTATCATATGATTAAGACTGCTGACAATGTAGCTGAGCAGTGGAAGCTCACAAGAGAAGAGCTTGATGAGTTCGCAGCTAACAGCCAGCAGAAGGCATGCAAGGCAATCGCTGAGGGTGCATTCAAGAAGGAGATTGTTCCTGTAGAGGTTAAGAAGAAGAAAGAGACAGTTGTATTCGACACAGACGAGGGACCTCGTCAGGGTGTTACTGCTGAGTCACTTGCTAAGCTTCGTGCTCTTTATCCGGACGGAGTTGTTACTGCAGGTAATGCATCAGGTATCAATGATGGTGCAGCAGCAGTTGTTGTTATGAGCGAGGAGAAGGCTAAGGAGCTTGGTGTTAAGCCTATGGCTACATTCGTAGCAGGAGCACTTGCAGGTGTTGCACCTGAGATTATGGGTGTTGGTCCTGTTGCGGCTACTAAGAAGGCTATGGCTAAGGCTGATTACAAGATTGAGGATTTCGACGTTATCGAGGCTAACGAGGCATTTGCAGCACAGTCTGTTGCAGTTGGTAAGGACCTTGGTATTGATGTTGAGAAGCAGCTTAACCCACGTGGTGGTGCTATCGCATTAGGACATCCTGTTGGAGCTTCAGGATGCCGTATCCTTGTTACTCTTCTTCATGAGATGGAAGATATGGATCTTAAGAAAGGTCTTGCTACACTTTGTATCGGTGGCGGTATGGGATGTGCTACCATCGTTGAGAGAGATTAATTAGAACTTTATATATCTGTGGGTTAATGCCGTTTAATCCACAGATATTGTTATGTTTATTTAGGAGATTTTAACTATGGAATTTATTACTTATGAGCAGGAAGGTTTTGTTGGCGTTCTTACAATCAATCGCCCACAGGCTCTTAACGCACTTAACAGTCAGGTACTTGACGAGTTGTCAGAGGCACTTGACAATATTGATATTAATGAGACAAGAGCTTTGATTCTTACCGGTGCAGGTGAGAAGAGCTTTGTTGCAGGTGCTGATATCGGAGAGATGAGCACTTTGACCAAGGCAGAAGGAGAGGCTTTCGGTAAGAAGGGTAATGATGTTGTCTTGAAGCTTGAGAAGCTTCCTATTCCTACTATCGCTGCTGTTAATGGATTCGCACTTGGCGGCGGATGCGAGATCAGTATGAGTTGTGATATCAGAATCTGTTCTGAGAATGCTGTATTCGGTCAGCCTGAGGTTGGTCTTGGAATTACCCCTGGTTTCGGTGGTACTCAGAGACTTGCAAGACTTGTTAGTCCTGGTATGGCTAAGCAGCTTATCTACACAGCTCGTAACATCAAGGCTGATGAGGCTTATAGAATCGGTCTTGTCAATGCTGTATACCCATTAGAGGAGCTTATGGCTAACGCTAAGAAGATGGCTGAGACTATCGCTAAGAATGCTCCTATCGCTGTTAGAAACTGCAAGAAGGCTATCAACGATGGTTTACAGGTTGGTATCGACGAGGCTGTTGTTATTGAAGAGAAGCTTTTTGGTGACTGTTTTGAGACAGAGGATCAGAAGGCAGGTATGGGTAACTTCCTTGAGAAGGATAAGGAGAAGAAACTCAAGGTTGTTCCATTTCAGAATAAGTAATCAATATATTTTATAAAGGAGGATTTTACAATGAAGGTTGGCGTTATTGGCGCAGGAACTATGGGTTCCGGAATTGCACAGGCATTTGCAATGACTGACGGATATGAGGTTTATTTATGCGATATCAAGCAGGAGTTTGCTGATGGCGGTAAAGCTAAGATTGAGAAGAACATCAATTTCTTAGTTGGCAAAGAGAAGATCACCAAGGAGAAGGGTGATGAGATATTAGGTAAGATTAAGACCGGTCTTAAGGATATCTGTACAGATGTTGATCTTGTTATCGAGGTTGCTCCTGAGAGCATGCAGATCAAGAAGGATACATTTAAAGAGCTTATGGACATCGTTCCTAAGGATTGTATCTTCGCATCTAACACTTCTTCACTTTCAATCACTGAGATCGGTGCAGGTCTTGACCGTCCAATGATTGGTATGCATTTCTTCAACCCTGCTGACAGAATGAAGCTTGTTGAAGTTATTGCAGGTCAGAACACTCCTGATGATCTTGTTGCTAAGATTAAGAAGATTTCTGAGGAGATTGGTAAGACACCTGTTGAGGTTAAGGAAGCTCCTGGTTTCGTTGTTAACCGTATCCTTATCCCAATGATTAACGAGGCTATCGGCATCTATGCTGAGGGTATCGCTTCTGTTGAGGATATCGACACAGCTATGAAGCTTGGTGCATCTCATCCAATGGGACCTCTTGCTCTTGGAGATTTAGTAGGTCTTGACATTGTTCTTGCTATCATGGAAGTACTTCAGGCTGAGACAGGCGATCCTAAGTATCGTCCACATCCATTGCTTAGAAAGATGGTGCGTGCTGGTAAGCTTGGACGTAAGTCTGGTGAGGGATTCTACGATTACAGCAAGTAATTAAGAATTAATAGGCGATAGATTATCTAAGCCTTTAATGACTATAACCGGGCGATATCATTTGCCCAATATAAAATAATACGGAGGAATTTATAAGATGGATTTTACATTAAGTAAGAAGCATGAAATGGCAAGAAATCTTTTTAAAGAGTTTGCCGAGAACGAAGTAAAACCTCTTGCACAGGAAGTTGATGAGACTGAGAAGTTTCCAACAGGTACCGTCGAGAAGATGGCTAAGTATGGTTTCTTAGGCATTCCTGTACCAAAAGAGTACGGTGGACAGGGTTGCGACCCTCTTACCTATGCAATGTGCGTTGAGGAGTTATCTAAGGTATGTGGTACAACAGGTGTTATCGTATCTGCACATACTTCACTTTGCGTTGACCCTATTCAGACATTTGGTACTGAAGAGCAGAAGAAGAAGTATCTTCCTGACTTAGCTTCAGGTAAGAAGTTAGGTGCTTTCGGTCTTACCGAGCCTGGTGCCGGTACTGACGCTCAGGGACAGCAGACTAAGGCTGTTTTAGATGGTGATGAGTGGGTTCTTAACGGTTCTAAGTGCTTCATCACTAATGGTAAGGAAGCTGACGTTTATATCGTAATCGCTGTTACCGGTAAGGTAGAGAAGCGTGGCAGAATGATGAAAGAGATTTCTGCATTTATCGTTGATAAAGGCACTCCTGGTTTCACCTTCGGAACTAAGGAGAACAAGATGGGTATCAGAGGTTCTTCAACTTACGAGCTCATATTTACTGATTGCCGTATCCCTAAGGATGCGTTACTTGGTAAGCAGGGTAAGGGATTCAATATCGCTATGCACACTCTTGATGGTGGTCGTATCGGTATTGCTGCTCAGGCTTTAGGTCTTGCTGCAGGTGCTTTAGAGACTACTGTTAACTACGTTAAAGAGCGTAAGCAGTTCGGTCGTTCAATCGCACAGTTCCAGAATACTCAGTTCGTATTAGCTGACCTTGCTACTAAGGTAGAGGCTGCTAGACTTCTTGTTTACAAAGCTGCTATGAAGAAGGCAGAGTATCAGCAAAATCCTAAGATTTCTTACTCTGTAGAGGCTGCTATGGCTAAGCTTTGTGCTGCTGAGGTTGCTATGGAAGTTACTACTAAGTGTGTACAGTTACATGGTGGTTACGGTTACATCAGAGAGTATGATGTTGAGCGTATGATGCGTGATGCTAAGATTACCGAGATCTACGAGGGAACCTCAGAGGTTCAGCGTATGGTTATCTCTGCTAATCTTTTGAAGTAAGGAGGTACTTATCGTGAAAATAGTTGTATGTATTAAGCAGGTACCTGATACCAAGGGTGGCGTTGAGTTCAATCCAGATGGTACCTTAAACAGAGCTGCTATGCTTACCATCATGAATCCTGATGACAAAGCAGGTCTTGAGGCAGCACTTAGAATTAAAGATCAGTATGATGATGTTGAGGTTACAGTATTAACAATGGGTCTTCCTAAGGCAGAAGAGGTTCTTCGTGAAGCTATCGCTATGGGAGCTGACAAGGGTATTCTTGTAACAGATAGAGTACTTGGTGGAGCTGATACATGGGCTACATCTACTACCATTGCAGGTGCAATCAGAAACATCGATTATGATATTATTATTACCGGTCGTCAGGCTATCGATGGTGATACCGCACAGGTTGGACCACAGATCGCTGAGCATTTAGGAATTCCTGTAATTTCTTATGCTGAGGAGATCGAGATTGACGGTAAGTCTGTGATCGTTAAGCGTCAGTATGAGGATCGTTATCACAAGATTAAGGCTGAGATGCCTTGTCTTATCACAGCTCTTTCTGAGTTAAATGAGCCTCGTTATATGTCTCCAGGTGGAATCTTTGATGCATATGATGCAGAGATTACCGTATGGGGAAGAGCAGATCTTAAGGATGTAGATGATTCTAACTTAGGTCTTAATGGTTCTCCTACTAAGATTGCCAAGGCTTCTGATAAGGTTCGTAAGGGAGCAGGAGAGAAGGTTGTTCCTGATTCTCCAGAGGAAGCAGTAAGCTACATCGTTGGCAAATTAACTGAGAAGCATGTCATTTAATATATAGAAAGAAAAGTGGTGAATATAATGGGATTAGAAGAATATAAAGGCGTATTTGTCTTCGCTCAGCAGGTTGACAATGAGATTAGTAGTATCGCATTTGAGCTGCTTGGTGAGGCAACTAGATTAGCAAGCGTATTGAACACAGAAGTAACTGCAGTTTTACTTGGTTCAGGCGTTAAAGATTTGGCTGATTCATTAGCTGAGTATGGTGCAGATAAGGTTATCGTTGTTGATGATCCTGCCCTTAAAGATTATATGACCGAGCCATATACACATGCATTAGCTGAGGTTATCAATAAATATAAACCTGAGATTATGCTTGTTGGTGCAACTGCTATCGGTCGTGACCTTGGCCCTCGTGTATCTGCACGTGTTGCAACAGGTCTTACAGCAGACTGTACTTCACTTGAGATTGGTGATTTCCCACTCAATCCAATTCCTGGCAAGGAGCAGAAGCACAATCAGCTTCTTATGACTCGTCCTGCATTTGGTGGTAACACCATCGCAACTATCGCATGTCCTGACAACCGTCCTCAGATGGCTACAGTTCGTGCCGGTGTTATGCAGAAGATTGAGCCTAAGACAGGCGCTAAGGCAAATGTTGAGGAGTTCAATCCTGGATTCGAGAAGAACAACAAGTATGTTGAGATTCTTGACATCGTTAAGGCTGTTTCAGATACAGTAGATATCATGGACGCTAAGATCTTAGTATCCGGTGGTCGTGGTGTTGGTTCTCCTGAGAATTTCAAGATCTTAGAGGATCTCGCTAAGGAGCTCGGCGGAGAGGTTTCATGCTCTCGTGCTGTTGTAGATTCAGGCTGGAAGCCAAAAGATCTTCAGGTTGGACAGACAGGTAAGACAGTTCGTCCACAGGTATACTTCGCAATCGGTATTTCTGGAGCAATCCAGCACGTTGCAGGTATGGAAGAGTCTGATATCATCGTTGCTATCAACAAGGATGAGGATGCTCCTATCTTTGATGTAGCTGATTACGGTGTTGTTGGTGATCTTAATAAGATCGTTCCTCAGCTTACTGAGGCAATCAAGGCTGCTAAGGCTGCTAAATAATTTATAATGACATAATGTGTGTATATATTAACCCCGGGACTTATGCCCCGGGGGTTGTTTTTGTCTGTTGTGTGGAATTATTTCAATATGTGGTGTATAATTGTACCTGAGTGATAATGGGAGCAAGACAGGCTTTTTAGAATAAGGAGAGCTCAGAATCATGGACAGTGATAAGAGACGATTAAATATACCGGGACTTAAAGTTATTACCAATATTCCTATACATGTTGATATCAACAAGATGATTAATCCTCCTCCGAAAAAGGACCCCAACCTTAAGAAGCAGGATTATCTTGTCAGGAAGATGGTATATGGAACAGCTTTCGGCTTTGTAATGCTTGAGCTGACCAACGGAATTACTTATATTGTTGACGGAACATTGATATCTCACTTTTTGGGTGATGTTGCTTTTGCCGCATGTGGAATGACGGGATTGTGCTATTCAATAATTGCAATGATTTCCGGTGTAGTATCAGCAGGAATTACATCCATATGCAGTAAGCAAATGTCACAGGGAGCTATGGATAATGCTAATAAAGCGTTCTCCATGGCTGTTATATTGGTTCTGTTTTTATCAAATCTTTTGCTTATAGCAGGAATTACTGCGGCTGAGCCGATAGCAGTCCTTCTCGGAGCCGATAAGTCTGATAGGGTTCTTTATCAGCATGTTGTGTCATATGTCAAGGGGTTTTTTATAGGGGCTCCGCCTCAGGCAATGTTAGGTGTTTTAATTCCGCAAGTGCAGCTTGACGGTGGAACCAGGAGAATTAAGAATGCGCTTTTTGCACTTACCGTGACGGATATAGGTTTTGACCTCCTTAATATATACGTTATAAAAGGAGGAATGATGGGGATGTCGCTTGCAACATCAATGAGTTATTATGTTGCAATGTTTATTCTGCTTATGCATTTTATACATGAAGATGCAATGTTTAAAATATCAATCAGAAGAGTGGATTTTTCTTATGTCACTCAGATGCTTAAAGTTGGGCTTCCGCTTGCAACCAAGCGTATAGGCAACATTTTACGACCTATTGTTATGAACAGGGTTATTATATCGACGGGTGGAGCATTTGCTATGTCAGCCTATACGACCCAGCTTAATTTCAGAACCTTTACCGATAGTCTGGGTATCGGACTTGGAGCAGCGGTATACTTAATAACAAGCATGTTTGTCGGTGAGAAGGACAAGACTTCAACCAGGCAGACTTTCCTTTCGGCAGTAAGATATATATTGGTGAGCATCATTCCGGTGGCAGTCTTGTATTTTTTGATGTCACCTTATATTGCAATGATATATAACAGTCCGGACAGTGAGTTCTTTGATATGTCTGTGCTATCTCTTAAGATGCACGCTGTCAGCCTTCCGTTTCTGGCATTTAACGAGATGTACAACAGTTATGTTCAGGCACTTGGTCGAATCAAGCTGTCGCATGTTCTGACATTTTGCTCGCGATTTTTGTATATTTCATTGATATCTGTTGTATTAAGCAATTGGTTTGGCGTCATAGGATTGCTTGTCGCAATTTTCGCTGCAGAGATGGCACTTACTGCGACTATCATCATTTCAACCATGGTAATGAACCTTATTAAGCCGGTCAAGAATGCAGACGATAGATTTAGAGTTCTCAATAAGGCCATCAATGATGATGGAGCTTTTCTTGAAATATCTATTACCGATGGCAGTCAGCTTCATCAAATGATGACTATGGTTGATGACTTTTGCAATGATTGTATTGATAATGAGCGCAAAAGATTCTTTATCCGGCTTTTTGTAGAGGAGATGACGGTGCTTATAATTGAACGCGGTTTTGTTAAGGGTGAAGAGCACAGTGTAGATGTTCGCATATTTACCAATGAAGATTCACTTATTATCAGAACAAGAGATGATTGCAAGGCACTTTCCATGAAAGAAAAGCAGCTTATTATAAGTGAGGCTCCTGATGATAAGTATATGGGTATGAAATTGGTTAATGCATTTGCGAAGGATGTACACTATCTTCCAACCATGAATATGAACAATTTTATAATTGAAGTTTAAAAAAGTATGGTATAATATGAACGTATCATTCTATTAAGACTTTTTAACTACAAGGAGGCAAAAATGAAAGTAGCAAGAAGGGTTATGGTATTTGTTTTGTGTACGGTGCTGGTTGCCGGATTTATTCCGACTGATGTTTATGTTGCAGCTAAAACAACCTATACCGTGAGCAGTAAGGCAGGCACATATGATGCTGCCGTTAAGACTACCGTCAAGGCGGCCAAGGGATACAAAGTATTCTATAAGACAAGCGGCAAGTTCAAAATCAAGAACTGTATTAAATCAGGTTCTTCTAAGAGCTTTGGCTTTTCAAAGACTTCTACATTGTCTTTGATTGCGGTTAAGAGCGCCAAAAAGATTAACGCAAAGAAGCTTAACAGTGCCGCATACAAGAGTAAGATTAAGAAATATAAGTATACCATTAATCAGGTTAACATGCCTAAATTCACGGTTAAAGACGGTGTACTTACCGGTGGTGATTTTACAGGAGCAAAGACTATAGTTATACCTGATGGTGTCAAGAAGATTGGTGATAGTGTTTTTGAGTATAACAAGGATATAGAGTCGGTATATTTTCCTGATACTGTTACGGAGATCGGCGAGAGTGCATTTAATGAATGTACCGGTCTTTCAAGGATTGATTTGCCGACCTCTCTTGTAAAGATTGATAAGCACGCCTTCTTTCAATGTTCATCTCTGACTGATGTTATATTTGAGTATGATGAAGAGACCGGAGAGATGGTAACTGAAGAGATTGGAGAGGGTGCGTTCTTTGGATGTACATCGCTTAAGTCTATTGAGATTCCTGGAACTGTTACCAAGCTTGGTGATTATGTATTTGGCTCATGTACAGCTCTTGAGTCTGTTTCGCTAGGGTTTGGATTAACCGAGATTCCGAATCAGATGTGCTGGCAATGTACTGCATTAGACACTATCCTGATTCCGGACAATATTAAGCGTATTGGAAGGAAGGCTTTTCAATATGATTCCGGTTTGACATATGTCGGCAGTGAGGAAGAGCTTAAAATTGATGTCATAGATGATGAGGCGTTTGAATCATGTTCAAGCCTTGAGGATATCAGTCTTCGCCCAGCCAGAATCGGTAAGGAAGCATTTTCGGAGACCACATCGCTTAAGTCACTTGATGTATTGTCTAACGCTGAGAGTATAGGTGATAATGCATTTAATAATGCTACTGTCGGAGAGGTTAATGTTGTAATACCTGAGAGCCTTACTGAAGTCGGCTCTAACTCTCTTAACATACAGAGACCTTTAGGATATGCAGTTGCTTCAGCTAATCCTGCATTTACTGATATAGACGGAGTTTTATATGATAAGCAGAAGAAGACGCTTGTTAAATATCCGACCGGATTAGAAGCTTCTAGCTACACTGTACCTGACGGAGTGGAGATAATCGGTGCAAATGCATTTGACAGCGAGGAAGAGCTTACCGAGATTAAGCTTCCTGACAGTATAGTTAAGGTTAATGATGGTGCGTTTTATAACTGTACCTCTCTTAATAATATCGAATTAAAAGACAGTATAAATAGTATCGGTGCTTCTGCATTTTCCAAAACAGGTGTCAAAAATGTTGTTATACCTGATTCTGTTACTGAAGTTGGTAAAAATGCATGGGCAGAGTGTGATAAGCTTGAATCGGTAAGTGTTGGCAAGGGTGTAAGCAAGATTGCCGAAGGAATGTTTTGCGGTGATACGGCGTTAAAGACATTAAAGATTACCGACAAGGTTGATACATTTGCACCTAATGCACTCCTTAGAGCGGGAATGCCTTACGAAGATATCGATATGGGCGGCAACACTAACTTTCTTGTAAAGGATGGGGTGTTGTTTAGCGGTGACGGCAAGAAGCTTATCTCGTATCCTTCGGTATTGGAAGATTATGATTTGGATACGGATGATTATATGGATTCATCCGCTGATGCCTATGCGGAAGAGATAGCATCAGGAGAGCCGGACGCAGCAGATACGGCATCCGGAGATTCGTATCCGGAAGATATAGCTTACGAAGACCAGCCTGATGAATATGTCAAGGAATACAAGGTTCCTGACGGTGTCGAGGTTATTGGAGAGTATGCATTTGCAGGACTTGCAAGCACTGTGGTTAACAAGATATATATTCCTGACAGCGTAAAGAATATGGAATATAAATCGTTTGGATATTCCGGTAACATCATGGATGAGATAGTGTATAATTTCGAAGTGAATCCTATGAGCGGTGCTTATATCATCGGTTCGGCAGACTCTGAGGCTCATAAATATGCTTTGGACAATGAGGTTGGATTCTTTACGGAGGATTGCAGCGGCAATGCGACCGAGATGAGTATGTCGATTAAGGACAAGAAGACATTTGAGGTTAAGGGAGCTGTTAAGGGCGCTATCATGTATTTCTCAGATGATAAGAGTATAGCTAAGATTAATGCAACAACCGGCGCTATTACTCCTGTTGCCAAAGGAACTGCAACTCTTATCGCTGCAAGCGGCAATAAATATTTGTCATGTAAGCTTAACGTTACTGACGGTCCTGCTCCAAAGAAGGAGAGTGTTGTCTATAACGAGTACTCTGATTCAAAGAGCCTTAAAAAATGGATTAACACATACATGGCATATAACAACAGCAAAGCATACATCAGTAAGCATTATCCGGCTGTCCGTGAATACAGCGGCAATGATTATTCGCATATTGTTGCAGCATTTTACGGAGAAGATGACAGTTACTTTAAGCGCGTAATGGCTGATCTTGACGGTGATTACGGTCAGTATCTGAAACTTGCCAAGAACCTGTCTTATGAGCTTCATCAGGCCAAGGCCAATGCAAACCTTAAGATGTTTAGAGGAACCTCTTATGTTGGTGACATAACCGGCGGAGGCGGCAGTCTTTCTGATGTGGTAAATGCCATAGGCAAGACCTATGTTTCAGGTTCGGTAAGTTCGACCTCCTTAAAGCATAGCGTATCTTCAGCATTCTCAGGCGGCGGATATGTTCTTGAGATTGACGGTGATAAGAATAATATACCGGGAATGTACATAGCAAGCTTTTCGCAGTTCCCTAACGAGGCGGAATTGCTGCTTGCCAACAAAACCACCTACAAGGTTGTTGATGCGGGTGTAAGATTATATCATGATGATTCCGTATACGGCGGAGAAGACTCATACGAGAAGTATATTAAGCTTAAGATTGTTAAATAAAATAATAATAACGGCGACCGATGGTCGCCGTTATTATTATATATACCCGTAGCGGCGAACATCGTTCGCCAAAATGGAGCACAATGTGCTCCGCTACGGTTAATTGCGAGATTTTATGCATCCTTTAAAAATGCGAGGTAACATTTCTTGGCTTCGTAGATATCCGCCTTGCTTGTAATCTCCCAAGGAGAGTGCATGCTTAAGACTGCGACGCCACTATCGATAACTTCCATTCCGTAGAGTGAGAGGATGTAGGCGATTGTTCCGCCGCCACCTTCGTCAACCTTGCCGAGCTCAGCTGTCTGGTAGCTTACGTTGTTGTCATCCATAATCTTTCTTATGGTTCCCATGAATTCAGCGTTGGCATCATTAGAGCCTGACTTGCCGCGTGAACCGGTGTACTTGTTGAATACGATACCGCGTCCGAAGTAAGCTGCGTTCTTCTTCTCAAATGCATCAGCATATAAAGGATCATAAGCGGCACTTACATCCGATGAAAGCATGCGAGAGTTAGAAAGGGTTCTTCTGAATGCCAGCTCATTATAGCCTTCTTTAAGTTCCATAATCTCAGCCAGGCTGTTCTCAAAGAACTTAGACTGCATACCGGTTGCGCCGACACTTCCGATCTCTTCCTTGTCAACCAAGAGAGTGCATAAGGTCTTCTCGGTTTTAGCAGGTGCCTCAAGCATTGCAACCAATGATGTATAAGCACAAGATCTGTCGTCCTGTCCGTATGAGATTACCATTGATCTGTCAAGTCCCAATTCTCTTGCAGGACCGGCAGGAACAACTTCTAACTCTGCTGATAAGAAGTCTTCCTCGTCGATGTCGTAGTTGTCTTTTAGAAGCTTTATGACATTTGCCTTGACGGCGTCTTTCTCTTCATCTTTAAGTGGCATACTTGCGAAAATGACATCAAGAGCCTCGCCCTCGATTACCTTCGCGCCTTTCTTCTCTTGCTGTTTAGCAGCCAAATGAATAAGAAGATCTGAAATACAGAATACCGGGTCGTTCTTGTCCTCACCTATTACGATATCCTTCTTGGTGCCGTCTTTCTTGACTACAACACCATGAATTGCAAGCGGGAGAGTAACCCATTGATATTTCTTGATTCCACCATAATAGTGTGTGTCAAGATAAGCGAAATCAGTGTCTTCATATAATGGATTCTGCTTGACGTCCATTCTTGGCGAGTCAATGTGAGCGCCGAGGATTGTGAGTCCGTTCTCTAGTGGAGCGGTACCGATCTGGTACATTACGACTGACTTCTCCATATTGACCTGATATACCTTGTCGCCGGCTTTTAGTTTCTGACCTTTCTTGATAAGGGTGTTAAGATCTTGATATCCGGCTGCTTTAGCCTGTTTGAGTATTTCTTTAACACACTCTCGTTCTGTTTTACATTTGCTTAAGAAATCAATGTAGCCTGAGTTAAGCTTGTTAAGAGCTTTAAGCTCGGTTTTGTTGTAGCTTTTCCAAGCATTTTCTCTATCCATAGTTTTATGCCTCCTTTGTTAGATAGTTCTAACTTGATAGTGTCAGTTTACCATATATTATTATTATTTTCAATGCGAGTATGTCAGATACGTGTTGATTGAAAGAATCCGGATACTGTGGTATTATATAGGGAGCGTTAAACTGGTTGATGAATATGTTAGGGTGGTTATATGTTTGAACAGTTGAGTAATATATACGGAATAAGCGTTAATATAGCGGGAATTATGACATGTCTCTTTTACTATATTGTTAAACCAAGAAGGGCGTGGTTATATTCACTTGTATTTCTTTTGACATGTTTCTTGTCTAACTATTACTGGGGGATTTATGTACTTGTAATGGGCGACTATCCCGGTGTATCGTCTTTCTTTGCTTATTTTGGGTGGAATGTGTCGCTGGTTGTCATATCTGTGATGCAATTTGACTTAATGAGTAAGGAAGAGAAGCGCTTCTTTTCACCATTTGCAATTATACCTATAGGTCTTAATATATATCAGTTTATACTTTATATACCGTTTGGCGGAGTGCTCAACAGCTTGTGGCAGGGTGTTTTTGCTACTGTTTCTGTGGTGCTCAGTGTC
Source organism: uncultured Lachnospiraceae bacterium (assembly GCA_947169385.1). GTDB lineage: Bacteria > Bacillota > Clostridia > Lachnospirales > Lachnospiraceae > NC2004. Next base: position 10,407 of record CAMVPR010000015.1, on the reverse strand, counting down.
AATTCTATAGCATATTACATCAAGAACAAGAAGAACGGTGCTAGGCCGCCGTATATTGCTTATGCGTGCTTCGGATTTATATTGTTTGAGTACGTAATGTGGACTTCTTCGTGCTTTGATTGGCCTTCTGAGTGGCTTTATCCATATAACTATGCGTGTATTCTTGATTTTGCGTTCTATCTTATAATTCCTTGGATGATTATAAAGACTTACGGTGATTCACTAAGCAGTGAGAACCTTGGCAACAGATTATACATCAGAAAAGCTTTTCGCCCGATGTATGCAGGTTTTATCCTGTTCTGTTGTGTGGGAGGATACTTTCTTGCAAGATGGATGAAGAGTACTCTGTCAGCAGGAATAGGAGAGGCGGGAGAGTCAGATCCGTACAGCGTTATTGCTGTTATGCTTTTTGTTCTTTCCGGTATAATCCTCTTCGTAACAATCTGTATTATATTTGTTGTTAACCTTATGAATAAGGCAGCAGAGAGCGAAGAGTTAAGAGAAGCCAAGATTATCGCAGAGCATTCTAATGCAGCCAAGAGTGACTTTCTAGCGAATATGTCACATGAAATCAGAACGCCTATTAATGCTGTTCTCGGAATGAACGAGATGATTTTAAGGGAGAGTGTCAAGTCAAGGGATGAGTTGCCTGAGGATAGAGAGGAGATAGTTAACACATTTGCTGACATTTGCAACAATTCATGGAACATTGACAGCGCGGGTAAGAGTCTGCTTTCACTTATCAACGATATACTTGATTTCTCCAAGATTGAGGCGGGTAAGCTTGAGCTTGTTTATGGAGAATATAAGCTCAGTTCTGTTATAAATGATGTCTGCAACATGATTTCATTTAAGGCTGAAGCCAAGAAGCTTAAGTTCAATGTTAATGTCAACAAAGAGATTCCTGACAGTCTTTACGGTGATGAGATTCGTGTAAGACAGGTTGTGACCAACCTTCTCAATAATGCGGTCAAGTACACTCACAAGGGAAATGTTTCATTTAACGTTGATTTCAAGAAACATGAAGATGAAGAACTGATTGATCTCATAGTAAATGTCAAAGACACCGGTGTTGGAATCAAGGAAGAGGATGTCGATAAGCTTTTTACCAAGTTCGAGAGAGTGGATCTTGAGAAGAACAGCACTATTGAAGGTACCGGGCTTGGACTTGCTATTACCAAGAGTCTCGTCGAGATGATGGACGGTGAGATCAAGGTTGAAAGTGTTTATGGAGAGGGCTCTACATTTAAGTTTTTAATCCCTCAGAAGTATACATCTGCCGAACCTATAGGAGATTTCAGAGACAGATTCAAAAAGACAGTAAGCGCGCTGACAGCAAGAAAAGAGAGTATATATGCCCCTGAGGCGAAGATTCTTGTCGTGGATGACACGGCTATGAACTTAATGGTTGTCAAGGGGCTTCTTAGGAATTCCAAGATTAATATTGATACTGCCGAGAGCGGAAGAGACGCTATTGAACTTGCTAAAGAGAGCAAGTACGATATTATATTTATGGATCAGCGCATGCCTGTGATGGATGGGGTTACTGCAATGCGTATCATCAAGGAGGAGAGCGATACCAATCTCGATACTCCGATTATATGTCTTACCGCAGATGCTATAAGCGGCGCCAAGGACAAGTATATTGCAGAGGGCTTCACGGACTACCTTTCTAAACCGATTTCCGTACAAGAGTTAGAGCAAATGCTTTTTGATTATCTTCCTGAGGATAAAATCAAGAATAAAGAATGATGTCTTATAAATTCTTTAGTTAACGAGTTTTAACTAGTTTTTGGATAAAATTTACAAAAACTTACTAGATTTTGATAAATTATCACTACATATATACTAAATATTGATTGACATATATGTGAGAAAAAGGTTATAATTAACAAGATACTATAACTAAGCAAAGAAGGTGAGTATGCTATGGAAAAGATTTCCGAAGAGATTGTTGAGAAACTTTCACCGATTCCTGTCTTTGAGCTACATATTGCAGGGCACGATCTGGTATTTACCAATTCGGTTGTGAACTCATGGATAGTCATGGCAGTTATCGTGTTAGTATGCATTCTCTTAACCAGAAACCTTCAGATTGTTCCTAAGGGACCGCAGATTGCCTTAGAGTGGGTTGTCAATTTCATTAACAACTTCTTTACGGGTACACTTGGTCATCATGGTAAGCCTTATATACCATATTTGGGATCGGTTCTGATCTTTCTGATTTTTTCCAACACAATCGGATTCTTTGGCTTTACGCCACCGACCAAGGATATCAATGTTACAGCGAGTCTGGCATTGATGAGTGTTGTCCTTATTCAGATGTCGGGAATTCGGGCTCATGGTGTTTTTGGCTGGGTTAAGTCATTTACTAAACCGGTAGCCATTGTAACACCAATCAACATACTTGAGATAGGTATCCAGCCATTGTCACTTTGTATGCGACTTTTTGGTAACGTTCTTGGAGCTTTCATTATCATGGAGCTTCTTAAATGCGTTGTAGCATGGATCGTTCCACAGGTGTTCAGTTGCTATTTTTACTTATTTGACGGATGCATGCAAGCTTATGTTTTTGTATTCCTTACTTCAATGTTTATGAGTGAGAAGATGGAATAATCATTTTCACTGTGAGAAGTAGGGGATAAACAATATTAAACAATTAGGAGGTAATTAATTATGTTAACAGCAATCGGTGCAGGTATTGCAGTATTAACAGGTCTTGGAGCAGGTGTAGGTATCGGTATCGCTACTTCTAAGGCTACAGAGTCTATCGCACGTCAGCCGGAGGCAGCAAGTTCAATCAACTCAGCACTTATTCTTGGTTGTGCGCTTGCAGAGGCTACAGCTATCTACGGTTTCGTAATCGGACTTATGATTATTTTGATGCTTAAATAATTAAACATATAATATTACAATTTAGGAGGTAACTTATTATGTTAACAGCAATTGGAGCAGGTATTGCAGTATTGACAGGTCTTGGAGCAGGTGTAGGTATCGGTATCGCTACTTCTAAGGCTACAGAGTCTATCGCACGTCAGCCGGAGGCAGCAAGTTCAATCAACTCAGCACTTATTCTTGGTTGTGCGCTTGCAGAGGCAACAGCTATTTACGGTTTCGTTATCGGTCTTATGATTATTCTTATGCTTAAGTAAGATAATAAAGATTATAAGATTAGGAGGCGAAGAACATGGAATTAATGTCTATTAATTGGGTTACAGTCATCGCCAATGTCGTTAATGTCCTTGTCTTCTTTGCATTGATGAAGCATTTTCTTTTTAAACCGGTCAATGAGATCATTGCTAAGCGTAACGCGCTTATCCAGGGTGATTTAGATGAGGCTGCCAAAGAGAAAGAAGATGCCATAAAGCTTAAGACAGAGTATGAGGCTTCTATAGCCGATGCCAAGCAGGAGGCTGCTGACATCATAGATAAGGCTAAGAAGGCTTCTGCTAAGGAACATGACGAGGCAGTTGCTAAGACGCAGGAAGAGACTGCTAAGATGATCGCTGATGCCAAAGAGTCTATTGAGGCTGACAAGGAGAAGGCGATGAGCAGCTTGCGTCAGGAGATTGCAACTATTGCTATGGCTGCAGCTACGCAGGTTATCAATCATAATATAGATGAGGAAGCCAACAAGAAATATTTGGACGATTTCCTTGGCGAGGCAGGTGGTAGATAATGACAGAACGTGCGATGCAGTACGGAAGGGTTTTGTATGAATTGAAGCTTGATGACGCTGTTATAAAAGACACGTCTGATACATTTACATCAAGTGAAGAATTGTTATCTGCCCTTGACAATCCATCTGTTAGAAATAAAGAGAAACACGCGGTCATTGATAAGCTGTTTGACAAGAGCATCACTTCTTTTTTGAAGGTTGTGACAGACAATCATATGATTAGTCAGATTGCTGATATATTTGAAGCTTATCACGATTGCACTGTAGAGGCTAAGAATTGGGCTAAAGCCACGCTTTACTATGTTGCTAAACCTGATTCTAAGCAGATAGAAGAGATTAAGAGTAAGATTGCTAAGGATACCAAAAAGGATGGCGTAGAGCTTAAGCTTGTAGAGCAGCCGTCGCTTATCGGTGGTTTTGTCCTCAAGGTAGACGACTTTGAGATTGACAGAAGTATCAAAGGACATATTAAGCAATTAACCAAAAATCTTATGCGGAGGTGAAAACATTGAGTAGTGTAAATCCGGAAGAGGTTTTAAAGGTCTTAAAGAGCGAGATCGAAGGATATGACACAAAAACAGAGGCGAAAGAGACCGGCTCGATTATCTCAGTCGGTGATGGTATCGCAACTGTTTATGGTATAGAACACGCCATGTACGGTGAGCTTGTTGAATTTGAGAACGGTACAACCGGTATGGTACAGAACCTTAATACCAAGACTGTCGGTGTAGTTTTACTTGGTACCGATAAGGGTCTTCAGGAAGGTTCTAAGGTTGAGAGAACCAAGAAGATGGCAGGTATCCCGGTAGGTGATGCCATGATTGGTCGTGTAGTTAATGTACTCGGTGAGCCTATTGACGGCAAGGGCGAGATTAAGACTACCGATTACTTCCCGGTTGAGGCAGAGGCTCCCGGTGTATGTATCAGAAAGTCAGTATCAGTACCTATGGAGACAGGTATCATGTCAATTGACTCTATGTTCCCTATCGGTAGAGGACAGCGTGAGTTGATTATCGGTGACCGTCAGACAGGTAAGACATCAATTGCCGTTGATGCGATTATTAACCAGAAGGGCAAAGACATGATATGTGTCTATGTCGCAATCGGACAGAAAGCTTCTACAGTTGCTAAGCTTGTTGGCAACTTAGAGAAGTACGGAGCTATGGATTACAGTGTTGTTGTCAATGCGTCAGCATCTGACTTGGCACCACTTCAGTGGATTGCTCCATATGCAGGAACAGCTATTGCTGAATTCTTTATGAAGCAGGGTAAGGACGTGCTTATAATTTATGATGATCTTTCTAAGCACGCAGTTGCTTATCGTTCTATGTCATTGCTTCTTCAGAGACCACCTGGACGTGAGGCTTATCCTGGAGATGTATTCTATCTCCATTCAAGACTCTTAGAGCGTTCATGTCGTCTTGACGAGGCTCATGGAGGCGGTTCTATTACCGCACTTCCTATTATCGAGACACAGGCGGGCGATGTATCAGCGTATATCCCTACTAACGTTATATCTATTACTGATGGTCAGATATTCCTTGAGAGTGAGTTATTCTTCGCAGGTCAGCGTCCTGCGGTTAACGTAGGTCTCTCTGTATCCCGTGTTGGTGGTGCAGCACAGACTAAGGCTATGAAGAAGGTTGCCGGTACGTTGAAACTCGATCTTTCACAGTATCGTGAGATGCAGGCATTTACACAGTTCAGTTCTGATCTTGATGCCGCAACCAAGGAACTCCTTGATCATGGTAGCAGATTGATGGAGATATTAAAGCAGCCACTTTATCATCCAAAGAGCATGGCAGAGCAGGTTATTATACTTTATGTAGCTAACCAGAAGCTTCTCCTTGATATGGAACTTGAGAAGGTTGGTGAGTTCACACGTAATCTTATCGATCACTTCAATCGTGAGCATAAGGATATTGTGGATGAGATTAACAACAAGAAGGTTCTTTCAGATGAGACTGCTGAGAAGATTAAGAATATAACCATTGAATTTAAGGAGTAGGTGATTATACATGGCAAGTATGAAAGAGATTCGTTCCCACATAAAGGGTGTCGATGACATAATGAAGATTACCAACGCCATGTATCTGATTTCCTCGACCAAGGTTAGAAAGGCGAGAAAGAGCTTAGAGGCTACAACGCCTTACTTTAACAAGATGCAGGAGACTATCCTTGATATCTTGAATCATACCGGAGATGAATTTGATCACAAGTTCTTCGATGAGAGAGAAGAGATACCTGAGGATGAGCAGAAGACCGGAGTTATCGTTATAACCGGTGACAAGGGACTCTGCGGTTCGTACAATCACAATATAATCAAGATGACAGACGAGCTCATCAAGGAGAATCCTTCCTTTAAGCTCTTTGTTGTAGGAAGTGTGGGTAGAGCATACTTTACCAGAAAAGGTTATAATGTTGATCAGGATTTCCTGTATGCAGCTCAAGATCCGACATTTGTAAGAGCTCGTAATATAGCTGAGCAGATGGTTGATTTATTTGAGAAGAAGGAACTTGACGAGGTATATATCATTTACACCAAGATGGTTAATTCAATGTCCTCAGAACCACAGGTTATATCTGTGTTGCCACTCAAACGATCAATTATTGAGAACAGAGTGACAGGTGAGTACAGAAGCTATGCAAGCTTTTCACCAACCCCTGAGGCAGTTATGGATATGATCGTACCAAACTATGTTAAGGGAATTGTATACGGTGCTTTGGTTCAGGCCTTCTGTAGTGAGCAGAATGCACGTATGTTGGCTATGCAGTCAGCTACTGACAGTGCTAAGGATATTATATCTGACCTTACATTGTCTCTTAACCGTGCAAGACAGGGTGCAATTACTCAGGAGATTACTGAGATTGCTGCCGGAGCTAACGCGCAGAAGAAGAACGGATAGCATTTTATATTGATATATCATAAAACCGTATTTAGGGTTAGAAAGGATAAGTAACATGGAAAAGGGTAGAATAGTACAGGTGTTGGGCCCGGTTATCGATGTTGAATTTGATACAGAGCGTCTTCCTGGAATTAAGGAAGCACTTTCAGTCGAGAACCATGGCAAGACACAGGTAATGGAGGTTTCCCAGCATATGGGTAACAACGTCGTGCGTTGTATCAGCCTTTCTTCATCCGATGGTTTGACCAAGGATATGGAAGTTACAGCAACCGGCGACAATATAAGAGTTCCTGTCGGGGAGTCTACCTTGGGACGTATGTTTAACGTTTTAGGTCAGAACATTGACGACGAGGAGCAGGTTGTGGGTGAAGAGCAGTGGAGTATCCACCGCGAGGCGCCATCATTTGAAGATCAGACTCCTGCAGTAGAGATTCTTGAGACCGGTATCAAGGTTATTGACCTCTTAGCACCATACGCTAAGGGTGGTAAGATTGGTCTCTTCGGAGGTGCAGGTGTTGGTAAGACAGTACTTATTCAGGAGCTTATTACTAACGTCGCTACCGAGCATGGTGGATATTCAGTATTTACCGGTGTAGGTGAGCGTTCTCGTGAGGGTAATGACTTATGGGTAGAGATGAAGGAGTCAGGAGTTATCTCTAAGACTGCTTTGGTATTCGGTCAGATGAACGAGCCACCTGGAGCTCGTATGAGAGTTGCTCAGACCGGTCTTACCATGGCAGAGTATTTTAGAGATGTTGCTAAGCAGGACGTGCTTCTCTTCATCGATAACATTTTCCGTTTTGTACAGGCAGGTTCAGAGGTTAGTGCTCTCTTAGGTCGTATGCCTTCTGCGGTTGGTTATCAGCCTACACTTGCTAACGAGATGGGTGATTTGCAGGAGCGTATTACATCAACTAAGAATGGTTCTATCACTTCTGTACAGGCTGTATATGTGCCTGCAGACGATTTGACAGACCCTGCGCCTGCTAATACATTTACTCACCTTGATGCAACTACGGTTCTTTCTCGTAAGATTGCTGAGCAGGGTATTTATCCTGCGGTTGATCCGTTAGAGTCAACTTCTCGTATTCTCGAGCCTGATGTTGTGGGTGACGAGCATTATAAGACTGCTCGTAGAGTTCAGGAGGCTTTGCAGAGATACAAGGAATTACAGGATATTATCTCTATTCTTGGTATGGACGAGCTTTCAGATGAGGACAAGATTACGGTTTATCGTGCTCGTAAGATTCAGAAGTTCCTCTCTCAGCCATTCCACGTAGCAGAGAACTTTACCGGTTTAGAGGGTAAGTATGTATCTCTTAAAGATACAATTGCAGGCTTCAAGGCTATCTTGGATGGAGAGATGGATGATTATCCGGAGGCAGCATTTATGCTTGTAGGTACTATTGATGAGGTTAAAGCCAAGGCTGCTACCATGGCATCAGAAGAGTAAAGGGTGATGATTAATGGAGAATACATTTCAACTGGATATAGTTGCCAGTGATCATCCTTTCTTCAGCGGTGAGTGTGAGATGCTTGTATTCCGTTCATCTGACGGTGAGCATGGTATCTTGCCGGGACATGAGACCATGGTCTGTGCCTTAGATTCGTGTGAGCTTAGATATCAGATTGACGGAGAGTGGCATTATGCGGCAACCGGTATGGGTATTGTCGAGGTTACCGGAGAGAAGGTCGTAGTACTTTCAGATACAGTTGAGCGTCCTGAGGATATCGATGCACATCGAGCTGAGGAAGCTAAGCAGCGTGCTGAAGAGAGATTAAAGCAGCGCCAGAGTATGGAAGAATATGCCAGAAGTCAGGCTGCGCTTAATCGTGCTATGAGCAGACTTAAGACCGTTGACAGACTACATAAGAGAGGCTATTGATCTCTGGAATATATTGTAATTTCAGCCACCTTGCGTATGCAGGGTGGCTTTTTTTATATAACGGATTCTTGTTTTATTTATTGTATTGATTTATACTTGTATATATGATTTTTTATAAGGTTGGGAGAGGTGAAGATGAATACTGTGGCTATGAGGTTTAGTAAAAGAATAGTAATAATAATGTCTTTCGTGATGATTGCTATATTCGGCGTAGGAATAAATGATGCATATGCCGCCGATAGAAATGAATGCGTTACCAAGATTAATTCGGCTAAGGATAAGGCAGCCAAGTCTGATGTATTAGGTGCTGAGGCAACGGTTGCAAGGACCAAGGAAGGCTATCAGGTAAGGCGTAATATCGTAGAAGATAACATTTGCCATACAGCTCACATGATTGAATATACCAAAGGAACCGATATATACGACAAATATGTCTTGGATTATTGGTTTGATAATGCCAAGAAGTATAGATATACATATGATAAAGAATGTAAAAATTATGTATTTGAGCCGCGTGCGGATTATAATGATTATAAATCGTATCTTTCGCTTGATTATTATCTTGAGAGCGAGAATACCGATGGAGTTGATGTTAGCAGTGATGCCGAATATAAGGCAACAGGAACTGATCCTGTATTTTTGAAGTTTTATAAGGATATATATGATTATAGTGCCGATGAGGTCGTAAGTTCAGATGGTAAGGCTGTAGAGTGTATTGTAGTGTCACATTTTCGTGAATATGAGATGCCGAAGTATATAAATGAGACCGATAATTCAATTCATTTTGATTTGATCAAGAGTATATATAATACTTTAGATGATCAGGATAAACTTAGAGAGAATTTTGATGCGTATAAAGAAACAGTATATATTGTAGCGAAGAAGGATTATCTTATCGGTAAGGATGACGGTAAGCTTTATATGATAAGGAACAGCCTTTCTCAAAATGCGAGTGAGCCTGTTATTATGACTGTTGATTTCTATTATCCGGACAATAGTATTACTATACCTTCTAAGTATACCAAATCTCCGTCATTAATTAAAAATGCTTTAATTGAATATAAAGGGATAAACTATTGCGCTTATTACGAAGGGAAATCAACCGTATTAACGTTATATGATTGTAAAACCAAGGCGGCTAAGAAACGCGAGAAGCTTGTGGTTCCTGATACGATAAAGTATAATGGTCGCGCATATAAGGTGTGCGGTATTGATTACCATGCATTTTTCTATAATACCAATCTTAAAAATGTTGTTATCGGGGCAAATGTTACCGATATCGGAGGAGAAGCATTCTTTGGCTGCTCTAAGATTAAGACTGTTACTATTAAGTCTAAGAAGCTTAAAAGGATAGGGGAAAGCGCTTTTTATACAGATGGCAACACTTTTACCGTTAAAGTGCCTAAGGGCAAGAAGAAGGCGTATAAGAAGCTTTTGAAGAAGGCTAAATCGAGTAAGTATTTCATAAAGTGATAATGGTGATTTTATCGTAAAAAAATCCAGTTGAGGTTTGATGGAATGTTTGCTATAATCTATTTGTAAAGGTTTGCAGTTTTGTACAAGAATAGTATAGTCGCAAAAGTTATGGAAGATATGAGAAATGAAAGTGCCGAGGTTAGAAGCGTTGAGATTGCTAAGAATTTGCTTCAATTGGGCAAACTTACATTTTTACATTTGAAGAAATAGCCTCATCAGCAGGATTAACGATTGAACGTGTTAAGGAACTTGCAGCTCCGAAAACTGCTAGATAAAGGAACGCTAAATGTGATTGGTTATTAGTCCATATAGTATTAGAATGGATTGATGATGTGGAATACAGGAAAAATAATTAAGAAAATTCTAGAAAGGACTTGACAACCATGCAGAAATCGGACACACTTAATCGCATCGCATCGCATCGCATCGCATCGCATCGCATCGCATCGCATCGCATCGC
>CAMVPR010000014.1 GCA_947169385.1 uncultured Lachnospiraceae bacterium | reverse complement strand
CACCAAGGTGGTTGAAAATGCGAACAAGTATAAGGCGGAGCTGCATTTAATGAATATAAGACAAGATAAAACCGCTAATGTGCTATATGCTATAAAACGCCTTATAACACCGGTATCTGCTAAGATAAAATATTCTGTATCATTTATATTTTTAAATGCGTTATTGTGGTTCTTATAAATACCAAATACTGCGCTTTTCTCAGAGGTATTATATATATCAAGCGAACTGCTACTGTCAACAGAGAACACGCCTGCACCTTCTGATACCATATAACGCGTTATCTTATCTACATTCGGCTTTAAAGAGCATAAAAGAAGGGTAAGAATAGTAATTAACAGTATTGAATTCTTGATTCTTCTGTTATTGTACATGTTCTCGCCTCCGGTAATTATATTTTGGTATTATATTATCCCACACTTCATTCAGGATAAAGATTCTTCGCTGCGCTCAGAATGACATGGTTAGGTATATTTAGTGTATTAAATAACTCATTATAGCATTTCATGAATTACTGATACATCTCCCTCACTTCACTTATTGAGAGTCCCTTCTCATTGGCTATGCGCACTAAGTCGTCATGCTCAAGCTTAACTCTCTTCACCCCATACCCCTCACTAATCTTAACTCTCACTCCGTCCCTTTCCTCTATGTGCCTGTCAAGAACATAACGATTGCAAAGAACCTCCCTGATGCCAATCGTCGTGGTGTGCTTAAATATAAGCCTGACCATATCGTCCTTTAATGCCTCATCAGTGATAACCTTAAGAAGCATCCCCTGTCTTGACTTCTTCATAATGACAGGAATTACAAATGCATCCCTTGCTCCGCCTTTAATAAACTTATCTAAAGCATATCCCATATCTTCTCCGGTCATATCGTCGATATTACATTCAAGCATCACAATCCTGTCATTGTCAGGCAATTCTTCTGTCTCTATAAGTCCGGCTCTTATAACATTGGCCGCCTTAAAATCCTTATGTCCTACTCCATATCCCTGTTTTATAATCCTGCCCACAGGCATAGTCCCGTATTCATCGACAAATGCTTTAATAAGCGCAGCCCCGGTAGGCGTTAAAAGCTCTCCTTCTATATCTCCGGCATACACAGGGATGCCTTCCATAACATAGGATGTCGCCGGTGCAGGAACAGGAATAATTCCATGCGTACATTTAACCTGACCGTAACCGATTCTTACATAAGATGCTACTATCTTATCAGGCGCAATCATCTCAAGCAGCATACATACCGCCACAATGTCAACAATCGCATCCTTCATTCCAACCTCATGAAAATGTATCTCGCTGACATCAGTATTATGCGCCTTACTCTCTGCATTTGCAATAATCTTATATACTTCTGTTGCAGTAAACTTGACATTGTCACTGACATTAAGACCTTTTATGACAGCCTCGATATCAGACATGTGAGTATGATGATGCTCATGTTCATCATGCTCGTGGTGATGCTCGTGCTCGTCATGTTCATGGTGATGCTCATGCTCATCGTGTTCGTGATGATGGTGCCCGTGTTCATCATGACTGTGCTCATTGTGGTGGTCGTGTGACTCTTCTTCGACGTCATCAATCAAAACCCTCACCCTATTGCCATATATTCCACACTTGGATGCGGTTTCATAAGAGAAATTAAGTCCCTCAATCCCAAGATTGTTAATCTTATCTGCAAATGCATCCTTATCGTCTATAAGCTCCATAAGTGCCGATGTAAGCATATCTCCCGCAGCACCCATACCTAAATCCAAATAAAGTATCTTCATATAGCACCTCTTTCACTTAAAGCTTCGTAACATGATTAATCATGCTTGCCTGATATCCCGCTCCAAATCCGTTATCAATATTGACAACCGAAACTCCGCTTGCGCAGGAATTAAGCATCGACAAAAGTGCCGACATTCCACCGAAATTGGCTCCATATCCGACACTTGTCGGAACCGCTATTACAGGTGCCTTAACCAAACCTCCGACAACACTTGCCAAAGCACCTTCCATTCCGGCTATCGCAATAACAACAGTTGCTCCTTTTAAAACCTTCTCGCGCTTTAAGAGCCTATGGATTCCCGCGACTCCTACATCATAAACCCGCTTGACTTCGTTGCCCAAATATTCAAGTGTCACACAAGCCTCCTCTGCAACCGGAATATCGCTCGTACCACCTGTCACAACCGCAACATATCCTATTCCGTCAGGTGCCTTCATATCACCCGTAACCAAAGCCCTTGCTTCCTCATAATACTTATGACTAATATTGTTCTTCGTAAATCCCTTTAAAACCTCGGTGTATTTGTCCTCGTCAAGCCTGGTAACAAGAACTGATTCCTCTCCATTTGAAATCATAGACTTAACAATCCCAATTATCTGCTCAGGAGTCTTGCCCGCACCATATATAATCTCAGGTGCGCCGGTGCGTTCTCTCCTATCCATGTCTAAATTAGCATATTCCATATCACACCTCCTGGAATCAATGTCATCCTGAGAAACATTGTTTCGAAGGGTCTTAAAGATTCTTCGCTCCGCTCAGAATGACTGATATCTACAACATGTAGCGGAGAACACCGTTCGCCACTGTGGAGCGCAATGTGCTTCGCTACAATAGCTTACTTTAATAACACAGCCTCATTAAGGCTTCCTGTTCTGTAGCCATCAATGTCTATTGCAACATACCTAAATCCCACCGCCTTAATCCTACTAGAAATCTGACTTCTTATATCATCGGACACAAGCTTGACTATATCATCCGGAAGCACTTCTATCCTTGCTACATCATTATGATATCTAACCCTGTACTGCTTAAAACCTAATTCCTTTAGGACCTCCTCGGCTTTTTGAATCTTTAATAATCCTTCCTCGGTAATCCTTGTACCATACGGAAATCTTGACGCTAAGCAGGCAAATGAAGGCTTGTCCCAAGTAGGCAGGTGAAGAAGATTAGATTCCTGTCTAATCTCTTCTTTGGTAAAGCCTGCCTCTCTTAACGGACTTCTTACCCCCAATTCTTCAATGGCTTTCATTCCCGGTCTGTAATCGTTGATATCATCTGCATTGGTACCCTCTAAGATATAATTGCATCCGTATTCCTCAGCGACCTTCTTCATCCCGCTAAAAAGTATGTGTTTACAATAATAGCATCTGTTGGGTGGATTAACCGCATACTCTTCGACCTTGTATTCCTCCGGATTAACAAAAATCTGCTTTATGCCTTCGCTCTTACAAAACTCCCTGGCTTCCTTGTTCTCACTATCCGGAAATGAAGGCGATAACGCTGTTACAGCTATACATCTATCACCCAACACATCATGTGCAACCTTTAACAAATATGTTGAATCGACTCCCCCTGAAAATGCTACCGCGACGCTTGACATGTCAGTAAGCATTTGTTTTAAATCTTCAACCTTTGACATAAATTGCCTCCTTAATAATTACTATCTATATATTATCATACATAATATATAATAACCACTCGTTTTTACATTTTGACCTTCTTCGAAGGTCAAAGATTCTTCGCTTCGCTCAGAATGACATCAAAAAAACGGTGGTATCACCACCCTGAGGATTTCAAGAGCATAATGTGTTATTTCGTAGGGCGTTTGTGCACCTCGTTACTTAATGAACACAAGCCATAGGCGCAGTGTGAATTTAGTAACGTGAGCTGTGCACAATCGAGCCGAGAGGCGTCCCGAAGAAATAACATATTATGCTCTACCCACATCCGCTCAGAATGACATTTATATATAATCTATAAGTAGAATTATTAAAAAAAATATGATATTATAAGAGATGTTGAAAATGGCATTTCCTATTCTAAGTGAGGTAATACAAATGGACAACAAACAACGAATATTAATTGTTGATGATGACGAGAATATAGCAGAACTCATTTCCCTATATCTTATTAAAGAATGCTTTGATACTAAGATTGTCTTAGATGGTGAGTCAGCCATCAGCGAGGTATCCACATATAAACCGGATCTCATTCTTCTTGATGTCATGCTTCCGGGCATTGACGGATATGAAGCATGCGCCGAGATCAGAAAGACCTCTCAAGTTCCAATTATCATGGTATCCGCTAAAGGTGAAGTGTTTGACAAAGTCTTGGGACTTAAGATGGGCGCCGACGATTACATAGTCAAGCCTTTCGATGCCAATGAGCTTTCGGCCAGAGTCAGTGCAGTACTTAGAAGATCTCAAGTTACTTCGGCAACTCCGGCTGCAGAGAACGGCGACTATATAGCATACGATAAACTAATCGTCAACATAACCAACTACACTGTTACCTACAACGGTGAAAATGTCGAGCTTCCTCCTAAGGAGCTTGAATTACTATATTTCATTGCATCAAGCCCTAATCAGGTATTTACAAGAGATCAGCTTTTAGATAGTGTCTGGGGCTATGATTTCTCAGGTGATTCAAGAACAGTAGATGTTCACGTTAAACGTTTGCGAGAGAAGTTCTCTAATGACGACACCAATTGGAGTATCGCGACAGTCTGGGGTGTAGGTTATAAGTTCGAGGTGAGATAACATTTATGAAGCTTTTTAAAAGATCAATGTTTGATACAGTCATAGTCGCGTATTTGGCGCTTACAGTCATATCATTTGCAGTTATGATTGTGTTTATCAACTTCAGTATTAAGAGTCTTCTTATCAAGGAACGAACCGATTCTATTGTTTCTCAGGCTCAACTTATATCCGTTCAATATGTCAAAGAATACTTTGAAGGCAATTTAACTAACCATGAGTTATCCAAGAACCTCTCTTCAATAAGTGATATCCTCGGTTCCGAGATATGGGTAGCAGACAACAGAGGACAGTTCGTAGCTTGTTCATCAGACAGAAAGATAGGTTCTAAAGATCTTCCTGTAACGGTGTCAGGCATCTCTAAGTCGTTATCTCCATACACAAGTTTTTCCTCAACAGGTACATTTTACGGCCTGTTCGATCACACAACTCTAAGTATAGGTATACCAATAGTTAACAACAATACCTATATAGGATATGTACTTCTTCACTCATCACTCGAAGATCTGACTACGATTGAGGATAGCATTCTTAGGGTTGTAATGCTCGCTATGCTTGTAATTCTACTTGTGCTATTGCTGTTCCTATATCATTTTTCAAATAAGATAATTACTCCTATCGAAAAACTCAATGTATATGCACTTGAATACAGTAACGGTAACTTTGATAAGAAGATTGATATATCAATGAGAAATGAGATAGGTCAGCTTGCGGATTCTCTCAACATCATGGCTGACGAAGTTCAGAAGATGGAAGAATACAGGAAGAATTTCATCTCAAATGTATCCCACGATTTCAGATCTCCTCTCACTTCTATAAATGGATATTTGACCGCGATTCAGGATGGAACAATACCGCCTGAGAAACAGTCACACTACATAGATGTGGTTATAAATGAGACCAAGAGGCTTACCAAGCTTACTCAAGGCCTTATCGAGTTAAATGATTTCAACAGCAAGGTGCTTATACTCAAGAAGAAGAGATTCGATATCAATGCTGTTATTAAAAACGCGGCAGATACATTTGAAGGAACCGCTTCTAAGAAAAATGTCAGAATTAAGCTTGAGCTTACAGATGGCACATCGTTCGTTTACGCAGACAAGGACAAGATATCTCAGGTTGTCAACAACCTTATCGATAACGCAATCAAGTTCTCGAAACCTAATACGACAATGTTCGTAACCACAGCTTTAGAGGGCAATAAGATTAGGGTATCTGTCAAAGACAACGGTGTAGGTATCAGCAAGGAGCATCAGAAACATATCTGGGAGCGCTTCTACAAGGCCGACAGTTCAAGAGGACGCGATAAAGTCGGAAGTGGATTAGGTCTTTCTATCGTCAAGGAAATACTAAAAGCCCACGGAGAAGATATCAACCTTGTCAGTGAAGATGGTGATGGAGCGGAGTTCACCTTCCACCTCCCACTCCCTGCCAAATAGAAGATTCTTCGCTGCGCTCAGAATGACATCAAAAAAAACGGTGGTCTCACCACCCTGAGGATTTCAAGAGCATAATGTATTATTTCGTAGGGCGTTTGTGCACCTCGTTACTTAATGAACACAAGCCATAGGCGCAGTGTGAATTTAGTAACGTGAGCTGTGCACAATCGAGCCGAGAGGCGTCCCGCAGAAATAACATATTATGCTCAACTCAAATCCGCTATCTTCTACGTTTTTACCGAAGCGAGAGCGTGTCCGACGTTGCATTGTGTTGCCGGGCTCGTCACTAGAATCATTATTATATTTTATAATACCTCTTTCCATCTATGCTCATGTAATTCCCCCGCATGTTCAAGATTCATAAATTTATTCTGTCTTAACGCTTCATAAAGAATAATCGCTACAGAATTACCAAGGTTCAACGACCTCATATCGTGTCCCATCGGGATTCTCACGCAGTTGTCAGCATTTGCCATAAGAATCTCTTCGGGAATACCCGCACTCTCCTTACCAAACATAATATAAGCATCCTCGTCGTACTGCACCTCATCATAGGTGTGAGTCGCCTTAGTGGTTGCCATATATAGCTTAACACCGGGATTCTTCTCCAAAAAGTCGTTATAATCGTCATAATAGCGAACATCAAGCTTATCCCAATAGTCCATACCGGCTCTTTTAAGAGTCTTATCATTAATCCTGAAACCTAGCGGATATATCAAATGTAAAGTTGTCCCTGTAGCACAACATGTTCTTCCGATATTACCCGTATTAGCTGCAATCTCCGGCTCTAATAAAACTATATTCATAACATCCTCCTATCTTATACACAAGAAAAAGGGTGTGTACACACACCCTAAAGTCACAATTATTAAGTTGTCAATCAATCCTTCTTCATGGCAATGTTGAGATCAATCTTCTTCTCACCATCGTAGAAAACAGGAATCTTAAGGTTAGCTACTGCACCCTGGAATGAAACATTGCCCTTACACATTGTTGGTGGAGTAATATCAATACCAATACCTTCAACCGAGAACACAGTAGATGCATTACCCATAATCATATTACCCAACTCGCATATAGCGCTGGTTGAAATCTCGTCAAGCTCCTGAACAGGCATCATCATCATCTTACCTGCAATATCACATGCAATCGCATCTTCAAACGAAAGCATAACCTGACCCCTCATCTCACCTGTAACACCAATCATTATAACAATTGTATCATCACTAAATTCCAATTTACTAACAGCAGGCTTGCCAATCTTAGGATTAAAGCCACACATATCCTGCAAAATCTTAGACGTAGCCATCAGAAATACATTCAAGTGATCCGCATTAATTGCTGCCATAGCTCAATCCTCCAAATCTGTATATCGTATGTTACATTTTAACACATATTCGCTAGAAAATCAAAAAATATTTAGCATAATTTATGAAAATTCACTAAAAGCCTTTATATTCAACTTCTTTGGGTAGTTTCGCTTCATTTCATCATCCGGAATAAACCGATTAAGCTCATCACGCCTCACCGGAACAAGGAATCTTTCCTCTCCGTGAGCCCTGACAATTCTTGCTTTGTCTCTAGTCATATAGCCCACAACCTCAGCTGTTATGCCTTCTCTCCTTAAAGCGTCACATAGCTTAACTCCGTTGGTGGCAGCTACAACAAGGCACCCTGACGAATGAAGCTGATAAGGATTAACCCCTTTACACGCCGATATCTCTATAGTCTGCTGAGTTATCGGAATTGCTTTCATGTCAGAGATAACACCTAGCCCGGTCTCATACCCCAATGTAAAAAGAGCGTTAAATACGCCCCCAAAGGCGCACTCAACGATAAGCTCATATCTGTATCTCATAATAATATCATATTCCGCCTCATATGAGTATGAGACGGAATAGTCATCAATAGAACTTAAAAAGTTATCAGTATATTGTCCTTTTATCTCATCTCTAAACATGTCATAGATAATCTTGATTCCGGATATTCCGGCATTACCTACAACTACTATCTGAGATTCTTCACTAATCTTATACAAAGGTACCATATTACTCTTCTGCCGCCCCCGGATCATCATTGGCCGGTTCCTCTGTTGCAGGCGCCTCAGTTGCCGGTGCTTCCGTAGTCTTTGGCTTATTGGTCTTATTCTTATTATTGTCAGTCTTAGTTGTATTGTCTTGAGGCTTAGTAGCACTCTTCTTGGTACCTACATTAACACGTCTTGCAGAAGGAGCATAGTAACTTGTATTAATTACATCACGGCTGACTTCCTTGCCATTCTCATAAACAACCTTCCAAAGCTTAGCTCTGTATCCGATGTGAGCAGGCTGAGTAACCATCTCCTTACCTTCTGCCATTGAAGGATCCTTGGTTACAATATCCTTACCCGGATTGATGGTCTGCTCGTTCTCACTGACATACTCGACCTTTCTGTCCTTAGGTCTCTCTTCAACGCCATATATCGTAAATGTTACCGTTGTTCCTGCTGTATAAGCCTCAACGTAAACTGGATTATCCAGGTTATTACGGAACTTGAAATCCTGGTGTCCTGCCTCTGATATAGCAGCGTCCTGTGATAAAGGTACGTAAGAAACAACCATACCGTGATTATATCTCTCAACAACCTCAAGCTCGGCAAGCAATACAGCATTATACAACGTAGTTGCCACCTGACATACTCCACCACCGACAGAGTCAACCACTTCACCGGCCGAATAAGCCTGAGCAACCTGATATCCATTGTCCGTGGTGAACGGAACCATAAGCTCTAACAAACCAAATTCCTCACCCGGATAAATCATGTGGTCGTTAATCTTAGAAGCCGCGTTACTGATATTGACTCTTCTGTTGTATGAAGAAGTCGAGAAATCAGTAGAATATGTACCAAGTACATCACATACCTTCTCTAAGTCTTCCTTAGTGTACTCCGGATCTGCCTCATCTGCTATTAATTCAAATGAAAAATCATTGCCATCCCACTTGGTACTTAAGTAGTCGTTAATTGCCTTGGTATTGGCTTCAGCAGGTATCTCCATACCTCTTACGCCCTCAGTAATAACGAACTGGCTGTCCTTACGAGTCATGGTTGCATTCTTAGCAGTTCTAACCAAGGAATCTGAATTCTTGTCCAAGTACTCAGCCATAAGATCCTTAGATATCTTCTTCTCAATCGTAAAATCCTTACCCTCGCCGACACCATTGTTGATTGCCTGATATCTCTGCCAGGTTGTACCCTTCTTGCCAAGGTTATAGGCCTCCTCGACAGCCTCATCAACTCCGGTAACCTTCATTCCAATATCTGATAAAGGTAAAGTATCCTGATGCTCCTCATATGTCAAAGTAATCTTCTTATCACTGAGAGAAGAAAGCTCGCCCTCAACCTTGTCATAAGCTTCCTGCTTGGTGAGACCACCAACCTCGATTCCCTCAATCGTAACGCCCTGACATATAACTTTAGCATTCGCTATTGTTGAAATCTTGTGGTAATAATATCCAAACACTCCGATAGCCGCAATAAGAAGAACTACGACTGTTATCAAAAATATCTTTAAAAACTTCTTTAACATGATAAAAACCAAACCTTCCATATCCGTCACTTATACTACAATTAATGATTTTAACATATCATTACAGTAACGGATATACCAAAAATGCCTAAAATATTGACAAAACAAAGTCTTTTTTGTATCATTTTTTATTGAGTGAACAATCCTGAGAGCAACATTGAACATACCATTGCAACTATAACAACTAAGATTACGATGGACATGATGCGCTTGTTCTTAGGTTTATTAAAATTAATCATTGTTTCACCTCCTTGAAAGGATAGATATTATGCCTATTTTCGTCTTTTTTGTAATATTCGCCGTATGGACCATGTACGAAATCAAGAAAAGCAACAACAAGGGCAAAGCCTTATCCGAAGCTTTTTGGCAGCGTGAAAATGAAGCCAACAACGTCAGAAAGCAGGATATCAGCAATTTAGACTATGTTGAGATTCCATATGATGAGCTGCCATTTGACGATAATGCACATGAACCGATAAAGAGTTACCAGGACAAGATATTAAGCCTTAGGGATTCTAAGATTCTCAATCTTACGGGTTACACCAACACTGACCTTAAGATGATGTACGGTCCTGCCAACCTTAACAATCTGACAGAATACGACAACAACTATATTACTTTGGTATCTAATCTTGGTCTGTGGATTAAAGCACTTAACGATGAGAATCACGACGGTAATGCGGACAGCATCAAGACATTAGCCGCTTACGCCGTATCAATCGGAAGCGATGTAAGCACCACATACAAGATATTAGCTTCAATATATCTTGAAGCAGATATGATTCCTGAAATATACGACCTTATCGACAAAGCAACCGAACTTAACAGTCTCAATAAAGATGTCATAGTCACTAGTTTAAGATCATTATTAGAATCTGATATATCATAAAGAGTCGAGTAGTAACTTACTACCCGACTTTTCTTTACTATTAGTTAAGCTTCTCGTTGAACTTATCAACTATCTTATCTGCATTATCACTTACAACATACATTACATAATTGCCTGCTGTAACAATCTTAGCACCATCAAGGCGTTTGAACTGCTCAGGAATGTAATCCTGGAACGAACTCTTCTGACTCTTAAGTCTTCCCTCAGCACCGGCTTTAATCTTGTCAACTCCCGAAGCGTCTTTCGCCTCAATAATAACAAGCTCATCTGCTAAAGCAACATCTCCGATAACTCCCTTGGCGTTACTGAAGTCACTCTCGTCAAGCTCGTAATAGTAAGCAACTTTAGATGCATCAAGCTCAACAGTCTTGGCAAGTCCCATCATAGGTACCAACTCACTCATTAACGAATCTATATCTGAAGAACCAACGATATCTCCGGCTTCAGGAGCCTCATCGCCATCCTTAATCTCGTCATTGCTCTTAACATTTGCATCGATATCGTCCTTGCCGACATCAGAGTCTTTAGCCTCTGTTGATATAGCCGGTTTAGAAGCAGTCTTAGTGCTTCCGCCCTTATCTCCGCCTCTTACTACAACTATAATCGCACCTACAAGACATACGAGCACAATAGCTACCAATACATAAAGAGCCGTTACTTGTTTCTTACTTAAATTATTCATTACAATTGTCCTTTCTTATTTATCGTTCTTAAGAGTTTCTTTAACCAATTTAACCCATTTCTCATAGGCATCCGGCTGCAAATGATATCCGTCCGAACTAATCTTAGACGAGAGACATCCCTTACTTGTCACATACTTAGAATGAACATCTAAGTATGTCACATAGTCATACTTACCGGCTATCTTCTTAATTCTCTTGTTAAATGTGTTGATACGCTTGTTAGACAAAAGCTTGTGAGACTTAGCAAAACTCTTCGTAACCGGAAGAAGCGACTCTGCGTAAATCTTGGCATTAGGCATCTTGTCGTGAAGCTTCTCAATAAGCTTAATGTAGTTAGCTTCAATATCATCAAGAGAATAAATGCTGTAGTTCAAATCGTTGATTCCAAGCATCACGAAAATATAATCCGGCTTTGGCTTAGCTATCTTCTTGATTCTGCCCATCGCCTGCTCGATACTTGTACCTCTCTCAGCTATAACATGGTCTATCTCCTGATATCCATAATAGCTTAAGCCTTCTGTAAGCGAATCTCCGACAAACACTGTATTCTCGTAGCGCTCATTAACTACATCCTTAGCGGTATCCTTGATGTAGCCGGCCACGGTATCACCGAAGTCTTCAGCAGTTTTAATCTCTGCTTGCGAATATGTGAGCTCATAAGGCGGAATAACCTCTTCTTTATTGCCTGATAGCTTGACAACTATAAATACTATAAGAAGAACCGCTACAGCTCCAAGCATGATAAACAAAGGCATCAGATTAGCTTCTTCATTGATGTTGTCTAATATCTGTCCGTCATTGCCTCCCTGACTGCCCACGGCAGCAGAATTGACTTTCGAAAGCTCATTGTCAACCTTTCCTAATTGTTCCTTTTCAGGGCTACTCATTGTAAGCATCCTCCACTCATTTATATTGATCTAAGTACTACTGCAGATATCTTCTTAAGGTTAATCTCGACCGCGCCATCCAGCACAACATACTGCATCGACTCGGTTGTGTAGCCTTCTTCTGTAGTCTCAATAACCTTAACCATGTGTGTGGAATTAGGTATATTAAGCTGCCACACCGGAACCTTAACAAAAACATCTTCATAATTGTTATTGATACATATCAGGAACTTATCATTTGCATCAAATCTTCCATAACAAAGAAGCTTGTGCTGTCCGTATAAGAACTTGATAGAACCGGTCATAAGAGCTTGACTGCTCTTATGTACAGCGATGATATCCTTGTGAAACCTTATAAGATCGTGGTCCTCATGTCCCCACGGATAAGTACGCCTGTTGTCAGGGTCTGTCCATCCGCAAAGTCCGGCTTCATCACCGTAATATATTGTAGGAGCGCCGGGCCATGTCATCTGCATAACAACAGCCTCTCTTAATACTCCTTTATTAACATTGTCATTGGCAGCCTCAGCACCAAGCGAGTTGGTTCTTCCTACTCGTCTGTTGGTCCTCGTCAAAAATCTTGAATGGTCGTGGTTAGATAACTCATTCATCGCCACCTGCAGAGAGCTCGTGTGAAACCTTGACATATGATGTTCCATCGACCCCTTAAAAGCATCGATGTTACCTAAAAGATCTCCTCTAAACTCGTCACTGTGCTTCTCCATACCGGTTAGGAACCAGGTTATAGGTTCCATAAAGGCGTCATAGTTCATGACTGTATCCCACTGATCACCCTTTAACCAGCTACTAGGATCGCCGTAATGCTCGGCTAAAATGATTGCATTAGGGTTAGCTGACTTAACAGCCCTCCTGAAATCTCTCCAGAACTGGTGGTTATATTCAGGAGAATGTCCTAAATCCGCAGCCACATCAAGCCTCCAACCATCTACATTGAACGGTGGGCTGACCCATTTGCGTCCTATATCTAAAATGTAGTTATATAGCTTCTCACTGCCTTCGTAGTTAAGCTTCGGAAGAGTGTCATGTCCCCACCAACCATCGTACGAATTATTGTAAGGCCAGTTGTCCTCATGAAATCTAAAGAAGGAGTTGTAAGGACTCTCCTTATCGACAAATGCTCCCTTGGCATAGCCGACTTCCTTCTCGTATATTCTCTCTTTATCAAGCCATTTGTTGAATGAACCGCAGTGATTGAACACACCGTCCAAGATAACCTTCATTCCACGGTTATGAATCTCCTCCACAAGCTTGATAAACAGCTGATTACTTGCTTCTAAGTTAGCCTTGTCGGTAACTCTTCTGATATACTTAGTCGCCTTGTTGTTATCCCAAACTCCCTCTTCTAAAGGCTCACCGCCATCATTTACAATCACACCGAAATGCGGATCTATGTAATCATAGTCCTGAATATCGTACTTGTGATTGGAAGGCGATACGAAGAGTGGATTAAAGTAAATGACATCTACACCAAGATCCTTAAGGTAGTCAAGCTTATCCATGACACCCTTTAAATCTCCGCCATAAAAGCACCTGACATCCATCTCCTTAGGATACTCATCCCAATCCTTAACCTGAATAACAGGCTCTCCGATGTAGATATACTCACCATCAACTACGTCGTTAGACTTGTCACCATTGCAGAATCTATCGACATAAATCTGATAGAATACCGCACCTTTAGCCCACTCGGGTGTTGTAAATCCCGGTACCAGCGTAAAATTGTAGTATGGATTAATGTCCCTGTCAACTCCTCGTTTGTGATAGTAGCAAGTACATCTACCCGAAACTATCTCAAAACAATAGCTGATTGGCTTATCTCCAAGTGCAACTTCAGCTTCATAGTAGTCAAACAATCTGTCGGATGAAATTCGATTCATCCTAAGTCTGTTGTCATCAACACGTACATAAACAGCGTCAACATTGTCCTTAGCGGTTCTAAACTTAAGCCTGACGCCCTCGTTAGGTCTAGGTTCAGGCGGATACCTGTATTCTTTGGTACCATCAGCAAAAAGCGCATCCTGGTTGATTACAGGCATACAAGCATTAATATATACTTTCTTTTTTAATATATCCGACTGAAGGGAAGTATTAATCTGTAATTCCATATTCTAAAGACAGCATAGTGCCGCCTCTCCTCCTTGCTAACACTCTATATACCCTTACTCTGCAGGCTCAGGTTCTAAAGTCTCCTGAGGTTCAAACAGAGCCTCAAACTCCTTACGATCTATACGCTCCCTCTCAAGCAGTATCTCTGAACATTTGTGAAGAACATCCATATTCTCCATGATGATGCGCTTAGCATCCTCATAGCACTCATCAATAATGCGTTTAACTTCTTTATCGATAGTCTTAGAAATAGCTTCACCGTAAGGCTTAGCGTGACCTAAATCGCGACCTAAGAATACCTCGTCGTCCTCTTGAGTCTCATAGTTGATAAAACCTAACTTCTCAGAGAAACCATACTTGGTAACCATCGCTCTAGCATAAGCTGTAGCCTGCTTGATATCCTGCGATGCACCGGTTGTCACATCGTCAAATATAAGCTCCTCGGCAATACGTCCTCCCATGCTGACCTTAATATCCTGAAGCATCTTACCCTTAGTTAAGTAAGTATTGTCATTTTCAGGAAGCGGCATGGTATATCCGCCCGCTCCTATACCGGTCGGTATAATAGAAACCGTATGTACAGGTCCCACATCCGGGAGCAAATGAAACAGAATTGCATGTCCCGTCTCGTGGTACGCGGTAATTCTTCTCTCTTTGTCAGGCACGAGCCTGCTCTTCTTCTCAGTTCCGATGCCGACCTTGATAAATGCTCTGTCAACATCTTCCTTCTTGATAAACTTACGATCATCTCTTGCAGCATAAATTGCAGACTCATTCATAAGGTTCTCTAAGTCTGCACCCGCAAATCCTACTGTCGTCCTTGCAATCTCGTGAAGATCAACATCCTCGGCAAGTGATTTGTCCTTGGTATGAATCTTCAAAATATCCTCTCTACCCTTGACATCAGGCTTACCAATGTAAACCTTACGATCGAATCGACCCGGTCTAAGAATAGCAGGATCAAGTATATCAACACGGTTGGTTGCCGCTATAACGATAATTCCTTCGTTAACACCGAACCCATCCATCTCAACAAGCATCTGGTTAAGTGTCTGCTCTCTCTCGTCATGTCCGCCGCCAAGGCCGCTGCCTCGACGTCTGGCCACAGCATCAATCTCATCGATGAAAATGATACAAGGTGAGTTCATCTTGGCTTCAGCAAAAAGATCTCTAACTCTGCTCGCACCTACACCGACAAACATCTCGACGAAATCTGAACCCGAAATACTGAAAAACGGAACCTTAGCCTCTCCTGCGATAGCCTTGGCAAGAAGAGTCTTACCTGTTCCCGGAGGGCCCACCATAATTACTCCCTTAGGAATACGAGCACCCGCCTCAACGAACTTGGTAGGATCCTTTAAGAAATCAACAATCTCGCTGACCTCTTCCTTCTCCTCCTCTAAGCCCGCAACTTTAGAGAAATCAGTTTCTATGTCTTCGCCGTTGGTCATCCTTGCCTTGCTCTTACCAAAGCTCATAACTCTTCCGCCACCGCCGGCTCCACCACCGGCCTGACTTCCGACAATAGATATTATAACTATACAAATGATACCGACTATGATGTACGGTAACAAAGTCGCAAGTAATCCCGGTCTTGACACATCCTGAAGATGCACCTTAACCTTCGGATAGTCTTTAAGTACCTCGGTAGTGATATAATTGACATCAGAAACGTAGAATTCTTTGGCCGATCCCAATCTAAACGAAACCGATACAACACCGGTAGGAACCTCCATATTCTGCTTGATGATAACGCTGTCTACATTATCTTCAGCAAGATCTGTCTTAAATTCACTCATTGTATACTCATTGACCGGTCTTCTGGAACTCTGATAATAAAGATAGAATCCCAAAAAGCACGCCAAGATTAGTATAAAGTAAAATGTTACTCCAAGTCCTGTCCTTTTGTTCACTAAAAAACCTCCTAATCGTCGCTCTCTACAACGCCAATATATGGCAGATTGCGATACTTCTGAGCATAGTCTAATCCGTATCCTACTACGAACTCATCCGGAATGGTAAATCCGGTATACTTAACTTTAACGTCATACTCTCTGCGCTCCGGCTTACTCAAAAGAGTGCATATCTCAATGCTCTTAGGATTCCTCTTCATAAGCATAGGTACAAGCTCACTTAAGGTCTTACCTGAATCCACGATATCCTCTGCTATTATGACATTCTTGTCCTCGATGGACTCGTCAAGATCCTTGACAATCTTAACGGTACCTGAGCTTACAGTGTTATTGCCGTAGCTTGAAACACACATAAAGTCAATAGACAAAGGAAGATCAATCCTCTTAGCCAATTCACACGCAAAAAAGGCTCCACCCTTTAGGATACATATAAGGTGAACTTCCTCACCCTGATAATCCTTAGTAATCTGAGAGCCTAAATCATCTATTCTTGCGTCAACCTCTGATTCCTCGAGCATAACGCGTACATTACTGTCTTTCATCACTATTCCTCCGCACATAGCCTTATAAATCTGGTAGTCTCATCGGTAACGTAATACCTTACGTTAAGCCTGTATCCTACCACCCACACAATCTCGCTTCCGTCAGCCACAAGAATAATGTCATCCCTCATATTGACGGGTATCTTCTCATCGATAAAGAAACGGTTAAGCTTCTTCCTGGTACCTTTCTTGTCGATGATAATATAATCACCCTCCATGTGTCTTCTAACAACAAGCGTACTCCCTATTTTATCACAATCTACAATCTTAGTATAGGTTTTTTTGCCGATTTTATCGGCAATTTCTTTGGATACTTCGTCAAATGTTACCGAAAATCGAACTGTTTTTCTATCATTTGTCTCAACATAAAGTCTCTTGTAACGCTTTATAACCTTGAGATTGTTAGGGAGGGTCAAAGCATCCGAAGCCTCGCTAAAGTCAGCCATCTTCTCGTAATGACTTCTGTTGATGTCCTTTAGGCTAATTCCTAAAGAACTCAAGTATTCCCTGATAATGTAGAACTTAATCACACCATCTGTATTGTCAAAATCGGCGCAATCCAAATACTGCTCGCCATACACGTGAGTGTTAACGTGAGTATCAATGTAGTCTTTAGCACACTTAGTAAAGTATTCCTGTTCATTAAGAATCTGCTCAGACAATGAGATAACATGCTCCACGACATTCGGATTGAGTTTCTCAAGCTCGGGAATAATAACATTTCTCACGTAATTCCTTGAATAATCATTATCAAGATTCGTGGAATCTGTTACATAACTCTCACTCTTGGCATCAAGATAGCTTATCAGTTCAGACTTCCTGACATGCAAAAAAGGTCTTAAATAGGTAAGTCCATCCTGGACCGTAACCAGCTTAATGCCCGCTAATCCGTAGCTTCCCGTGCCTCTTGCGATTCTGAAGAAAAATGTCTCCGCCTGGTCATCGGCATGGTGTGCCAAAACTACAGCCACCTTCTTGGCATCAAGCGTAGCAGCAGCTTCTTTAAAACAACTTCTTCTATATATCCTTCCGGCTTCCTCGACACTCACTTTCCATTCTCCTGCAAATGCAGTCACATCCCCACTGTATTCCTTGTAGGCAATCCCGTACTTTAAAGCGGCCTCCTTGGTAAAATCTCTGTCTCTTAAAGCTTCATCGCCCCTGATGTTGTGATTAACGTGAACGGCGACAATTCTTTCTTTTGGTATCAAGCCTTCATTTGCCAAATCTGCTAAACAGATAAGCAAAGCCATAGAATCTGCGCCGCCCGAGAAACCGATAACAAAGCCGTCATATTCTTTTAAGATATCTATATCAATCAAAGCAGAAACATCATCATGCATTTAACATAACCCTTTCATTTTCAAAGGTCTTAGTGATAACAAATGCTATCAGTGCGCCGAAAATCAAATTGACAACTATCGTAAACAGAAGCTCGATGTTGGTAATCTCCTGAGTAAGAATGTTTCTCATAGCCATCGCAGGCCCATAAAGAGGTATAAAGTACTCAAAAAGATTGGTGTCACTCGACCTGAACATCGTCATTACACCCGAGATAATAACCACAAGGTAAGCCGGCATAATGTATGTGCTTGCCTCTTTCATATCCTTGGCAAATACAGATAAAGCCGCAACTATGGCAACATACACGAAGACCATACTGATTACGAGAACAAGAAGAAGTATAGCCTGCACAACCGAGATACTTAGCTTCATGCCGTTAACGCTCATAAGCGTTGTTGCAACCGGAATACTTGCAAGCATACCCGCTCCGTAAACGCAGGCAGTCATAGCCGAGAGTGTCATAAGAGCCAAAAGCTTGCCGTAGACAATATGACTTCTCTTAACAGGAAGCACAAGCATGGTAGCCATTGTACCTCTCTCCTTCTCGCCGGCAATACTGTCACTGCCTAAAGACATAGCTCCCGCAAAGAGAAGAATAGAGATTATGTATGGTAAAATCATGCCAAGCAGCTTACCGCCTGCTTTAGAGTCATCCTGAAGCTTGGCCTCATTATTGTCGGAATCGACCGTAAACACGCTTACCGCATCCAACGTTCCAACTCTCTCCTCCAAAAGATAGAGTCTATAATCCTCAATCACCGGAGAGTATTTATCCATAGCACTCTCCGAGTAATCTTCGCTTGGATTATAGTAAGTCTTGACCTGCGGAACTTTATCGCCATCTTTGTATGAATTAACATCTTCTAAGAATCCGTCAGGGAACTCAATTATGTAGTCTGCATCACCGGCAACAACCATATCCTTAAGCTTCTTAAGCTCACTCTTGTCAGAAACCTTGCTCACAACTCCACTCTTGTCGTTGTCCTCTAACATTTCAACGAACTTATCCGGTGCGCCATAAACATATACGGATGACTTATGTTCCTCAATATCTCTGAACATGGTATACGCCATAAATCCCATAATTCCATATATCAATACCATCATGAGAATAGGCATAATAAAAAGCCCGAATACCATCTTGATATCAAAAAGCACCCTTCTCATCTCTTTGTAATAAATCGTCTTAATTGTATTCATCACACATCCTCCCCATCATTACCGCTCTCATGAAGCTTAATCTGCTTATCAAGGTCATTAAGCTCTCTAAGCTCGTCTTCATTGGTAATAGTAGTTCTATATATAGCGAAAAATGCATCCTCTAAATCAGTTGTATTAGTGCTTTCAAGTATCTCCGAAAGCGTACCTGTTATGACATTTCTTCCGCCGATAATCATCCCGATTCTGTCACATAGCTTCTGAGCCTCTGACATAATGTGTGTCGATACAATGACAACTTTACCCTTTCTTTTTAATTCGAAAAGGTAATCGGTAACAGCTCTTGCAGTGATAATATCAAGTCCGTTGGTAGGCTCATCAAAAATCACAACCTTTGGATCATGAACTAAACTTACTGCAATCGAAGCCTTCTGCTTCATTCCGGTTGATAGTTCCTCTATCTTCTTGTCCTGAAAATCAACTATTCCAAATATACTAAAAAGCTCCTCCTGCCTTGCATCTATAATCTCATCACTAAGGCCGTGAAGTCTTCCAAACATTCTGAATAAATACCTCGGAGTAAACTTCGGATCTAACTTAAGTTCATTAGTCAGAAAGCAAATATCGGCTCTGGCAAGCTCTGCTTCTTTAACCGTATCGTGTCCTTCAACCAAAACCTCGCCTCTAGTCGGCTTTAGAAGCGTTGATATAACTCTGAGTGTTGTGGTCTTACCTGCACCGTTCGGACCTAAGAGACCGAATATCTCTCCTTCATTTGCAGTAAATGAAACATTGTCAACGGCAATCTTCTTACTGTCCTTGATGTTCATCTCCTTCTTCTGCCTGTTAGACAGCTTGTAAATCTTGGTGAGTCCTTTAACCTCTACCATTATTATACCTCCTTACTAAAAAAATGAGACAGCACCTTGACAATTATGTCAAAATACCATCCCAATTGATAATCCGGATTAAGTGTAACATAAGCTATAGAAGTGTCATTTATCACCGGCACGGAACAGTATCTCATCATCCTTAACCATACCGAGCTTCTCTCTTGCGACCTCTTCTACATACTCATCTGTCTGCATATATGACTTCTGGTTGTCTAATTCCTTGCTCTCTGCCTTAGCATCCTCAATACTCTGTTCAAGCCTAAGCTGCTCAGCGGCTAAAGCTTTCTCTTTGTTATTAAGTTCCGCTCTACCATAAAGCAATGCCCCGCATACAATAACGGTAACCAGAATGACAATCCACATGCCCTTCTTAGTCTTAACCCTATTGCGTTGTCTTCTTGCCATGTTATGTACCCCGCTAATACACCTTCTGCAACACGAGTGAACGAACACTCACCCGTACTGTACATTATAATTCAAATATTATGAAAATGCAAGAGCTTTTAAAGTATTACTTAAATCATTTCATATAATTCCTTGGCTTCGTCCTTTTTGACCGTCTCTGCCACTTCGGTAACGCGAACCTTGACACTCCTGTTACCGAACTGAATCTCAATCTCATCTCCGACCTTAACAGAATATGACGCCTTAACAGGGTTGCCGTTAACTATAACTCGCCCTGCGTCACATGCCTCGTTAGCGATAGTACGTCTCTTTATAAGTCTTGAAACCTTAAGGTATTTGTCTAATCGCATGTTATCCACCTTCCTTAACAAAAAAATCGTCTCCTTAAATTAAGGAGACGACCTTAAAACCCCATTATGAACTTCAAGAGAAATTATTTCTTCTTCTTGTTAACAGAGTCCTTTAAAGCCTTACCAGCCTTGAACTTAGGAGCCTTAGAAGCCTTGATCTTGATAGTCTCACCAGTCTGTGGGTTACGTCCCTCACGAGCTGATCTCTTAGCAACTTCAAATGTACCAAAACCAACAAGCTGAACCTTCTCGCCCTTAACGAGCTCGCTTGTAACAACCTCTGTGAAAGCCTTAAGTGCCTTCTCTGAGTCCTTCTTAGATAACTCTGTCTTCTCTGCAATAGCTGCAACTAATTCTGTCTTGTTCATAGGATTAGTTCCTCCTCTATAAATTATTTATTATTATCACCTAAATCGGTGACGGGACACGCGTAATCCATAACGCGGACATACGCTACAATGTATGTTATATCGTGTTCACGGCGTTTTGTCAAGCAAAAAAGCCTATATTTATTGATTTCTATTGATATTTAACGAAATTCAGCCCTAAAAAAGGGGGTTTTAGAGAAAAATTCGTCACATTTTACAAAGAATTCAAGGGCTTTGAGGCTTGACAAATCACATAAGATATGTCTTGAGATCGTCTAATCCCTTCTCAATCTCCTCTTTATTGATGAGATAGTACACCTTGTGTTCTGTTCTGCTCGCCTTGACAAGCTTAAGTTCCTCTAGCACTGCCAAATGATGCTTAATAGTTGCAGGGGTAATCGAAAGCTTCTCGGCAAGTTCCTGACCATATGAAGGCTTAATTGATAACTGCTTTAATATAGTAAGCCTGTTCTCGTCGCTTATAGCCTTGAGGTACTGACAGATAATGCGCGACTGATTCTCGTCGTTATACCACTGTATAGCTTCCTTACCAAGTACAAGGTAACCCTCCTGATTAATATAATCATGAATAGAAAGCTTCTTAATATCAACAGGATCAAAAAGACTAAGGTGAATAACCATACGATATGCCCACTTGCCGCCTGACACTCTAAAGTCGTTTCTGAAGTATCTGTTGACAAAATCAACAGGAGTGAGGAAAAGCTGCTCCATATACTGCTTCTGTGCCTCAGATAATATCTTCTCAACTTGATTCTTAACCTTAGAGAACGCATCCTTATAGAACTTTCTAAGAGTGTTGATAATCTTCTTCTTGGTGTCTCTAGGCGCCTCAAGGCACTTAACAACGTTAGCTCTGCTACTCTCGTCGATAACCTGGCATTCCTTAATATATATCTTCATAAGCTCGACACTATGCTTAACCTCTGACCAGTCTCTGTAATGCTGTGCCTTATACTTAGATATGTATATACCACCAATATAGTTACAGAGCGCTACATCATCGCTACCCTCGATAGCATAAAGCATCTCGTCTACAGTGGCTGTGTGGTAGTCAACTGCATAAGCCTCTATAATACCGGAAATGTTAAGATTCTTATATAACCACTGAATGCTCTTATGCATCTCCTTACCAACCTTGGTCTTAAGCTTCTCTTTAACACTTGCATCTGCCTCGGCTATAACAACTCCCTCCGGCAATGGCTTCTCATAGCGCTCGCAGAGATACTCTATAGCTCTGGCGAACTCGAAACACTCATTGTACTGAACCCTGATTTTGCTCTTGATTTCATTCTTAAGTTGATCCATGTCTAATTACCTCTCTTAATTAGTTAGATGTGTATTAACTATAAACCCTATATAATTAGATAACTGTCTAATATTATATCATAAAAAAAGGAATGCGACAAGCATTCCTTAGTAAAAATACACGATAAAATCTACTCCATAGCGTCTCTTACAGAGTGCTCAAAGTTGCTTATCATCGCCCTCTTACCGGACTCATCAAGTGTCTCTAAAGTGAAGATCATCTTCTCAAGTGATTCCGCCTCACCCTTATCCATAGTAAGCGCCGTCTGTTTAAGATTGTAGATGTAATCATCCACTCTCTCCGAAAATGTTATAACGATATCTGACTGATAGAACTCAAGCTGCATAGAGTACGCAGAGTGTGGCCACTCATAGTTCGTACTGTTCTTAGCCAATTCAGCAGCCTTGCTGAAAAATATCCTGGCTAAAGGAGTTCTGTTAACTATATCATCAACAGTTATTCCATGTATATGCAGATCTTTTCTGGTAACGTGACATTTAACCCTATACCTATCGTCTTCAACAATATGCATATCATTCACCTTCCTTAACAAGTATATCCATAACGTGAGAGCTCGCACCAAGTAACTCCGCTCTCTCACATATACTCATATGATACTTAACATACAAGTCAAATGTCTCTTCATCCATCGCATTAACAACAGGCCTCATATAATCTGTAGCGCCGTCAACCGACAGTCTCTTAACAAGCCTTATATTATCAACATAAGCATTGATTCTGTCTATATCCTCTAGTCTAACATACTCATATAAATCAGATTCTTTAGAATGAGTCTTAAAATCCTCATCTAGTCTTCCGTCACTCAACGCCTCTTTAATGTGACCTTCCTTAAATCCGTACATAAGCACACTGTACTCATTCATAAGATACTGAACCAGGATATATCCTCCGGGTTTAGTCACTCTAACCGCTTCACTTAACGCACTCGCCTTGTCCTCATCATTATACAAATGATACATAGGCCCAAAAAGGAGTGAAACATCAAATGAGTTATCTTCGAATCGCTTAAGCTTTCTCGCGTCTCCCTGATACGCCTTAACATTACTCCCCTTCTTCTTAAGGATACCAAGATTGTACTTGACATACTCAACAGCAGTAACATCATAGCCTTCTTCAGCTAACTTAACGGCATATCTGCCTGTCCCGGCACCGATATCTATGATACTCATTAGACCGTTATCTAATCCGGACGAAAAACTGCTTCGGCGTTCATCTAACATTTTGTGGATATATTTCATTGCCGTCATATATTCTACCTGCCCATGACGTCTAAGTAGCCTCTTATCCTCGTTAAATTTGTTGTAATGTTTCTCTAAATCATTCATATTAGTAGGTCTTTCTAAGATGTTCTTCAACACCGGCATATCTGTCGACAGGGAATTGTCCTGTCGATATAGCGCTCATTCCAAGTGAGCCCCCCTGAACCGTAATAGTCGCAGACTTGACGTTGAACAATCTGAATAT
Organism: uncultured Lachnospiraceae bacterium; assembly: GCA_947169385.1. Taxonomy (GTDB): domain Bacteria; phylum Bacillota; class Clostridia; order Lachnospirales; family Lachnospiraceae; genus NC2004. The sequence goes on along the minus strand of CAMVPR010000014.1, from coordinate 34,470 downwards.
TGGATTATCACGATATTCTATCTGCTGAATACGCTCGTATGGTATTACCTTGATACTTCTTGAGAATACTCCGTTTACCACAACCAAGTATAAATCGTCGTAGTATAGTCCTCTTCTCTTGTAGGACATTATAAATCCCAGCATGGTCAAAAGATAAACAACCAACATAAAAAGCGCCGGAATCATAAGAATATTGTCTCTATTTCCCCACATTTTAAACATGGCAAACATGCTTCCACCGCAGAATAATCCAAACCAAAACGTACAGCCTATAAGATTTCTGACAAGTACATTAACCGGTTGTCTCTCATAGCTTATCTTGTCAACCGTCTTAAACTCAGGCATAATAAGCTTAAGTTTTCTCATAAGCTCAGGAACCTTGTCGTAAAGAAGAATTCTATGACCGGTCGTATCACCCGAATCTCCACCAATATTGACAACATCCACTCTAGCCATCCTGGTCATAACTCCAAGAAATGTAGAGTTAATCTCAATTGCGTTAATCTTAGCGAGCGGAATGGTATACTTTCTTCTTGTAATCAATCCGGTATTGATAAGAATACTGTCTCCGCGTCTCGTCGACCTAAAGTTAACATCCGACTCCCAAGACTTGATCTGTGCCCAGACTATACTCAATATAGTAAATGCTGCTACAGCAAGTCCTCCAACCGCGGCAGCAACCGCTCCGATACCCTTAGTCGCCGCCATAATCGCTGCTATAACAAGCAAAGCAATGCCACCTATTATAAGCACAAATATGATTATTGAAGTACTTGTAATTGCGTTAATCAAGAATTCCTTAGCGCTATAGGTAACATCAAAGTTATCCTCTGCAAATGTATCCTTGATTACCTGCTCATTGATAATCGACTTAGACTGGCTGTTATCAGAAGTTATACCGTTATCAACGTTCGCGGTATTATCAACCGACTCAAATCCGGCACCTTCCGTCACACCCATAGCCTCGACGTCAAGATTATCTTCCTCAAGCGCCTCTCTTGCTTTCTTCGCCATATCCATAACAATGGCTCTAATCTCTTCAGCTTTCTCTTTCTTAAACACCATCAACATATCAGTCGATGTAGCTTCAGTCGTACTTGAAGTATCTATCTTAAGCTTATATGTACCCATAAACAGCTCAAAGAGATTCCTCTCCAAATTAATATTAGATATATTTGAAATGTTGATGTTGGTAACCTTCTTAAACATAGTATCACGCTTAATGGTGATAACTCCATCTCTTACCGTCATCGTAGTCTTAAGCCATCTTCTAAAGCAGACAAATGCTACTATAAGCACAATAACAAAGAATCCGGCAAGAACCATCATTCCTTCCTTGACATGTCCTTCCCTTAACAGCTTAATACCTTCGGTAAGAGCCCCTTGCATAGCAAAAACCATACCTATTATGACCCATATAAAATTGGCTACCTGCTCTAATATATAGCTCCAATGATTCCTTACTCCAGTTATATCTTTCATAGGTGCCCCTCCGATCATACTAAATCGTCGGAGTTAACATCCGAAGCGGTATCATTTGCAATATTAACTGCTTCTTTAGCTGCAAACGCATTAGGATTCTTGCTTCTTCCCTTAACCGCATAACTGTTGATACGAATCTTGAGCGAATTGACAAGGTCATCCGCCTTATCCATCTCTATAAATCTTACAACACCGTTACCACCAGCAGTAGTTACAATAATCTTGGTAAATCTGAAAAGCTGGTCTAAAGGACCGCTCTGCATCTCAACCTGATGAAGTCTCTCGATAGGTACAACAAGTGTCTTAACCCACCATAAACCTTCTCTTACTCTTATCTCCTCGTCATTGAATATATACCTATATCTCTCGTATCTGATAAGAGGCGATGCAAATGTATATACCCAAACCACAAAGAGAACAAGAGTCTTGACCCACTTAACAGTAGGCTTAATCTCCTGTGGCACACCTTCATTTATTGCGAACCAAGTAAAAACAACAATCAGTGTGAAAAAAATAGCTCCAATAACGCTTGACAGCATCATAAGCCACAGCGCTCTGATGTTAAGTTTCTCCATATCATTCTTATTCATTAGATAGTCTCCTTACTATTTATTATGTGGTTAACGAGCGTAACCACAGATACTATTAAACAATAAAAAAGATGTTAAGTCAACCACAAACAAAAAGCCTGCTATTTCAGCAGGCTTTGACACATATCCGTTATCATCAGCTAAATTAAGCTTCAACCTCTTCATCTAGCATCTTCTGATATTCGCCAAGAATTAACTTCTGAATCTCTTCTCTGGTCTCAGAATTGATAGGATGTGCAACATCTCTGTATTCACCGTCGCTTGATTTACGACTAGGCATTGCGATAAACAAACCCTTGTCACCGTCTACAACCTTGATGTCATGTACAACAAATACATCATCAATCGTTATAGACACAACGGCTTTCAGTTTACCCTCCTTCAAAACCTTGCGAACACGTACATCTGTGATTGTCATAGTATAAACCTCCTTACAGTTTGTCAATTAATGTGTGCTCATTCAATCCTCCCATTGCAACACGGAGCTTTAGCAACGCATAATAAATTAAACAATTATACCCTCACATAAATATATCTCAAAGAGAATTATACGATATACCTCGAATTCTTCTCTATCAAGATCTCAATATTGCCATTCTCACCGACGTGGGTGGAATTGGCTCTAATGGTGTCCCTACTCTCAACAATACAATTCTCGATGTAGACATTGTCTCCAATATATACATCATTAAGAACAATTGAATTCTTGATTACAGAGTTATTACCAACAAAGACTTCCTTAAACAGTACAGAATTCTCAACCGAACCATTGACTATACATCCGGATGAAATCAAGCTATTCTTAACATAGGCCCCGCGATTGTACTTAGCCGGCGGAAGATCATCAACCTTAGAATATACGTCAGGATACTGCTTGAAGAAGTATTCCCTGATGTCCTTCCTTAAGAAATCCATGTTAGTTCTATAATATGCATCAACGTCACTAATGTTACTCCAATAAGAGTCCATCATGTAAGCGTATATCTTCTTAACGCCCTTGTGACGAATCAGAATATCCTTAACAAAGTCAGTACGCTCTTCCCTGGCACAATTCTCCAAAAGCTCTATAAGCTGTCTTCTTCTGACTACATAGACACCGATAGAAGCTATCGTCGACTCTGCCACCAAAGGCTTCTCCTCGAATTCTCTGATCCTTCCGTCTGCATTGGTCTTGATTACGCCGAAACGATCAAGTTCTGACGGATCATCCTTAAGATCCTTACATACAACTGTAATGTCTGCGCCCTTCTCAATGTGGTACTCTAAGACTTTATTGTAATCAAGCTTATAGATACCATCTCCGGATGCAATTACAACATAAGGCTCATGGCTCTCCTTTAAGAAATTAAGGTTCTGGTAAAGCGCATCTGCAGTACCCTTGTACCAATAACTGTTGGTATGGGTAATGGTAGGAGTGAATACAAAAAGTCCTCCCTGCTTACGTCCAAAATCCCACCACTTGCTTGAACTCAAATGCTCATTAAGTGATCTTGAATTATATTGTGTAAATACTGCCACTCTCTGAATGTGAGAATTGGTCATATTACTAAGCGAAAAATCAATTGAGCGATAGCTACCCGCCATAGGCATAGCCGCTATAGCACGCTTATTAGAAAGCTCTCTCATACGGTTGCTGTTTCCACCGGCCAAAATAATACCTAATGCTCTCATGACTCCTCACCTACCTTTATAAGAGAACCACCGCTCTCTAAGATTCCGTCTTTATAATCCGCTGCCTCAGTCACTCCGAATATGGCCGTATTCTTACCAATCTGTACACCCTTAGGTACAACTGAATGTTCACCGATAGTAACTAATCCACCTGCGTAAATGTTAGGGGCAAGCTTGTTGTCAACCTCATCAAAGACTCCCAAATGAACATCATCACCAATTGTGACATATTCTGATATAATGGACTTGTTGATCTGACAGTTCTTACCGATAACAGTTCCATTCATGATAATTGAATCCTTAATAACAGCTCCTTCTTCTATGGTTACATCAGCTCCGAGAACAGAGTTATAAACCTCTCCATAAACTTCTGAGCCCTCACCAATCAAGCAGCCCTCCACCTTACTCGAGTCAGCGATGTATTGTGGTGGAAGTACATCGTTTTTGGTATATATCTTCCAGAACTCCTCATAAAGATTGAATTCCGGCACGATATCAATAAGCTCCATATTGGCCTCCCAATATGAAAGCAAGGTACCTACATCCTTCCAATATCCCTTGTACTCATACGCAACAACCTTGTTGCCCTGCTCGTGAATATATGGAATGATGTGCTTACCAAAATCACACTCCGGCTGATCAGATAGAATCTCTAACGCTTCCTTAAGCACACTCCAACTGAATATATATATACCCATTGAAGCCTTAGTGCTTCTAGGATGCTCAGGCTTCTCTTCAAACTCGGTAACCGTGCCGTCCTCATTGGTGAGAACTACACCGAATCTTGAAGCCTCCTCCTCTGATACGTTAAAAGTGGCGATGGTAACGTCTGCATTCTTAGACTTGTGATAGTCAAGCATAACCTCATAATCCATCTTGTAGATATGATCTCCGGATAATATAAGAACATAGTCCGGATTATAATATTGCATATATTCTATATTCTGATAGATAGCGTTAGCAGTACCTGTGTACCACTCACTGCTTGTGCTCTTCTCATAAGGAGGAAGAACAGTAACTCCACCAATATTACGGTCAAGATCCCAAGGCACACCAATACCGATATGTTGATTAAGCCTAAGTGGTCTATACTGAGTAAGAACACCAACAGTATCTATACCCGAATTAATACAATTACTAAGTGGAAAATCAATAATCTTATACTTGCCACCAAATGACACTGCAGGCTTAGCAACCTTAGAAGTAAGAACTCCAAGTCTGCTACCCTGTCCACCTGCCAAGAGCATGGCAATCATCTCTTTTTTAATCATGGTGTCACCCCTTCGCCAATAGTCTTTTTCTATTATATCAGATTAATTGTAAAATGTGAACAAAAACATGCCTCAATTTTCGATTTTTCTGATAAATTTTACACTACCATTTTTTATTAGGTAAACGATTGTTATCTACATATTAATGGTCGCTTAATGTTTCCGGCCTAAACCCTTGAATAATATGTTTTTTAGTTATATACTGTACATAACTTTAGTTCTAAAACTACATATAAGAAAGGTCGATATTCATGTACACGATGGATTTTACAAAGCCATGCCATATTCACTTTATAGGAATCGGTGGAATAAGCATGAGCGGATTAGCAGAGATACTCCTAAAGGAAGGTTATACAGTCAGCGGCTCCGACAACCAGGAGTCAGACATTGTAGCTTCTTTGAAGAGTCAAGGAGTTACAGTTAATATAGGACAACGCGCAAGTAACATCACTGACGACATTGACGTTGTATGTTACACAGCCGCTATCCATGAAGACAACGAAGAGTTTGCATTTGCCAAAGGTAAGGGATTGCCAATGCTTTCAAGGGCTGAGCTTTTAGGCCAGATTATGAAGCATTATAACCAGGCTATATGTATAGCAGGTACTCACGGTAAGACGACAACAACTTCTATGCTTAGTCATATTCTGTTGGCGGCAGATACCGATCCTACTATAAGCGTTGGCGGTATTTTGAAGGCTATCAACGGCAATATCAGAGTTGGCGGATCAGACATTTTCTTGACAGAAGCATGTGAATACACCAACAGCTTCTTGTCATTTTATCCTACAATCAACGCAATTCTTAATGTTGAAGAAGACCACATGGACTTCTTTAAAGACATTGACGATATAAGATCAAGCTTCAACAAGTTCGCAAGGTTACTTCCTGAGAACGGTCTTTTGGTTATCAACAGTGATATAGATAAGATTAAAAACATTACCAAGGGAGTTAACGCTAAGATTGTAACCTATGGTACAGACGATTCGGCCGATTATACAGCTGCCAATATCGATTACGACGACAAGGGGCTAGCAAGCTACGACCTTTATAATGAAGAAGAGTTCGTAATGCACGTTGAGTTATCAGTCAACGGCGAACACAATGTTTATAACTCAATCGCCGCAATCATCATCGCAAAGTCATTAGATATTACAGACGAGGCAATACTTTCAGGTCTTAAAGCATTTGACGGAACCAAGAGAAGATTCGAGATTAAGGGCAAGTTAGGTGATGTCACTATCGTTGACGATTACGCTCATCACCCTACCGAGATTAAGGCTACTATAGAAGCATCGACAAGATTCCCACACAATGACACCTGGGTGTGCTTCCAGCCTCATACATATTCGAGAACCAAGGCATTCCTAAACGATTTTGCCGACGCTTTAAGCCTTTCAGACCACGTCGTCTTAGCTGACATTTACGCGGCAAGAGAGATTGACACCGGAGAGATTTCGTCACAGGACATCAAGAACCTTCTTGAAGCCAAAGGCGTGGACACCCACTATTTTCCTACATTTTCAGAGATTGAAGAATTTTTGAAAAAAAATCTTCAAAAAAATGATTTGTTGATAACTATGGGCGCCGGAGATATTGTAAAAGTTGGAGAAGACCTCCTTAAATAACATTTATGAACATTATCCACACATTTATCGACCGTTAACTATGATAAATGTGTGGATTTTATGATATATCATTTCACTACATTTTCTATCTTATAAACACAATTGACATTTTACACATTTTTTAATAAACATTCATCCGAACTCCTGTGCGATTTTCAAGCGGTTTTTCTTGTGCTATAATTACCTTGCTTTTGAAAAATAACTTAATGTACGAGGTGTTTTAGATGACTTCAATCAAGATATCTAACCCATATTCAATAGACTCAATATCGATCAGTAACACCTTTATCGATTATTACATGCCACCTGCTAACGGAGAGTTTGTTAAGGTATATTTGTACCTTTTAAGAGCTGCCAACTCCAACTACTCGCCTACCATCGCTGACATGGCTGATGCTCTGTCACACACAGAGTCAGACATATTAAGGGCACTTAAGTACTGGGAGAAGCAGGGGCTTTTTGCGTTAATATTTGACGAGACCGATGATCTTAAGACTATCTCGCTCCTTCCTATAGAGCAGGCTAATCATGATCACAAGGTCTCTAGAACTGTTGAAACCGGCAGCAGGATTACATTTGCCAAGGAAGAGGTTAAACCTTCCGGAGATGTCATCCCTATGCCTATGCCGCAATATGACCCTAAGGTCGTTGAGGAGGCTATCAAGGAGTCCGATGACGACGAGATGTATTTCCTTATGTATGAGGCTGAATCGCTGTTTGGAGTGGTTCCTAAGAGTATGACTACAACTCTTTACTACTTATATAATGATTTAGGAATGTCATCGGATCTTATTGCATTTGCAATAGAACACTGTGCGGAGACAGGCAAAAAGAACGAGAAGTACTTTAGAAAGATGGCACTCGGCTGGTACAATGACGGAATTACCACGAGAACTCAGGCAAAGCAGATGCTTGATGATCGTTCTGAAGCCACCAAGGTTGTTATGAAGGCATTGGGGCTTAACTCATGGGGCGATGAAGCCAGAGTGTCACTTAACGTATGGCAGAAGGATTATAACATGCCCCTTGAACTCATTGTCGAAGCCTGCAACAGAGCCTACTCGGCTACAGGTGGCAAGAATGCTCTTAAGTACGCGCAGAAGGTTATGGAGGATTGGAACTCTAAGGATGTTCATTCTCTTGAGGACCTTAAGGAGTGCGATGCGCTCTATCAGGCGACCAAGAAACATAACGCCGGGGCGAGCATGTCTCCTTCCAAGAAGGCATTTAACAATTACGACCATGGCGAGGGCGTAGATTATGACGCTCTACTTAGTAACTGATGTTAAGAGGTATTTATAGTGACTGACGCTAATTTGATTGACGAAATCTACAAACAGAGAATATTAGAAGATCAGCGTATCCTTGACGAGAGGGTTAGCGATACCTATGACAGATATCCACATCTTAAGGAGCTTGACGATGCGATAAGTTCTAAGATTATTGCTGACACACTTAAGAAGATGGGCTCTTTGGATGGTACGGTAGACAATACCGATTTAGACGAGCTCAAGTCCAAGAGAAGCGCTTATCTTAAGGATATCGGAATTGACGATAATTACCTGACTTCGTATTATCATTGTGACAAATGCAGAGACACCGGATATCTTGAAGACGGTACGCTCTGTACCTGCTTTATCAAGCTAAAAGCTAAGCTTATGATTGAGCACTCTCCTATCAGTGACAGGATTGGCAAGGATACATTTGACAACTACTCGCTAGATTACTACAGTGACAGTGCCAATGAAGATGGGATATCTCCTAAGGCAGCGGCTAAGACGGCTTTTGACGAAGCGAAAGCATTTGTCAAAGGATACCCTTCTAAAGAGAATATGCTGATAACAGGTCCTACAGGAGTTGGGAAGACTTTCCTCACTACCGCTATCGTGAGCGAGCTTATCAAGGACGCTCATATGGTGTGTTACCTTCCTGCGACGGATTTGTTTGAGATAATGGGCGACCACACCTTTAACAGACCGTCGTCTAGCGATATAACTTACAATGATATTGTTAACAGCAAGGTTTTGATTATTGATGACCTTGGAACCGAGCTCAATTCGGGCTTTGTTGACTCGACACTTTTCAGTCTTGTCAACAACAGAATTAACCAGGGCTTAAGCACCATTATTTCGACTAATCTGGGCATCAACCAGATCGATGAGAATTATTCTTCGAGAATCGCCTCAAGGATATTTGAGAACTACAAAGTTATCAAGCTTTTTGGAAATGATATAAGATTGGTCAAAAGAAAATATTAATTCTGTACAATATTTCTATTGACTTATCATTTCAATAAGTTAAGATATGATATGGTTTTGAGATTTATATCTCTTTATCAATATATAATTCATATAATTACGGAGGATGAGAACATGCCAAAAGACACACATTTGCAGACTATTCCTGTCGGAAGACTTGAGATTGTTGCGCATAAGAGTCACAAGGAGCTCGGGGAGAAAGTAGATAAGTACTTGGTTCAGTGGAGAAAGGAACGCCAGAATGAGAACAAGTCTACTGTAGCCTTTCATGGTTATGAGAGAGACACTTATCTTTTGGACGCTGATTGCCCACGTTTTGGTTCAGGTGAGGCTAAGGGAGTTATCCACGAGTCAGTCAGAGGTTGCGATCTCTACATATTAGTTGATGTTACCAACTACAGCATCAAGTATAAGCTCTGTGGTATGGAGAATTCAATGTCTCCGGACGATCATTTTTCAGATGTTAAACGTATTATAGCTGCAGCTGCAGGTAAGCCTCGTAAGATTACCGTTATCATGCCTTTCTTATACGAGAGTAGACAGCACAGAAGAACAAGCCGTGAGTCATTAGATGCTGCTAACGCACTTCAGGAACTTACTGCTATGGGCGTTGACAACATTATTACATTTGATGCACATGACCCTCGTGTACAGAATGCTATACCTAGCAGCGGTTTTGAGAATATCATGCCTACATATCAGTTCATCAAGGCATTACTTAGATCTACCAACGACCTAAAGTTAGACAAGGATCACCTTATGGTAATAAGCCCGGATGAGGGAGCTATGGGTAGAGCAATCTACTTCGCTAACGTCCTCGGCATAAATGTTGGTATGTTCTACAAGAGACGTGATTACACCACTATCGTTAACGGTAAGAACCCTATTATCGCTCATGAGTACTTAGGTGATGATCTTACAGGTAAGGATGTATTGATTGTCGACGATATGATTTCTTCCGGCGAGAGTATGATCGACGTTGCTAAGGAGCTCAAGAGAAGAAATGCTAAGCGTGTTTACGCAATTTCAACTTTCGGTCTCTTCACTAACGGTCTTGGCGTATTTGACAAATGTGTAGAAGAAGGAATTATCGAGAAGGTTATCACTACCAACCTCGTTTACCAGAAGCCTGAGTTATTCGAGAGAGATTGGTATGTAAGTGCAGACTTAAGTAAGTATATCGCACTTATCATTGATAACTTGAACCACGACGCTTCAATCAGTAACTTACTCAGTCCTACCGAGCGTATTCAGAGACGTATTGAGCAGTACAACAAGAACGGCGGTTACATCGATTAATTACAATCATATAAAAACGCGTATGGCTTTCGCCATACGCGTTTTATTATTCGGCAGGTTGTTCAACCGGCTCTGCAGGTTCGCTAGGAGTATCATTCTTAGGTTCCTCAGGAACTGCAGGCACCTCAGTGACTGTTGGCTCAGAAGGAGTATCAGGCTCCTCAGGGTCAACCACATCAATCGGTTCATCAACATCTACATCATCCACATCATCTTCGTGGTTATCTTTAGGAGTGGTGATAACAGCGTCATCATCCTTATCTTTCTTCTTGTAGTCTTTAGTACTCTTCTTATTCTGGTAAGCTTCCCAATCCAAAGGCTCAAGATCCTTATGAATCTCCTCCATAAATGGCTTCCAGATACTTAACGGATATGTCGCTCCGTAGAGATTAGCAACTCTCTTAGGGTTATCGCAACCTACCCACACGCAAGTAGTATAGTACTTAGTGAATCCGCAGAACCAACCGTCCTTCATATCATCAGTTGTTCCGGTCTTGCCGGCACAAGGCATTCTGTTGCTTAATGCGTTACCTGCAGCAGTACCCCTAACCAACACTCCCTTAAGAATGTCTACCATCATAAGAGCTGCATTCTTCTTGTATATCTCTGTCTCTTCCTGCTCATCCGACACAATAACTTCGCCGTTAGCATCTGTTATTGTAACGATACAAGTAGGCTCACGGTACTTACCTTCATTTGCAATTGTACAGTAAGCAGATGCCTGCTCTAAAGTGTTGGTACCATATGTAAATCCACCGACAGCAGTTGCCATAACGTAGTCAGTACTTGCAATCTTGTTGTAGTGCATATTGAGAAGATACTGAATACCACGCTCCGGAGTTACATCCTTGTAAACCTGCCATGCGACTGTGTTAAGTGAAGCCTCTACTGCATTCCTGAGCTTCATCTTACCTCTGTAACCGCCACTTGAGTTCTTAGGTGCATCCTTATCCTTAAGCTGCTTGTCGACTACTATGGTATCAGGAGTGTAACCCATCTCAAGCGCAGGAGTGTAAATAATAACAGGCTTTATCGAACTTCCCGGCTGTCTGTAACTCTGGAAAGCTCTGTTAAGAGTGTATCCTTCAAGCTTCTGGCTACGACCACCGACAATAGCGACAACCCTACCGGTTGAATTATCGATACAGGTCGCTGTAGCCTGCATGTCATAGACCTTCTCCTCGTCACCGTAAGTCTCGGTAAAAGGTGCCATCTTCTCATCAACGGTAGCCTGCAATAACTTCTGCTTAGCAGGATCTATAGATGTATAGATGCGATATCCGTTGGTGTAAAGCGAAGCCTGACACTGATTATAAATCTCATTGTACTCTGAATTGTATAAGTCTTTTTCGACATCCGAGTCAAATGAATACTGAAAATCAAAGCCTCTGACCTTCATAAGAGACTTGGTAGCGCAATCCATTACAAATGAATCGACACTGTTGACCTTGACTTTCTTCTTCTTTTTGAGCTTGATCTCCTCTGTTACAGCATCATCGTACTGATCTTTAGTTATATAGCCATCCTTTAGCATAGCCTTTAAGATGAGATCCCTTCTCATCAATGTGTTGTCCTTGTTGCTGTAAGGGTTAAACTCCTCAGGACTGTTAGGGATAGCGCAGAGAAATGCTATCTGAGAAAGAGTAAGCGAACTCGCGCTTTTTCTGAAATATCCGTTAGCCGCTGCCTGAATACCATAATATCCATTTGCAAAGTTAATATCATTGATATAATACTCTAAAAGCTCGTCCTTGCTGTACTTCTTCTCTATGCCGACAGAGATAAACGCCTCCTTAATCTTACGCTCATAACTCTGGTCCGTATAATCAAGATAGGTAAGCTTGACAAGCTGTTGCGTGATGGTAGAACCACCCTGTGAGATGCCGCCGCCTCGAACATTGGCAACCAACGCACCCGCAATACGCCTTACGTCAATACCATTATGCTGGTAGAACTTCTTGTCCTCTATTGCGACAAATGCATTCTTGACATCCTCAGGAATACTGCCGGAATCGAGATAATATGTATCTCTCTCTCCCTTTAGAGTCTTAAGAAGATCGCCCTTGGCATCGTACACAAGACTTGTCTCCGAAGTCTTAAAGTCATCTTCACTTGAACCCTCTACGATAGTCTGTGCATCAGCATATAAAGACAATACCTTCTGTCCGTACTTGGCATATATCGCCATCGCAACAGCAACGCATGCCATAAACGCAACAATAAAAAATGTCTGAAACAGTAAGGTAAGCACCTTAAATTTCTTTCTTCTCTTCTTCTTAGCCATGAAATCACCTCAATAATATATATACTATAATATGTAGTTTTATGCAAATTTCAGCAAATGTCCTATTATGTTCTACCACAATATATAGTTCCTCGTCAACTTATGAAACACATTTCTTTGTGAATTTTTTAAAAAAATATTGATTATTAGTCTTGAAAAGCGTAACCTTGTATGCTATAATCAGTTCATAAGTTAATAAGCTAATCACAACAAATACTCTTTAGTTCGCATGTTCTAAAGGTATTTGCTCCCTATTAGATAGATGAAAAGCCACTCTCCCCCCCGCTAATAGAGTGGTTTTTCTATTATCCAAAAACTCATTAAAGGCTGTCGATAAGACAGCCTTTTGTTATCTCTTATTTAGCAAGACCTTCTATGAATTCCAAAAGTCTGAGTCTTGAGGCTTTAGAAGTAATCATAGACATCATATAAATAATAGCACATAGAAGCCAGAACCCTATGATGCAGGTATATACAACACCGTTGAAATCAGCATTGATAAGTGCCAATGCCACAAGTAAAGTAGCAACTATGAGCAGCGTGGATGAGAATATAATCGCACCCTTAAACTTCTTAAACCTATACCTAAGCCTCGTCTTGCCATCATCAGTACCCTCAATATCTGCATTCATAACAGTTAAGTACTTGATGGTAAACATATATGCCGGCTTGAAGATAATGTAGAACTTCTTAGCTCCAACCTTCCCCATAAAAACACCACGTTCTTTGTTGGACTTGACGTTCTCCTTACTATCATCAATTACATTGTCCCTTATCTTCCCGTGTAGCTCCTCGACATTTATGTCGAGAACCTCCTCGTACATATCACGCAAAACTATTCACTTCTTTCGTTGTTATGTTACGCCCATCCTTCAAGGTCATCAGCGTGAATAATCATACTGTTACCATTGTTGATAGCGTTATTAAGCATCTTGCGATACATCATCTCGTAAGCAATCTTACGCATGGTTCTAAGTCCGTAGAAGTCACCCTTGCTCTTCTCATCGAGAACCTTCTTGTTGAACTCATCTTTGGCATCATCAGATACCGAGAAGCCATACTTGCCAAGCGGCTGCGATACAAACTCAAAGTACTCCTTATAAGTAAACTGAGGGAATACAACACTCTTGGTATAAAGGGCATCACTTATAACCTGATAAACCCTTGAAAGCAACGGCTCTTCTGTGTAATGAATGCGGAATACATAAATGTAATCCTTCTGGATAGAGCGAAGCTTTCTCAAGAATCTCTTGAAATTAGGCTCGTCTAAGTGCTCAACCCACTGGCTGATATCAAAGCTTATAAGCTTATTCCTGAACTTGCCGATAGCATTGTACTGAAGCCATGGATCCTTGTCGTTGTACTCAACAACAGTCTCGATAACTCTTGAATCATCAGTAAACTCAAACAACTCAAGACTCTCAACAAGATTGGCAAATATATTAAGGTATGTAGTGTATCCACATCCCTCATCAACTGCAAAGAGATACGCTCTCGAGTTGAATATACGCTGAACACCAAGCGAAGTAATCTGTGGCGCAATAGTATTGATCTCGTGAAGAAGCTCCTTATATGGAGCACAAGAAAGAAGGCTGTCAACCTTAGGTTGGATGGCAGCAAGCATCTCTGCCTTCTTGACCTCTTCTGCCTCTTCCTTCTCCATAATCTTCTCGTAGCGAATGTTGGCCTCCCTAGATCCTTTACCGATCTGGAACTCATCCTCTAACACCTGCCACAACTTCATCTCAAAGACTTCATAATCAATCTCATCAAAAATAAGCATAAGATTACAGTCTGTATAACCCGAATCTAACGTCTTAATATTCCCGCTAGGACCAATTATCTGCTGAACACACTCCCTCAAATGGTTAATTGGATTCTTACCCATCGTGTTCTCGCGGGTCATGACCCAATCTCTTGCAAATTCCGCACGAAAATGTACTTTCATAAGCAGCCTCCATCCACAACAATAGTGTTATATAAAACTTTTCCCCGATATACTGATTATATCCTATTTTCAAGAAAAATACTACAACAAAATACCTATTTAACAAAATAGTAATATATTATCTTACATATCCGTAGAAAACATTTCCACCCGATTTAATCTTGTCATTTACATCGCTGTATGATGTAACGACAACCTCGTTTTTGACAGGATCGTAGTACCTGATTCTCTCACTGTTAAAGCTTGTCAAAAGCACATAATGTCCGTCAAGCTTAGTGATAACCGGATGTCCCTTGCATATGTAGTACATCATCTCATCCATAGTACATCCCTTGAAATCAATCAAGTCGCATCCAATCTCGTCATTTATAATTGTGAAAATGTCATCATCCGACTCTTTAAGTTCCTTAAGTGGCACATTCTTGCCCTCATAGCTAAGTATCATGCCAACGCAAGCCTTTAGTGAATCATCAGCAGACGAACCAATCAGCGAAACATCGTCACCTACGGTAGCATACTCTAATATGCCTGACTTCTCCCAGATTGTCTTCTGCTTGCTGGTAATAACACCTCCACCGCTCTCGTAGGCCTTGTCAACAGCCTCGACAACAGACTCAACCGACTCGACAATCTCACCATTCTCGTAAATGTAGTATTTAAGAGATCCGGTAGCATCTGAATCTATCTCAAACATCCTGTTGTCATCAATTCTTGTCTCCTTAGCAAGTGCAAGCTCCGGAATATCATTGATATAAAGGGTGTTAGGGTAGATAATATAAAGCTCTTTATATCTGACCGTATTGTAAATGTAATCTAAGGTCACAGTGTCCTTCTCATCGTCATCGTTACTCATAATCCAGTCACTTCCTGCATTTACAAATGTATCACCGCGTTTCTTAGATAGTATAATCTCAACCAAATTGCCGGTAACATTGACATCCATAATGAATTTGTTAGAAGAAGGAGGCTCATAGCTCTTAATAACCTGGCCATCCCAGTTAACGATATCAACTTCGTAAACCGGCGCAATCTCCCTCTCATTTTCAACAACAATGTCATCCTCATGAATCTTACCGAGAACCAAATCTTCAGACACAAAACCAACAACCTTAAGCCTGTCCTTAGCATCCGCCGAAACCGTCATTGATTTGTCATCCGACAGATTCATAACGTTAATCGAGCGGTTGTCAACGTTGATTACACCAAGCAAATGATGATCTGCCGAAGACACAACTCTGTCGCTCGTAACCTTCTCCATAAGCACCTCAAACCTGCGCTCCTGCATGTGAACCACATAGAGAACACCCGAGAGAACAAGATATACATCCTGGCTGTCGTTCATGTAGCACACGTCCTTGACGTCCTCTTTGAGTGTTGAAAAAGGCTCTTTGGTAGGAATAAACGCCTCCTCGATAATCTGCTTGTCATCCATATCGTATTTGTAGAAGAGCACGCCATTCTGTCCCTCGTGTCTTCCCCTATTCATGTAGCCGTGTACGGCAAATGACAGATTACCCTTATCATCAAGCGAGATAAGCTGTATATCATGCTGGTTATAATTACTGTAAATATTAGAGTACTCGCCCTGCATAAACGAGAATATCTTATACATTTGCACATGCTGATAATCATATAGATAAAGCTCTCTGTTCTTGACAAATGCTATAAGTCTGTTGCCGTTAGAAGTGATATAAGGCACTGTAGACTGACTGCTTATACCCATCTTAAGTCCATTGTTGGTCGAACTTGTAAATGCAGGATCGTAAGAAGAACTGATACTTCTGTCGTAAGAGAGAAGGTACATCCTCGTGGTAGAGAACTTAACCTTGTAATCCTCGGTAACCTCATAGTACTCAGTCACACTCTTAGAACTCTCCGCCATAATGTAGAAGTTCATTCTGACACTTAAAGTGTCTTCGCCGACCTCTGTAATAACAGGAGTTGGATTATATAGGAATTGTGGCTTCATATCAGCATAGGTGATTGACTCGAAACTGTCTGTTATTGTGACATTACCAAGATCGTTGCTAACCTTACCGGGATCACTCTCAAGATACTGCTGATAATTAAGGGCCTCATTCTTGTCTAACAAAGCCTTGCTCATGCTTGTTATGAACTTAAGCTCCTTCTCTAAGTGAAGCTTGCCCTTATTAATGATGTGCGTATAATAGCTAATGTTAACGCCGCTGTTCTCAATAACCAGCTTCAGAAGATAACCTCGATCTGTCTTAAGCTGCATCCTCGGTTTAAGGCTTAATGTCTTATAACCCTTCTTGTTGGTCTTAAATCCGTCTAAGTCACCATCTTCAACAAGAGATGAGCCGTCGTCGCTTCTCACTTCGTAATGGAGCTTCTTAACCTCATAGCGGTTCTGGTCAATTACCAGATTAACCTTACCATCAACCAAAGGAGTAACAGAATTGCGCAACAAAGAAGCATCGATATCTGAAGTATATCCATGCATAGGGTTGATGTTGGTATTGGTAACATTAGCATAAATAACAGGCAATGTCGCAGGATCCATCTCCATAGAGTAGTCACCTGAGTCACCGCCTAACAATCTATTGATTCCAAATACGCCTCCAATGAAGCATATTAAAAAAAGCAAAATCCTAAGGATTATGTGTTTCACTATTAGTCCTCCCCGGCGCTAAGTAGCTTAAGTGCTGAAGATGTACCTATCCTCGAGCAACCGAGCTCAATATAATCTTCTAAATCTTCCCTGGTCTTGACGCCGCCCGCTGCCTTAATCTTGATCTTATCTCCTATCATATCCTTAAAAAGCTTAACATCGGACTTAGTCGCACCTCCCGAACCAAAACCTGTGCTGGTCTTGATATAGTCGGCGCCCGATTCCATTACAACCTGAGTCATAGCAATCTTCTCACCCTCAGTGAGATTGCAAGTCTCAACGATAACCTTAAGAAGCTTACCGTTGCAAGCCTTCTTAATCGCCTCTATCTCTTCTTTAACCTTAACGAACTGTCCCATCTTGACATCGCCCTGATTAATAACCATATCAATCTCATCCGCTCCGTCTCTAACAGCAATCTCGGTCTCGTAAACCTTGACCTCGGTCGAGTTATATCCTAAAGGGAACCCGATAACAGTGCAAATGTTAAGATCAGGATAATCTTCTCTAACTCTCTTAATAAAGCAAGGCGGTATGCAGACCGATGCGGTCTTACAAGCAACAGCCTCGTCACACAAAGTCTTAATCTCATCATATGTAGCAACAGGATTAAGCAGGGTGTGATCTATATACGGAAAAATCTCTTCCTTCGTCATAATTAAACCCTCTCTATCTGAGCAATTCTTCTTAAATGTCTCTCATCATTTGAAAATGGAGTATCGAGGAAAGTATCTACAACCTTAAGTGCAACTCCCTCTCCGATAACTCTTGCTCCCATAGCGAGAATATTGGCATCGTTGTGCTCTCTTGTAAGCTCAGCTGTGTAGCAATCATTGCACACAGAAGCTCTGATACCATTAATCTTGTTAGCAGCAATAGACATACCAATACCTGTACCGCAGATTAAGATACCAAGCTTACACTCACCGCTGGTAACTGCGTTACCTACCTTATGAGCATATTCAGGATAATCGACAGATTCCTCGCTGTCACATCCAAAATCCTTATATTCAATACCTCTTGCATCCAAATGTTTCATAACCACAAGCTTTAACTGATATCCTCCATGGTCACACGCGATAGCTAACATAATCTAAAATCCTCCTAAAAAATAATATAATCAAAGCTTAACCAGCTTGCTGATAAACCACTTCTCAACAAGTCTGTCAAGCTCTCTGTAACAATACTCATAATCCATAAGTTCCTTGCCATACGGATCCAAGACAGTTCCCTCTTCATCGGCAAGTTCCTTAAGGGAATAAATCTCCTTGACATTGTCGTAATTATTGATAACCCTCTCCTTCTGCTTGGCATCAATAGTAATAACAATATCAGCCGTGTCAATGTCCGACTGTTCAAGTTGGAACACACAGTCATACTCCATGGTAAGGCTGTTGCTCTCTAAGATGGTCTCAATCTTAGAATTAACCGGCTCTTGAAATAGCACGACAAGCCCTCTCGCCTTGACTTCCATTCCCTCTAAGCCGTTAACCTTTATGTAATTATCCAAAATAGCTTTAGCCATTATCTCTCTGCCAGCATCGCCGCTACCGACAAACAAAACGCAATATGCCATAACGAAACACCTCAAATCAAGAAGAATGGTGCACTTTATAACCCGCGGCCTTGAGAAGCCTGTTCATAATCGCCATACCAAGCGCTTTATCAGAAAAGCTAACCGAATAAATGACATCAACCCCATCAGTATCCATCTGTCTTAGTGAAGCAAAAAGATTATGAGACACCGCCTTATAGTCATCTCTATCCCCTAAAGAAACAACCGAGTCGGCATCTATCTTGCCCAACAAATCATCAGTAACTATAGCTCCAACCTTAAGTCCCTTATTCCTGCCCTCACTAATCATTCTGTCAAATGAAGACAACACCTCATCACTATCTCCCTCAATAATTGTAAGCGGAGCCTTAGGTGCATAGTGCTTGTACTTCATACCCGGAGCCTTAGCAACCATGTTCTCATTAATACTCTTAGTAAGAATTGCCGGATCATAGATGACATTATCAAGAACCTCTCTTATCATATCATCCGTAACAAAACCGGGTCTTAATATAGTCGGAACCTCCGCTGTCATATCTATTATAGTGGACTCTAATCCAATGTCAACAGCACCACCGTCAATTATAACATCTACATTGCCCGACAAATCCTCAATGACGTGCTCTGCTCTTGTAGGGCTGGGTCTTCCCGAGCGATTGGCACTCGGAGCAGCAATATATCGTCCGGACCTCCTAATAAGCTCTCTCGCAATAGGATGAATAGGGAATCTAATCGCCACGGTGTCAAGACCACCTGTAGTCTCATAAGGAACAATATCACTCTTCTTAAATATAAGAGTAACCGGACCCGGCCAAAAGGCATTCATGAGCTTAACAGCGTTGTCAGGTACTTCTACCGCCAGTTTATAAACATCCTCAATATCCGCAATATGTATAATCAAGGGATTGTCGGAAGGACGTCCCTTAGCGGAATAAATCTTCTTAGATGCCTCTTTAAGAAGGCCGTCTCCACCCAATCCATATACCGTCTCCGTAGGAAATGCAACCAATCCGCCGTCCCTAATACACGAAGCCGCCAATTCAAGTTCATCTTCATATTGTGAAAGATTGTCCTCTACAACCTTTAATATCTTCGTCTCCATAAATAACCAATCCTTAGCACATATATAGATAAGTATAACGCTTTTATAGTAGTAAAAGCAAGTATATATTGTTATATAAAAAGCGCCAACATTTGTAAATGTTGACGCATAAATGGAAACTTTAAATAGGGCATACCCTACGTTTGATAATTCAAAAATTCAAAATACCCTTGCGCTATGATGTTTTGTACCGGTATAGTATTCTACATCAAGGGTGTTACTTCTCCCTCCTTCCGACTTAAAATACGGGAAGCGCGATATCTTGTAAGCCGTGGCTTAACTCGTGTGATAAATACATCCCATAAGCAATTAAGTTGACCATCTCTTCTTCGAAAATAATCAAGTGGCTATCATTAACCCTGCTTACAACTCAAGTGCTTTCGTTAATTATTGTAAATGAACAATCACACTTTGTCTAAAACCTGTTAGTTGTCAAAAATCGTCAAAATACCGGTATAAAAGTACGAATTTCTATTCATTCCTGTACTTTTTGGTCGAAAATGGGTCGAATAAAGTACGAATTTCTATCCATTCCTGTAGTAAAAAAAATTGCACAAAAAAAGATGGCTGATAAACAGCCATCTTAATTCTTCTAAATTACTCTTCTGAGATAACGCCTGTTGGACAAGCTCCTGCACAAGCTCCACATGAGATACATGTATCTGCATCGATCTCATACTTATCAGCACCAGCGCTAATAGCTCCTACTGGGCAAGCTCCCTCGCAAGCTCCACACATAACGCATCCGTCGTTAATAACATATGCCATAATGTCGTCCTCCTTATTCAAGAAATTGTAAGCGAAGAATCGCTCAAAACTGATATAACTTTATCACATAAATGTAGATAATTCAATAGCTTAGAGGTGCCTAACATTTGTTTTTTTGTTGAACAACAGTTAGACTTAATCACCCTTAACTCTATGATAAGCAGCTCTTATTATATCTCTTGCCTTCTTACCGTCGTCATGAGGAAGAGGCTCCACGCCTTTAAGCGGATAATCCATACCAAGATTCTCATACTTTACAACACCCATGGTATGATAAGGAAGGACATCCAATGCCTTAATGTTATTAAGTGAACCTAAAAACTCGCCAAGTCTTGTCAGATACTCTTCATTGTATGTTATACCCGGTACAACAACATGCCTAATCCATACATCTATATTCATTCTGTCTAAGTACTTGGCAAATGCCAGAATTCTCTTGTTAGAATGAGAAGTAAGCTTCTTGTGCTCTTCGTCATCGATGTGCTTAATATCAAGAAGCACGAGGCAGGTAGACTTCATAAGTCTGTCAAACTTCGCCATAGTCTCAGGGTTGTCCTCGTCAAACATAATACCTGAAGTATCAAGACAAGTATGATACCCCTTAGCTCTCGCCTTCTCAAAAAGCTCAGTTACAAAATCAATCTGCATAAGCGGCTCTCCACCCGTAACGGTGATTCCGCCCTCAGTACCGTAGTAAGGGATGTAGTCCTCAAAATCCTTAATCAGGTCATCTGTTTCTCTCTCTTCGCCTATGCCCGGCTTCCAGGTGTCAGGGTTATGACAATACAGACATCTCATGGGACATCCCTGTGCAAATATGACGTATCTTACACCCGGACCATCAACTGTACCGAAGGTCTCTACTGAGTGTATATATCCTTTCATATTAGTATCCTCCTAAAAAAAGCGGAGGAAGATAACTTCCTCCGCACAAGTTACAATCAATTAAAGAGACTCATGGAAAGTACGTGAGATAACGTCATCCTGCTGCTCTTTAGTGAGCTTGATGAAGTTAACAGCATATCCTGAAACACGGATAGTAAGCTGTGGATATTTCTCAGGATGAGCCTGAGCATCCAAAAGGGTCTCTCTGTTAAGTACGTTGACATTAAGATGATATCCACCTTTCTCGGTGTAACCATCAAGCAAATTTACCAGGTTATCTACCTGATTCTCTGTTGGCTGTGCCATAATTAAATACCTCCTAAATTGTTTTAATCTTATCGTTCTCGTATGATGAATAATCGTCCATTCCCTCAAGGAGAGTCGGGGCCTGACACGAAAGATTGCCTTTCGCACAGTCAATGCAACCGAGCTCCTCGACTTCCTTCTCATTCGAGGTTCCGTTCACGTCCACATTCATGTGGCCGCCGCCTCTACTCATAAAGCCGTCCAACATAGCCACGATATCATCTACCTGTGAATTCGCATCAGACATTCTAACTCCTCCTTCTTAATAGTCAATCAATGCATGCTTTCACTTATATTTAATATTAAAGATCTCCTGCAATAACAGTATCCTTACCCAAAGCATTAGGAATAATACTGAAGGTGTTAGAAATACCATCCTGGCTGTCCTTGTAAGGAAGCTTAGCAACTGAAGAAAGTGAAGCAACTGCTCCGTGAGTATCTCTACCGTGCATTGGGTTAGCACCAGGAGCAAGAGGCTGACCTTTCTTACGTCCACAAGGTGTATCACCTGTGTTCTTACCGTATGTTACGTTAGAAGTAATTGTAAGAACTGACATTGAAGGTACACCGTTACGATATACATGGTGAGAGCGAATCTCGTTCATGAAGAATGTTACAAGCTCAACAGCGATTGAGTCAACTCTGTCATCATTGTTACCATATTTAGGGAAATCTCCCTCTGTCTCATAAGAAACTACAATTCCGTCATCATCACGAACGGTCTTAACCTTAGCATACTTGATAGCTGAAAGTGAATCAGCAACAACTGAAAGACCAGCGATACCGGTTGCGAAATATCTCTTAACGTCGCGATCATGAAGTGCCATCTGAATACGCTCATAAGCGTACTTATCATGCATATAGTGGATGATGTTAAGAGCACTTACATAAACACCAGCTAACCACTTCATCATTGTCTTGTACTTGTCAAGAACCTCATCATAATCAAGGTACTCAGAAGTGATTGGACGATATGCAGGTCCAACCTGAACCTTAGTAATCTCATCAACACCACCGTTGATAGCGTAAAGCAAGCACTTAGCCAAGTTAGCACGTGCTCCGAAGAACTGCATATCCTTACCAATTCTCATTGAAGATACACAGCAAGCGATACCGTAATCATCACCATGGATAGGTCTCATAAGCTCATCGTTCTCATACTGGATAGAAGATGACTTGATAGACATCTTAGCACAGAACTTCTTCCAAGCTGTTGGAAGGTGGTTAGACCAAAGAACAGTAAGGTTAGGCTCTGGAGCTGCACCAAGGTTGTTAAGAGTGTTAAGGTAACGGAAGCTCATCTTAGTAACAAGAGTACGTCCATCTACACCCATACCACCAAGAGACTCGGTAACCCATACTGGATCACCAGCGAAAATGCTGTTGTACTCAGGTGTACGAGCGAACTTAACGCAACGAAGCTTCATAATGAAGTGGTCAACAAACTCCTGAATCTGCTCCTCTGTAAATGTACCGTTCTCAAGGTCACGCTGTGCATAAATGTCAAGGAAGGTAGAAGTACGGCCTAATGACATAGCAGCACCGTTCTGCTCCTTAACTGCTCCTAAATATCCGAAATAAACGAACTGGATAGCTTCCTGTACGTTCTTAGCAGGCTTAGAAATATCGAAGCCGTAAGACTCAGCCATCTTGGTTAATTCCTGTAAAGCACGAATCTGCTCTGAAATCTCTTCCTTACCGCGGATAACATCATCTGTATAAACTCTTCCGAATGACTCCTTCTGAGCTTTCTTGTCCTCGATAAGATAATCTGTACCATAAAGTGCTACTCTACGATAATCGCCGATAATACGTCCACGACCATAAGCATCCGGAAGACCGGTAATGATGTGATTAGAACGGCAAGCACGAATCTCTGGATCATATACATCAAATACACCTGCGTTGTGTGTCTTTCTGTGAGTAGTGAAGAACTCAACAATCTCAGGGTCTACTGTATATCCGTTGTCCTCGCAAGCCTTAACAGCCATACGAACACCACCATAGATATTCATACCTCTCTTGAAAGGAGCATCTGTCTGGAAACCAACGATAGTCTCTTTATTCTTGTCGAGGTATCCAGGACCGTGTGAGGTAAGTGTTGAAACAACCTTGGTATCCATATCAAGAACACCGCCTGCCTCACGCTCCTTCTTAGATAAATCCATAACCATATCCCAAAGATCTTTGGTGTTCTGGGTAGGACCTGCCAAGAACTCCTCGTCTCCCTCATATGGAGTGTAGTTGTGTTGGATGAAATCTCTGGTATTGATGTCACGCTGCCACTGACCAGCCTCAAAACCATTCCATGCTTCTGAATTCATGTTCATTTTGAAAAAATCCTCCTTTAAAATTATATTTAGTGATAACAAAGATATGCGCTCCAAAAAGCTCCAAATACGCAACCTATAAGGAACTCCCCGAAAAGTATTCATAAGAATACCAACCGCATATCTTAGATACTGATATAATTATATTAAATCTTTTAGATAGCGTCAACGATAATCGACCTTTGATTGTGTATTTTATTTAATACATTTGTAACCTTTTTGCAAATGTTAGCGATAATTACCATATTTTGTTAAGTTTTTTGTATACATCTTAACAGTCGAATGCAAAAAACTGTGGTATTTACTGGTTTTTTTTAGTATAATTACCTTGATAGTGCCGTCTTGAATTTATTGACACCTTGTTATATAATTGTTTAACTAATATTTGTTATTAGCCGATACAATATAATGAATGGAGGTGCGGACATGACTGCACTTAAAGTTGATAAAGCCATGTTAATAAGCGATATCATCGCTTTGAACCCTGGGAACGCTTCAGTATTGATGGCTTCAGGAATGGGATGTATTATGTGTCCTGCTTCACAGATGGAGACATTAGAGGAAGCTGCTGCAGTTCACGGAATGGATGCGGACGATTTGTGCGACGCAATCAACGAGTACATGGAAGACAACGTATTACAATAAGAACGTTATTTATACATTTGATAAGGATGATGTGGAATGAAGATAGAGCGTATAAACGAGAATAAGATTAAGTTCACTCTGAATCAGGAAGATCTCGCTGATCACAATCTGCTTCTTACTGAATTTGCATACGGCTCAGAGAAAGCAAGAGCATTTTTTAGAGATATAATGCTCCAGGCTGAGGATGAAGTAGGTTTTGAAGCCGACAACTTTCCTCTTATGATAGAAGCTGTTCCTATCGGTCCTGACAGTATCATTTTATTTGTAACCAAGGTGGACGAGGAAGAACAGGAAGATGATGTCTACGAAGGCGGCGAGTTAGATCCTAACAATATCGAGATCAAGGTTGAGACGCACATCGATGAAGGCGAAAGCGCTCCGGAAGAGATATTGAACGTCATAAGGAACGCAGTCAAGCACGCTGTTGAAGGTCTCTCAAGATCAGCAGTCCAGGAGGACGACAAGGTTGACAATTTTATTCCTTTAGATCAGAGCGCCAAGAAGGTTGCTGCCAATGGCGATGGCAATGTACAGAAGCCACGCTTCCATATGGCTATTTTCAAGTTCAAGAAGCTTGACGATGTCTGCAACGCAGCTACAGCACTCTTAGGGCAGTGTAACGCGGACAACACCTTATATAAAGACATGCTGAACGGCGACTATTATCTCGTAATAACATCCAACAACATTTCTACCGACAAGTTCTCTAAGCTTATCAACAGCTTATCTGAATACGGCAGCAGAGTTGCTTGTTCATATGCTATTCAGTCATATTTGGAAGAGCATTATATGTGCGTTATCCGCTCTAACGCTTTGCAGACTTTAGGAGCGTAAGGACATGAACAAGAGCGCGGTATTTTTTGATATAGACGGAACTCTCTGGGACTACGAACAGAAGATTATTCCTTCTACCATAGAAGCGGTCAAGAAGTTGCGAGCTAACGGACACATGGCGTTTTTATGCAGCGGAAGAAGTCGCTCAGCAATCACAGCCAAAGAGCTTCTCGATATTGGATTTGACGGAATTGTTGGTGGATGTGGAACATACTTTGAGTACCTTGAAGATGTAGTTTACTCTGACGAGGTTCCTTGGGACAGATTAAAAGAGGACGCAGATTTCTTTAGAGCGAACAATATATGTGCCATCCTCGAGGGCGTTGACTACCTGTATGTCGATACTAAGTTATTCCCTAAGGATGACAAGTACATCAACTCTTTAAAAGCCAAGCTGGCTGATACATTCAGGGAGTTTGAAGATTTAGATCAGAACTCAAGAGTCAACAAGTACAGTGTGGATTTCAGAAACAGCAGTGAGTCTGTTATCAGAGAACATTTTCTGGACTATAATATCGTAGTCCACGCTAAGAGCACGGTTGCAGAGATTATGCCTGGCAAGGAAGTATCTAAAGCAACCGGTATCAGAAGAGCAATTGAACATTTAGGAATCAATTACGACAACACATATTCATTTGGCGACAGCTTCAATGATATAGATATGATTAAGTACACAGCCCACTCAGTAGCAATGGGCAACGCTGTTCCGTACATCAAGGAGATATCAGAATATGTGACAACCGATGTCAACGACGACGGAATATATAACGGACTTGAGCATTTCGGATTAATATAAAATGCGCACTCATCACATTTTTGAGTGCGCTTTCTTTTTGTCTTTATAGAGTGATTTATCTGCCCTCTCGATGAGGTCTTCTAAGTTATCTCCTTCACGATATATCTGGTATCCCACACTCGTCATCAGACGATAAGGCTTGCCGGAGTTCTCTCTGTTCCAGTTGTCAAAGCAATTAAGTAACTTATCCTTATATACATCCGCTTGCTTCTCGTTATTCAGAAGACCTATAATCAGAAACTCGTCTCCGCCATATCTCACCAAAATCAAATCAGTACCGCTAACGAACTGTTTAAGAATGCCGGCTGCATTGACCAAAGCTTCATCTCCAATAAGATGACCTAGGGTATCGTTAATCTGCTTAAACTTGTTAAGGTCAACCATGAATATTACAAGAACCTTACCCTGCGAAATATCCTTACTGTAATTGCGATAAACATTAGCAAGAATCTTCCTGTTACTCAATCCTGTAAGTCCATCGGTCGTGATAGCATAATCCTGCATATCTATATATACCATAACCATTGAGAGCGCCGTAGCCGGCCACAATCCCGGACTCGTCGAATATACAGTAGAGAAAACACTTCCAATCGTAGGAAGAATATAAAAAAGCATAATAAAGTTAATCGCATGCTTAGAACACTTATATCTACCCATAATTCTGAGCACCAGCACATAAATAAGTGCTGCTATAAGATAGCCAAATGAAACTATTAAATGAACTATGAAGAAACGTCCTCTCTGGTAATAATTGTCACCATCGATGTAGAATATAAAACCGTACTTAATGGATAAAAAACTAATCACCGTCACCGCCAATGCAGGCAACGATAAAAGGAGGTCAAGCTTCCTGCTGTGCAACAATATAACACGCGTAATCACGTATTTAGTCCAGCAAAAACCTACCAAAGAACATAATGAGAAATAGAAAGCGTTAGATACATTATTGAGAATGCGTGCACCAAGAAAATGATGGCCATCCGAAATAACACAGAGAGAATCTATCACCAAAGCAAATGCAATCATGATTACAAGAATCATGAAGATTCTTCTTGATGCCTGTTTATTAACACTAAAGTGAATCTGATTAATTACAACTCCAATAAGGAATAGGCTAAACAGATTAAACTCAAGATGTACCGCAGTTAACATAACTCCACTTACTCCCTTATCAAAAATCACTGTTTAGTATATCAAAAAAAGTATAAATATACAACATATAGTTTATATAAAAAAACAAACCCAACATAATCTGATTACGTTGGGTTTGCCGTTAATTATTTGTATCCAAAGTATATGTCAAATCCATCAGCCATGCCTTTAACCATCTTCTTCTGATAGGCAGCTGTCTGCATCAATCTGTCTTCCGTAGGATTACTCATAAATCCCATCTCTATAAGCGTAGTCGGAACATACGCCCAGTTGTTACCGGTAAGATCATTTCTCGCATTAAGACCGCCACCTCTGACCTTAGAACCTGTCGCTTTGACAAATCCTTTCTTAATAGCAGCAGAAAGTTTCTTGTTGGCAGCTCCGTATTTCTTGCCAATATAAGGATTACTTGTGGAAGCATAATGCATACTCATACCTCTTACAGCAGAACTTCCAATACTGTCTGCGTGAATACGAAGATAAGCGTTAGCTTTGGCTTTGTTAGCAACCTTGGCTCTCTCAATACAGCTTATAGCTTTCTTGTTATCATTTCTTGTCATGACAACCTTGTAACCTCTTGATATAAGAGTAGTTCTAAGCTTCTTAGCAACAGTAAGTGTGAGCTTATACTCAGGAACGTGAGTGTAATTACCACATGTTCCGCTGTTATCCTTGGCCTTCATAGTCTTGCTTCCCGGACCGATAGGCTCAGTTCCCTTCGCTACAGAGCTTGAATGCCCCGGATCAAGGCAGATAATCTTCTTGGCCTTAACAGTAACCTCCACCGATACCGACAAACTTCCTGACTTGGCAGTAACAGTAACTTTACCAACCTTCTTGGCTTTTAACTTGCCGGATGTCTGATTGATAGTGGCGACATTGGTATTACTTACGCTGTACTTAACGGCATCATCTCCCGTCGCTACAGCCTTAAATGTATAGCTCTTGCCTGCCTTTATTGACTCTGTCTTATTCTTCCACTTAATCGTCGGCTTAACCTCTGTAGCAGGCACTTCGGTAGTAGCCTCAGAAGAAGCTTCTGTTGTAGCGTCAATTGAAGTAGTCGCAACTTCAGTTGTTGTAGTCTCTACCTGAGCCTCCGCTGATGCATCTGTTGACGCATTAGGAGACGAATCTCCCGACGCCGCTTCACCTGCAGCACTTAAGTTCCCGGGAAAACCGACAACAACACATATACATAATACAAATGCCAACGCTCTCTTTAACTCGTTCATAATCAATCCTCCTACTTCTTACTACCTTTACCACCGCGCTTGTTAACTCTTAACGTTAAAAGATCTAGCTCGTTATCATTTCTCATGGTTATCATATATGAATTAACAGGCTCTGCCTCAACAACTTCAGTCTCAGCCTGTATGTTGTCATTTGCATTCATCATGTCAAGTAAAGGTGCATCATCAGGCTCCGGATTCTTAATCGCCCCACCTTCAGATGTAACGTATACATTATTGATGGAGTCATTGGCAGAAAGCTTCATACCTATCACACCGACAGCTCCCTTCTTCTTAGGAGGTATCTCGTCAAATGCAAACTTAAGATAGAATCCCGCCTCGGTCTCTAACACGACATAGTCTTCATTGCCGTTAACAAGCTTAACCGACACAAGCGAATCGCCGTCATTTAACTTGGTAGCCGCTATCGTCCTTCTTGTCACGTCGAATTCCGAACCAAATGTAACCTTCATCATAGCCTTCTTGGTTGTGAAGAGAAGATATCTGTTAACAACATCAGGAAGCGCATAAACTCCGACGCTTCGCTCTTCACTCGAACTGAAACCGCATATATTGTCAACAGGAACACCCTTAGACCTAAACTTGCCGTAAGGCAGATCCATTACTTTGAGCAAATGCTGATTGCCAAGATCTGTGTATATAACAATCTTGTCAGTATTCTTGCAGTGAATAATGTACTTGTTCTCCTCATCCGCAGCCTCTTTGTTCTTATCGTAAGCCGAGCGATCGATAGTTCTGGCGTAACCAAACCTATCCATAAGAACGGTCACTTCCATCTCCTTAATCTCCTCCTCGACTACGACAATCTCGGATGCGTTGGTAATCTCTGTTCTGCGCTTTCTTCCATACTCTTTCTTGGCATTGTCTAAATCCTTAGAAATAACATCAACCATAGAATCATAGTTGTTAAGAATATCCTCGTAAATGTCAATATTCTTAAGCGACTCATCATACTCTGACTTAAGCTTGTCAACCTCAAGACCGATAAGCTTATGAAGTCTCATATCGAGGATAGCATCTGCCTGTCTCTCAGTAAAGTTGAGCTCCATCGCAGCCTTCTTAGATGCAGCAGACTTGAAATTAATATCCTTAACCTCTCCGTCAATCAAGCACGCCTTGACCTGCGCTCTGCTCTTAGAACCTCTCAATATCTCGATAATAAGATCAATTACATCACAAGCCTTGATGAGACCTTCCTGAACCTCAGCCTTCTCTCTCTCTTTGTTAAGGAGAGTTCTGTACTTTCTGGTACAGACATCAAACTGAAAATCAATATGATGCTCGATAAGCCTCTTAAGTCCCATAACCTCCGGCTTACCATCAACAACAGCAAGCATGTTGACACCAAAGGTATCCTGGAGTTTAGTCTTCTTATATAGAATATTGATGATATTGTCAACATTGGCGCCCTTCTTAAGCTCAAGAACGATTCTGATTCCCTCTTTAGAGGACATATTGGAAATGTCAACGATATCGGGAAGCTTCTTAGACTCAACAAGTGAAGCAACATCCTGAAGGAACTTACCTATACCAGACCCGATCATCGTATACGGAATCTCAGTTACTACTATCTGTTGCTTGCCACCCTTAAGGTCCTCAACCTGAACCCTACCACGAAGCTTAATCTTACCGGTTCCGCTTTCGTAAATGTCATAAAGCTCGTCTTCATTTACCACGATACCACCGGTTGGGAAATCAGGTCCTTTGATGTACTTCATAAGTTTCTTGGTTGAAGCCTCAGGATCCTTTAAAACGCACTTAACGGCATCACAGACCTCAGCGAGATTGTGAGTAGGGATGCTTGTCGTCATGCCGACCGCAATACCCTCGGCACCATTTATCAAAAGGTTAGGAAGCCTTACAGGAAGAACCTCCGGCTCCTTCTCAGTCTCGTCAAAATTAGGAACGAAATTGATTACATCCTTATCTAAGTCAGCAAGATAGTATTCCTCTGTAAGCTTAGTCAATCTAGCCTCTGTGTAACGCATAGCAGCGGCGCCGTCACCCTCGATAGAACCGAAGTTACCGTGACCGTCAACCAAAGGCTGACCCTTCTTAAAATCCTGCGTGAGAACAACCAAAGCATCATAGATTGAGCTGTCACCGTGAGGGTGATACTTACCCATCGTATCTCCGACGATACGCGCACATTTCCTGTACGGTTGATTGTAGTGAGTTCCAAGCTCTTTCATGTCGTAAAGAACTCGCCTCTGAACCGGCTTCAAGCCGTCTCTCGCGTCCGGCAAAGCCCTTGATATAATAACACTCATGGCGTAGTCAATGTACGCCTGCTCCATGAGCTCACTGTATTCAGACTTTATGATTCTGTCTTCATTTGTCTTCATCTTGTGCACCTCTATAATAAAAATACCAATATATTGTATCACAAATGATTATCAAGGTCAAAAAAAGCAGGGAAATGCTATTGCCCCGCTTTAACTCTAATATTCAACCTTAACTTCATCGGTTATCTGATATGACTCGATAATATCATTAAGTTCCTTGTCACTTCTGATTAATGCGATGTCTCGAAACTTATTGTCGCTATTATTCCTGAATCCAAACACCCTCTCCCCTGTACAGATACTCTTCCTTATGACAGGGTACTCGTGTTCTTTATCGTATTCTAAAACTTCCTTCTTCTTGAAAAGTCCCATATCATCACCTCACGAATCTTATTCCACTCTCCGAGGTAAACTTAGCCTCCTTGACCATAGCAGGCGTCTCTCCGTCTAAGTGAATCCACTGTGGCTTAGACAAAGCGACTCTATAACTTCTACATCTATAATTAGTTACATTTGAAAATATCAAATGCTTCTTAATATACACAAGTTCGATTTCAAGCAAAAGCTTAAGCACGTTAGCAGACTTGACCACGCACACATCAAGCTTGCCGTCAAGCGGATCAGCATAAGGGCAAAAAGGTACTCCGCCGCCCTCCATCTTATGAACCATGCCAACGGTAAAGAACATGTTTCTAAGTCTTATCTTCCTGCCGTTATCAAAGTAAATAATAGCTTTAGCGCCCTTCTTGGTAAACACCTGCTTAATTCCAATGAAAAGGTAGACAAGCTTGCCGAGTCTAATCGTATTAAGAACCTTCTTAAGCCTGCTTCTTGACGCCTCCTCGCAAATGTCAGCATCATACCCTATACCACTACTTATTATAAATCGTCTCTTAAAAGCCTCGCCATCAAGGTTAACATACTCCGCCACACCATAGTCAAGCTCAATCGTCTCCGGCTTATCAATCAAATGATAAAAGCACTTCTTAATATCCTTGCCAACACCGACATTTCTAGCGAAATCATTACCTGACCCAACTCGCAAAACGGAAAGTTTGACCTTCGTGAAATCTTTAATATAGTTAAGAACGAGGTTAAGTGTGCCGTCTCCGCCCAAAACAACTATATGGTTAACTTTAGCATTTGCAGGAGAAGACAAATCACTGATAGTCTCAGAAAGCTCTTCTCTATTCTCGAAAATGTAAAGTCTGTAATCAATATTACGGCTGCTTAATATAGGCTTTATTTCGTCAAACGCCTTCTTGCCCTTGCCGGAAGAAGCATTCGGATTAAGAATAAAATGATACATATGAACCTCCTATCAGTGAAGGCAACCTAAACATCTGGCCAGGAATATCCATCCTGTAAGCGTAAACGCAGAGAAAATAGTAGTCAACACAATGATGTAAGAAGAAAGCACATAGTCATTGTTCATCTCTCTCGCCATCGTGTACCCGGTCGCAGTTGCAGGACCGGCACTCATTATTATAACCGCTAAAAGCTCCTGATCGTGATATCCGAAGAATATAGCTGCCGGAATAACGACCATAGGAAGCAATGCCAGCTTGATAAGAGTCGCAAAACAAGCAGGTCTCTTACGCTCTTTAGAGCCTGCAAATGTAAACCCGGCTCCGATAGCAATAAGCGCAAGCGGAACCGTCACATCCGAAATCATATTCAGAGTCTTATTAACCATGACAGGTAATTCAAGACGAATCAACGACGCAACACATCCAAGCAAAATACCAATAATGATGGGGTTGGTAATGATGTTAAACAAGGCTTTTTTGATGCCTTTAGAACCTTTAACTTTAGCCTGATCCTTGCCGCGGAATGTCAAGACAACAACCGACGCCACATTATAGAAAGGAACAGCCCCGATAATCATAAGTGGTGCCATGCCAAGATTAGGATAGATTGTCTTGATAAACGCGAGTCCAAGTATAGCCGCACTGCTCCTAAAGGAACCCTGCACAAATGAACCAATCATGGTCTTGTCCTTTATAAAAAGCTCAGCTCCAATCCATATCAACGCAAATGATATAGCTGTTGAAAGAAAGCAAAACAAGACAAACTTAATGTCGAACTCAGTGTTGACATTGGCTTTCCACATGTCAATAAAAATCATAACAGGCAGACCGACTCTGAAAACAAATCGATTGGCAGCTGCTACGAAATCTTCATCAAGCATTCTATATTTTTTAAGAAGATAGCCTAAAACCATAACCGCAAAAATCGGCACGGTTCCATTGAGACTATAAATCAAATTATCCACAAAACTTCATCCATTTCGTAATTATTTGGTAGCATTAGAAGACGCCTTGTTCTTCAAATCATTAGCTTCTACGCCAAATGCTTCCACACTCTCTATACTCTCATTATCAACGTTAATTACAACGTTCTCAACACCGGTGTCCCACTCGACAATCTCGGAAGTAATCGAGAGAGCAAGAGTAAAAGCGGCAATTGCAGTAGCCGCTAAAATTAAAGCAATTATTATAGATCTAACAGGGTGTTTCATATAATCACATCCTCAAAAATAGGAGGGATAAATCCCTCCAGATAATCAATCCTCAATACCCTTAGACTTGAGATATTCTATCATATCCCCTACTGTCTTGATACCCTCTAAATCCTCAGAAGGAACCTCAACATCATACTCGCCTTCGATTGCCATAACAAGCTCAAACAAATTAAGCGAATCAGCATCTATATCATCCTTGAAATCTGACGATAACTCTACCTCACTCGCATCAATGCTAAGAACTTCAGCAATAATCTCACTAATCTTCTCAAACATAGTTATGTCTCCTTAATAACAATCAAGTAAAATAAATAATCGCAATGTATAATTGCTTATAGAGAATATACTATACATAGTGTTTTATTGTCAATACCTATAATATTATTATTAGCTCTTTGACAATTGTTATAATCTATGATACTATCAAAACAGTAATGATTACTATTATAGGGTGTGATACTATGGAAGCAACTAAACTAAAGAAGAGTAAGCAGCGAGACGCTATCCTCTCATTTCTAAAGACAAGGAAGGATCATCCAACTGCTGATACAATATATGAAAATGTCAGACAAGACATCCCTAACATAAGCTTAGGAACGGTCTATAGAAACTTGGCTCTCTTAACTGAGCTTGGCGAGATTAAGAAGTTATCATTTGACGGAAGTTCTGACAGATACGATCCCGAGACCTCACCACATTGCCATTTCAGATGTAGAAACTGCGGTAAGGTCATGGATGTCGAGGTCGATGGCGCGATGGAAGATATCCTGTCCCACACTAATATTCCGGGTCAGATTGACGAACAGATTACCGTGTTTATCGGAACCTGCGAACAATGTATGGATAAATATTAACGAAACGGCGCATAATGCGCCGCTTTTTTGTGTTGAACCAGAGGGACGGACCCCAGAACCAGAGGGACGGACCCAATGTCATTTAGATAGTCAAAAGTGTGAAAATGTGATAGAATAA
>CAMVPR010000013.1 GCA_947169385.1 uncultured Lachnospiraceae bacterium | reverse complement strand
GACGGTGTTATGGCTCAGACCAAGGAGCATATCTTGCTTTCACGTCAGGTTGGTGTTCCTTACATCGTTGTATTCCTTAACAAGTGTGATATGGTTGATGATGATGAGCTTATTGAGCTTGTTGAGATGGAAGTTACAGAGCAGCTTGAGGAGTATGGTTTCACAGATTGCCCAATCATCAAGGGATCAGCTCTTAAGGCTCTTGAGGATCCAAACGGCGAGTGGGGTGACAAGATCATCGAGCTTATGAACACTGTTGATGAGTATATCCCAGATCCACAGCGTGAGACAGATAAGCCTTTCCTTATGCCAGTTGAGGACGTATTCACTATCACAGGTCGTGGTACTGTTGCTACTGGTAGAGTTGAGCGTGGTACTCTTCACCTTAACGACGAGCTTGAGATCGTTGGTGTTAAGGAAGAGGTACAGAAGACAGTTGTTACCGGTATCGAGATGTTCAGAAAGCTTCTTGACGAGGCTCAGGCTGGTGATAACATTGGTGCTCTTCTTCGTGGTATCAACCGTGATCAGATCGTTCGTGGACAGGTTCTTGCAGTTCCTGGTTCAGTTAAGTGCCATAAGAAGTTTACTGCTCAGGTTTACGTTCTTACTAAGGACGAGGGTGGACGTCATACTCCATTCTTCAACAACTATCGTCCACAGTTCTACTTCAGAACAACAGACGTAACAGGTGTTTGCAACCTTCCTGCAGGTACAGAGATGTGCATGCCTGGTGATAACGTAGAGATGACAATCGAGCTCATCCATCCTATCGCTATGGAGCAGGGTCTTACATTCGCTATCCGTGAGGGTGGTAGAACAGTAGGTTCTGGTCGTGTTGCTACTATCATTGAGTAGGCATTGAACACTTAATGAGCACGATGTGCGAATTTAGTGTGAAAGCCCATCCCGAAACTTAGTGAAATCAAGCGCTAGCGCAGATTGAACTAAGTTGAGTGGATGATATATAAGTTTATTAATTAAGGGCTTCCCGAATTTTTTCGGGGAGCTCTTTTTGTCTTGCGAAGCTTTCTGACAAGGAAAATGAAAAAATCCAACAACATGGGTATATAGCGTATTAAATACCGATTTAACGCAGAAAATTAAGAATATAAAACAAATGACGGTTTATTGGATTTAGGTTAAAAAAGTTGAAAGCGTTGAAAGAAAACGTTGAAAGTGCTATAATAATAAGACATATAATGGGGGGGGAGAGCTATATTTTATGGGGTTTTATGACGATATATTAATTAAGGCGGAATTATAGACAGGCGTCATATACATACTATATCAGACAGGAGGAATCGCTATGAAGAAGAGATTTAGAAAGTTTTTTGCATTATATGTTGTGATAGTGCTATTGTTTAATCTATGTCCGGTTTCTCCGTCAGGAACAGTAGCCAGCGGCTCTGATGACACAGCATCAATGGAAGCGGATGCATCAGAGGAGTCTGTTGAGGTCATGGATGATGACGCAAGCAAGAAAGATGAGTTATCAGAGGCTAAAGGGGAAGTCAAGGCTGCTGATGGCGACGCAAAAGGGGCTTCATCAGCTGCTGATATGCCTGCATTTGCAGGGACACAGTCTGTTGACGGGGTAAAGGTTACTGTGTTTGCAGAGGAAGGGGTATTCCCTAAGGGTTCGTCTTTAAGTGTAACCAGGGCATATTCCGATGACGCTGTAGATGCAGGATATGCAGTAGATAAGATACGTGATAAGAAGGTCAATGTTGCAGCATCATATACTTTTGATGTCAAGGTGATTGACAAGGATGGCAACGAGCTTCAACCTGCTGATGGCAAAAGAGTCAACATAAGCTTCAAGACCGGTAAAGCATGCAGCAATCTTAATGCAGATATATATCATATCAGTGAAGAGAACAACAGGCTTACTGCAGAACAGCTTAAGGTTGTTGAGAAGGGTGATGCGGTGACTGCCGGTACTGACGGTTTCTCGTTATATACTGTTGAATTCACTTATGATGAGCTTCAATATGTCATGGAGGGTGATACTTCTGTGGCCCTGACTGACATAATGGATAAGGTGGGTCTTACAGGAGAGGTTACTGAGGTGGAAGTAAGTGACGACAGTCTCTTTTCTGCCAGGAAGAAGGATGGCAGGTGGATAGTAACTGCCAATAAGGCTTTCAGTTCAGAAGAGTGGATGAAGGTTACTATAGATGGAATAGTATATGAGATTGTTGTGACGGATGACCAAACGGGAAGTCCAACTGATTGGACGTATTTTATTTTGCAGAATGTGAGTGACCAAAGGAATTCATCAAGTTTAAATATTATATTAGATAGAGATTACTATACCAATGAAACGTTTAAAATAGGTAAAAAATCTAATCAAAATGAATCTGGGATAATTGATTTTGATAAAGTTACTCTTGATCTTAATGGTTATACACTTGAATATGATCCTGATAGTAATTTCTATCAATCTGTTGGTGGTGGCACGTCGCTTATTGCAGCTATATGTGTTGATAGAGATGATACAACGTTTACAGTAAGGGATTCTCGCGGTGGCGGTTCTATAAAAATGAGCAGCGATCAGAATGCTTCACTTTGTGGAATCTGTATTAAAAATGGTAAACTTAATTTAGAAGGTGGAACTATCGAAGGTTTTGGCGCAGCCGGTGTGTATATTGATGGCGGCGCAATAAATATGACAGGTGGTTCAATAAGCAATACCGACGGTTATGGAATTGAAATAAAAGATACTGATGAGTCAGAGATTCGTGGTGGAAGTATTACAAGTAATGAATATGGATTACTTACTTTTTCCAAATATTTATCTCTTAATGGAGATGTAGACATAACCGGTAATACGAAGAGTGATATTAGTGTTAAAAAGGATGCTGAGATTACTGTAGATTGGTTATCATGCGAAGATGAATCAATTAAAGTAGATTTTTATTACGATGAGGATGAGTATGTGGATTTTGCCACGGGAGATGAATCATTATTAAATAAATTCACTGCAGCCGGTGATTCACAGAAGGTGGTAATTAATAATGGGGTTGCCAGACTTATAGCATTACACAAGGTGACTCTCAGCGGTGGTGCCAATTCCACGACTAGTGGTGGAGCAACTACTCAGGATTATATTGAGCCTGATACTGCGATGGAGACTGTGACTTATACAGCAAATACCGGATACTGGTTTGAAGAGCTTTCAGATACTCTTTCTAAAGACGGTATTACTGTAACCAGAGCAGATGACGGCTCGACAATCACTGTTTCCGGAAAACCTACCAAAAATGTTGAGATTACAATCCCGGATGCTATAAAGGAATTATCGGACCTGGAATATGAGGGAATAACATTTAAGCCTTGGAAAGAGAGTGATAGCCTTCCCGGTTCGCAAGGAAACTATTATCTGGCAAATGACGTGACCATCAGCAGTACCTGGAACGTTCCTTCCGGGATGACAAACCTTTGCCTGAATGGGCATGGGATCATTATGAGCGGAACGAATCGGGTAATTACGGTTGCATCCGGACGTACGCTGAATCTTTACGATTGTGGCACGGTAGCGGAGCATAAATTTACGGTGACTAATCCAAGCGATGGAGGCGCGGGACTGGCGACGGTGAACGACAGCCTGGAAAGCGGGTATCAGATCTTCACCGGCGGCTACATTACCGGCGGCAATGCCGGTCAGGGCGGTGGAGTCTACGTTGCCGGCGGAACGTTCCACATGGCCGGCGGAAACATCATTGGAAACAAAGCTACGGCAAGTGGATACTACGACGGCGGAGGTGTGTTCCTTTCGGCTGGTTCTCGATTTGTCATGACTGGTGGCGCAATTCAGTATAATACTTCAGTCGGTCGTGGTGGTGGACTTGGCATTGCGAATGATGCAACGGTGGAATTGTCCGGCGATGCAAAGATCGCGTACAACCGTAGCAATAATAACGATTGGGGCGGTGGTATTTCCTCGTTTGGAGCGCTCAGTATTTCCGGAAACGTGAAAATTACAAACAATAAGGGGGGAAGCGCCCTGCATCCTCAGCAAGGTTCCTTAACCATCTCCGGTGCACCCGTTATCTTCGATAATGAAGTTTTAGCGAATATACTTCCCGATGTTAAGATTAATGTTACCGGAACACTTACGGAGGGGGCGAAGCTCGGCATTTATCTGGGAAATGGCGGTGTGTTTACTGATAGTTCCGACACGACTTATAACGATGCTTCAAAATTTGTAAGTGACAATCCTGATTATTCCGTAATGAAAAATGCGGATGGACAGCTCTATCTTGGAACCGGTTATACCGTAACCTTTGATGCAGGCGGTCATGGCACGGCGCCTGACGCACAGACGGTTGCGACAGGCAGTAAGTTGACCAAGCCTACGGATCCCACAGCGGAGGGCTATGCTTTTGACGGTTGGTACAAGGAAGAAGCCCTGACGAATGAGTGGGACTTTGAAAGCGATACCGTTACGGGAAATATTACGCTGTATGCGAAGTGGAGGCAGGAAATTTCTTATATTGTGACCTTCAAGGTGGTCAACGGCTCCTGGGACGATGAAACCACAGTGGACAAAACTGTGACGCTGACCGGATATGAGGGCGACACGCTGAAACTGGCGGAAAACCAGATTCCGGCAATCGGCAGTAAGCCAAGCGCGACTTATAAGGCAGGAAGCTGGAATGTTACACCGAGCACGGGGGCAGCAATCACCGAGAATACGACCTATACATACACTTACGAAGAAAAGACGTCTCCTGTAATCACGACTGTTCCTACAGCCAAAACACTTACCTACAACGGTACTGAGCAGGAGCTTATCACAGCGGGTGCAGCAGAAGGCGGCAATCTCTTCTATGCTGTAACAACTGACAACACGGCTCCGGCAGAAACTGCTTATAAATCTATAGTTCCGGCTAAGAAGGATGCCGGAAGCTATGTAGTATGGTATTGGGCAGTGGGAGATTCCGAGCATGACAATGCTGACCCTGTAAGCATAGCGGTAAGTATTAATAAAGCATCTGTTACAATAACTGCAGATGACAAGACCAGCGGATACGGTGAGAATATAGTCGCTCTTACATACAAAACAGGCGGAGATTATGTTGCCGGAGATAATCTTGGAATTAAGCTTACTACATCGGCAACCGAAGATTCCGATGTAGGCGTATATCCAATAACAGTAAACTGGAACAATAATCCTAATTATGACGCTACAATTACAGAAGGACGCTATACGATTACCAAGGGTAAAGGAAGTTTTTCGGTAACGGGTTATTCAGGAACCTATGACGGCAAACCGCATGGAATAGAAGTAAGCGAGAATACTTCACTTGCCGATTTTGCCAAGAGTATATTCTCTGCCAAAAAGCCTGCGGTTATATATTACGCAGGTGAAGCGCTTAACAGCGGCAACTATAAGACCGTTGGTTCAACGACTCCTATCACATATACTGATGCAGGATTATATACGGTGTATTATTATGTGGAGTCCGAGAATTTTGAGATAGATAATGTATCAGGAAGCAAGACTGTTGAGATTAAAAAGGCTCCTCTTAAGATTACAGCTAAAGATGTAACTATAACCTACGGAGACGAACCAAAGGATGAAGGAGTAACAAAAGAAGGATTTGTAAACGGCGAATCAGATAGCGTGCTTGAAGGTACATTAGGTATTGATGTGGCTTACTGGCAGTATCGCAAAATCGGTGAATATGCTATCACACCGTACGGAGTAAGTGCTAAAAACTACGATATTACATTGGAGCCCGGCAAGCTTACCGTTAAGCCTAAAGTGCTCACATTTAAATGGAATGGTGAGACTAAATATGAGTATGACGGTGAAGTCAAGACAGTTACCGCCGAGCCTGACACGGTTGACGGAGATGTACTTGTACTTACCTATGAGGACAATATAAAGAAGGATGCCGATAAATACATTGCCAGAGTAACAGGCATTTCAGGTGAGAAGGCTGAATGCTATGAGCTCTCTACAAGTGAGTCAAGTGCTTCATTTGAATGGGAGATTACACCTCTTAAGATGGAGGTTAGTGCAAGCGACGTAGTCGTAGACTATGACGGCAAGGCACATGGTATCACGGTAAATGTAACTAAGCCTGAGAGCGGATATAAGATTTCTTATGGCAAGTCACAGGGTTCATATAGCAGCAAGAGTCCTACCATAACAAAAGCAGGCTCAATGACGGTTTATTACAAGGTGGAAGCCGACAACTATGAGGATTATGAAGGCTCTGCAACAGTGACTGTCAATAAAGAGGATGAAGATAAAAAGGATAAGGACGACAAAGACAATAAAAACGACAAAGACAATAAGAACGATAAGAACAATAGCGATAACAGCTCGACCAATAATGACAGCAACAATGAAGGAGACAACAGCGATAAGAACCAAAACAACAAGGACAGTAAGAAGGGCAAGACAAGCACTGATGTTGACATTAAGCCGGGCACTCCTAATGTCAGTGTAGATGGTCTTGACAAGGAAGCTGAAGCAATTCAGCAAAAGAGCGGAGCAAGCAAGGATGTCAAGGTGACAATGGCCGTAGAACAGCTAAATGAGCAGGCATCAACGGGCAATAACGGTTTAGCGGCTATTAAGAGTATAGCTCAGGGTAAGCTGCTGACGTTCTTTGATATCAAGGTCATCAAGGACACTGATTCCGAAGAGAGTGTTGTGACCGAAACGAGTAACGTGCTTAGAATATGTATACCATATTCTCATGTTGAGGAGGATGGACTTTGCGTTTACCGCTATCACGGCTCTATGGCGCAGACATTACTTGAGAGCGACACAATGGAGGATGGCACATATCAGGTTGATAGAATCAACAAGAACGTGTACATTTATACAAGCAGATTTTCTGTATATGCTATAGGATATACGGTTAAGCGCATTGTCAATCAATATGGAGAGATAGTATATATTGTATCAGGCAATCTAAAATGTGACGGTTTAAACGGTGTAGTGGATGCTACCCTGCTAAAGGATGGTGTAGAGTACAAGAAGACTACTATTGTAGTATCTGACGGCGTTGGCGCATACAGGTTCACGGATCTTGAAGATGGCACTTATAGCCTAAAGCTTACCAAGCCTCTTTCAGGTGGCGGATTCTCCATATATATGCAGATGGGAGTTTTGAGCACTCATGTAAAGTCTCCTTATCAGGAAGGGATGCAGTATGAAACGGAATGATTATATTGACTGGGACCAATACTTTATGAGTGTGGCATGTGTTTCTGCCGAGAGAAGCAAGGACCCTAATACTGTTGTCGGTGCCTGTATCGCAGGTACTGATAACAGGATTATATCAACAGGATATAACGGCTTCCCAAGAGGTTGCTCTGATGATGAGTATCCGTGGGACAGAGAGGCTGAATCGGAGCTTGGAACCAAATACATGTATTGTGTTCACGCAGAGCTTAATGCCATCTTAAACGGAGCAGGGAGCAATATGCAGGGGGCAAGGCTATATACCACGCTCTTTCCCTGCAATGAATGTGCCAAGGCTATTATTCAGGTAGGTATTTCAGAGGTTATATATCTTGAGAATAAATACTATAAGGAATCATTTGTCAAAGCATCCATGAGGATGCTTGATTCCGCTAAGGTTATATACAGACAATATAAGGCTATAGACAATGATATGGTCTTAAGAATCACCGGGAAAGGAGATAAATGATGAGCGAGCTTGATATGTTTGACCATGATATGGCAGATGGTCTTGACGAGTTAAATGACGAAGATGCCGACAGATTCGGAGAGGACCAGGCAGGTGATGAAATGAATGATGAGAAGAATTCCAAACAGCAAAAACCTGACGACTCTGATAAAGATGACAGTGGGGAGACCAAAGAGAAAAAGGACCCGATGTTGATTGCCATCAAGGTTCTTATAGGATTACTGGTTGTCGTATATTTTGCAATATTACTGTTTGGCAAGAAGCTTTTGGGCGCTGATAATGAGTTATACAGAAGCCTTAATCTCTTTGGCAGTGATAAGGGCTTTGAGCCTCTTAAGTTCTACAGAATATTGAGTCTTGTGATTATGGTGCTTACCATAAGAGAGATTCTTACATGGATATTCGATAAGATTATGGATACGCCTGAGCTTACCAAAAAGACAGGTGCAGCGATTATAGGCCTCTTTCAGAGTGCCGTAAGATACACTGCGGTTCTTGTACTTATATTTATGATACTTAATACTCTTGGCATGAATTCTACCGAGATTCTTGCCAGCGTCGGAATATTGGGTATGATTGTAGGTCTTGGTGCCGAAAGTATTGTTGCAGATATTGTGGCAGGATTTTTCATAATAATTGAGAGGCTTTATGATGTCGGGGATATCATTACGGTAGACAATTTCTACGGCAAGGTCATAGCTATAGGTATAAGGTCTACCAAGATTGAGGACAAGAGCAGGAATGTCAAGGTTATACGTAATTCTTCCATCGGAACGTTAATCAACATGACGGAGAAGGAGACTATGCTTCCTGTTCATCTGGTGCTTGATTATGATGTTGACCTTTTACGTGTTGAGGAGATTATCAAGGAAGCTCTTCCTAAGATGAAGGAGAAGATTCCCGATATTCAGGAAGGACCTAATTATCTTGGTGTGACCAATATCGACGGCAATGGTATACAGCTTAGGATTATTGCTAAATGTACAGAAGAGACCAGGTCCCGTGTTAAGCGTAAGATGCTTAGAGAGTTTAAACTTCTTTTTGATGAGCATAACATAAGCTGGGGATGGAATAACTACCTAAAGCAGAGTGAGTGATTCATTCATTTAAAGCTTTAATCAGCCTAAAAGGAGGGAAGTTTTATGCTGCCTGGAGAATTTGACG
This sequence comes from uncultured Lachnospiraceae bacterium, assembly GCA_947169385.1. Classification (GTDB taxonomy): domain Bacteria; phylum Bacillota; class Clostridia; order Lachnospirales; family Lachnospiraceae; genus NC2004. Next base: position 50,921 of record CAMVPR010000013.1, on the reverse strand, counting down.
ACCACCCTGAAAATGAATACCTGCTCATAGACCAGGACGACTTTAATACCGCCTTTTATGCTGAGATAGAAGCAAAAGAGTTCAGCAGTGCCAGGGATGACATATATGATGAGTTTGAGCACTCGCTTGATGTGGACGATCTTAACACTATTGAGACGTCTCTTACATTTGCCGAAGAAGGAGGTAGCAGGAGACTTAAGTCTGCTTCAGGTGCGGCACACGCAGCTGCCTCCGTTGCCAAGTCATTTGTATTTATGGTTTTTAGCGCAGCGATAGTGACATCTTCATATGTTACTACGATGGCCGACAAAAGAGCAGTACCTGTGTATGAGGATATGACAGATTATGTCAAAAGCTTTGATGACAGACTTATCCACGAGGGCGAGACGGTTTCTTATGAGGATGAGGGTGTAAGCTGCACCGAGGGTGGAATAAGGACATATACAGTCACTTACGTTGATGATGACGGCATAACTCATGTTGAGACATATAGGGAAGAGGTTCAGGCTTACGGTCACAGCTATATATTATCAACAGATGAGAGCACAGACGGTGAAGGAGGTATGGTTAATGTCTATACCTGTGACAGATGCGGAAGCCGCCTTACTTTAGATGCAAGTTTTGATACGGAGGAGAAGGAGCAGTATGACAACGAGCAGGATATACCGGAGTCTACAGAATAAATATAAAGATGTTGATGAGAGAGTGTATGTGAGTGATGGAATTACGGCACTTGCTGTCAAGACTCTTTCAGATGATGCAGGTGTGATAGTTGATGAACTGCTGATACTTAAGGATGTTTTTGGTGAGCTAAGAGATAACGAGATTAAAAACAGGCTTGAGGTTATTGTTGAGCTTGATTCTAAACTTTATGGTGAGCTTGATGATTATGTAAATGATAATTGTAAACGCTCAGAAAAGCAGATATACAACCGACGGATGCCGACCCCCGGAATAGATATCTACGAGGTTGATGATGAGGCAGCGGACATACTTGTCTCTTGGCGTCACAAGGCATTTGTGATTACAAAGACCGGCTCTAACAGCCTGGTTATAGTTATTGACAGTATAAGCGGCGAGTTCCATGGGCTTATAAAGCATCTTGGAACTGCGCCTTTTGTGTTATCGGGCAAGCTTCATCTGATGCATGGAAGCTCAATTCATTATAATGACAAAAACATCATAATAGCTGCGGAGAGCGGGCACGGCAAGACCACATTCGGATTGCTTTTCGGCATGAATGATGGAGCGTTGATTTCGGAGGATATATCTTATATACTCGGAGCTTCTGATATCATCAATACCGGCTCCAAGAATTATATCACCGTAAGAAAGGGCACATTATATGCCTTTAGAGAGTACTTTAAAGAGTATTGTACCGAGGAGGATGTCGATCCTAAGAAGCTTTATCTTGCAGGTGAGGATGAGAGCATAAGGTTTGGTCTTGATATAATTGACACATATAACGATTCCGGCACTACGTTAGAGAAGATGGATATCGTGATTGTCCCTGAGATTGATGGAGATTACGAGGGATATGAGATAAGTGAGCTTAACAGTGATGAGATAAATGAGATTAACAGGATTAGCAACAGAGACTACAACACTGACTGGCTTACTCCTTTTACAGCACTTAATGCAGATACTGTTGAATTAAGGAATAACTGCAGGATAAGAGGAGTAAGGTATGTAAGACTTCATACCGGTTTTGACTACAGGGATTATTTTGACAATATAATTGCGGACTTAATGGGGTGAATTAAGATGGATTCAATCATAGAGTTAAATGTTGGAACGGATTTTGATATTTCGGTTCTTAATTCCATAATTGAGATGAACGAAGAACATGACGATGTCAAGGTTACGGAGGTTTATGGAAGCTTAAGGTCTGAATATATAGACATGCCTTCTGCGAGACCTGATTTCAGGCTGTCCGATTCTGACAGGGACAATTTTGAAGAGTTTATCAGGATAGCCGATGAGGCGGGAATCAGCATTAATTATACATCCAATGCTTCATTTTCAAAATCCGTTGATGAGTATAATTTAAAGTGCGAGAAGATAGTTGATGTTTTTAAGTATCTTGAGAGCGTGGGTGTTAAGAGCGTTATTATTGCCAATCCATTGCTTATTGAGCTGGTATCGGAGAATACCAATCTTAAAATCAAGATTTCAACTATTCAGGGAGTCAATAAGGCGTCTGCAATCAAGCATTATGCCAACTCTCATGTTAACAAGATATGTGCGGATATATATGTAAACCGCAATATTCCGCTTCTTAAGGCCATGCAGGATGAGGCGCATAAATACGATATTGATATTGAGCTTCTTGCCAATGAGATATGTCTTTACGGAGATGCACCCTGCAGTAATGTGCTAAGGTCCTCCTGCTATACTCACTCATCTTTAGGAGGTAACAAGGATAAAGCCTTTAATAACTGGCCTTTTGAGAGATGCCAGAGGGCAAGACAGGAATATCCTATATGCTGGCTTAAGATTCCTTATATACTTCCTCAATATCTTAAGTACTATAAGGAACATACAGGGATAAGACATTTTAAGATTACCGGAAGAACCAACACTCATGAGTATCTTTTAAAGACCTTAAGGTGTTATATGGATATGGAGTATGACGGAAGTATCCCGGAGCTTTTTATGCTGCCGCAGAATATCTCCAACAAAGAGATTGTAATAGGGACTGATACCCTGACGGGTATGGGATTCTTTGATAACCTGCTTAACAATAAACAGTGCGATTATAACTGTGAGTCATGCGGCTTCTGTGATGGTTATGCAGATAAGCTTGGAATCAGATAATTTAGTGTCAATGTCATTAGCACATTATTTTTGAAGAACTATATATAACATAACACGGAGGATAGTATGTCACTTGAGAATATCAAAAGAATAGTAATCACCGGTGGTCCGTGTGCCGGCAAGACTACCGCAATCAACAATATCAGAACCTACTTTGAGCAAAGAGACAAAAAGATTATCACCGTAGAAGAGGTTCCGACAGAGATAATGCGTATGGGTATTAATTATTCGGAATTTGGCAAAATCTCTTTTCAAAAAGCCATTATAGATATGCAGCTTAAGAAGGAAGAGGTGGTTATGGAGGCGGCCTCATCTTATGTCGACAAGGAACTTCTGATAATATACGACAGGGGAGTACTTGACCATTTTATCTACATGAATCCGGAAGAACAAAAGCTTATATCGGATGAATTGGGTATAGATAAGAACGGGATGTATTCTAATTACGATTTGATAATCCATATGCTGTCGGTAGCATCAGAGCTTCCTTCATTGTATGAGAACAATGATTATAGGAGCGAAGACGTATCGGAAGCCAAAAGACTTGACGACTTGATAGGAGATATATGGCGTTCACACCCTGATTACATAAGGATAGGATGTGAAAAGGAGTTTGATGTTAAGCTTAACAAGCTTATTAATATTATTGAAAATGATTTTTAAATTACCGTTACATAACGCTTTAAGACGCTCCGATACATTGGTAAGTCCGATGTGTTTGAGCAATATGCTCGGAAGTCTTTTTTGTTGAACAAGTGTGAGGAAAATGTTAAAATAGCAGTGTATTTAGAACGCTAAAAAGGGGAGTGTACTATGAGTCAGGATAGAAACGAGAAATTTATCATACTGCTTACTACATTTAGCTCAATAGGCTTAATTATCGAGAATGTTCTTATGCACTGGGAATATTGGGTGCCGATAGTAGTTGCTTTTGGGTTCGCGTCATTATGGATTGTACATCTGTCAGGCAAGCTTGAATATAATCTCAGAATAATATATTACTTTTTCTATGCCGTTCTAGTGGTGTTCTACTATGGCATTCATAATACTTCACTATTCGACGTAGCTCTGGTCACGGCTTTGGTTATGACTGCGTATTCGATTCTAGACAAAGTCTTCATGATGAGGGTTTTATTGGCAGAGTTTTTGGTCATTTTAGCATTCCATCTTTTAAATTTATCAGGTGATGTTGATATCACATACGATAAGTTAACTGTTTCAAGAATTTTACTTCATATCATAGCAGTATTGCTTGTCTACTTTGTTACTACCAAAACAATCAGTGACAGGCGTGACATTATCGAAGAGAGCGCTTATAAGGACGAGCGCATTGACAAGTATGACAAGGATATGGATGACTTCCTTTCTAACATTTCCCATGAGTTAAGAACACCTGTTAACGTTGTTAACGGTATGTCGGATCTTCTCATCAAGAGAAGTATTACGGAAGCGGAATCAATCAAGAAGGCAGGAATAAGGCTTGCGTACCAGATTGAAGATATTCAGGATTACACAGAGTGTAAGAGAGATAAGGTCTTGCTTGAGGAAGAGGACTATATGTCACTTTCTCTTATTAATGATGTAGTTAACAGCTACAACCTAATTGACGGGCACGAGAAGCTTGAATTGGTCGTTAATCTTGATCCTAAGACTCCTACGATGATGAAGGGAGATATCAGGAAGCTTCATAAGATATTCAGACATTTGCTTGATAATGCCGTTAAGTTCACCAGACGCGGCGGAATCTATGTAAGAATGTATTCTGAGACTACAGATTATGGTGTTAATCTTTGTATAGAGATGACAGATACCGGTGTCGGCATGGATATTGAGTCAATTCAATCTATCTCCGAGGGTATGTATCAGGTTAATAAGAAGCGTAACAGAAGCACGGGTGGTGTTGGACTAGGACTGTTTATTGTCTATGGATTTGCACATTCAATGGGCGGTTTTGTCAAGATAGAGAGTGAGAAGAAGCGTGGAACCACGATAAGAGTCACAATTCCTCAGAAGGTTGTTAACGAGGAGGCATGTCTCAAGTTGACTAAAGGCTTTGATGAGGCAATTATATTCCATGTTAAGCCTAACAAGTATAAAGTGCCTAGACTTCGCGATTTCTATCGTGTTATGGCATCCGATCTTGCAACAGGTATTCGCGTGCCTTTGTATTCTGCAGAGACAGTATACGATGTTGAGCGTTTGAGGGATAAGATGAACGCCAATTATATATTTATGGGCGAGGATGAATACCTTGAAAATGAAGGTTATTTTGAGGTGCTTGCAGAGGAAGGTGCTGTTCTTGTTGTGTCTGCAGGCCCTGATTTTAAGCCGGCTCCTGACGCGCCTATTATAGTTATGCCTAAACCTCTTTATGCATATCCGGTGCTTAAGATATTGAACGGAGAGTGTAAAAAGGGTGGCGTAGGTGATGTGAGCACTCAAAAGAAGGTTGAATTCAATGGGGTTAAGGCTTTGGTTGTTGATGACGAGCCGATGAATCTTGTGGTTGCATCCGGAATATTTAATGATTACGGAATGATTATTGACACCGCCGGAAGTGGAAAGGAATCTATCAAGAAGTTTAAAGAGAATGATTACGATGTAGTATTTATGGATCATATGATGCCTGAGATGGACGGTGTTGAGGCAATGAAGAATATCAAGAGCATTGCCAGTGAAGTGGGCAAGTCAATAGTAGTCATAGCTTTGACTGCCAATGCTGTTTCAGGTGCAAGGGAGATGTTTATAAGAGAAGGATTTGACGGATTTGTTGCAAAACCTATTAACAGATCAGATTTTGAGAGGGTAATGTTAAGAGAACTTCCGGAGTATTTGATTGATAGGGGAGGTGAGAAGCTATGATAGGCAGATTGATTAATACCTTTAGAGATGCAATAAGTGATTACAACAGGGACTTCTCAGAGCGTATATTCCTTTGGTTTACATTGATATCAGAAATAGTTGTGTTTATAGCACTTATCGGAGATTTTTTTACAGGTGAGAATAGAGGAGAGATTATAACTCTCATTGCTACTCTTATATTTGTTCCCATTTTGTCATTTGTATGCCTACATGTTAATAAGCTTAATGTAGCATGCGTTGTTATAGTTTTAGGTCTTATATTTGTTATACTTCCTGCATTATTTTTGTTCGGCGGAGGAATAAGAGGCGGAGGAATTATATGGGTTATATTCGCATTTTTATATACCGGATCGGTGGTAAGCGGTAAGCTAAGAGTCTTTTCATTCTGTTCACTTTCAGTATTAACGATTGCGGGATATTGGCTTGATTATAATCATCCAAGATACATAGCTCAGCACTCTAAGGATGTCTTCTATATCGATTCATGTATATCAATCGTTTTAGTAGGTATCATAGTGTTCGTGATGAGCTCTGTCCAGAAGGCACTTTTTATAGATGAGAACAGAAGAGCAAGAGAAGCTGCTCAAAAAGCTGAAGAGCTTACCAAAGCTCAGAACAGGTTCTTCTCGAGCATGAGCCACGAGATCAGAACTCCTATCAATTCTATATTAGGACTTAATGAGCTTATACTTAGAGATACAAGCGCATCTGAGGAGGTAGTTAAGGATGCGTCGGGTATTCAGGGTGCAGGTAAGATGCTTTTGGCTCTTATAAATGATATTCTTGATTTCTCCAAGATGGAAGCCGGAAGTATGGATATAGTTCCTGTCGATTATAAGATAGGTGATATGCTCTCTGAGATAGTTAATATGATATGGCTTAGAGCACACGATAAAGGACTTGAATTTAATGTTTCGGTTGATCCTAAAGTCCCTACGACCTTATATGGTGATGAGGTCAGAATCAAGCAGGTTATCATTAATATTCTTAATAACGCTGTTAAGTACACCAAGAATGGATCGGTTGAATTGCACATAGAGTGCGAGAATATCGAAGAGGACAGCGCTGAGTTAAGCATTTCTGTATCTGATACAGGAATGGGAATCAAGAAGGAGGCACTTCCTTATCTGTTTGATGCCTTTAAGCGTGTTGACCAAGAGAAGAATAGAATGATAGAAGGTACCGGATTAGGACTCAGTATCGTTAAGCAGATTGTGGAGCTTATGGACGGTACCATCAATGTTAACAGTGTTTACGGTGAAGGTTCAACATTTACAATTAACATTAAGCAGGGTATATCAGACAGAACTGAGATTGGCGAGCTGAATCTTCGTAATCAGAAGGCTGTAAGGGTTAATGAATACGAGAGTAGTTTTAGAGCACCTGAGGGTGCGATTCTTATTGTTGATGACAATGAGATGAACCTTGAGGTTGAGAGTAAGCTTCTCGTTGATACTGAGATGGTTATTGATAAGGCGTTAAGCGGTAAAATTGCGCTTGATATGACGACAACCCGACATTATGATGTTATCCTTATGGATCATCTTATGCCAGAGATGGACGGTATTGAATGTTACGAGAAGATTAGGAAACAGTCCGGAGGACTTAACAGAAATACTCCGATAGTAATTCTCACTGCTAATGCGGGAAGCGAGAATATAGACATGTATAAGAGAGCGGGATTTGATGGCTATTTGGTTAAGCCGGTATCCGGAGAATCGCTTGAGAAGACGCTTATTAAGTATATACCGTCAGAAAAGGTTATCTTAAGTGAAAAGATGATGAGTATGCACGAAGACATAAATGCCGCGGCTGCATACAAGAGTAAGGTACCTGTTATGGTTACGTCGACAAGTATGTGTGACCTTCCTCATAATATCATTATAGAGAACAACTTAAGTATTTTACCGTTTGAAGTACATACTGATGAAGGTGTATTTAAAGACGGAGTGCAGATGGATGCAAGTGACCTTGTTCGTTACATTGAATCTGGTGGTAACGCTGTATCTTCTCCGCCTGATGAAGAAATGTACACCGAGTTCTTTGCAGAGAATTTAAAGAAAGCACATTATCTTATTCATATAGCGTTGACTACAAGTATGAGTCTGGATTATAGGATTGCTTCTGAGGCAGCGAAATCATTTGACAATGTTATCGTAATTAACTCTGAGTGTCTGTCGAGTGCGACCGGTATACTTGTTATGATTGCCAACAAGCTTGCTCATCAGAATCTTTCTGTTGAAGAGATAGTTCAGGAGCTTGAAAGTGTTAAGAAGCGTTTGAAGTGCAGTTTTGTAATAGACAAGACCAAGTATATGGCGCAGAGGGGACTTGTATCCAATAGAGTTCATAAGATGGCTGAGGCGCTTGAATTACATCCTTGTCTCATGGTTAAGAATGATAGGTCAGTTATAGGTGGCATGTGGATGGGTAACAAGAAGAGGGCGTATAACAGCTACATCAAGAAAGCATTTCCTGTAGATGTTATTCCCGACTCTGATGTGGTATTTATCACCTATGTGGATGTTCCTATGAAGACATTGTTGTGGATTAAGGACGAGATTCGTAAGTATGCGTACTTTGAGCATGTAGTGTTTAAACAGGCATCAGCAGCTATTTCTGCTAACTGTGGTCCTGGTACATTTGGTATTTTATATTTCGTAAAGAGTAATAAGTCTTACAACTTAGGTTCTTACTTTAGTGAGGATATTATAGATGATTACGAAGAACCGAAAGATGATGAGATCTTAGAGGATGAGATTGACGAGACGGCTGCATTTGACGAATATTCATACTCAGAACCTGAGATTGTATCAGAGTCTGAGGCTGAGAAACCATGGTATTACAATATTCCTAACATTGATGCGGATATTGCTATTACCAACAGTGGTTCTGAAGATGCGTTTAAGACGGTGCTTGAGATATTCTACGACTCAATCGATGAGAAATATAAAGAGATTGATGGATATTATACATCTGAAGATTGGGAGAATTATACAATCAAAGTTCACGCTCTTAAGAGTTCGGCCAAGCTTATAGGTGCGATGGAGCTTTCTGAGGAAGCGCAGCGCCTTGAAAATGCAGGCAAAGAGAAGAATATCGACTACATCAGCGAGCATCATACTCCATTTATGGAAGAATACTTGAACTTCAACGATGTGCTTAGCGAGATTTTTTCTAAGGATGGTGCTGAAGGAGCTGAGGATGCTAAGCCGGTTGCTGATGAGTTCTTGATAGAGAGTGCCTATGAAGGACTTTTGAGCGCAGCGGAGGCCATGAATCTCGATGAGGTTGAGGAGATATTAAATGAACTTAAAGATTATGCTATTCCGGACAGTGAGAAAGACAAGTTCGATGCGATTTATAAGAGCGTTGATAACTTCGACTATGACGGAATAATAGCAGCTCTTAAAAGTTAATTGAAAAGTAAGGTGCTTATATGGATAATATTATTAAAATAAACGATGCCGTTAACGGCTTTGCATGGGGTACTTTCGGACTTTCACTTTTGATTGGAACGGGTCTTATCTGTACAGTAATTACGGGTTTCTTTCAGATTACACACCTTAAGCATTGGTTTAGTAAGACTTTTGGTTCAATCAGAAAGGAAGGACGAGTCATCAATGATGCCGGCGCGTTATCACAGTATAGGGCGTTTTGTACGGCACTTTGTGCTACGATAGGAACCGGTAATATAGCGGGAGTATCTACTGCTATATGTATAGGAGGTCCTGGTGCTGTTTTCTGGATGTGGGTTGCCGCTTTCTTTGGAATGATGGTTAAGTATTCAGAGAATGTCCTAGGATTATATTACAGGCGACGCAACAGTGAAGGTGCGTGGTCCGGTGGCGCGATGTACTATCTTCAGGATGGTTTAGGTTCTAAGAAACACTGCAGATTGCTTGGAAGGACTCTAGGTGTGCTGTTTTGTTTATTCACAATGCTTGCCTCATTCGGTATAGGTAATATGAGCCAGATTAACAAGATTACAATTAATTTTGAGACGACATTCTTGTCACATGTTCATGTCGGTGAATTTATGGGTCGTCCCGGTGTAGACTGGTTCATCGGTTTGGTGTTAATGGCAACGACTGCATTTATCTTAAAAGGCGGATTTAGAAGACTTGCAGCATTTTCTGAGAAAATGATACCGCTTATGGCAATTGTATATGTGGCAGGATGTTTGCTTGTAATCCTGATACATTTTTCAGCTATTCCGGCAGTGTTTGGATCGATATTTAAGTTTGCTTTGGGACCTGCGGCAGTTAAAGGTGGAGCAGCGGGTAGCGCAGTGCAGCTTGCATTTGTCACGATTAAGAACGGTTGTAAGAGAGGTGTGTTCTCTAATGAAGCCGGACTTGGTTCTTCGGTTATGGTTCACTCTAATTCGAGTGTAAGAGAGCCGGTCAGACAGGGAATGTGGGGTATTGCAGAGGTATTTCTTGATACTATCGTAATATGTACCATGACTGCGGTTGTTGTCTTAAGTTCAGGTGCAATCGATCTTAAGACGGGATTGGTTAAAGAGGGAATCAATGATGCAACTTTGGTTGCGCAGACATTTGGCAACACATTCGGTAAGCCGGGTGAGTGGTTTGTTGTTATTGCAATCACGCTGTTTGCATTTACAACCGTTATGGGATGGTCATTTTACGGAGCGAAAGCTACAGAGTATCTTTTTGGCCTGACTTGTGCTAAAATATACAGGGTTATATTTATTATGTTGATAATATTTGGTGCGGTGATGGAATCCAATCTCGCGTGGGACATCTCCGATACTTTTAACGGTTTGATGATGATTCCTAACCTTATTGGAATTGTATCATTATCGCCGCTTATTATAAAACTGACCAAAAACTACATGGATAGAAGAGTGAAGGGCAAGGATATAGAACCGATGCTTTCTTATGATTCTGACATACAAAAGGAGGCTTGTAGGGCAATAAGTAAAGGTGCTGATTGATTACGAAAGGAGGATGGTTTGATGAAAGATATAGTACGTGAGAAGATGGTTAAGATTCTTTCCGGAGAACTTATATACACATCTTCTAATCTTGCATTGAACATGCTTATAACTAAGATGCAGAAGAAAGTTCTAGATGATCCTTCCAACATGGATGCGTGTATGGAGGAGATAGAACAGTTCGCAGCGAAGAGTCCGATAATAGCGAAGGTGGATTTTTCAAATATCGCTAAATTGTAGGAATATATTTACTATAAGGAGGTTTTTTATATGTTGATTACACTTGAAGAAACTATTGAGTTGATTAATTCCGGTAAAGCATTACACATTGCAGCGGATGATTCGCTGTTATCTAAGCTCCCTAAAGGTAATTGGATAGGTGGAACAACACCATATTTCATAGCAGAAGAAGGTGGAATAACTACCAAAGATAAACTCTTTGTAAGCGTAATCGATTACGCTGAGGAAGTACGTATCGCATCATACGGCAAATACAACGTTTTTCAGATTGTTGAAGAGTGCTATGACAATGGACTCACTATGATTATTTTGCCATACGGTTCTGATGTTGCTGCTAAATATGGCAAGGATGCTCCGGAGGTAGAAGAGCTTTTGATGCATCCGACTATTGGTTGGATATCAGGTATGGATTTAGAGAGCAGTGATGCAGCTAAGGTTTATGACGGAACGACCGGAGAGGCGTATACCGACAAGGCGGTTGTTCTATATATCAAGCTTCCTGATGATAAGGCAGCGCTTATCAATATCATTAACATATTCAAGGATGACAAGAACGACCCTGTAATTAAGTTCAGCGATAATGATTTGGGCGTTAAGAAATGTACGATTAACGGTGAGGAGTTTAACTTCGCCCAATATATCAAGGATAAAGGTATTGATGCCGGCATGCCGTTGGTGGCTGATTACAATGGTTCTTACATTAACACTTCGATTAAGGAAGTGGGCGAAGACAGAGTTGATTTTTACGCGCCGGTATTTAAAGATATTGAATATCGCTTTGCAGTTAAGATTAATGACTATGCTTCGGAATTTAGAGATAAGGTTAACCAGGCAGGAGATAAGAATCCTGTGTTCTCATGTAACTGTATATTGAATTACTTAAATTGTAGTTTAGAGGGAGAGAAGATTCTGCCTTACGTAGGTCCGGTTACATTTGGCGAGATAGCATATCAGCTGCTTAATCAGACTTTGGTTTACTGCGAGATTTTGTAATTATGTGAGTGTTGTTGCTGTTGTAAAAATCAGTATTGTTTGGTATACTGATTTTTGCAGTAGCTTTTTTTATTAAAGGAGGAATTATTATATGAAGATTAAGAAGATTGTTGCTCTGGCACTTTCGCTTGCTTTGGTTTTAGGGCTTTATAATCCTGTTAACTCTAAGGCAGCAGACAGTTCGCTTTCACTTAAAGGACAGGTGTATACAATTGCTGCTACAACTACATCAACTACTATTCAGTGGCCTAATGTTGTTGGTGCAAGTCAGTATTTGATTTCGTATGCTGATATATCAAAGCTTTCTAAAGACGCTAATGGCAAGTACATTGGAGAATATACGAATGTAACTGTTGGTGCCGAGACTACTAAGTACAAGATTAAAGGTCTTGGAAAGGCGAGTTATTATGTTACTGTTGCGCCTATAGATGCAAGTGGATTAACCGGTGAATCAGGAAGCACATTTGTAACACCTAAGAAGACTAAGATAGTAGGCATTTTAGCTGAACCTGCTGGTGCTACTGCGGGCGATTACAGTGTTAAAACAGGATGGAATTATCCATTGGCAGAGGGTATTCAGGTTCAACTTGTGAGCGCAAAGGGTAAAGTGGTTCAATCTAAAACATTGACAGATGCCGAAGCTGAATCTATGAATGATACTTACACATTCTATGGAGTTAAGAGATCATCAGCATACTATGTTCGTGTAAGAGGATATAACACCTTTACAGGTGGCGATAAGATAGGTCAGAAGTACTATGGCCCATGGTCAACCGCATCTAAGACAGCTATATTTGTTCCTCAGCCAACTCTTACCACTCAGAATAAGGATGTTAAGAAGTCTTCAGTTAAGATGAAGTGGAAGAAGGTTAAAGGAGCGGTTTCTTACACAGTATATGGTGGTAAGACTAAGGATTCTATGAAGAAGAAGAAGACAGTCAAGAAGACTACTTATACTATTAAGGGCATTAACACTAGTGGTTCAGCTACAACAGGCGGTTATTATATCGCGATAGTTGCCAATGTTAAGGTTAAAGGCAAGAAGAAGAGCTCAGACAAGAATTGCTATGTACACGCATATACATATGTTTACTAGGAGCGATGTAATTGTTCGGATATGTTCAGATCAGAAAACCGGAACTAAAGATTAAAGATTATGACACTTACCGCAGTTTTTACTGCGGTTTGTGTTCTATTTTGAAGGATAATTATGGTATCTTAGGTGAGGTGACTCTAACCTATGATATGACATTTCTTATTGTATTATTATCTTCTGTATATGACATGAAAGCTATGAAGTCTGAGGAGAGGTGTATTGTACATCCTGCTAAGAAGCACAAGGTTACAGTAACTGATGCTACTTCCTATGCAGCACATATGAATATAATTCTCAGTTATTATCATTTTATTGATGATCTTAACGATGAAGGTTCTAAGAAGGCTTATGTTGGAAGTAAGTTATATTCTTCTCATTTCAAGAAGGCGATAAAGAGATATCCTAAGAAGGCAGAGCTTATAAAGCAGGGATTCGAGCGGTTCTTAAAGCTTGAGAGTACGAATCCTTCGATTGATGAGCTAGCAGATGCATTCGGCAAGATAATGACGGTGCTTTTTAATTACAGGAAGGATGTATTTTCTGATTACTTAAAAGGATTAGGTTATCATCTTGGAAGGTATATATATATTATGGATGCGTATGATGACCTTGATGAGGATATCAATAAGGGGTGCTTTAATCCGCTTATCGGTTATGAAGGCGATATAGATTCTTATGTAGAGAAGCTTCTTATGGCTGAGATATCAGAGGCGGCAAGGTTTTATCAAGCATTGCCATGTATAGAATATAGTGATATATTAGGTAATATAATATACGCTGGTGTATGGAATAGATTTGACAAGATTAGAATGGATAAAGGAGCTAGATAACATGAACGATCCATATAGGGTTCTTAATATTTCAAGTAATGCATCTGATGATGAGGTTAAGCGTGCGTACAGGGAGCTTAGCAAGAAGTATCATCCTGATTCTTACGCAGATAATCCATTAGCAGACCTTGCTGAGGATAAGTTTAAAGAAGTTCAGGAAGCATATAAAGAGATTATGGATATGCGCGCGAATGGAGGCAACTCTACAAGCGGTTCATATAATGGTTTTGCGGGAAATGCAGGCGGACAGACCTACAATCCTTACGGTCAGCAGGGATTCCAGGGACAGTACAATCAGAATCAATATATGAATTTCGGAAGAAGTTACGGAAGAGACCCAAGGCGCATGAACAGTGATGATGCTTGTGATATGTGCTGTAAGCTTTGGTGTGCGGATACGATGTGTGAGTGCTTAGGAGGTGACCTCTGCACATGCTTCTAAAGAGCAGAGCGGTAGCATTTGCCGGAATGGCCACGGCGTTAGCCGTAATAATTGTGACGGTTGCAGGATACATAGATATCTCTACCTTGTTTTTGTTGGCGTTGGCGTCATTTATGGGTGGGATTGTGACGAGGTATTTTAAGGTTAAATACGGTATATTATTCTTATTAGCTTCTGTGACATTATCGTTTATTCTTGCGCCACAGAAGATGTATGTGTTGACTTACATGGCGATGGCAGTCTATGTCATTGTTGAAGAGTGCATTGAATTTAAGAAGAGTAATGAATATAAGGCGTTTGGTCCTGTTAAAGAATGGGTTATCAAGGCTTTGGTATATAATGTGTCAGTAGGTGTTATTGTGCTGATTAATTATTATTTGTTGGGATTTGATATGTATAAGTTCAGTGGGGCATACCGGGTTGTTATGTCTAATCTGGCATTCGGAATTCCGGTAATGATACTGGTTCTTGAACTGGTGATGTTTGTGTTTGATAGGGCGTATGTGTATTTTATGAGAGTTATAGATTATAGAATTTCCAATGTTATAAGGTAAGGTATTTTTATCCTGAGGAGATTTTAAGACGAAGGATCTTAGAACAATTAAGAAATATAAAAGGAGTATCAATATGCGTACAAAGAGTATAAAGATTAAGACTAAGATTATGCTTGCGATAGCGTTGATAGCGGCTATTTGCAGTATTGTTGTTGGAATTATTGTATACATGTCTTTTAAGGGCTCTATGATTGAGCACAGTAAGGAGAACGCTATGGCTCTCGTTACGGTTGCTGCAAATGAAGTCGATGGAGAGATATTTGCATCGATTGACAGCGCTGAATGTGAAGCGTTTAGTACTGTATATGATATTCTTTCTAAATACAAGGATGCGGATACTATCGATTACATTTACTCTATGGCTAAAGACGGTGATAAGCTTTGTTTCATCGTGGATACAGACGAGGAGGATCCGGCTGATTACGGCGAAGAGTACGAATGGCTTGAAGATATGCAGCCCGCATTTGATGGCGAGGTATGTTGTGACTCCGAGGTTACGACAGACGAGTGGGGAAGCTATTACAGTGCTTATGCTCCTATAAGGAATGGTTCTGAGGTAGTAGGTATTGTCGGAGTTGATATCCCGGTTACTTCAATAGAAGAGGATATGAAGTCCATAAGACATGAGATAACAGTGATTGTATTAATTGCGGTTGTAATATCAATGCTTCTGGCATTTATCTTTAGTCTTAGCCTCGGCAGGAACCTTGAGAGATTCTATAACAAGGTTAAAGAGCTCAACTCAGGAGAGGGAGATCTTACAAGAAAGCTCGATATTACAAGTAAGGATGAGCTTGAGGAGATTGCAGGAGAATTTAATATTTTCATTGAGAATATAAGAAGCGTGTTTGAAGCATTTGCACACTCTGTAGAAGAGATTGAGACATCTTCAGGCAATGTCAGCTCAATGTCTGATGACAATGCGGCTAATATTTCCAATATTACGATGTCGCTTCAGTCACTTGCGGCTCAGATGCAAGAGACATCGGCTACGACCGGTGTGATTATGGATCACTTAAGCTCTGTAACCGCTGCAGTCAAGAATCTTGACGAGAGAGCGAGAGACAGGAGTGAGAATGCAAGTAAGGTAAGTCTTGACGCGGACAGAAGACACGAGGAGATAGTTGAAGTCGGAGATAAGACAGCCGATATCATCAGGAAGCTCGATGATGATCTTCAGATTGCTTTAGAGGAGACCAAGGCTGTTGAGAGGATTGACGAGATTACAGATCAGATTCTAAAGGTAGCCAAGACCACCAAGATATTAGCGCTCAATGCACATACGGAGGCTGCAAGAGCAGGTGCTGCGGGTCAGGGATTTAACATTATTGCAGATAACGTAGGACAGCTTAGTAACCAGATTAGTACTTTGGTAATGAATATTCAGACCATTAACCAGCAGGTTAAGGAGGCAGTTGCCAATCTCGCTAATAATGTCAATAGAATGACAGAGTTTATGAGTGAGAACGTAATGAATGATTACGGTGAATTCGCTAAGATGGGTCAGGAATACAGTACCAACATGTCAAGAATGGCAGAGATTCTTAAGCATGTATGTGAGATAACCGAGGTTATCAATTCAACCATAAGCGATGTGGATGTTCAACTTTCCGGGATGGAGACTGTTATCGTAGCTGCTACGGACGAGATTAACGGGGTTCATACGTTGAGTATGGATATCAAGACAGAGAACGACAGGATGAGCGATATAGCTGATGATAATGTCACTGAAGTCAGATCAATGCATGAAGAGTTTAATCGCTTTAAGTACTAACAATACAGTAATAATGTGTGTTTATGATGTGTCATCTTAGGTTTTGGATGGCACATCTTCTTGTTGACATCAATTCTTCTCAACAGTAGAATGTAATAAGGTGTACTTAACTAAGGAAAGGTTCGGGTTGATATGATAAAGTGGATTAAATCATTTCTAAACAGCAATGAATCAATAGAGAGCAAGGCCTTTAATGTTATATTGTTCGTCGGGCTAACTGTATCAATTATCTCAACAATTACCACTTATTTTGAAGGAATTGGTCTCTTAGCCACCATGTCTACGCTTATGTGCGGTGTTCTGGTATTGATTGTTATGTTTACCAATTATGTGTTGAAGCTTGAATATCTGTCTAAGATAATGCTGTGCTATGTCATCAATTGTTTTATGATGCCTGTAACCTTCTTCGCATGTGGTGGAATCGATTCGGGAATGCCTTTATATATGATATGTGGTCTGTTTATCATTGCGCCTCTTTTGACAGGAAGAGCTAGGATTGTGTGTTTTGCCGTTTCGATGACAGTTCATTTGGGAAGCATTATGCTTTCATATAATTATATGGAGGGTGCGAAACCGTGGTTTCAATATCACACCAACATATTGACATCACTAGATTTAAAGGGCAGAATCGTTGACGCAGTGGCATCATTTTTTCTTGTTGGAGTATTCTTGTTCTCTGCTGTAGTGATGATGCTTAAGGCATATGTTAAGCAGAGAGATATTAGAGAAGAGCTTTTAGCTAAGTTGGATGATTTGTCTAAGAAGGATGAGCTTACGAGACTCTATAACAGGAGAGAGCTTTTTAACCAATTAGAAGATGCGGACTTGTTTACTGAGCCTGATTACACAGTTGTCATGATGGATATAGATCATTTTAAAGTGCTTAATGATACTTATGGGCATCTCTTTGGAGACAAGGTGTTAAGAGAGGTTGCAGGTGTGTTAAGTGCAGCTGTTGATGAAGAATCGGGCGAGATAGCTGCAAGATATGGCGGTGAGGAGTTCGCATTGGTTCTTAGAGGTTCAACTCTATCGGAGGCGTCTAATAGGATTGATGAAGTGCGTGTTAAGATAGGTGAGTTGAGGTGGGAAGAGTGTCCTGATGTCAGGGTGACGATAAGTGGAGGCGTTGTGCCTGCTTACGGTTATGAGAATGTTACCCTTCTTATGTCGGCAGCGGACGAGTTGTTATATGATGCCAAAGAGACCGGTAGAAACAGGGTATTTGTCATGCAAGGGGGACTTTGATTATGAAGAACTACTACGGTAAGGATGTGTTTGTTACAGGAGCAAGTAGCGGCATAGGTAAGGCGATTGCTATTGCATTTGCCAAAGAAGGATGCCATGTTGTGGGAGTGTCAAGGCATTGTAAGGAAGGTATAAGAAAGTACAGGAATGGCGGATATATCAAGTTTGTCAAGATGGATGTGACAGACGAAGAGAGAGTATGTGAGGTAGTATCAGAGATTCCTGAGATTGATATAGTAGTGTTGGCAGCCGGCTACGGAGTTGGTGGCTCGATTATGGAGACTCCGACCTACGCTGTTAAGAGGCAGATGGATGTCAATTATATCGGAGTACTTTCGGTGCTCAAGTGTGTTATTCCTAAGATGCACAAGAAGCATAGAGGTCTTGTGGTTGTAATCGGTTCTGTTGCGGGCAAAGTCTCAATTCCTATGCAGAGCGCATATTCAGCAAGCAAGTATGCTGTTGAGGCTTTGGTTGATTCCCTTAGAATCGAGGAGAGCAAGTTTGGTATTAAGGCAACTGTTGTCAATGCCGGCGATACCAACACCGGTTTCACAAGTTCAAGACGAGTGTATGTAGAACCAGGGTCTGTGTACGCTGATGACACTAAGCACGCTATTGGGGTAATGGAGAAGGATGAAAGTAATGGAATGACTCCTGCTAAACTTGCAAAGGCGGTTGTAAGGTTAGCTTCTAAGAAGAATCCGCCACACAGGATTACACCGGGTGTGGTTAATAAGTTTTATATGCTGCTTATTAAGCACATGTCGGATAATGTAGTCGAAAAGGCTATCAAGAAGATATATATGGAACGAAAGGATTAGCTTATGAAATACATTTTTTCGAATATTCTTAAGCATTGGCCTTTTGTTATTCTGATTACTATCTTACTCTTAGCGCAGGCATATGGTGATCTTGCGCTGCCTAAGTATACTTCTGATATCATCGATACAGGTATACAGAATAAGGGATTAGAGCATATCCTTCCGGAGAAGATAGTTAAAGAGGAATACGAAAAGGCACTTTTTTTAATGCTTGATGAGGAGAAGGAGAGATTTAAAGATTCCTATGTTGAAGACGGTGACTGCTACAAGAGAGTTGATATGAGTAAGGAGGAGTTATCTTCGCTTGATGAAGCTCTTATCTTGCCTATAGTTTTGGTTTACCAGTCTGAGACGAGTGAAGAGGCAGCTAAGTTTAGTGCCGGAATGTCGTCTGATATGTTAAATGATGACGTCATTTTAAGGATTAGAGAAAGTTATAAGAAGATGGCAGATACCGTCGGGGAGAACACACTAAAGTCAATGGGTATAGCCTGGGCGGCTTCGTGCGAGAAAGAAGCGGGAGTCGATATAGACAAGAAACAGACTGATTATCTTTGGAGGTCATGTTTTAAAATGATTGTTATGGCACTTCTAATCGGTGTCACCGTAATCCTTGTGTCTTTGTTCTCTGCGATTGTCGGAGGTAGAATCGGAAGAGACTTGAGGGAGAAGGTTTTTACCAAGGTTTTATCATTTTCAAATGTTGAGATGGATAAGTTCTCTACGGCTTCGCTTATCACAAGGAACACCAACGATATTCAGCAGGTTCAGATGGTGAGTACCATTTTCTTGAGGATGCTTTTATACGCGCCGATTCTCGGAGTTGGCGGAGTTATAATGGTATGCCGTGTCAAGGCGGGTATGGGATGGACTATATTCCTTGCAGTGCTTGTGGTATTTGGATTCGTGCTTGTACTGCTTGCGGTTACACACAAGAGATTTAGGCTTCTTCAGAAACAGGTGGACAGAATCAACCTGGTTGCAAGGGAGATGCTTACCGGTATAAGTGTAATCAGGGCTTTTGGCCGTGAGAAGGAGATTGAGGACAAATTCGATATAGCCAACACCGACCTCACTAAGACACAGCTCTTTGTCAACAGAGTTATGTCGCTGATGATGCCCGGAATGTTTCTTGTTATGTACGCTGTCAATATTCTGATTGTCTGGGTTGCGGCGCACAAGATAGATGAAGGTATCATGCAGGTTGGCACAATGACTGCGTTTTTGACATACTCGATTCAGATTATTATGAGCTTTCTGATGCTCTCGATGATGTCTGTTGTGCTTCCTAGAGCCGGTGCTGCAGCTGAGCGTATCGAGGAAGTAATCAATACTGACACCACGATTTATGATGCCGACAGCGCGAAAGAGATTGGCGATGTCAAGGGTGTTATAGAGTATAAGGATGTTCATTTTAAGTATCCTAATGCAAATGAAGACGTGCTTGACGGAATCAGTTTTAAGGCGATGCCGGGAACTACGACAGCGATAATAGGAAGTACAGGTTGCGGTAAGTCTACATTAGTTAATCTTATTCCTAGATTGTATGATGTTACGGGCGGCTCAATAACATTAGATGGTGATGATATCAAGAATATTAGGCTGAGTGAGTTAAGAGATAAGATAGGATTCGTTCCGCAGAAGGCTGTGCTTTTCTCAGGAACTATAGACAGCAATCTAAGGTTTGGTAACAAAGATGCCGCTGAAGATGAGATAACAGATGCAGCTGATATTGCACAGGCTACGGAGTTTATAGACTCTAAGAGTGAAGGGTATGAGAGTCATATCGCTCAAGGCGGAAGCAATGTTTCAGGAGGACAAAAACAGCGTCTATCGATAGCAAGAGCCATAGCGAAGAATCCTAAGATTTATGTGTTTGATGATAGTTTTTCGGCTCTTGATATGAAGACTGATGCCAAACTTAGAAAGGCGTTGGCCGACAAGTCTAAGGACAGTACAGTTATAATAGTTGCGCAGAGAATCAGTACGATATTAAGTGCAGACCAGATTCTCGTGCTTGATGAGGGCAAGATTGTAGGTAAGGGGACTCATAAAGAGCTTCTTAAGTCTTGCGAAGAATATTTAGAGATAGCCAAATCACAACTTTCAGAGGAAGAACTTAATGGCACTCTGTTAGGAGGTGAGGGCTGATGGCTGAGAATAACGAAGATCTTAAGAAGGTGACCGAAAGGCGCCCGAGAGGTGGCCCTCATGGAAGAATGATGGGTGGCGAGAAACCTAAGAATTTCAAGAGTGCTATATCTGATCTGCTCAAGTATATCGGTAAAGACAAGGTTAAAGTCGTTATAGTAATGATATGTGCGGCATTCTCCACTGTATTTACTGTTGTTGGTCCTAAGATTATGGGTATGGCTACAACCGAGCTGGCTACGGGACTTATGAGTAAGATTAGTGGCAACGGGGCGATAGCATTTGACAAGATTGCCAAGATTCTTATTCTGTCTCTGGGACTTTACGCGGTGAGCGGACTGTTTACGCTTGCACAGGGACTCCTTATGACAGGTGTTACGCAGAGACTCTGTTATCGCATGAGAAGAGAGATTACAGAGAAGATTAATCGCATGCCGATGAAATACTTTGAGAGTCGTACATACGGTGAAGTGCTTTCAAGAATTACCAATGATGTTGATACTCTCGGAATGAGTCTTAACCAGAGTGTTACCACTATGATTACAGCTATTACGACGCTGATTGGTATCACAATTATGATGCTCAGTATTTCGCCGCTTATGACGCTTATTGCGATTGTGATTCTTCCTGTTTCAGGTATGCTTCTTGCGATTATTATGAAGCATTCACAGAAATATTTTAAGCAGCATCAGGAGTATTTGGGCCACATCAACGGACAGGTTGAGGAGGTATTTGCAGGTCATAGTATTATTAAGACTTTTAACAAGGAAGAAGATACAATCAAGACTTTTAAGGATACCAACAAGGTATTATATACCTCGGCGGTTAAGTCGCAGTTTTATTCCGGACTTATGATGCCTATTATGAATTTCGTTGGTAACTTAGGATATGCGGGTGTTGCCATATCCGGCGGTATGCTTGCGATTAAGGGGACTATCACTATTGGTGATATTCAGGCGTTTATTCAATATGTTAAGCAGTTTACACAACCTATTACGCAGATGGCTCAGGTAATGAATCAAATGCAGTCGATGGCGGCGGCAGCGGAGAGAGTATTTGAGTTCTTGAATGAAGCGGAAGAGGTTCAACTTATTGAGGGCGCTAAGTCGATTGAAGGTGTTGACGGAGCGGTATCATTTGACCATGTTGCATTCGGATATGATGAAGACAAGATTATTATTCATGATTTCTCAAGTAATGTAAATGTTGGTCAGACGGTTGCGATTGTTGGACCTACCGGTGCCGGCAAAACCACTATGGTTAAGCTTTTGATGAGATTCTATGATGTCAACAAGGGTGCTATTAAGATTGACGGCAATGATGTAAGGGACTACAATATGCGCGACGTTAGGAAAGCATTTTCAATGGTGTTACAGGATGCATGGCTCTTTAACGGTACGATTATGGAGAATATCCGCTTCGGACGTAAAGAGGCGACGGATGAAGAGGTTATTGCTGCTGCTAAGAAAGCGCACGCTCATCATTTTATTTCGACCTTGCCTGAGGGATATGACTTCGTGTTAAATGAAGAGGCCAGCAATGTTTCGCAGGGACAGAAGCAGCTTATTACGATTGCAAGGGCGTTTCTTGCTGACAGACCGATTCTAATTCTTGACGAGGCGACTTCGAGTGTCGATACCAGGACGGAGGCCAGAATTCAGCGAGGTATGTATAACCTTACCAAAGGTAAGACGAGTTTTGTTATTGCGCACAGGCTTTCAACGATTAAGGATGCTGACATCATACTTGTTATGAAGGATGGAGATATTGTTGAGAGTGGTAACCATGAGGAGCTTCTTATGAAGAATGGGTTCTATGCTGACCTTTATAACAGTCAGTTTGCGCAGAATAATCTGTAGCGGCGAACATTGTTCGCCATATGTGGAGCACGCTGTGCTCCGCTACGGTTGTATGAACGCGACGAAGGATCTTAAATGGTAGCTATTGTTTTTTGGTAATTAAGAGGATATAATCATATAGTACTACATTAATCAGGAGGAATATCTTATGAAGGTTATATTGACGGAAGACGTTAAAAAGCTCGGTAAGAAGGGCGATATAGTAGATGTTAAGGACGGATATGCCAAGAACTTTATATTGGCACAGAAGAAGGGTGTCATCGCTGACAGTAAGAATCTTAACGATTTGAAACTCAAGGCACAGAATGATGATAAAGTAGCTAAGGAGAAGCTTGCTGCGGCAGAAGAGATGGCTAAGACTTTAGAGGGCAAGCAGGTTACAATGAAGATAAAAGTCGGCGGAGGCGGAAGAGCCTTCGGTTCTATCTCTACTAAGGAGATTTCAGAGGAAGCCAAGAAGCAGTTGGGCTTAGAGCTTGACAAGAAGAAGATGGTTCTCCCTGTACCTATCAAGGATCTTGGAACCTACCACGTTCAGATTAAGCTTCACGCTAAGGTTACAGGTGAATTAAAGGTAGTAGTAGAAGAGCTATAACGAGGAGGACTTATAATGCCGGATGTTAATGAGAATCTAATCCGCAAGATTCCTCCGCACAGTGAAGAGATGGAGAATGCTGTTCTTGGTATTCTGTTGGGAGAGAATAGCGAGGAGGCGGCTGAATTTGCAATGAATCAGTTGGTCGCCACAGATTTTTACAAGAAATTGAACGCGCAGATATTCGATGCGATGAGCAAGCTGTTCAGACAGCGTAACGCAATCAATGTCCTTACAACTTTGGATAAGCTTATGGAATCGGAGACTGTTGTTTCTGAGGATGAGGTTAAGGATTATCTTAACAGGCTTTATCTTACTGCACCTATGTCATCAGACATCAAGGTATACGTGCAATCTGTCAGAGACAAGTCAACCTTAAGGACTTTGATAGCTACCTGTGACAAGATTTCAAATGATATCTACATGGGAGGCAGAGAAGCCTCTGATATATTTGATCAGGCTGAGTCAGACCTTTTTACATTTCTACAGAACAGGAGAGGTGTAGAGGAGTTTGAAGACATCAGCTCTATTATGGCAAGGATATTTGTGTCTATCGGTGAGACAATGAAGCAGAAGGGCAGGATTACAGGTGTGCCTACAGGTTTTATTGATCTTGACGATGTGCTTACAGGACTTCACGGCTCGGAGCTTATTCTTTTAGCGGCGAGACCTGCTATGGGTAAGACTGCATTTGCACTTAATATTGTTGCCAATGCTTGTATTGATAAGGACTATGCGGCTGCAATATTCAGTCTCGAGATGGCGAAAGAGGAGCTTCTAAAGCGTATCGTGGCAATGCGTTCAGGTGTTGCATCTGATAAGATTAGAACCGGTACAATTGACAACGCAGAGCTTGAGATGATAGCTGAAGCTGTATATAAGATTTCTGACACATCTTTATTTGTCGATGATACGCCGGGTATAAGAGTGTCTGATGTCAGAGCCAAGTGCCGTAAGATTATAAGAGAGAAGGGAAGACTGGATCTGATTGTAATTGACTACCTTCAGCTTATGCAAGGCGAGGGAAGACAGGACTCCAGACAGAACGAGGTCGCATCCATTTCCCGTAACCTCAAAGGTCTTGCTAAGGAATTCAATGTTCCAATCATAGCGCTTTCACAGCTTAACCGAGCTGCCGAGACCAGAGAGGGACACAGACCGATGATGTCAGATCTTCGTGAGTCGGGATCGATTGAGCAGGATGCCGATGTAATCTTGTTCATTCACAGAGAGGATTACTATGTTCCTGATACCCCGAAGAAAGGTATCGCGGAGATTATAATCGCTAAGCAGCGTAATGGTGCTACCGGTACCGTTGAGCTTGTTTGGATGGGAGACAAGACTCTCTTCCACAATAAAGATAAGGCTAGGAACCGAGTTCATGAGCCTGACTAATACTAGTTTAGGGGAATTATTGATATGAGTCAGACAGAGCAGTTGCTGATAGTAGAAGATGACACAATGCTTAATAATGGGCTTTGTAAAGCTCTTAAAGGGGATAATCGACAGGTAATATCCTGTGATACTATAGGAGATGCAAGAGATCAGTTGTCGCTTGGAACTGTTTCTTTGATAATATTAGATATCAATCTGCCGGATGGTAACGGTCTTGATTTCCTAAAGGAGATTAAGGCTGTTGATTCTAACCTTCCGGTTATTCTTCTTACTGCCAATGATACTGACCGTGACATTGTTAACGGTCTGAATCAGGGAGCGGACGACTACATTACCAAGCCGTTTTCACTCGCAGTTTTGAAGGCAAGGGTTGATGCACAGTTAAGAAAGGTCGTGAAGAATAACGGCAGTGAGTGTTTTGTTGACGGTGAGTATTCATTTGACTTTGAACATATTAAGATTATGGTAGGAGCGGATTCTATAGAGCTTTCCAAGACAGAGTTAAAGACGCTTCATATACTTGTCTTAAATGCCAACAATACTGTCAGCAGAGATAAGATTATAGATTATGTGTGGACCGACGGATTGGAGTATGTCGATGAGAATGCGCTGTCTGTTACGATTAAGAGACTTAGAGATAAGCTTTCGTGTAAAGATCGCATAAAGACTGTATACGGAATTGGCTACTCGTGGGTGACGATAGATGGATAAAGTGATTCTTATAATAGGCTTAGTATTAATTATTATTGCCGTTGGCGTTATTATTTATGACCGATATAAGGTTAAGAAGATTTATGATTCTCTTGAAGGCATGTTAAATGAAGCTATCAAGGAAGATTTTACTGTTGACGTATATGATGAGAGCCGTTTTTCAAGGCTTGAGTCCGAGTTTTTGGAGTATCTTAGAGTGTCTAAGATTTCTTCTGCAAATGTCAGGTCTGAGAGAGACAAGATAAGAGAGTTGATTTCTGACATTTCCCACCAGACGAAGACTCCTATAGCTAATCTGTTGCTGTATTCAGAGCTTTTGTTGTCGGAGGATATTGGTGGTGAGCAGAGAGAGAGCGTAGAGGCTATTCACTCGCAGAGTCTTAAGCTTCGTTTCCTTATAGACAATCTTATTAAACTTTCAAGACTGGAGAACGGTATACTTACGCTGTCACCTAAGGAGACGGACATTAGAGAGATTCTAAACAAGGTATATGAATCTTATCGAGGTAAAGCTAAGGATAAAGGGCTTGATTTGACGCTTAATACCGATAAAATGTTATGTGTGATTGATCCAAAGTGGACAGAGGAGGCTATAGCCAACATTGTAGATAATGCTATCAAGTACACCGATTCCGGTTATGTCAAGATTTCAACAACGATGTATGAGATGTTTGTAAGAGTTGATGTCAAAGACAGCGGTATAGGTGTTGATGAGGATGAGCATGCCAAAGTGTTCTCGAGATTCTATCGCTCTAAGAAATCATCAGCTAACGAGGGCGTTGGAATAGGCTTGCACCTTTCAAGAGAGATAGTATCGAGCGAAGGAGGTTATATTAAGCTTGATTCTAGTAAGGGTGAGGGAAGTACCTTCTCGATATTTCTTCCGAGATAGAATCTTACAAAACTGTAAGAATTGAATATCGATTGTGAAAGAATTCAGAAAGATTTATATGATATATTCTGTAGTGAAGTAAGAAATCACTACAGATTTTTTTATGAAAAGGAGAATTGATATGGAGATTTTAAGTACCAAGAAACTAGTAAAAACATACGGCAAAGGTGCCAATGAGGTTAATGCCTTAAAAGGTGTAGATTTTTCGGTTGAGAAAGGCGAGTTCGTCGCTATAGTCGGAACTTCAGGAAGCGGTAAGTCAACACTGCTTCATATGCTTGGAGGACTCGACAGACCAACTTCGGGAGAAGTTGTTATTGACGGTAAGAATATATTTTCATTAAAAGATGAGGAACTCACAATATTCAGAAGAAGAAAGATTGGTTTTATCTTTCAGTCCTTTAATCTTGTTCCGGTTCTGACAGTTTATGAGAACATTGTTCTTCCACTTGAACTTGACGGCAAGAAACCTGATGAAGAATATATTGCGGAGATTGTTGAGACATTAGGACTCAAAGAGAAGTTGAATTCTTATCCTAACCAGTTGTCCGGAGGACAGCAGCAGAGAGTTGCAATAGCAAGAGCATTATCCAGCGGACCGGCGATTATTTTGGCAGACGAGCCAACCGGTAACCTTGATTCAAAGACCAGTCAGGACGTGTTATCGCTCCTTAAGGTGAGCAGTGAGAGATATTCTCAGACTATTATTATGATAACTCACAATGATGAGATTGCACAGCTTGCAGACAGAATTATTCGAATAGAAGATGGTGAGATATTTGGAGGTGAAAGAAATGAGTAATAATTCTATGGGACCACAGGTTTCTAACAAGAAGACGATTCGCTCTTTAGCGAAGAAAATGTTAAAAAAGAACAATTCTAAAAGCAGAGTTATTATTACCTCGATTGCCTTGTGTTCGTTTATGTTTGCTATGCTTTTCACGGTTGGCATTAATCTGATTGACAGATTTCAAGAGTCAAATATGAGGCAGATAGGCAGTTCCGCGGATTGCGGTTTCAAATACCTTACTGAAGAAGAATACGATCTTATTAAAAATGATACGAAGCTAAAAGACGTATCGAGAAGTATATACATAGGAGACGTTGTTAACAAGGAGCTTGCAAAACTCAGAACCGAGGTGCGCTGGGTGGATGAGGTTAATGCCGAAAAAAGCTTCTCGAAACCTGAAGTGGGTCAACTTCCTAAGAACGAAGATGAGATTGCCATAAGTAATCTTGTTCTTAATGAGCTTGGATATGGTGCTGACTCTGTTGATAAATATGAAAGTCTCATTGGAAAAAAGATTAAGTTATCGCTTGACTGTGGAGAGACAGATTTAGATAAAGAGTTTAAGGTTGTCGGAATCTTTACCGGTGACAGGGTGGCTATTGCTCAGAGTGCGTTGATTTCTAAAGCGTTTCAAGAGAAGTATGTTCCTACTCCGACACTCTCATATTATGATTCTGAAACGCCTTACTCTGATCCTAACGGAAGAATTTCTGCGGATGTTGATTTCAAAATTCCATTTAACATCAACGGTCAGATTGAGAAAATGATCGTAAGAGATGGCCTTCCCGAAAATGTTGAAGTAGGATCAAACTGGGGATCTATTGTCGGAACCGGAGATATGACAACTATATTACTTGCAGCGTTTCTCTTGCTGATTATATTTGCATCAGGATTCCTTATTATTAACAATGTATATAGAATAAATGTATATTCAGACATTAGATCTTTCGGCCTCTTAAAGACAATAGGATGTAGCAGTAAACAGCTTAAGTCTCTGGTCAAATGGCAATCAATTTATCTTTCTGTTCCGGGAATACTTATAGGATTGGTTTTGGGAATTGTTGTTGGAGCTGAGCTTCTTCCTATAGTTTCTAAACAGTTGGTGTTCGCTGAAACTACTAAAAACAGTTTTTCTGTTAATCCTTTGATAATAATATTTGCAGGATTATTCTCGTATGTTACAGTTCGATTGTCTGTCAGAAAATCAATGAAAATAGTATCTAAAGTATCTCCTATAGAGGCAGTTCGCTTCTTAGAGGGAACCAACCTTAAATGGAAGACGAGAAAGAAAAAAGCATCTACTATTTCACCACTTACACTTGCTAAGAGAAATCTTTCACGTGACAAGAAGAAGGCTGTATTTGTAATATTATCATTATCTCTTTCCATTGTTATAATGAATACTGTATATTCATTGGTTAGTGGATTCGACGAAGATAAGTACATTCAAACATTTGTTAAAACTGATTTTTCGGTAGCTGATGCTACTCTTGATAATCCTGCCATATTCGATGGTAAGAACACTGAGGCAATTGGAGATAAGTTTATTGACAATATCAGCAAGCAAAAAGGAATTGAGGAATTAGGTAATATTTATATTGAACAGGATGTTATTCAAACTTTTACGGATGAAGATTTTGACAAGATTGATGAGAGATTGTTGAAAGATCCGGCTCTTTCGGGTGATATGTCACAAGTGATTAATCCTGAAACTAACGAAACTTTGTATGATTATTATAAAGCTACAAAAGAAGCAAGAACACAAATCTATGGAATGGATGATTTTGTGATTAAGAATCTTCCGGTAGTTGCCGGTTCTGTTGATTTAGATAAGTTTAAGACAGGAAAGTATATCATTGTTAACGGCTGTGAAACAATGGGTGATGATTTACTTGTATATTTTAAACCAGGAGAGAAGATTACAGTAAGTAATAATGATGGAGAGCAAAGAGAGTATGAGGTAATGGCTGTTGTTGATCTATCTCTTGCACTTAGACTCCAGATGTTTGCAGAATTAGACTTAAACTACATTCTTCCACATGAGGAATTTAATGATTTCTGTGGTGAGAGAGATGCTATGAGATGTGTGTTTAATGTTGATGATAAGCATGAAAATGATATTGAAAAATGGATGGATGAATATACTAACGGTGTTGAATCTAATCTTAAATATACTTCCAGAAAGGTATATCGTGATGAGTTTAAAGAGTTTACAAGTATGTTCGTTATTGTTGGTGGACTTATAACAGTTATACTTGCATTAATAGGTATTCTTAACCTTACCAATACTCTTGTTACTTCGATTATGTCGAGACGAGTTGAACTTGCTATGCTCGAGGCTGTCGGAGAGACCAAAAGAATGCAAAAGAAGAGTATCTGTTTGGAAGGAGTGTTGTATTCGTTATTGTCAGTGTTTATAGGACTTGTATTAAGTGGTTTGTTTACAGTATTATTGATCAGGCCTGTCGGAGCCGGAATGTGGTTCTTTAAGTGGCATTTTACACTTGCGCCTGTATTTATCATAATGCCGTTTATGATTATAATTGCAGCAATAATACCATATGTTATTTATAATAAATTTATGAAAGCGTCAGTTGTTGAAAGATTACGATTGACAGAGGCGTAATCGTAGTGGCGAACATTGTGAACCATGTGGCGAACACTGTTCGCCGCTACGTATTGTGGATGAATGTCATTCTTGAATAATCATGTCATTCTGAGCGAAGCGAAGAATCTAAAACTTAAATGTATCTCTGTATTCCTTGGAATTCATAAAATAATTGTATATCGCATCGCTGTCATCATTTTCAAGCATAACCTTGAACGAGTCCAACATATCAAGGTACTGCCCTAAGAAAGTGAGAACTGCGTCCTTATTGGACATTACTATATTCTGCCACATCTCAGGTGATGAGGATGCAATCCTTGTCATATCCCTAAAACCTCCGGCAGCGAACTGCTTCATGTACTCTTCCTTGGTGTCATGTTTCTTGACTGTGTTGACTAAAGCATAAGAAAGAATATGTGGAACATGACTGATAGCAGCTGCAGCCATATCGTGCTCGCTTGCCTTTAATACAATTGACTTGCTTTTGGTAGCTTTGATAATCTCAAGCATTGTGTTTATGCATTCTTCAGGGGTATCATCAGTGGGGGTAAGAATGTAATAAGCTCCACTTAATAATTCTGCAAATGAATTCTCGTATCCGGACTTCTCGGTCCCCGCCATCGGATGTCCGCCTATGAATCTGTCAGTAAGCCCTTCCTCTATTATTGCCTTCTCAATATCGCCCTTAACACTCCCGACATCTGTTATAAACGCGCCATCTTTAAGTATATTCTTAATATTAGATAGATATGAAATGTTAATCATAACCGGTGCGGCAAGGTAAATGATGTCGCACTCGCCAAAACCCGTATCTATACTTGGAACGAGTTCGTTAAGTACACCTTCGTCAACTGCAAGCTTAAGTCCCGGCTTGATATCAGGATAGCGGTTATTCAATGCTATCATTGTAATCTTAGGATAAGCTTCTCTTAAACATCTTGCAATACTTCCTGCGATGAGTCCGAACCCGATAAATCCTATCTTCTTATTGTTAAGATCCATTATATCACCTCTTACTTCAGTATTTTAACGCATTAAAGCATGTTCGTCAATGGAAGGCACCGTCACTTCAATTCTCTTTCATTCCCATTGTATCATTTCACAAAATGTTGTATAATGTACGATATGTTTACACAATATAAAGAAACGAGGTTTTAATAAGATGAGTGATTTTCAAATGTCTACCAAATGTGTTCAGGGTGGTTACACCCCTAAGAATGGCGAGCCAAGACAGATTCCTATTGTTCAGTCTACTACTTTTAAGTATGACACAAGTGAGGATATGGGCAAGCTTTTTGATTTAGAGGCTTCGGGTTATTTCTACACAAGACTTCAGAATCCTACTAACGATTATGTAGCCGCTAAGCTTGCAGAGCTTGAAGGTGGTACAGCAGCAATGCTTACTTCATCAGGTCAGGCAGCTAACTTCTTCGCACTTTTCAACATTTGCGAATGTGGAAGTCACATTGTAGCGTCTTCATCAATCTACGGCGGAACTTTCAACCTTATAGAAGTAACTATGGCTAAGATGGGTATAGAAGTTACATTTGTTTCACCTGATTGTACTGAAGATGAGCTTAACGCTGCATTTAAAGACAACACAAGAGCTGTATTTGGCGAGACTATTGCTAATCCTGCTCTTACTGTTTTGGATATTGAGAAGTTCGCGTCTGCTGCACATGCGCACGGCGTACCTTTGATTGTTGACAATACATTCCCTACTCCTGTTAACTGCAGACCAATCGAGTGGGGAGCAGATATAGTAACACATTCAACTACCAAGTACATGGATGGACACGGTGCTTGTGTCGGTGGTGCTATTATCGATTCGGGTAAGTTCGATTGGATGGCACACAAGGACAAGTTCCCGGGACTTACAACTCCTGATGATTCATATCACGGAATCACATACGCAGAGAAGTTCGGCAAGGAGGGTGCATTTATAACCAAGGCTACTGCTCAGCTTATGCGTGATTTTGGTTGCATTCAGGCGCCACAGCATGCATTTATCCTTAACTTAGGTTTGGAGTCACTTCATGTGAGAATGCCCAAGCACGTTGAGAACGGTCAGGCTGTTGCTGAGTTCCTTGAACAGCATGAGAAAGTAGTGAAGGTCAACTATCCCGGACTTAAGTCTGATCCTTACTATGACAGAGCTATGAAATATATGGGAAATGGCGGATGCGGTGTTGTATCCTTTGAAATCGCAGGTGGAAGAGCTGCTGCAGAGACATTCATGAAGAACCTTAAATTAGCAGCGATTGAGACACATGTGGCAGATGCAAGAACCTGTTGTCTTAACCCTGCAACTTCAACACATAGACAGATGACAGATGAGCAGCTTGCCGCTGCCGGTATTCCTGCAGGATTAGTAAGAATGTCATGTGGATTAGAGGATAGTAAGGATTTAATAGCAGATATCAAGCAGGCGCTTGACGCTATTTGATACGGAGGAAGTAATGGCAACTACTAAGGATTATGGTGCTGACAGTATCAGAGTCTTAGAAGGACTTGAGGCAGTCAGAGAGAGGCCCGGGATGTATATCGGTTCAACCAGTCGAAAGGGTCTCAACCATTTGGTTTATGAGATTGTAGATAATGCTGTGGACGAGCATCTTGCAGGCTTTTGTGACAGAATTGAGGTTACTTTAGAGGCGGATGGTTCAGCTACAGTTAACGATAATGGTCGTGGTATACCGGTCGGTATGCACGAGAAGGGCGTGTCTGCGGAGCGCGTGGTATTTACTACACTTCACGCCGGTGGTAAGTTTGACAGCGACGCATATAAGACAAGTGGCGGACTTCACGGAGTGGGTTCGTCGGTTGTCAATGCCTTATCAACCTACCTTGAAGTCAAGGTTAGTCGAGAGGGCAACGTATACTATGACAGATATGAGAAGGGTGTGCCTACGGTAGAGCTTGAGAAGGGCTTGCTTCCGGTTCTTAAGACTACGAGGAAGACCGGAACTTGGGTGCATTTTCTTCCGGATCCGGATATATTTGATAGGACAGATTTCTCGGGTACCGAGATGAAGAGCAGGCTTCATGAGACGGCCTACCTTAATCCCAATCTTACTATCATTTTCGAGGATAAACGTAAGGAAGACAATGATCATCATGAGTATCATGAGCCGGACGGACTTATCGGGTTTGTAAGAGAGCTTAACGAGTCGGAGGAGGCGCTCCATGAGCCTATCTATCTTTCGGGTGAGGCTGATGGAATTATGGTCGAGTGTGCGATTCAGTATGTCAATGATTTTCATGAGAACGTGCTTGGCTTCTGTAATAACATTTTCAATTCCGAGGGTGGAACTCATCTTACGGGATTTAAGACGATATTTACTCAGGTTATGAACACTTACGCCAAGGAGATTGGTATCCTTAAAGACAAGGATCCTAATTTCACCGGTACCGATATAAGAAATGGTATGACAGCGATTGTGTCTATCAAGCATCCTGACCCTAGATTTGAGGGACAGACCAAGACCAAGCTTGATAACCCTGACGCCAACAAGGCAGTTTCGAGTATTATAGGTGAGCAGGCTGTGCTTCACTTCGACAGGAATCTCGATGAGCTCAAGAGTATTTTGGCCAATGCCGAGCGAGCTGCCAAGATTCGTAAGACCGAAGAGAAGACCAAGACTAACATGCTTACTAAGCCTAAGTTTTCATTTGATTCTAACGGCAAGCTTGCTAACTGCCAGAGTAGAGACCCTAAGGAATGTGAGATATTTATAGTCGAGGGTGATTCCGCGGGCGGTTCTGCTAAGATGGCGAGAGATAGGATGTATCAGGCTATCATGCCAATCAGAGGTAAGATTCTTAACGTCGAGAAGGCAACTATGGACAAGGTTCTTGCCAACGCAGAGATTAAGACCATGATTAATGCTTTTGGGTGCGGTTTCTCGGAAGGCTACGGCAATGACTTTGACATTGAAAAGCTTAAGTACGACAAGATAGTGATTATGACCGATGCCGATGTCGATGGAGCTCACATTTGCACACTGTTACTTACATTGTTTTATAGATTTATGCCGGAACTTATATATGAGGGGCATGTCTATGTAGCGATGCCTCCGCTTTACAAGGCGATTCCTTCTAAAGGCAAGGAAGAGTATCTTTATGATGACAGAGCATTAGAGAAATATCGCAAGAATCACAAGGGGAACTTTACTCTTCAGAGATATAAAGGTTTAGGAGAGATGGATGCAGAGCAGCTCTGGGAGACTACGCTTAATCCAGAGAACAGGCTTCTTAAGCAGGTGGGTATTGAGGACGCCAAGCTTGCGTCTCATACGACTGCGCTTTTGATGGGGAATGATGTTCCGCCTAGAAAGGCGTTTATCTATGAGCACGCTTTGAATGCAACTATTGACGCATAATATAGATTGGAGGGGCTTTATGAACAATGATTGGATGAAATGGTTTGATGTTGACGAGGAGACCAAGGCTCTTGCTTCAAGCATCAACAGTGGCTTAGATAAGGCAAAGCGCTATGACCAGGAGTTTCATCGCCCTTTAGAGAATAACCGTAGGTACAAGGAGTTTAATAAGGAGCTATTAGCACTTGGAGACAAGGTTAAGGAAGCTCCTTTAGGTGTTGGACTGTGCCTTGCCGGTGGCGGTGCTAAGGGAGCATACCAGATCGGAGTTTATAAGGCTTTGATAAGTGGAGGAGTGTCATTCTCCGCATATTCCGGAGCGTCGGTTGGAGGTATCAACGCGGCTCTTTTTGCAGCAGGTGGAGTTCCACTTTCAGATGCTATGTGGGATATGATTAACGAGAGTTTGCTTTCGGTTAAGGATATCGTTACTCCTGATTTATCCAATGACATTGAGCTTGAGCTTATGATTAGAAAGAGTGGAGTGTTAGACGAACTTGACATTGATGCTCCGATTGCGAGCGTGACTGCATTTGACGAACAGAGTGGATATCCGAAGGATGCAATCCTTAATCTAAAGAGCAGGGAAGATAAGCTAAAGTGGATTATGGCGACAGCCGCCTTTCCTATAGCATTTGAGAAACAGATTGTTGACGGCAGTACGCTTGTTGACGGCGGAATACCTGTATTCGGCAATAATGTGCCGATTTCTCCGCTTTATTATATGGGTGTTAGAAAGAGTATCGTGGTTCACCTCTCT
Source organism: uncultured Lachnospiraceae bacterium (assembly GCA_947169385.1). Classification (GTDB taxonomy): domain Bacteria; phylum Bacillota; class Clostridia; order Lachnospirales; family Lachnospiraceae; genus NC2004. The sequence goes on along the minus strand of CAMVPR010000013.1, from coordinate 16,135 downwards.
TCTAAGAATGAGGCAAGGTCTAAAGTGTCCTTAGATTTATTCAATAATAAGGCCAATGAGGAAGAATACTTTACGGGACTTAAAGCTCTTCATATCTATCCGAGCGAGGATCTTGGTAATACGTTTGACGGGACTATGAATTTTACGAGAGAGTACCTTGATCATATTGAGGATCTCGGTTTTAGTGATGGAGTTAAGGCACTTTCTTCACTTGATGTTCTTGATGAGGAGCTTGAAGACGATACCGAGCTTCATTTTGTGGATGGTGTCAGGTATGACAGTTATGTGCAGGTGTTGAAGAGTTTGTGATTATAAATGTCATCCTGAGGAACAACGTGACGAAGGATCTTAATGGGATTCTTCGCTTCGCTCAGAATGACAAGTTTGGTTAATAATATCGAGTTTAGGAGGGTATTTTATGTTATTATCTGAGCTTATTAGAGAACTTGATTATGAGATTTTAAAAGGAAATGCCGACGTTGACATAACAGAGGTGTTCTACGATTCAAGAAAGGCAGTTAAGGGTGGACTTTATGTTGCCATAAGCGGGGCTGTTGTTGACGGGCACAGTTTTATTGACCAGGTTATTGAATCTGGGGCAGCGGCTGTTTTGGTTGAGAAGGATATCGAAGTCTCAGGCGATGTAACCGTTATAAAGGTTGCTGATACAAGGCTTGGACTTGCGTGCGTTTCAGCAGCGTATTTTGGACATCCTGCTTCAAAGCTTAAGACTATAGGTATAACAGGTACCAAGGGCAAGACAACAACTACTTACATGGTTAAGTCAATCCTTGAAAATGCCGGAATTAAGACCGGACTTATCGGAACGATTGAGACTATAATCGGAGATAAACATATTCCTGCATCTAATACAACTCCTGAATCGTACGTGGTTCAGCAATCTTTTAAGGAGATGGTTGATGAAGGAATCGAGTGTGTTGTTATGGAGGTTTCTTCTCAAGGTTTGATGCTTAACAGGGTGGCAGGATTTACATTTGACTATGGAATATTTACCAATCTTTCTCCTGATCATATAGGGCCTAACGAGCACAAGGATTTTGAGGATTATCTCTCATGCAAAGCCAAGCTTTTTAAGCAATGTAAAGTTGGAATATTTAATGGTGACAGTAAGTATTATGATGCCATAACTAAGGATGCAACTTGCGAGATTCTTACATTTGGTGAGGGAGAGGGGCATGACTTCAATGCCACCGAAGTGAGTCTCACCAATAACGAGGGTGTTTTGGGAGTGGCCTATAAGCTTAGTGGCAAGCTTACCGGAGAGGTTGATGTTCCTGTTCCCGGAGATTTTAGCGTGTATAATTCACTTACGGCGATTGCAATCTGTGATTGCTTTGATGTAGCATTTGACAAGATTAAAGAAGCACTGTTAAATGTGAGCGTTAAGGGAAGAGTAGAGTTGGTTAACGTATCGCCTAGATTCAGCGTTATGATTGATTATGCGCACAATGCGATGAGTTTAGAGAGCCTTCTTACCAGTCTTAGAAGATACAACCCAAAGAGGCTTGTGTGTCTCTTTGGATGCGGAGGTAACCGCTCAAGAGACAGAAGATTCGAGATGGGAGAGATTTCATCCAAGTATGCGGACCTCACGATAGTAACTTCCGACAATCCAAGAAATGAGGAGCCTTCTGCGATAATTGAGGATATTCTGGTAGGCGTTAAGAAATGCGATGGTGAGTACGTTACTATCCCTGACAGAAGAGACGCCATAAGGTATGTAATAGAGAATGCTCTTGATGGTGATGTAATCATCCTTGCCGGTAAGGGGCATGAAGACTATCAGGAAATCAACGGAGTCAAGCATCATATGGATGAGAGAGAGATAGTTGCCGATATTAAAAAGGACGGGAACTATATAAAATAGCTTAAAGAGAGTTTGGAACTATCGGAGGAACAGGATATGTTTATAAACAAACTAAATCAGGTATATAAACCTAAGAGAGTTCTTTATTATGTTGAAGCTACTGAACAGGACATTTTTGACAGTAAGCTGGGACTCTATCCGGAGTCCATTCAGCCTTTGGCAGGAGCCTTCGGTACATATGATATTCCGGGTATATTCTACATCAAGTCTTTAGATAAACCGGTTATAGGTATTGAATACAGATTAGATGATGCCAGAATTGATTATCCTAAAGGATTGTCGTCTGTGGTTCTTGATGATACTTTCTTTTATACTACAGAGATTGAATACAGTAACGAGGTTGATTTAGAATACATAAGAAACATCTTTTTTAACATAGCCGAGGATAAAGATGCCATAAGGAACAGCAGTGAATTGGCCATCAATACCGATTCTGATGCTGTTGAGATGTTCTCAAGTGATAATGGCAAGAAATTAAGGATTATGAACGAATGTGATCTTATTAACGATAAGGCGGATGCTATTCTCTCTGATGATATAGACAGGGTAGACAAGGATATGCTCTTTAGGCTTGCGTTCCATGACTATATAACAGGTCATTATAATTGGAATCATATGATTCCGGCGTTAGAAATGCCGATTGATATCGGAGTTGAGGATTATGCTTTCGTTCATTTTGATGTGAAGGAATTCAAGATTCTTAACGAGGTCTACGGTCATATTTTGGCTAATCATGTATTGTCCCGGATTGTCGATGCCATGAATAAGGCTGATTTTGTATATTTAAGTTGCAGATGTCATAATGACAATTTCGCAATGATGATTAAGGATATGCCGGAAGGGGAGATGATTGCGACTCTTCGTGATTTTTTTGAGGGACTGTCACATTTGCCTGAAGACCCCAACTATATCATATACTTTAGAGCCGGTGTAGTACCTATGCAGAGGGCTATTCTAAGCGGTAATCGTGTGGCGGATGCAGCTAAAACTGCACAGGCACTTGGCAGGAATCCGGGTCAGACAGATATCGTTATATACTCTGATAAGATGCATGAGGATGTAATGTGGAGCAATTACATTAAGGCATATTTAGACAAGGCTATTGAGAATGATGAGTTTGAGGTGCATTTGCAGCCTAAAATTGATATAAGGAACAACCATATCGCGGGAGCAGAGGCTTTAGTCAGATGGAATTACAAAAGCAAAGAGATGCTTTCACCTGCAAGATTTGTTCCTTTCTTTGAAAAGGATGGTTCTATTGCCAAGGTGGATGACATCGTGCTTAGGAAGGTGTGTATCGCCCTTGACAGATGGAAGAAAGAAGGCAGGAAGCTATATCCTATATCTGTTAATCTCTCGCGAACACGGCTTTATGACAAGAATCTCATCAATCGCCTGACTGAGATTGTCGATTCCTACAATGTACCTCATGAGTTCATCGACTTTGAATTGACGGAGAGTGCTACATACGACAATACCGCATATCTGCTCTCGGTGCTGTATGAGCTCAAAAACAGGGGCTTTAAGATATCCATGGACGATTTTGGAACCGGTTATTCGTCATTATCTCTTTTGACTGAGATGCCTCTTGACATTCTAAAGATTGATAAGAGCTTCGTTGATAAGATTGTCGAGGGTGAGGAAATGCAGCAAGATGTGATTGTTATCAAGTCAATCATCTCTCTGGCTAAGGAACTGGATTTTGTCTGCCTTGCGGAAGGTGCTGAGAAGAAATATCAGGTTGAGAGATTGGAAGAGTTAGGCTGCAGTCTGATTCAGGGATACTATTACAGTATGCCTATCAGGATAGAGGACTATGAGGAGAGATATCTGTAGGTTTATTAAGGGACAGCTTCAACTTTTTTAACAGTGTTAAAGCGTTATGGGCAGAATACCCGTGACGCTTTTTTACATAAGTCTCTTATATATATCCAACATGCTTTCAATCTGATACTGTAAAAGCCATGCTGCGTCATTGTACTCAGGAGTAAGCTTTATTACCTTTAGCAGAGCAGGATAGTAAAGCTCGGTTTCTTTTATCATCCTTATAATACGTTGTCTGCTCAATCCCCATGACATAGTGGCAAGCTTACCGGAGAGGTTGATGTTCCTGTTACTGGAGATTTTAGTGTGTATAATTCGCTTACGGCGCTTGCAATCTGTGATTGCTTTAATGTAGCATTTTACAAGATTAAAGAAGCGCTGTTAAGATAGAGCCGAAGGCTAATGAGGTTTCTGCTAAATCCGAAGCTAAACAGGAACCTTCATTACTGACTATAAAACTCTTGGCAAAATCAACACCGTCTTTTTCTTCCGAATCCTTTTTTGTTGATTTTTCTCAATAAATATGCGAATCTGTCATCTCCAATGTGCAAATTACACTAGATTTTCCTTGCTTAAAAACCATTACTATTATATAATGTTATTACATGGCGTCGAAGGGTTGAACGTAAGTTAGTTTTAACATAACCCCAGCCAAATATTAAGAAAAAGAGGTAGATATAGGCTATGAAATTTGGACATTTTGATGATGCGAACAAAGAATATGTCATCACTTCTCCTAAGACTCCATATCCATGGATTAACTACTTAGGAACCCAGGATTTCTTCTCGTTGATTTCTAATACAGCGGGTGGATATCATTTTTACAAGGATGCGCGCATGAGACGTATCACACGTTACCGTTACAATAACGTTCCGGTAGATATGGGAGGACGCTACTTCTATATTAACGATGGAGGAACTGTATGGAATCCGGGATGGTCTCCTGTTAAGACTGAGCTTGATTCTTACGAGTGCCGTCATGGTATGGGTTATACCATCATTACCGGTAAGAAGAACGACCTTGAGGCAGAGGTAGCATTTTTCGTACCTAAGGATTTCAAGGGAGAGGTTCAGAAGGTTACTCTTACTAACACAGGTTCAGTTTCTAAGACATTTACACTCTTCTCATTCTTAGAGTGGTGTCTCTGGAACGCAGAGGACGATTCAACCAACTTCCAGCGTAACTTTAATACCGGTGAGGTTGAGGTAGAGGGTAACACCTTATTCCATAAGACAGAGTATAAGGAGCGTCGTGATCATTTTGCATTCTATACTGTTACCAATGCAGATATTGATGGATACGATTGTGATAGAGAGAGTTTTGTAGGCCTTTACAACGGTTTTGATAAGCCAGATGTTGTATTCGAAGGCAAGAGCAAGAACTCTAAGGCAGACGGATGGAGCCCAATCGCTTCACACAGCCTTAATATTACACTTAATGCAGGTGAGAAGAAGGAACTCGTATTTGTTCTTGGATATGTTGAGAACGGCGAGGACAAGTGGAATGCAGACGGTTCTATGAAGAAGGACACTGCATACAAGATGATTGAGCAGTTCAACACACCTGAGAAGGCAGATCAGGGACTTGCCGCACTTAAGGCAGACTGGGATGCACTTCTTTCTAAGTACACAGTTAAGACTCCTGATGAGAAGGTTGACCGTATGGTTAACATCTGGAATCAGTATCAGTGTATGGTTACATTCAATATGTCTCGTTCAGCTTCATACTTCGAGTCAGGTATCGGCCGTGGTATGGGATTCAGAGATTCTAACCAGGATCTTCTTGGATTCGTTCATCAGATTCCTGAGCGTGGTAGAGAGCGTATTCTTGATCTTGCTGCTACACAGTTTGAGGATGGAGGATGCTTCCACCAGTATCAGCCACTTACTAAGAAGGGTAATGACGCTGTCGGTGGTGACTTCTCAGATGATCCATTGTGGATGATTCTTTCAACAGCAGCATATATGAAGGAGACCGGAGATTTCAGTATTTTGGATGAGAATGTTCCTTATAGGAATGACGAGTCACTCGCTAAGCCTATGATGGATCATATGAAGCAGTCATTCTATCGTATTGTCAACAATGTAGGTCCTCACGGACTTCCGCTTTCAATGCGTGCTGACTGGAACGATTGCTTGAATCTTTCATGCTTCTCAAGTGTTCCTGGTGAGAGCTTCCAGACATATACTTCACCTAAGTACGGTGATGACAAGTACTCTAAGGTTGCAGAGTCACTCTTTGTTGCTACATTGTTCTGTTATGCAGGACCTGAGTATGTTAAGATGTGCGAGATTAAGGGCTTAGAAGATGAAGCCAAGGTTGCACAGGCAGAGATTGACAAGATGAAGGCTAACATCGTTGAGCATGGTTATGACGGTGAGTGGTTCTTAAGAGCTTATGACGATCTTGGAAGAAAGGTTGGATCTAATGAGTGTGAGGAAGGCAAGATCTTCATCGAGCCTCAGGGATTCGCTGTTATGTCTGAGATTGGTAAGGATAAAGGATATGATATCGCAACACTTAACAGTATTGATAAGTGGCTTAATTGCGAGCATGGTTTGGTTCTTAACCAGCCTGCATTTACCAAGTACTTCATCGAGTACGGTGAGATTTCTACATATCCTGCAGGATACAAGGAGAATGCCGGTATCTTCTGTCATAACAACGCATGGATTATCTGTGCTGAGGCTTATGCAGGTAGAGGTGATAAGGCATTTGAGTACTATTCTAAGATTGCTCCTGCTTTCCGTGAGGAGAAGTACTCAGACCTCCACAGAACAGAGCCATATGTATATGCTCAGATGATAGCAGGTAAGGATGCAGGACGTTTCGGTGAGGCCAAGAACTCATGGCTTACCGGTACAGCTGCATGGAATTTCGTAGCTATTTCACAATATATCTTAGGTATGATTCCTGATTATGATGGTCTTAAGGTTGATCCTTCTATTCCAAGTGCTTGGGATGGATTCACAGCTAAGAGAGTATTCAGAGGAGCTACCTACAATGTAACAATCAAGAACCCTGACCATGTATGTAAGGGTGTTAAGTCTGTTACAGTTGATGGCAACGCTATTGAGGGCAACATTCTTCCAGTGTTTGAAGAGGGCAGCACTCATGAGGTTGAAGTTATCTTAGGATAATTATTATAACTATAGTGATTAAGGGATGTCTTAGGGCATCCCTTTTTATGTTGAATGAGACTCTTCAATATGATATAATTTCCATATAAAATGTGGGGAAGTAATTAACAGAATTATGAGGAGGTACTATGAAAGTCAGAAGAATTAAGATTTCTATAAGGATAACTGTTGCAGTTATCGCTCTTTTACTGTTATCAGATATCGCTATCGGACTTGCGGCTTACACTAAAGCCAAGAAGTCTCTGTTTTCACAGATTCAGAACAATGCAGTTAATATAGCTCAGTGTATTGCGGCGTCTATTGCTCCTGCTGAACTTGCTTCTATCAAGGAAGGTGATGATGCCGACGGAGGAACTGAAGCATACAATTCTATCCTCAATGAATTGACGCTTTTTTTGGAGAATTCAGGAGTTGAGTATTGCTATACAATCGGGCTTAACGATTCGGGAGTGCCTGTATTCTTGGTTGATTCAGATCCTGAGGAGCCGGGTCTTCCGGGAGAAGATTTCGGTGATGATTCTGAGGTGGTTATGAATGCATTTGCCGGAGAGACTACAGTCAATGATGAGCCTTATACAGACGAGTGGGGTGTACATCTTTCTGCATACAGCCCGGTTAAGGGAGACGATGGAGTTGTAGGACTTGCTGTTGTTGATCTTAATTTTGATTGGATCAATGCTCAGACTAGAGGCATTGCCAAGCTTATCATTATAATTTGCGTATTAGCATTTGTATTGGGAGTGTTTGGTCTTGTTGTAATGAGTACGATGCTTTCTAAAGGCTTTAAGACACTCAACAACAAAGTAGTTGACCTTACGAGTGGTAACGGAGATTTGACAAGGAAGATTGAGATTTCTTCCGGAGATGAATTTGAGGTTATCGCAGACAATATGAATGTCTTTATCGGACAGATTAAGTCTTTGGTATCTAATGTGGCTGATGCTTCCGGATCTTTAAGGAATTCGGGCAGTGAGCTTAATTCCACCATTGCAGGTAATGTTGATGCGGTCATAGGTATGAATGACAGTATAGAGCGTATCAGTTCCAATATGGTTGAGTGTAGTGCAAGCAGCGAAGAAGTAAGTGCAGAGCTTTCCAATACTACGGTTAATGTTGAGAGATTCCTTGACGGAATTATTGACATGCAGAAGCTTTGTGACAATGAGAACGCGGTTGCCAACGGTGCCAAAGAGGAAGCTCTTGTCCATAAGAAGAGCGCAGTTAGTGAGATAGAGAAGATTCAGGCTGAGATGAGCGTTGCCTTAGAGGGCGCTAAGAACATTGAGCAGGTTACGGATATAGCGGTTAAGATTAGTGAGATTGCTTCACAGACCAAGATGCTCTCGTTGAATGCTCAGATAGAGGCTGCAAGAGCAGGAGAGATGGGTAAAGGCTTTGCTGTTGTTGCGACTGAGGTTAACCGACTCAGTACGGCTATCGCAGAGGCGGTTGCCGATATGGATGTCATAAGCCAAGAGGCTGTTTCTTCTGTTGATACACTTGCCAAATGCAGTGTTCAGATGTCAGAGTATATCTCTAATAATGTTGTGGCCGACTATGATTCATTTGCAGAACTCGGCGAGAAGTACGGAGTCAGCACTTCTACACTTCTTGACAGCATGGAAGCATTGAAGAATCAGAGTGAAGTATTTGTAAGGTCAATCGAGGATATAGATACTGCAGTATCCGGAATTGCCAAGGTTGTGGCTTCGAGTGCCGATGAGGTTAAGGAGCTTGCAAGAGCGAGTCAGGATATGGCAGATAACATGAAGAACCTTAAGAGCATATCTAATGCAAATGAGACTCAATCCAACGAGCTTAAAGACAGAGTCGAACAGTATAAATACTAATCTAAGCATAATTTAGGGAGGCGTGAAGCCTCCCTTTTTTAGAACTCTTCTATAGTTTCGCCTTCAAATACTGTTGTTGCTGGTCCGGTCATCCAGACGGTGTCATTGGCTCTGTCGTAGAACAACTCTAAGTCGCCGCCTAACAGATGTACTGTTACATGCTCATCTGTATGTCCGTTGAGAACGGAGGCTACTACTGTAGCACATGTTCCGGTACCGCATGCATGTGTCTCGCCTGAACCGCGCTCCCATACACGCATGTTGACTTCATTTCTGCTTAAAACCTGTACAAACTCAGTGTTTACTCTGTCAGGAAACATCGGATGGTTCTCGAACTTAGGACCAATCTCGGTGAGTTTAAGTGAAGCGGTATCATTGACAAATGTCACCGCATGTGGATTGCCCATCGATACTGCCGTGATATTGTAGGTTGTGCCCTCAATATCTATAGGTTCGTTGATTATCTCTTCTTTGTCAAATGTTGCCGGTATGTCTTTAGCCTTTAAGATAGGCGCGCCCATATCAACCTTGACTTTAGTTACCTTCCCGTCCTCTACGGTTAGGGTGAGTGTTTTGATTCCTGATTTAGTCTCAACTGTAATCTCTTCCTTATCGGTCATACCGTAATCATAGAAGAACTTGCCGACGCAGCGTATTCCGTTGCCGCACATTGCACCTTCTGAACCGTCAGCGTTGTACATAATCATTCTGACATCAGCTACATCGGAAGGGGCGACAAGTATCAAGCCGTCAGAGCCGATTCCTTTATGTCTGTCGCTAAGGACAATCGCTGCCTTAGCAGGATCTTGTATATGTTCTTTAAAAGCGTTTACATAGATGTAGTCGTTGCCGCAGCCATGCATTTTAGTGAATTTCATGTCGGGTACCTCCTTATATAATTGCTGTAGTTAGTTTACTCCATATTCGTATAAAGTGCAAATATTATTATCCCTCACTCCGTTCGGGATAAGGATTCTTCGCTTCGCTCAGAATGACAGGAGAATAAGCGTAACCCCGGTGGCTTAAGCCACCCTGAGGGAGAATAATTAGCGTATGTCTGTTAAGTGGCAGACTGTATAAAAACGTCGGTACTTAATGAGTGCAAGTGTCGCGCAGCACGAATTTAGTACCGTTACGTTTTTACCCAAGCGAAAGCGCGTCTGCCACGTACAGACATATGCTAATTACAACCACGCTGTAAATTCGACCTCATTCGACTTTATTCGACCAAAACCCGAAAAAACTTCGTTAATGTTTGATAATATAAAATCTCCTTCAAATGTTATATACTTTAATATATAAAGCATAGGAGGGCAGGCTATGAACAACATTAGGCAATTTAGAGAATCAAAAGGGCTGACGCAGAGGGAATTGGCAAGCATGTTAAATGTAAGTCAGCAGGCAATCTATAAGTACGAGAAAGAGCTGAGTTATCCAAGTGTAGATATGTTACATGCTCTAAGCAAATGCTTTAGGGTTCCTGTTGATGATGTTATGGGTAAACCAAATTGCAGCATAACTGCAGATAGAGCTAAATACAGTGTAGATTTAGAAAGAGACGAGTACTTGCTTATAACCAAGTATCGCTCTTTATCTGTTAATAAGAGAAAGACCTTTAACAAGATGTTAGACAGCATATATAACTCATATAATGGGATGTTTGATTAAAGTTGTCAGACAATATTAGCAGCCGATTGGATAGAGTGCTAAATTTCACACTTTGAACACAGAATAGACACAGTTTAAACACAAACTAAGTCTATTATACAATACATAAAGAAACAAAAGTAACAATTCTTAGCAGGCTGATACCAAGACTGCTAAGACGACATGACAAAGGAGGAATTATTATGTTAGCACTTCAACCATTATTTAAACAACCATCATTATTTGATTATTTTGACGGCTTCGATCGTTTCTTCGATGCCCCTGCTAAACCGGCATTCGCTCCTGTAAAAAGTGATATTTACGAGAAAGACGGAGCGTATGTGTTAAGCGCCGAACTTCCGGGATTTACCAAGGAAGAGATTAATATCGACATCAAGAACGACGTACTTACGATTACCGCTTCTCATTCTTCAGAAAATGATATCAAAGATGAATCAGAGAATCAAGAGGCTAAAGAAGAGGATAAACCTGTCAACTACATTTGCAGGGAGCGCAGCTCAATGTCCTATATGAGAAGCTTTAATGTGGAAGGCATTGATGTTCAAAATATTGATGCCAAGCTCGAAAATGGTATCTTGGAGCTCACCCTTCCTAAGAAGGCGCCTAAAGAGCCTGAGAAGATTACCATCAATGTAGCATAGTCGATACGTTTGATAAATTGTACCTCTTTTATGTTAATCCCGGCGAGAGTATCGCCGGGATTATTTATTCGCTATAAGTAATCATAAGATTAAGTACGGTTCCCATACTGCTATCCACAGTAGAATATGATGCTTTGGCAATCTCGGGATGAGAGTCCATGACAAATGACAGGTTATATTCTTTCTCGTTATATTTCGGAACCATAAGTGATATATATTCCTGCTTCTTGCTTATGGCCTTGTTGGTCTTCTTGATAAATGTAGCATAATCCCTGCATAAAAGTTTATGCTTCTTGAAATAAGTGTTGCTATCATCAGTGCACTTAGGGTATCTGTCATTTGCCCAGGTATGAGTCTCGCCCATTGCCTCGTCAGTCAAGTTAAAGAAAGTGTATTGAACATATTCGCCCTGATCGGGAACCGGATCATCCCAGGTGGTGTCAATCTGATACCAGACGCCGTCAATCTTGACGATGTTCCAGGCGTGATTCTCATTCTCAGCCTTGCCGACAACTACCTGACACTCAATGCCACATGCGTTAAGAAGGAGATACATAGTCTCGGCATAACCGTTGCACACAGCGGCACCGTCAATCAGCACTCCGTAAGGGGTATATATATCAGAACCCGCCTTGCTGCCTTCACTTTCCTTTTTGTAAATGCAGTTCTTGACGATATAATCGTGAATAGCTTCCTCTTTATCGTAATCGGACATACCCTTTTTAATTACTTCGGAAAGCACGGTCTTAGCTTTGTCGTACACTGCTTGTTCACGCTCACTAAGGGAAATGCTATCGTCTCCCTTGACCAAAGCCTTATATACATTCTGATTCTCGCTGACTTTTAGGTTGATCTTAATCTTCTTGGTTCCGTCGGATTTCTCATTTAGAATCGTGTAGGAATCAACAATTCCGTAAAAACCGGTAATCTCCTTGTTAATAAGCTTAATGTCGGATTCATTTATATCCTTGGCGTATATCTTGAACTCTTCCTTGCCTTCAGATAAGGCACCGATGGTATAGTCGTAAAGATCTTCTTTGGATGAAATGGTGTCAAGCTTCTCGTAGAAGTCAAATGCACCGTGAAGATAAAGTTCGGCACCGATCAAAGCGAGTGCCGCAATAACAAGAAGGAATCTAAAAAATCCTTTGATAAACTTCATATTTGTTCTCCTAATAACTCAATAATCAGCATTTACTTTATCATAAATACGAATTTTGGGCAATATCATTTTAGTTGTAAAGAGGTCGTCATCTTGGTATAATTGATAGTAATTTATAGGATTACTATCTGTAGCGGCGAACATTGTTCGCCATATTTGTAGCACTATGTGCTCCGCTACTTTTATATCGTGAATACTGCTTGGAGGATAATAATAATGAATGAGAAGATTAAACCACTTTATGATGACCTTAACAGAGTAATCGTCGGTAAAGAACAGGTTGTTAAATACATGCTTACAGCAATTATCGCAGGTGGACACGTGCTTATCGAGGACGTTCCGGGCTGCGGTAAGACAACGCTTGCAAGAGCACTTTCTAAGCTTGTTTCAGCTGATTTTAAGAGAGTTCAGTTCACACCGGACATGCTTCCTGCAGATATCACGGGACTTACGATATTTAACACTAAGTTAAATGAATTCGAGTTCAAGAAAGGACCTATATTTACTGATATTCTTCTTGCAGATGAGATTAACCGTGCGACACCGAGGACTCAGTCCGCTTTGATAGAGTGTATGCAGGAGAGACAGGTTACTTATGACGGAGTTACCTATGAGCTGTCGGATGAGTTCTTTGTAATAGCAACAGAGAACCCAATCGAGACGGCAGGTACATTTACATTGCCGGAGGCTATCTTAGACCGTTTCTTTATGCAGTTGGAGATTGGGTATCCGAGCAAGGAAGACGAGATAGCTCTTATGACAGGGCGTTTGGCGGAGGATCCTGTTGATTCTTTGACTCCGGTTATTACGGTGGATGATATCAGATCAATGAAGGCAGAGGCAGGTAACATTTTCATACATCCATGTCTTATTGAGTATATTGCAGATATTGCGGCGGCAAGCAGGAATGCTGAAGCTTATGTTGCAGGTGTTTCTCCGAGAGGTTCGCTTACACTTCTTAACTCTGCTAAAGCTTACGCTTACATTAACGGCAGGAATTACGTTACACCTGACGATATTCAGGAACTTACTATCCCTGTTCTTGCGCACAGACTTGTTCCGGCAAGCGGCTACATGAGCCGAGCACAGGCGATCGAGACATTGAGAAATGTGGTTAATTCTGTTCACACGCCGACAGAGAATTTTAGAGGATAATTATATGATTTTGCTGCTTATTATAGCCTTTGTGGGGCTTTTATATGTCTGGCAAACTAAATACTACAGCAAACACTGGAAGAAAGGGCTTAGTGCGACTCTGTCATTTTCTAAAGGAAGGGTAAATGAAGGAGAGGAGCTTGAGCTTATCGAGGTTATCGAGAACGCCAAATGGCTTCCAATTCCGCATCTTCATGTGAAGTTTATGACTGCGAGCAGCTTTGCATTTGAGAGCAGTGACAATTCAGTTGTGACAGATAATTACTATAGAAATGACATTTTTACTCTTATCGGATATCAGACGACCAAGAGGACGCTTAAGTTTAAGGCGAAACAGAGGGGTTTTTACGAGATTAAGAGTGTTGACTTGATATCAGGAGATATCTTCTTTAGACGAACATTTGCAAGCCATGATGACAACGTGGCAAGGCTTTATGTCTATCCTAAACTTATCGAGAGAAGTGAACTTAACAGCGTTCTTCTTAACAATCAGGGGGAGATTAACACGCTGATGTCTCTTAACGTGGATGAGTATTCGTACATCGGAACGAGGGAGTATGCTCCGGGAGATCCGCTTAATCATATCAACTGGAAGCGTTCGGCTAAGGATAGTTCCCTAATGACCAACATTTTCTCACCTGTAATAGAGCACGAGGTCACTATGATTGTGAACCTTCATCCGTTCTACGAGAACGATAAGATAAGGCTTTTGGAGTACATTATCCGCATAGTTGCAACTCTTGGCAAGCTTTGCCTAGACAACAATGTGCATCTTCATATCTATACCAATGCGTACGAGCTTGACCAAAGCAGAGTCTTGAATTTTCCTTCGCTTGCTTCTAAATCAAGAGAAGAGTCGCTTATGATGGGGCTTGCTGCGATTAACCTAAAGAGAGAACCAGAGGATATAGTTAAGATTATGAAGGGACTAAGCAGCAGAAAGATTAACAATCAGTCCCTTATATTTATTTCAAATGACAGAACCAACGCAGTGATTGACGCATATAAGGATCTTTCCGGATCCTTTAAGAGTCATATGTTTATTATGCCGGAATATGCTTTGGTGCCTGTGAAGGTTAAGGTTCCTGACATGGTGAGTTGGGAGGTGCCGGTATGAGTAGATTTATTCACACGCTTCGCGAGATAAATGCAGTGGTTATGCTTACCATTCTTATGACCGGAATGCTGTTGACTCTCATGCAGTTTGATACGAATTCGGATATACATTATTTTGAGGTGCTTTGGGTGCCTGATTACATTTTCATTACATATATTATCTGTGATTATGTAGATAGGGTGTCGTTTAGCACGATTCTTCTGATTGTGTCGGGAGTTGTGATTATACCGTTTTCGGTTGGATTGTCGCACACGCTGTTTAACCTGATTGTGCTTCTGATTATTCTGATAAGAACGCTTTACTGTAACAGTAGAGACAGTGATATGGCCGTTGAACCTCCGGGCTCTGAGGCGGTTATTCTGTTCTTCTTTTTCTATCTTTTTGCAAAGCACTATAACATTGCGCCGATTCCTACTGTGATTATTGTGTTTTGCTTAGTTTACCTGTGTCTGACTTTGCTTTCTATATATCTTAAGAATATGAGCAGGTATCTTAATCAGAATCGTGATTTTACAAATGTAGCTATGTCGTCACTTGTGAAGACTGACACGATTGTGTTTGGAATCTTTATTGCGTTAATTTTCGCAGGAATATTACTGTTCTTCTTTGCGCCGGTTGATGACATTATGGTTAGGATTAAGGATGGGTTTATTGCGATTATAAGAAAGCCAATTAAGGCGATTCTTTTCCTTATCGCGCTTTCGCCGGACATTGATTATCACGAGATGGAAGTTAATTTCGAGGAGTATTTTAAGGACGCCAAGCCGCTAGTTGACAGTTCGATATGGAAGGCGCCTGAGTTTGTACTTAAGGTAATCGTGTTCTATTTCATTTGCAGAATAATAATCAAGTTTATTTATAGTATTATTATTAAGCTTAATGGAAGACATACTGTGATGTATGATGAGATTACTTATAACAGACCTTCTGTTAAGGTTGAAAAGAATATTAGACAGACATCTAAAGTTAAAAAGGTTAATAAGCGCTCCAATGTTATGAGGGTCAGACAGGAGTTTATCAGAATTGTTAAGGAGCATGAGTATACTTACTCGCATTTGTTTATGAGTGCGACTCCGAAGTCTATTGTCGAGACCATGAGGCTTGAGGATGAGAGTAATGAGACAGAGCATGATTACGAGACTATAAGGGCCGTCTATGAGAAGGCAAGGTATAGTCAGGATGAGATTACCAAGGAGGATGTTAATGCGATAAGGAAGGCGTAGTGGAGCACAGTGTGCTCCATAATGGCGAACGATGTTCGCCACTACGGATACGATAAGCTACGTTGTCATTCTGAGCGAAGCGAAGAATCTTAAAAGATCCTTCGTCGCAAAACTCCTCAGGATGACAAGATACAATCGTAGTGGAGCACAGTGTGCTCCATAAATTAAAGGTATAGAGGTTAACTATGAAAGAACAATTTATAAGAACGGAATTGATATATGGAAATGAAGGCATAAAGCGCCTTAACAACGCAAGAGTCGCAGTCTTCGGAGTCGGCGGAGTCGGCGGATATGTGGTTGAGGCCTTGGTAAGGAGCGGAGTCGGCGCTATAGACATAATCGATAATGACACTGTTGCCTTAAGCAACCTAAACCGCCAGATTATAGCGACTCACAGCACCGTAGGAAAGTATAAGGATATTTTGTTCATTCCCGACTGCAATCTCGGCGCGTTCGTGGCGGAAAA
>CAMVPR010000012.1 GCA_947169385.1 uncultured Lachnospiraceae bacterium | reverse complement strand
AACACAATTCGCGATACAGTGAGTCCTTTAAACATGTTAGCAAAAAAATCTTTCATCAAATAACTCCATATATCAATAATCCCCAGAATGCTATTCCGGGGATTAAAGCATAGCATTATTAATTAGTATTCACGGTATAAAGGATACTTATCAGTCAATCCCTTAACAAGTGACTTAGCAGTCTCTAAATCCTCATCAATAACCGCAGCCTTAATTGCGTCTGCTATAACTATCATATCTTCTTCTACCATACCTCTTGTAGTAACAGCAGGAGTTCCGATACGAAGACCTGAGGTTACAAAAGGTGACTTAGGGTCGTTAGGAACCGTATTCTTGTTGGCTGTGATATTGCAGCTGTCAAGAAGCTTCTCGACATCCTTACCGGTCTTGCCCATATCTACAAGATTGACAAGCATAAGGTGATTGTCTGTACCGTCTGATACAATCTTAAATCCTCTATCCTGCAACGCCTTACACAAAGTGCTTGCATTCTTAACTATCTGTTTCTGATAGTTCTTAAAATCTTCTGTTAACGCTTCCTTGAAACATACTGCCTTAGCAGCAATAACATGCATCAAAGGTCCGCCCTGAATACCAGGGAATATAGCCTTGTTGAAGTTGTACTTCTCATTAACCTCATTGCTTGAAAGAATCATACCACCTCTTGGTCCTCTTAAAGTCTTATGAGTAGTGGTGGTTGTAACATGAGCATAAGGAATTGGGCTTGGATGAAGACCAGCAGCAACCAAACCTGCAATATGAGCCATATCTACCATAAGAACAGCTCCAACTTCATCTGCAATCTCTCTCATACGCTTAAAGTCAATAGTTCTTGCGTAAGCACTAGCTCCTGCAACAATAAGCTTAGGATTACATTCCTTGGCAATTCTTAATACGTCATCATAATCTATAACACCGTTATCATTAACGCCATAAGGAACACAGTTATAATTCTTACCTGACATATTAACCGGAGAACCGTGTGTAAGATGTCCGCCGTGATCAAGGTTCATACCCATAAATGTATCACCAGGCTCTAAGATAGCGAAAAATACTGCCATATTAGCCTGTGCACCTGAGTGTGGCTGTACATTGACGTACTCAGCACCAAAAAGCTCTTTAGCTCTCTCTCTTGCAAGATCCTCAACCACATCAACATACTCACAGCCACCATAGTAACGCTTGCCGGGATAACCTTCAGCATACTTGTTGGTAAGTGGGCTTCCCATAGCTGCCATAACCGCCTTGGTAACAACGTTCTCTGAAGCGATGAGCTCTATATGAGAGTTCTGTCTCTCTACCTCATCAGTTATAGCCTTAGCTATCTCAGGGTCTGCATTCTTAATCTCATCAAAACTGTACATTCCTTATACCTCCTAGTATTCATACAATTATCGCTAAAATCGCAACATACATAGAGCATTATATCATACTTTCCCTTCAATTACAATTCCAGATTAAAAGCATTAAAAACGTGATGCATCCTTATAATTAAGAATGCATCACACTGCAAATCATTTGATAATCATAAATTACTTTTTCAGATTCTTAGGTGCTTTAAGCTTTTTCTCATCCGCTTCAACACCTCCCGCAATGATTTCTTCATCCACTTTAGCCTTCCACTTTATATGCCTCCTATATTCAGCATTATGGTCATAAAGCCACTTTTCATGAGCAGTGCTTGCACGAGAAGCCCCGTATTTATCGACAAAATCACCTTTGTTAATAGGCTTTTTATTACCTCTCACTTCATTGATTCTGTCAATCAGCTTATTAGCGCGCCTGATTCCGTTTTTGGTGTACTTTGAAACGATAGCCAAAGCATCAAGTGCATTGTCAAATCTATAATTACCGCCTTCATGAACGCGCACACTTTTCTTGCCCTTCATATATTTGGTAACTGTAAATGCCACCATGAGCGCTGCCTGACTGTATGCATCCTCTCGCTTCTTATCCGTTTCAAATTTCTCGTCCTTAAGAGCTGCTGCTTTCTTTATACACCCTGCCATTTGCTGAAATTCGGTGCTTCTGTTCTTAGGGTCCATCAAATTGTCTCTGAGCTTTTGCATATCCTCTGAGAACTTATCATAATTGCCTTCTTTGATTCCATATATCTCAGAGCGTATCTTATCCGCGCCGTTTAGAGCACTCTTAGGGTCGGCAAGATACTTGTCAAGATCAGCTTCAGAAAGGTCACCGAAGCAGAGATTGTCTATAAAGCCATCCTTGAAAGCATGTATCATCTTAATCGAGAAATCGTTTTCGTTGGCTCTTAAAGCGTAGGCTGCAACAACCTTGCCAAAATTGTCAACCTTGGTCTT
Source organism: uncultured Lachnospiraceae bacterium (assembly GCA_947169385.1). GTDB lineage: Bacteria > Bacillota > Clostridia > Lachnospirales > Lachnospiraceae > NC2004. The sequence continues at coordinate 65,570 of CAMVPR010000012.1, read as the reverse complement.
ATAATCCTTACCTTTGTTCTCACCCGTATGCAAAAGAAAATACTGCTCATATCCTTTCTTATTATCCTTTACAGACGCCTTGTCATTCTTAACAGGAGGTATATCCTCACCGACAAGATTGTTATTGTCCTCAATGATGTTAATCCTGTTGTTGACATTTGCTTTTTTGATATTGTCCTCGTTTTTGATATTGATGTCAACAGGCTTCTTGTCAACCTTCTGCTCTACTTTCTGCTTAGTCTTGTCGACCTTCTGCTCAACCTTCTGCTCAGGTTTCTTATTGACCTTCTTCCTGACCTTCTTCTCAGGCTTTTTACCTGTTCTCATCATGTCCTTGATTTCCTGACGCTTAAGAACAACCTTTTTCTTGGCAATCTCCTTTGGAGCATAAAGCCTATCTGCATCCTTCCACGCCTTATCAAGCGTAGCTTTCCGATTATCAATATCAGATAGTTCTTTTTTATAATTCTTAATCTTCTGCTCACATTCTTTTACAGTGTTTCTCCATGTTTCTTTACGATTCTCCGGATAAGAGCTGAATTTTACAAGGTTCTCATTAGAAATCCTTGCCTGTCTCTCTTCATCCTTGATAGATGAATTAATAACTTTAATCCTGTCTTCAAGTTTTTGTCTTTCAACATTAATCCTTATATGTTCCTGCTCCAGCTTATTCTTTTTTTCGTCTTCCGCATCATTTGCTTTCTTCTCATCCTCCGCTGCTTTCTTCTCGGCATCAATTCTATCCTGTCTATTCTTCTTGGCGTCATCAGAAAGATTTCGGATGCTTTTACTTATATCACTATCATTATTGACAAATGTATTAAGATTATCAACATTGTCGTATTTATCGTATCCGCTTACCACATAAAGATAATTGTTCTTAATCTGATAAACAACATTTCTTCGTAAATCAGCATTCTTGGACTTGTCGTCGCTCTTAAGATACTCCTCCATTGATGTAACAAGGTCATCTAAACAATCCTTGGTAACATTAGAACCATCTTCAGGGTCAACCTCTCTGACATTAAAATGCTCTTTAAGGTCCTTCAATGAATAATAGAAATTCTGATATTCTATTGATTCCTTAGACACATCATTGCCGTCAAGTGCCTGAAGAGCTCCAAAATATTTTTCGCACATCTCAAGAATAGTGGCCGGCTTTAATTTAAGAGTCTTTCCATATCCTGATTCATATCCCTCATTATGGTCAAGATTCTTTCTTGAAGAGCTTGTAGCAATAGCTTTATAGAACGCCGTAACATTGTCTTTCTCAGCCTGAGCCTCTTTATTCTTGATGTATTCAGTAGGCTTAGGTTCGAATTTATTGCCTTCAGCTTTATTCTCCCAGAGTACTTTAGTGGTCTCTATCTGTCTGTTTAAGTCCCTGGCAAGCTCTTCAAAATCTACATCAGGATAATTCTTAGGATTAAGTAATTCAAGTTTCTTCTTGGAGAACGCATTAACCTCTTTCAGGTAGTCGGTTTCTTTCTGGTTATCTTTTCCTTCAAGCTCTTTTATCCTATCAGTTGTAAGCTCTACTATCGATTCAAGGTCGCTAATCCATGCACTGATACTCATATTGTCCTGCATTGTGGCAAGCCTGTACATATTGTAATATATACCCTCATATCCTACACTAACCTTGCCCATGCTTCGCGCAGTTTCTAAATATGTATTCATCGCAGTTCTAATCATGGCGATTTCTAACTTAATATCCTCATACTGCGGTGCTGCTTTCTCGAAGACATTCTTCCTGATTTCAATAATATCCTTGTCATAATTGATATTAAATCCACCATCCGGAGCAGTTACAACATGAATACCATTGACAGGCTTATTGTTCTCTATAAGTTCGGCAAGTTCCATATCATAATAGCCCTCTCCACGGGCATACAACTTACCGTCAACCCTCATCTCCTTGCTTTCGATATTCTTCTTTTTATATTCCTCATTAAGCTTGGCTTTCTCATCTGCAGAAATAGGATTGTCAAATCTTAAGAACAGTCTGTCAACAGCAGCAACTCCGTCGTTTTGACTTACAATTCTTCCTATCTGTGCCTTGATATCATTCTTAATGGTAGGATTGTATTTAAAGTCTGCAAGCTCCTTACGCTTATAGAGTTCATCAGTGTAGTCGATGACATTTTGTGCACGCTTAATCATCTGGTTCATGCGCTCGTTATATAAGGCTCTCTGAAGCTTATCCTGCGCATCACCATCAAGCGAATCAATAAACTCTTTAAAGATTACATCATGGAACGGCTCCTCGTTTGCAATTGCAATCCGCTGCATCTCAGTCATTGACTTTGCAAGCTTTTCAGGGTCTTTTTTGAGCTTATTTAAGTCTGCTATTACGGTGTTTTTATAATCGTCATCAAAGCTCTGTCTTACGCTGTCATACTCAATCTGAGCACTCTCTAAAGAGCCTACAAGCGCCTTGTCATCAATATTGTCTCTGATAATCTGTTCAAATTTATTGAGATAATTCCTCTTCTCTACAGCTGTCTTGGCTTTGCCGATATTCCATGCTATATCACCAAGGTCAGAGTATATCTTGTCGTATTTTCTTCTGTTCTGTTTATAAAGCGCTCTTGAATTAGAGTACACCTGATAGATTACCGCAAATATAAGGGTATCCTTCATCTTCCAGCCTCTAGCAAGCGCACTTACCTCATTACTTATAATCTCCGCATCATCAAGAATATTGTTTTGTTCTCTTTTGTCAAATGCATCAGATATAGGCTTGGTACAATAATCATCAATTAAGTAAAGCTTAGACTTTTTAAGGTCTTCAATCGCATAGTACAAACCATCTGTGGCATCTATTGAAGCCTCCTTGACAGCCTCCTCCTCCTTGGCAGGATAATTGGCATCAGCAAGCTTTTGCTTCTTGTATTCAACAGAAACCTGAGCAAGAATTGCATTTGCAAATTTCAAATACGCTTTTAACTCTCCGGGATGGTTCTCTTCAATCTCCTTATAAACCTCAAGCTGAGTCTTACCTTCTACCGGACTTACCAAAGGACCGTTGATTATAACATCCAAAAGATGGGCCATATGCGGCTTCTCTCTCATGAGTCTCTTAAAATCACCCTCCTCATAATTGGTAAGAAAGGCAATACCTTCGTTAAATTTCTTAAGAGGGAATTCCTTAGTTGCTTCTGCATGCATATTAAAAGCAGCTCTCAATTCTCTCAACTCATATTTGGTACGATTAAGGCTAATCGGAGTCCTGTCTTTAGTGTCATCACCATATATGGATTCCGGCACCTTCTGCTCCTTTGCTACAAAAGATGCCATCTTCTTCACAAAACCAAGCTGATAATCAAGCTCATCCTTTGCATAGTTAACATCTTTCTTTTCAGGATGTCTTGCGAGCCAGAACTTTCTGCTTCTATACTCACGACCAAAGTCCAGTGCCGGACGCAAAACCTCCATCTTTCCATTCGGAAGCTTCTCAGCAATAAAGCCCCTATATTGTAATCTGTCAGTGTATACCTTAAATAGCTTGGCCTTGCTCTCAGCATTGGCTTTTAAAAGCGCTTCCTTCTGTTGTGCCTTAATAGTTTCGATTTCTTTATCTGATTTACCTATAATCTTCTTATCGGTTTCTTCTTTTATGGTTTCAGCATTATTTTCTGCTTCTTCCTCATAATCCTTCTCGATTCTATAGTAATAATCAGCAATCTTTTTTAGTACATGGTACTTCTGATATCTCATAACAGTATCAGGGTCAGTAACCTTATCTTTGATTTTATCATTTACAAAATCATAGGCAGTCATTTGGTTGAGAATAAAATTACCGACTATCATATTGTCGAGCTTTTCAGGGGTCTCAGGTACCTTATCACCGTTTATGCTCACCAAAAACGGCTTCTCAAATTCAGCTATATCACCAAAAAGCATATGGAACAACACATCTGCCTGCTTAAGGTTTTCCTCGGTCAGGTCTTTACTAAAATCAGGCAATTCATCCATTTCCTTTTTATATTCGGACAGATATCTTTCATAGCCCTCACTGAACAAATTCTCATAGTATATCTGCATATCATCGCCATCGTTAAGAACCGAAAGCATATCATCAGTATCAAGGTTATTAAAATTGTTGATAGCCTTTTGTCTCTGCTCTTTTATGCGTTCTCTTTCCTTCTCTTCGTCAACAAGAACCTGCTTTCTTGTTTCAATACGAGCCTTCCTGTCCTCTAACTCTTTCTTTCTGGCAGCTTCCTCAGCCTGTTTCTTGACTGATTCCTTCCTCGCTAACTCAGCCTTTATTATTTCATCCTTCTCGTACTTTTCCTTGGCTTTTTTCTCCTCTTCAACACGCTCCATCTCAAGCTTGTAATCCTGCTTGTTAAGAAGCTCCTCAGTACCCTCTTTGTAATAGTTGTTTTCTAACTCTTTCATAGATATATACTCCTTTCAATGAGAATTGTTAAGCATTTACTTAATTATAAACCACAATTAATAACAAATGTGAAACAAACAAAAAACCGATAAAATCACAATTGCATTTGTTATGATTATAATATAAAATGATAAGGATGACAATTAAGGGATATAAAGGAAAACTCATGGCTAAAAACACAGAATTAAAACACCTGTACTACCTGTACGGTGAGGAAGATTATCTAAAGAACCAAAAGAAGAAAGAAATCGAATCCAGAGTAAATGAACTCGGTGGATTCGTAGATACAATCAGATATAAAGACCAAAAGGTAAGCGGAGATACATTAAAAGGTCAGGCATATGTTCAGGCAACACTTTTTGGCGGTCCCAGATTCATGCTTATCGAGAACTGCAATGTCACCGAGCCTGAAGTATGGATAGACTATCTTAAGGAGTTAGAAGGCAGCAACACATATGTAGTTGTCGTTGATGATAAACCCGACAAAAGAACCAAGTTATACAAGGCTTACGCCAAGTACGGTGAGGCAATCGACCTAAAAACCCAGATGGCCAAAAGCTTAGAGAGATTCGTTATGGGATGGATGGGCGACAACAACATGACTATGAAGACCTCAGAGCTCACCTATTTTATCAACAGAGTTCCTGATAAGATGACGGCAATCGTAAGCGAGCTTACCAAGCTTAGAGACTATGTAAATGCCTATCAGGCTTCTGAGACCGTTGTTATAACCAGAGAAGATATCGATGCCATAACCACAAGAGTTATCGAAGATAAGATATTCGAGATGATTGACAGAGCCGCTATCGGTGATTCTAAAGGGACTTATCTTTTATATAAAGATCTCTTAACCCTTAAAGAGCCACCAAGCAAGATACTTATACTTCTTACAAGACAGATAAACATCTTGCTTCAGATTAAGGATCACGTAAGATTGGGCACTCCTAACGATGAGATTGCAAGCAAGATGCAAGTCAATAGATTTGTCATAAACAAGAATCTCGGAGTAGTTAAGAAACTGTCTTACAAACGCCTATTAAAGCTTTTGGATTACGGAGTAACCTTACAGAACGAATCAAGAAATGGCACAATGAGTGATTCCACCGCGATGGACTTGATGTTAGCAGAATGTTTTAAAGAATAAGAAAAGGCAGGTGACTAATCACCTGCCTTAAATATTCATATAAATTAAGCAATAGAATTAACAAGTTTGGTAAGACGAGAAACCTTACGAGCTACATTGTTCTTATGGTAAATTCCCTTAGAACCAGCCTTGTTAATCTCAGAAATAGCTACCTTAAGCGCACTCTCTGCTGCAGCCTTGTCCTGAGCCTCAACAGCCTTCTCAACCTTCTTAACCAAAGTCTTAATCTTAGACTTGATAGTCTTGTTTCTTAATGTCTTAGTGTTGATAACTAAGATTCTCTTCTTAGCAGATTTAATGTTAGCCAAGATGTACACCTCCAAATAATATAATACATTCAACTGTTATAACATATAAACCGGACACGGACAATCATATGTTAATCTAAATTCATTCAAGCGAAACGTAGTGACTCATTTCGCATGCCTATCTACTATATCTTAAAAGTCACTAAATGTCAATAGTGAATCTAAATAAAATGAAGCAGGATATCAATCCTGCTTCAAACGCTACTTAATCTTGACGTAATAGGTATCGGTCCACTCAGTATAGTATTCCTTGCCCTTATAAATCATATAAGACCTCATCTTCATTGAATAGTTCTTGCCGCTTGAAAGTCCTGTAATCTTAGCCGTCTTCTGAGTCTTCTTATCAACGATAAAAGACTTATGTCCCGTCGTTGCACCCTTCGGCCAATATCTCACTTCATATCCGGCAGTAGGTTTCGAACTCCATGAAACATTCATGGCACCCTTAGCATTACTTGAGCATAGAGTCACCTTAGGCATATCAGGATAAACAACTAATGTCATATTACCAAGTCCCTGCTCGTATTTAGAAGTCTCGGCGGTATACATATAAAGCTTAACTCCACCTGAACCTGCGATTGTAACTTTACCGGTCTTATCTATGTCAGCAACCGACTCATTACCCGAGTAATACTTAATCTTCTTACCTGCAGGATAAGACTTAGCTTTAACGTTAAACGGCTTGCTACTCTGAGTAGTCTCAACATAGTTCTTAACCAAAACCGCTGCCATCTTCTTGCCGGTATGCTTAGAATCATCGATAATAACCGTGACATAATCTTGATGTCCGTTCATAGTCGTAACGGTAATCTGGCAAACGCCGCCTCTGACCGTTCTGATTCTTCCCTTCTGATCTACATATCCCATCGCGGCATCACTTGTAGTCCATCTGACAGACTCAGTAGAACCTGAGGTAAGCTTAGCCTTAAGGTCAACCACATCACCATGTTTCATCGTAATGTAACTTCCGAGCTTCTTGCTTCCCTTATAAAGATTAACACTCTTAGAAGCCTTAGATGACATCTTATCAATCTTACAATCAGACTCCTTAATGTCGTCTAAGAACTGAGAGTTAGAATAAACATGAACAGTACAAAGCTTAGCATACTTAAGGTTAGTCTCATGTGTATTGGATGCAAAAATGTTATTACCACTTCCTCTAAAAGAAGGATAAAACTTCATATCAGTAAGCTTCTGATTGTTAGCAAAAGCTCCCAATCCAACACTGTAAACCGTCTTAGGAACCACGATTGACTCAACCGCATAATTCTTCTGAAACGCGTATGCGCCTATAGTTCCCAATCCCTCGTTAAGTGTTATAGTTCCAAGCTTCTTACAACCATAAAACGTCTGTCTCTTGATACTCTGCAAATCTTCAGGAGCCACAAAACTTGTAAGGTTCTCACAGTTGTAAAACGCTCTCTTCTCAAGAACCTGAATCTCCTTGCCATATGTCAAGTCATTAAGAGCAACACAGTTATAGAACGCATCCTCCTCAACAGTTACAGTATGTGCTCCGATAACAACCTTCTTAAGTGAAATACAATTCTTAGCAAGACCAAAGCATACATTCTGCATATCATCAGGAAGTACGAGTTCCTCAAGATACGCGCAGTTCTCAAACGCTCTGTCTCCGATGTAAGTAACCGTCTGTGGAATATCTATATGCTCAATAGAATATCCAAGAAAAGCACCCGTAGAAATATATGTAAGTCCACTAGGCAACTTGATATTCTTAAGCTTAGCCAAATCATCTCCAAAGTACGAAATACTTGTGACCTTAGAGCCCTCTGCAAATGTTATCGAGGTCAACTCTGTACAGCCATCAAAAATCTGATTGCCCACCCTTGTAATAGTTGCAGGAATCTCAAACGAAGTCAGCGATGTACAATTAGCAAATGCAAAATCGCCTATATAAGTAACTGAACTAGGAAAACTAACGCTCTTAAGAGTCTTGTATCCATCAAACGCCCTTGCACCAACACCGACAACTTTAAGTCCGTTAACTTTAGAAGGAATGCTGATAGTATCATTGTCTCCGGTGTATCCGACGACAACCGCACCGGAATCCTTGCTTATGTTGTACTTAAAGCCCTCAACCGTAACTGTATCAATCCCCTTAGATGATGTACACATACTATCAGGCATCAATGTCAGCACCATTATGGCAATCATAATTATTGCAATTCTTCTTCTCATAAAACTCTTCCTCTACCAATAATCACGTCAAAAAATATTACTTTCAAACCAACTACATTAACCTACTGCAGGCTCCTCTGTTGTTGCAGTCTCTGTTGTTGCAGTCTCTGTCGTAGTTGCCTGCTCCTTAGCAGCCTCCGTTGTAGTTGAAGCAGCTGTTGTAGTTGCAGCCTCAGTTGTTACAGCACTCTCAGAATATGAAACCGTAACATTGCCGGTTGTCATATCTGTTACTTCATATGTCCATCTAGCAGTCAAAGGATCGTAAGTGTGCTTAACCTTGTATGTTGTGCCGTTCTTGTTGTAAGTGCTGGTTGAAGCAGTACAGGTGGTCTTAGAAACCCACGCTCCTTCTGAATTCTTGCTGGTAGTAACTATCTTCTTGTAGTAGAAAGTTCCGTATGGATCCTTAGCAGACGCTGTAGTCTCCTTGGTGTACTTACCGTTAACAATATAGCCGCTTACAGCGTTATTCTCACCGCTATAGTAATCAGAAGGTCCGTTGTCATAAGATGTATTCTGATCTGCAACCATCTGCATCATCTCGTCAGATACAGTGTTGTAAATAGGAGTATACCAATCGGTCATAGCAACCTGCCAAGACGACCTCGTAAGCAATATACCCTTGTAATTATGAATAACATTGTCGTAAATCTTAAAGTCATGTATACCCTGACCATAGATACAGAATTCATTGTCCTTACCGGAAAAATCGTTATTCTTAACGGTAACGCCCTTCCAGTTCTGAACTCTTATGGTGTATGAGTCTATATCATAAAACTTGTTATTCTCTATTGTAATGTTGGTATGGTATCTGTTGGTGGTTGTAACGCCATCGGAGTTAAGAGTCTGCGAATATCTGTGGGTACCGATTGCAGTTCCTAACCTATGGAAAGTACATCCTCTTATTACAATCTTCTTGTTAGGAGTCTTGTCAAATGATGACCACTTAACCTGGAAACACAAGTTGTTCTCATCAGGTGCATCGATATTGATACCCTCCTTGATAGCGGTACTGTGTGTCTGCTCCTTGTATCCGGAGAAAGTACAATTCTCAATAAGAGTATTGTATGTACCGTCAAGCTCTATAGGATGATTACTCCTCATGTTCTTGAAATTAAGACCTTTAAAGGTGATATTCTTACCGTGACCGATCATAAAACCCAAAGCGTCATCGCAGTAGTTAAGATTGATAGTCGCCTTACCTGTACCGATAATGCTGACATTATGACTTCCACCGTAGCCGGTAATCTTCTTGCCCGACTTAGCAGGCTTCCTGCCAATTACATGGAACAATGCTTTAGAATAAACCATCTTGGTACCTGTGGTGTAAGACTTCTTGATGGTCGTTCCGGAAGAAAGCTTGATAGTAATGTTAGAACCAATATACAAAAGATTGGAAACAGTATATGTTCCATCCTTTAAAATCAGAGTTCCGCCACCCAAATCTTCCAATCTGTCAAGATATGATCTCAACATATAATAATGCTTGGTATACTTGTTATACCTGCCTGACTTGACGTATTTATTCTTGTATGGCTTAGAATTAGGCGTAACAGTAAATGTCTTCTTAGCAGCATACGCCGTGGTAGGCGTAGCCGCTGCCGCGCCAAACGATATCGTAAAAAATGCAGCCACAACAATCAAAGCAACAATCGTTCTCCTAAAAAGTCTCATAACTTCACCACCAAAATATAATTAAAATTATTATAGCACATTTCAACACACTCTTCCACAATAATACACCAACTATTTGAGATAAATGTTAAGATTTAAAAGTTAACCAAGCTTTAATTCTCTCGATATGTATAGACTTTATAGCCACTTTCGTCAACCTTAATCCTAACCATCCCCTTATCCTTAGTGCAAATGTAATCTACTCCGTGATTTTCAAGTCTTTCAAGAGTCTCCTTGCTCGGGTGATTGTATCTGTTCCTCTCACCAACGGAAATCACAGCGCACTCCGGTTTAAACATTTCAAGAAGTTCGTCACTTGTAGAAGTCTTACTCCCATGATGACCAACCTTTAATACATCGATATCATTTGCATAAGGCTTACATGAATCTAACATAAGTTGCTCAGCCTCTCCTCCCAAGTCACCGGTAAAAAGCATCTTAAAACCTTGGTAATCCAGAAGTATTGTTGTCGAGTAATAATTAGGTTCATCAGTAGCGTACTTATGAGGAGGATGAAGAACCTTAAGCGTCACATTATTATCTCTAATAATCATCCCCTTAGAAAGATAGGATACAGTCACTCCTGCATTTGTCGCCTTACACTTAAGAGCATTGTAATTGTCATCAGGATTAGAAATATCAGGAAGCATTAGAGTTCTGATGTTATAACCGTTGTCAATCAGCTCGCCTATCGCACTGATGTGATCTTGATCGCTGTGGGTAATTATGGAGTAGTCAATCGCGCCAATCGCCTGGCTTTTAAGATACGGAATGTAGGTATACTGATAAAGACCGGAATTAGATGTACTTCCGCCATCTATCGTAATCACCCTTTTATCAGGTAATTTAAGAATAATCCCATCTCCTTGCCCGACATAAAGAACATCAATAACAAGCGTATCCCTGTCTTTATAAGAAAATGCGCCAAGAAAGAATAAATCCAATACAACAATACCCACCAGCAGCCTGTACGCCACTCTTTTTAGAATCCTATATTCATTGCGCTTTGATATCATTTGTCTTGCGAAACGGATATCAGATTCGTAACATGTTAAGACCCTCAAGACGTTATGGCGCCTGTTTATCAACGTAAGTATCAAAGCAAGCGTTAGGTAATACATTATAATGCACGTCATACTCGGCTTTCCAATTAGAATTGAAGATTTAGGGAGTGTCTCGTTAAGAAGACAAATGCTTTTGTTAAAGGCAAGAATAATTCTCGCCGGAAATAGCGCTATAAGTGACAAATCAGTATCGATATACGTCATCACTAATCCAATCATCGCTGATGGCACAAGTAAGGACATCAACGGAACAATGAATAGATTATAAATAGTTGAGTAAAGCGGAAGCTCATAATAAAAATAGGCTATAACCGGAGATATAATAAGATTAATACTCAGGCTCAAGATAAGCGTGTCAACAACGCGAGAAAGTATAGACTTGTCTCTCTTAGAAAATGAAGACAGAATCGGATAAACGGCCCCAATTCCAAGTACCGCCCCAAACGATAACAAGAATCCCGCATCAATAAATGAAAGCGGCGCAATTACTAATGCTATCAAAGCAGCTAAAGACATAGCTGACACAAGGTCATAACTTCTTCCTATAACTCTGGCAAAATAAGCAACTAACAACATTATCATAGCTCTAAAACAAGAACCGCTCATCCCGCTTAGGATTCCATAAGATATTATAAGGAACGAAGATATTACGCATGAGCTTACTATTGACATCTTCATCTTTCTTAGAAACTTAAATATCATCGCTCCGACAAGGCCTATATGTAAACCCGAGATTGCAATCACATGGGCTATACCCGCACGCTGATACATTCCCTTCAGCTCTTTATCAACATCCGTCTTATCTCCTAAAACTATCGCCGCTAGTATTCCTGCGTCTTCCTCATCAAGAACCGCCCCGAAACGCAACACAAGTTCCTCTCTAAGATACCTAAGATAATCCCTGTAAATCCAATATCTTTCGTCGATGACATCGATATCATCAACTTCTAGTCTGCAATCGACATTTCTCGCACGATAATAGCTGTATTCATCAAACTCTCCCGGATTATCTCCCCTGCTTAATGAGCTAAGTTCCCCTTTAATTCTAACCTTTTGTCCCAGTTTTAAATCGTTGGATTCAAGCTTGGTTATAAGCTTTCTTTTGATGTGATATGTTTCCTCCTCATATAAGACCGTTGCGTCACCAAGATATACCTTATATCCGTTAGACGCCCTTGAAATATCAAGAACAGTCGCAGAAACATCTACTCCGCTTAACCTGTCCTTATCAAGAACTGTCAATAAATCATCACCTACAGCGGTATAAAGCCTCATTGCACCGAAAAAGTACATCAAGACTATAAATCCCGCTGTAGATCGTTTCTTATATTCTCTGTAATAAATAATCGATATCGCCACAGCAACTACCAGCGTCAATATCTTAACCCCTGCAAATGAAAGGTACACGCCAAGCTCTCCAAGCACAAAGCAAATAACCGCCATAAGCATAGGTCTCTTATTCAATTAATTCTCCTTTATTCTGTATCTACTAAATCGAGATTCCTCTCAAACAACTGATTAAACGTAACGTTACCGTTGTATAATTCCTGCTGCTCTCCTTCTATGGTGAACGCCACCTTGCTTACGGTAGCAAGCTCACAAAGGCTGTTGACAACAGAGTATATTACAGTCTGATCAAGAACATTGTCAGGCATAGTCATAAACTCTTTACTAAAGTCCACATAGCACACGCTATCCTTGGTAGAAATTGACAGAAGCTCGGTTCCCTTAGGTATCGTGTTATAGTATCCTCTCTCGCTCGTACCCGCTATCAACCTCTCGACAACAAGCTCCTCGGCAGAGTTGTGACCGCTGACATTAATCGGGAATCTTAAAGGCTCTAACCTGTCTCCCGTAACATTGGTAAAGTATATGGTAACATACTGAACCTGATTGATATCATTTCTTGCGTCACTGTCAACAAATGAATCCGCAGTCAAAGCTCCCACAATCTTGTCATCTTTCATAAGTGGCTGAGAACCGACCGTAAAAGAAACCGTGTTGATTCCTTCAATCTGTACCAGACTCCTCACAAACGCAGCCTCACAAAGCAACGCACTGGATGCAGGAGCCTCATAGAAACTACTGCTCAAGTTGATTGTTGCAGCTCCCTCTTCGAGCTGATCATTAAGATAACTCACATTCTGAGGAAGGCACGACTTATAATCAACCGTGGAAACATCCGCAGTAAGCTTATCTATCATCTTATCCATCTGACTTCTCGCCGTCTCATCCTTGTCAAATGTCACAGTCTTAGGGACAAGCGCTGTAGAATCATTGCTGACATAATAAAGGACATACTCATCAGACTTAGGAACAACCCTATCATCTTTAGAGTCCTCATCGCCGCAACCTGACACAAGAGAAGTCAACATTATAAAAACTAACAATAAACTAAGGCATTTAAGTCTATTCATCTGTCTCACCTTCGTTATCAACATCATCTTCAACTACATCTTCTTCATACTCTTCTTCGGTTCGCTCCTCGATAATCTCTTCAGGCTTGATTACGACTACCTGTGGATTGACCATCTCATCAGTGTTAAGTACGACAACATCAGGCTCCGCTGCCGCAATATCAAGAGGATTATCGTCAGAAAATGCATCCTTCTCCTCGGACTTTGACTTAGGCTTATTAAGTGTCGAGTCAACAGCTTCTAACACCTCTCCTATATTACCCTTAACCTCGCTTAAGTTAGGAAGCTGCAAGGTCTTAGCCGTCTTCTTAGGCTTCTCTTCCTTACTCTTAAAGAACGGAAGTGAGAGCTTCTTAGGTTCAGGGGTAACAGCAGCCTTACTTGCGTTGTTAGCCGCAAGGTTAACCGAGTAAGTAAGAGGGATTCGTACAGTAAATGTAGTTCCCTCGCCCAAAGTAGAGTGAAGCTTAATACTTCCATGATGCATAGCAATCGAATTCTTGGTGATCGCAAGGCCGAGTCCGGTTCCACCGGTATCTCTGCTCCTAGCCTTATCAACCCTGTAAAACCTCTCAAATACATGATCCTTACAATCTTCAGGAATACCTACACCACTGTCGGCAATCTTGACATAAAAATACTTGTGATCGGCATTAAGAGCTATTCTAATCCAGCCGGAATCGACATTGTACTTGATAGCATTCTCTATTAAGTTAGATAAAGCAAGGGTAAGCTTAACCTCGTCAATCTCGGCATTGACCTGCCTAAAACTCTCATATGTAATCTCAATATCTCTCTTGGCCGCTAATGGTCTAAGTCTCTTAAGCAGAAGTTCCAAAAGCTCATTGACATTGACAGTCGAAACATTTAAGACATCATCCGACTTCTTATCAAGTCTCACAAGGGTAAGAAGATCGTTGATAATCTTGTTCTCTCTGTCAACCTCTTCTACGATGTCCTCCATAAACTCCCTATATATCTCGACCGGAACGTTCTCCTGATTAACCAAGGAATCAGCAAGTACCTTAACCGATGTAATAGGTGTCTTAAGCTCATGTGACACGTTAGAAACGAACTCCTGTCTCGACTCCTCAAGCTTATTCATCTTGGAAATCGCCTCGTTAAATGAAGAAGCAAGTTCCCTCATCTCCGTGAAACCATATACCTCCATGTTGACATTTCTTCCGTCAGTCATGTCTACTATAGACTTAGAGAACTCTCTAAAGTGTCCTGTAAGAACCATAGTAAGTAGGATTGCAACCATTAAGATTACAACTATAAAAAGAACCAAAAGCTGAATCGACTGCTCCTTGGCATAATCTATAGTGTTTAAGGATGACTTAACCGACGAATAGACGACCATAAGCCCGACAGTCTCTACCTGATTACTCTGATTAGAGTTGGCGGTCACAAGAGGATTGTTACCCACCTGTTCATCCATAGCAGCGTCATCTCCCGAAGTAGACACATTAACCGGAATATAGCAGGAAATGTAATCGTCCATCACCTGATTATTCTCGCTCTCGGTCATGGTTCCGCTCATCGCCTTTATAACATTTTCTGAAATCAGGTATTTGTCCTTGTTGAGCTGATAAGTGTCCGTAAGTATACGGTAATCTGAATCTACAAGCATGATACGGCCGTCAAAGACAGTCGCTAGCTGATCAATCTGATTCTCCAGAGCAATATCGGTTTCACCGTTAAAATATCCCGCCAAAACAAGCTGGTTAAGCAACACATTACTCTGATTGATAGTAAAGTTCTTACGCTGGTCTAAGATACGCCTCTCGTAAGTCTTCTGTAGAAAGTAAGAATATAGCAATATAAATACCATGGTAAGCACGAAAAAGCACACGAATACTACAAATCGCATGCTCTTAAAGGCTCCACTTCTGATACTGATCTTACTCATGTTGACCCCCTATCCGGCAAAATAGTAGCCGACACCCCATTTAGTGTGGATGTATTTAGGTTCACTTGAGTTGACCTCTATCTTCTCTCTCAAACGTCTAACGTGCACATCAACCGTTCTTCCGTCTCCAGGATAATCTTCACCCCATACTTCTTTAAGGAGTTTCTCACGGCTGTACACCTTGTTAGGATTCTTGGCAAGAAGTTCTAACAAATCAAATTCCTTGGCTGTAAGGTTAACTTCAACTCCGCCTATAAATACACGACGTCCTTCGATATCTACCTTAAGGTCTCCCGAAACAACAACCGAATCGTTAGGAACCTCCTCGACAATCTTGGACTTGCGACGAAGAATAGCCTTAATACGTGCCTTAACCTCCAAAGTGTTAAATGGCTTGGTCACGTAATCATCTGCTCCGTAATCTAAGCCTAGAATCTTATCCATATCGTCGCCCTTAGCTGTCAACATAATAATAGGTATGTCAGAAAACTCTCTGACCTGCTGGCACACTTCGAATCCGTTAAGCTTAGGAAGCATTACATCTAACAGCACAATGTCATATGAGCCCTTCCTAATCATATCTAAAGCTTCCTCACCGTCATATGCGGCGTCAACTTCCATCTCGTCTTGCATAAGGCTGAACTTAAGTCCCTTAACTATTGATTTCTCATCGTCTACAATCAAAATCTTCCTTGCCAATTATAGTTACCTCTCTTCTTGATAAATCATACGCTAATACTGTCTTTTATACGTGAAAACATGGCCTCTTTAATTCCAGAAACGTTCATTATATCTTCAATTTTAGAAAAGCCGCCATGTTGTTCTCTATACTCTATTATAGCTTCAGCTCTGGCCTCTCCTATGCCGGCTAGAGTTGTAAGTTCTTTAACATCGGCTGTGTTGATATTGATAAGATCTGAAGTAGAACTATCTTCAGCGACCGACATTCCTTCATCAACTAAAGCCCCTTTCTTCGGGACCATAATCTTGCTTCCGTCAGTCACTATCTCAGCCAGATTAAGAGCGTCCTTGTCAGATGACTTAGTAAAGCCTCCGGCTGCGTCAATTGCATCTCCTATCCTAGAACCCGCTTTAAGCTCATAAAGTCCGGTATCCTTAACAGCACCGCATACATATACATAAACTGTATCAACCGATAATGAATCCGAAGAAGCTTCCCTGTATTCATCAGAGTCTTGAGATGCTTCATAAGAATCCGAAGTCCCGCCTTCAATCTCAACAGGATTAAGGTTCTCACAACCTGTTATCAAACAAAAAGAACACACCATGATAAGCACAAGAATGTGCTTCATGATATGATGTCCTCTACATAAATCATATATCATATTAAGTACCTCCAAGTTAAATGAGGTACAAAACATCAAAGCGCAATATCATTTTATAAGAAAATTCCCCTAAATACAATAGGGGAATTTAAAAAGTTTCAATATATTTATCAGCTGTTTAGAATTGCCGTTCCAATACCTTTATTGGTGAAAAGCTCTAAGAGCAAGCAGTGCTCAAGCCTTCCGTCAAGAATATGAACTCTTGAAACACCGTTCTCGATAGCGTCTATACAGTTGTTAAGCTTTGGAAGCATACCTCCGCCAACTACTCCGTTATTGATGTACTCTCTTGCTGTGTTGAGATCCATCTCAGAGATAAGTGTCTTCTTGTCAGTTGGATCCATAAATACACCCTCGATATCTGTCAAGAATACAAGCTTCTCGGCATGAATCTTAGATGCAATCGCACAAGCTGCATCATCGGCATTTATGTTGTAACTTGAGTGGTTGTCTCCAATTCCAATAGGCGCGATTACAGGAACATAGTCGTTGTCTAAGAGGACGTCAATAAGCTTGCTGTCTACTGTATCAACCTCTCCTACAAAACCAAGGTCATGACCATCAGCGTACTTCTTAACAGTATGCATAAGACTTCCGTCTTTACCACACAGTCCGACAGCCTTAACACCCATGCTCTCCATCATGGCTACAAGACTCTTGTTAACCTTATTAAGAACCATCTCTGCAATCTCAATCGTGTCTTCATCAGTAACACGAAGTCCGTTGATAAACTCAGGTTCCTTACCCTTAAGGCGCACCCATTTGCTTATCTCTTTACCGCCGCCGTGAACAATAATAGGCTTAAGTCCAATAAGCTTAAGAAGGGCAACATCCCTTATTACACTAACCTTCAAGTTCTCATCAAGCATAGCGCTTCCGCCGTACTTAACCACTACCTTCTTGCCGTTAAATTCCCTGATATAAGGAAGTGCCTCGACAAGGACGGTAGCCTTATTCATTTCCTCTTGAATATTGTCATTAATACTCTGCATAGTAAACCTCCTCTTAGAAGCACATAGGAATCTGCTTAAGTCCCTCGTCTTCATCTAATCCAAACATTATATTCATATTCTGAACAGCCTGTCCTGCCGCTCCCTTAACTACATTATCAAGTGCACCCATAGCAACGATTCTGTTGGTTCTTGAATCAAGTTTAAAGTTAACATCAACATAATTGCTGCCCTGTACATATCTTGTCTCAGGACAAACGTCCCTTTCAAGCACCCTTACAAACTTCTCATCCTTATAATACTTATCATAAACAGCCTTGACCGTGTCATAATCGACATCCTTAGCAAGATTAGCGTAAGCAGTAACCAAGATTCCTCTGTTCATAGGAACAAGGTGTGGTGTGAAAATGATATTGATATCTTTATCACAGGCATATCCAAGCTGTTCCTCAATCTCAGGAGTATGTCTGTGGGTTAATACTCCATAAGCCTTGATATTCTCATTAACCTCACAGTAAAGGTTAGGAACCTTGGCTCCTCTTCCTGCGCCGGTCGTTCCTGACTTAGCATCCACTATGATAGAATCAGGATCGATAATTCCTTCCTTAACAAGCGGATAGAGCGTTAATATACTTGTGGTTGTATAGCATCCAGGATTGGCGATAAGTCTTGTATCCTTATTAATCTTACCTCTGTTAATCTCGCAAAGTCCGTATACAGCCTCAGGAATATACTGCGGCGACTTATGTTCAATCTTATACCACTCTTCATATATAGAAACATCTTTGATTCGATAATCTGCTGAAAGGTCGATAACCTTTGCATTTGCTAAAATGTTATCATTAAGGACTCCGGCTAAGTATCCTTGAGGAGTCGCCGTAAATATAACATCTGCTTCCTTAGCCAAAGTTTCTAAATCATCTGACTTACATATATCAGGTACAATCTCGCATACATTTCTGAAAATGCTTGCGTACTTCTCATCCACGTAACTTCTTGAGCCGTACCACACTATCTCGGCTTCTTTATGTTGTAATAATAATCTTACAAGCTCTTCTCCCGCATAGCCTGTAGATCCGATAATTCCTACTTTAATCATGTCATCAACCTCCGT
The DNA here is from genome assembly GCA_947169385.1 of uncultured Lachnospiraceae bacterium. Classification (GTDB taxonomy): domain Bacteria; phylum Bacillota; class Clostridia; order Lachnospirales; family Lachnospiraceae; genus NC2004. Next base: position 47,031 of record CAMVPR010000012.1, on the reverse strand, counting down.
TTCGAAATAAAGCGTTTATAATTATACAACCATCATTCTTATAATGCAACTATTAATTTCTTTATTTTAGGGATTTTTATGTTTGTGAAAAAAATAACATTTTGTATATTTATACATTTTTATGCATAATTATGCAAAAATTAATTGAATTTTTCTTAAAAATAGTCTTGCAATCGCTTGTATGATGATTTATGATTGAGTAAGTGATTCCGTATTCATATACGGTATGAACCCTAACATTTTATTAACCAGGAGGAACTATTATAATGAGTAAAGAAAAAGTTATACTTGCTTATTCAGGTGGACTTGACACAACAGCATTGATTCCTTGGCTCAAGGAGAACTTCGACTATGAAGTTATCTGCTGCTGCGTTAACTGCGGTCAAGGAGACGAGCTTGACGGATTAGAGGAGAGAGCTAAGTTATCAGGGGCTTCTAAGTTATACATCGAGGATATCACAGATGAGTTCTGTGATGAATATGTTGTTCCTTGTGTACAGGCACACGCTGTATACGAGAACAAGTACTTATTAGGTACTTCTATGGCAAGACCTGTTATCGCTAAGAGATTAGTTGAGATTGCCAGAAAAGAAGGCGCTACTACCATTTGCCACGGTGCAACCGGTAAGGGTAACGACCAGATCAGATTCGAGCTTGGTATCAAGGCTTTAGCTCCTGATCTTAAGATTATCGCTGCATGGAGAAATGATAAATGGACATTGGACTCTCGCGAGGCAGAGATTGAGTATTGTAAGCAGCATGGAATCGACCTTCCATTCTCAGCTGATTCAAGCTACTCAAGAGATCGTAACTTATGGCACATCAGCCACGAGGGACTTGAGCTCGAGGATCCTGCTAACGAGCCTAACTTCAATCATCTTCTCGTTCTTGGCGTATCGCCTGAAGAAGCACCTGATGAAGGTGAGTATGTAACTATGACATTTGAGAAGGGTGTACCTAAGTCAATCAACGGTAAAGAGATGAAGGTTTCTGAGATTATCGCTGAGCTTAACCGCCTCGGTGGCAAGCATGGTATCGGTATCATCGATATCGTAGAGAACCGTGTTGTAGGTATGAAGAGCCGCGGTGTTTATGAGACACCTGGTGGAACTATCCTTTACGAAGCTCATCAGCAGCTTGAGGAGCTTATCTTAGATCGTGAGACTACCGAGATGAAGATTAATCTTGGCAACAAGTTCGCTCAGATCGTATACGAAGGCAAGTGGTTCTCACCTCTTCGCGAGGCTATTCAGGCATTTATCGAGAGCACTCAGGAGTATGTAACAGGTGAAGTTAAGTTCAAGCTTTACAAGGGTAACATCATCAAGGCCGGTACTAAGTCACCATACTCTCTTTACAATGAGGATCTTGCTTCATTTACAACCGGTGATATGTATGACCACCATGATGCAGAGGGATTCATCACTCTCTTCGGTCTTTCTACCAAGGTTCGTGCATTGAAGCATCAGGAGCTAAACAAGTAATTAAGGAGGTATCCTATGGCAGATATCAAAGATATAGAAGTTAACGACGCAGACATCGACAATATGCTCAATGTTCTTGAGAATTTCGGTGCATCTAACGAAGGTCGCTTAAAGATTCAGACCTCAGATGAGGTTGAAGCCGGAACTACAGATACCAAGTATCACTACGGCAGGTGTGATGTGGGAAGTCCTTTTGCCAAAGGCACACCTTTTGACGTAGATAACGGATGCGGTTGAATAATAAAGGACTGTCACTTATGTGGCAGTCCTTCTTTGTTTAGCTATACATACAATTAATCCCAGTTATTTTTCAAAGTAATTTGCAGACGAAGTTAATAAGGCAATCAGATTAGCCTTTTAGTTTAAGACTACGTCACTCTTAACGCTTACGCTGTCATTAACAAAGAATACCTTAGGTGCAAACTTATAAATAGCTACGCTGACAATCGTACATACAACTGCGATTGGAAGCATATATGAACCATTGTAAGTAATTGAGAAAAGAATTGCTCCCTTAGCACCGTTAGAGAAGTCAGCCCAGATAGTAGCACCTGATATAAAATGGCTTATAAATCTCACAACGCATACCATAAAAGTTGCAACTCCAACCCCGACAATTCTCTTCTTAAACAGTTTGGCAAATACCGGCGCAAGCCCAACCGTTGCATAAGCTAAAATATAATCAAAGAGAATACACACAATAACTACTGTTGCTGTTGATCCAGGATAGAATATACCCTCTCTTCCAAGAATAATGCTTATAACAAGATAAAGCATACCTGAGATAGTTCCCCATTTGAAGCCGCGTCTTAACGCAAAAATAATAAGTGGCAACATAACGAACTTAATTGAACCGCCGTTAGGCAACTCATAAAGCTTGATAAAATCAAGCACGATTGCCGCTGCCACAAAGAGCGCGCACTCCACCATAGTTACAAGATTTTGATTTCGATTCTCCATCACAAGAATCCTCCTTTTAAATTATACTATGCAATCAATATAGTTCGTGCAATAAAAATGCTCCTAAAAGGCATACCTTTTAAGAGCATAAAAAACATATATAAAAATTATGCTCCCTACGACAGTATTAACTGACAGGTTCAAAGGGTCAGGTTTAAACCTTCTCAACGCAAAACACGTTCCCCTGCATTCGCTATATTCATTTACACGCAAGGTATACTATAGCACTTCTTCTTTACATTTGCAAGAAGATATTTTATACTGTAGTGGCTGATTATAAGAATAGAGGAATATAATGGAATCAATACTCATATTAACGGAAGGTATTTCTGAACAGATTAACAACTATATAGAAGCACATGATGACGATGAGCATCACCTTCACATTTACAATGACTTTGTAAGCAGTTCTGAAGGTAATCTCTTCTATGCCTTAGGTGAAGTGTTTCTAAATATCTTAGATGTTCTTAATATCGAAGATCATTATTATTCAAATGACGACAGAGCCAAGCTCCCTCCTCTTAAGATAATCACAGACCTTCCAAAGTTAGCAGAAGAACTGAATATATTATATGCCGATGATGCGGAATCTCTGATCGAGGTTATACCTATGGGAGTCAATTCGACTAACTTCTTCCCTACGTACAGCAGAGAAGACCTATTAAACTATGAGATGTCCGTTCTTATCTCTTATCCAATGGCAATCGCACTTAATTCTTTGTGGCAGATTAAGTCAGCGAACAATTTAGTTACATGGACAACAGAGTCGGAGAAGATAAGAAAAGCAAGAGCAAGCAAGGACTACTTTGGAGATAAGCTTCTTATACATTTGCTTGATTTAATGCTGTTAGAGATTAATGACGATACAGGCGAGTATGCGTACTCATTTATCCAATCGTTAAAGATGCAGATAACTAAGAAGTCATCAGACCTTGCCGACTACCTGAAAGGTCTCGATAAATATACTACTCTTTCACCAATCAATGGCTTCTTTATATGGAACCAGCTTAAGTATTTGGCATCTTCCAATAAGATCACCAATGATGACGAGACGCTAAAGCTACAGGACAACCTATACACCAACTGCTATAATGCATTTGCGGACGCATGCCTTGACTTCACCACTCCTATAGAAGAGAACGAAAGACATAAAGACAGAATTATGGTTATGGTGACGCAGTTTTTAACAGACGGTCATTATCCTACAGAACTTATCAAAGGCTTAGTTATGGCATTAAGCGAGATAGGCTATGACATTTTCATTTTCAATACAACCGAGAGATACACTCCTAAAGGATATGTGCCGCTGTATTCTGCAATTGGCGGCAACACAGTCAGGGAATTTCAGGATTACGAGAAAATGATATGTGGCAATGTAGTCTGCGACTACTATCAACCTGCCATAACCAAAGGTTACCTCGACATCTATAACGACGCAATTAACAAGGCCGCTAAGTATAAACCTCTTTATATACTCTCAATAGGAAACGGAAGTCTGATATCTGATGTCCTTGACAGGATGATTCCTGTCGCTTCGATGGATATTGATACAACCACTCTTCCTACCACTAAGAGCAGAATCAGAGTAATTACAAGGCCTTTAGAGAAAGGCGAGAAACGTCCTAATATATACATGGACGGATACACTGTAGTATCCCCTAATTTTAATTATCAGATTAATACTGTTGAAGACGCAATGAAGGTTATGACAGACCTTGACAGGCAGATTGTATCTAACTTAAAAGACGCAAGCAGATACTAAAAGCTCCGAAGCCTAAGCCTCGGAGCTTAATATTATGCTTAAAAAATACCAGCACATTCAAAAACTGTTCCTTACATGGCTTGATAAGAATTCTTCATAATTGTACATCTTATCAGTGAGATCAGAGACCAAAACACCATAGTTCATGTTCTCTACATAAATTGGAATCATGACAAATTTATGCGGAGTAGAGCTCATCGCCTTATTGTCAAGCATATCGTCAACACTGACTACACTTTCATAACTGCCAGAATCGACAATCTCTCCATCAGTCATAGCTACTGTAAGATTAAGCTTATCAGGAGTAACAAACGTCTCCTTAACATTATACTCAACAGGAGCATCCAAAAGATAAAGATATGCATTCTTGACATCCAGATGCTTAAGACTCTTAAGCATTGACTCATAGTTCTTAACCTTATCCTTATGAACCACCATACTATCTATAACAAAGGATTTAACAGATTCTACATTATCGTTGTTAATCTCGCTGACAGCACCAACCTGATTATCAAGTCTTCTGATGAGATCAATGTAGAACTCTCTCATCAAACTGTGAACTCTCTCTCTTGCGTCAATAGCCTTGCCGGTAGTTGCAGCATCCTCAAGCTGTTTAAAATAAGCAACCAACTGATTAATGTCAGCATACTCTAATGCATTAGAATCAACGAACTGTTTATAAGCAGTTCTAATCTCATCATCAATCGCATCATCAGAAATGCTAATTGCAGCAAGATCTGTAAAGCAATCGAGCAAATGAACCCAAGTACTGTAAACCGAGGTAGTTGAAGTATCCTGACCGGATCTTCTGTATCTGTAGAAAATCATGTCAAATACCTGATCTCCACTCATCTCATTGATAAAGTTCTCTCCGTCAAATGTCATGCTGTCAAAGTTAAGTCCCATAGACTTACGAAGAATGAAAGGAGTATCCAAAAGCTCTGTTGTGAAGTTCTCACCACCCATAGTTCTTACTACCGCGCTAACTGCTCGTTCTCCAAGAACAACCGGATCAGCTGCTATTGTAGAAAGTGGTGGATCAGCCTTAGCTCCCTCAACAGTGTTATCGTATCCAAATATATGGATATCTACGCCTGGAATCAGGTCTCTTGCCTTCATCTCCTCATATAGTGACAAAGCTGCATAATCGTTAACACAGAACACGCCATCCATCTCCGGATTGCACTCAAGAAGTGTAGCACAAGCCTCATGATTGTCTCCTGATAAGAAGCCCGGAATATATGAGTATTCACCCATCTCCATTCCATATTCATTCATAACCTTCATAAACTGTGTTCTTCTCTCGGTAACATCGGTATTACCGTCAGGACCTCCAAGCATACAGATATGCTTGCATTTAAGCTCCTTGATAAGATATAAAAGTCCGTTCTTAATGCCTGCTGTATTGTCATAGTTGACACATCTGAAACCTTCATAATTAGATGATACAAGAATCAAAGGAACGCTGACATATTTAGAAAGAAATTCCATAAGACTTGATTCATTGGTAAATGCACCAATGCTTCCTGCGGCGACGATAAGGGCATCTATGTTGCTCTCCTTAATATATGAATATAACGCAGTATATTGATACTCGTACTTTAACGCTCCGAGTGTCGAAGTATCTCTATTGATGTACTTGCCAGGGACAACAACCAGATTCATACGAATGTTATTGGCCGCCTTAGAAACACCTCTACACAAAGCCTCAGCATAAGCGTCTGTAACACCACTAACCATCAAACCTATAGTCTTACGACTATGATTACCCATAATACCACCTCTTTCTGCCAAATAATCACTTACATGGCTAAAATATAGCAAGTACTCAGCGCATACAAATCGCCGAATATACACTCTTAATATTATATCACTTTTTTACTTGCATTTCCATAAGAAAAAAGCAGGTTCCCCTGCTCTATTTCTTAATATGTTAATTCTATTAGTCTTTAATGTAACTTACCGGCATCCTAACGACAAACTCACTGCCCTTGCCAAGTTCGCTGTCAACGGTTATCTTACCGCCATAACAATCAACAATTCTCTTGGTAAGAGTAAGTCCAAGTCCAAACCCTTCGGAACTCCTTGATTTCTCACCTCTATAAAAAGCATCAAACACAATAGGAAGCTCTTCTTTGGCTATTCCAATCCCATGATCTTTAACCTTCAACACCATATCATCACCTTCTGCATACACACGAATCTGAATCGGGTTATTGTTGGTGTTATATCTAACTGCATTAGATACAAGATTCCTGACAATCGTGAAGATAAGAACATTATTGCCTAATATCTCTTCAACATCAACTTTCTTGTCAAATGCATTAAATCCGTCAAAACTAATCTCTATATCTTCACACACAACATCTACCAAATCAACCATGTTCACCGGCTCGGAATAAAACTCTATACTGTCATTCTCGATTCTTGAAAGCTGAAGCAACTGAGTAACCAAATCATTCATGATATTGGTCTGCCTCTCTAAGACAGTAATCATCTCAATCGCAGCATCGTCATGAGTATACTTCTGTTTAGCAACCTGACATTGCGCTGACATAACAGCAATCGGAGTCTTAAGCTCATGAGATACATCTGAGTTGAATCTCTTCTGCATATCGTAAGTAATTCTAATCCGCTCAAACAACTCATTATAAGCATGAATAAGAGCATTTATCTCAACAAAAATGCTCTCCTCTTCTATCCTCTCGGCAAAATCCATCGAATCGCTTACTTTCATCGCCGTCTCATACATCTTATCAATAGGCTTAATCATACGTTTGGTAATGTCTAATATAAACAAACCAAGTAGCACGAAAAGTGTAATAATAATGATAAGAGAAGTCATTCTAATCTTGTTATATACTGTTGAAACATTAGCCTCCTTTATAAAGCCATATATGCAATAGCGTTTGCCTGATGACATCTGCCTAAAATCGTCTGGTCTAACGAGATCCCTCTTAACATACACAACACCCTCAGGTGTCTTCACGTCACCAAAGAAATACATTCCTTCGTCAGGATTAGTGTTAGACACGCCTTTAGGAAGCTCCCCTACAACACAATTACCCTCTTCATCAACGATAGCAAAATCATATCCTTCGTAATCTGTCTTGTAATCTTCTACAACAATCTCGCCATCAACACACTTAACGGTCTTAAGAACCTGCCTATTCTCCGTTGACAATTCACGTCTAACCTCATCAGGGATCGCACGCCTTACAATAATCTCAATAGTTGCAACTGTGACAAAACACACAACGGCAATGATAACAATTACAAATGAAATCACGTACTTAAAGATAGATAGATTGCGAAATCTAGCTTTGGGCTTCTTCTCTTTTGTCTTCATTATTCTCTCCGTCCCACGACAAACAGTATCCGACACCTCTTACTGTATGTATAAGCTTTGGTTCAAAATCATCATCAATCTTCTTTCTTAAATATCTGATAAACACGTCAACAACATTTGAATTGCCGATTCTGTCCATCTCCCAAATGTTAAGCTCAATCTGTTCTCTCTTTAGAACTATATTCTTGTTTCTAACCATGTATAACAGAATTGAATACTCTTTTGGAGTGAGAGTTATACGCTTACCTTGTCTTGTCACAGTCTGCTCATTAACATTAATCTCTAAGTCTCCGACACGATATGTGTTCTCTCTGATACCTACAGACTTTCTAAGCATTGCTCTTACTCTGGCAAGTAATACCTCAAAATCAAAAGGCTTGACCATATAGTCATCAGCCCCCTGATCTAATCCATATATAATATCGTGCTTCTTATCTTTAGCTGAAAGAATCATAACCGGAGTAAAATTCTTCTCACTCCTAATCTTCTTAAGAAGGCTGAATCCATCAATGCCACCAAGCATAACATCTAAAATTACTCCATCGTAATCCATATTATGAATGAAGTCATAAGCTTCATTACCGTCATAGCATGAATCAACAATATATCTCTCTTCTCTTAATCGTTCTGAGATAAGCTTGTTCAAATCCTTTTCGTCTTCAACAACCAATAATCGCATAAAAAACCTCCAAAAGTAATAATAACATTTACTATTCTACATAACATAGATGAAAACGAGATTAAAATATCTTAAAATTCAAAAAAAAGTGAAGCAAGATTACCCTGCTTCACAATACACTTAATTAATCTTTACCTTGACCCAGATAGAAATACCATCCGTCTCAACTGCCCCAATCTGCATAAGATTGTTCTTATATATAATCTCAGAAATATCGTGTTCAAACTTAACCTGAGATGTACGTCCGGCAGCCTCAACGATGTGAAATTCGTCACCACTCTTGGCTCCCCCAACTATCCTAGTCACATCCTGAAACGGAATCTTACCTAGGTACTTAGGCTTTTTGCTGAACAAACCCATTCTAATTCCTCCAAACTAATACCTAATTAACTCATTATCTTGATACCGACGCAAGCTTGTTAGCCATATTACCCAATTCATCAATAACGCTATTGATATCCTGTGCAATAGCAAGGTTCTCTTCGTTATTCTCAAATGTCTGATTAGAGTGAGCAGTAACCTCCTCTGTTGATGCCGAGATATTCTCAATACCATCAACAATTGCCTGATTCGCTCTCTCAAGCGACGAAACAAGTCCTCTAAGTTCATCCGAACTTGAACCAAGCTCGTTCATCGCATACTGAATCTTGTCAAAACTCTCTACTGTATTAGCAACAGCCTGATTCTGTGAATCACTTATCTCAAGCATATGCGCAATCTCTTTAATAACCTTATCAAGCTCTAATGTGACCTTATCAACCAACTCACTGATGTGGTCTGTAGCTTCCTGAGTCTGATTAGCAAGCTGTCCAATCTCGGTAGCGACAACAGCAAAACCCTTACCTGCTTCACCGGCTCTTGCTGCCTCAATAGAAGCATTGAGAGCAAGAAGGCTGGTCTGACTTGTAATATCATTAATAATCTCTGTAATAGACTGCATCTGATTGGTGTATTCACTCAGCTTATCAAGATCATTCGAAACGTTCTTGTTCTCGTTATTGGAATCTTCAACCTTCTTAACAAGATCATTGATGTTGCCTCTTGCTACACCTAATTCTTCCTCAGTGCGCTTAACGTCATTGTCAATAGAACCTGTAGCCTCATCAACCTTACTGATTGCCAACTGAATCTCTTCTGTCTTACTCTTCTGTTCAGAGATAGATATTGCAGTCTCATTAGTGCCACTTGCAACCTGCTTCATAGACTCCATAGTATCTTCAGTAGAAGAAACCAATTGTCTCATCTGTGAAGCTACAGTTGCCACACTTGAATTAAGTTCTTCGGAAGCCTTAACCATCTCTGCCATAACATCATCTGTAGCCAACTTGGCCTCATTGATGCTAACAAGCTGCGCGTCATTATTGCCCTTAACAACCTTAGTACTCATAGCGGCATAAACAACAAAAAGTACAGACGCTAAAATTCTAATCTCGATGTCTGCCATGTCGTCACTCGTAAGTACACCCCTAGACAGATTAATCGCAACATAAACTACATTGGCTAACACCATTGCACTCGAAAATGACACCGTAAGCTTAACACTGTTATAAGTCAACAATATAATACCAATCAGGTACGCATACGTATATGCAACCGGCGAAACAGTAGTAAACAATACAAACAAGTAAAACACAAAGAAGCCCCACGCAATTACATTCTGCAAAAGCTTGCTTGCCTTATCTGCTTTATAAATAACCACACTTACCACCAGCGGAATAATATCCAAAAGACAGAATATAGCGTAATATCCCCACGTTCTCTCATGCTTTATAACCTGCAAAAGATACGCAAGTACAAGAATAACATTCATAACCGTATAACACGTCAGTGATGCTTTATTCGCACTCTTTAAAGAGTTAATCTCATTGTTAGACATAATTACCTCCATGATAAAATATGTATTATATCTATTGTAGTGCCTTAAAGCATCATTGTCAACCGTTAAAAAACGTTAACTTTCTCCCAAAAAAAAACAAAAAAGCCGAGAACCCTCGGCTTAATAATCATGATATTATGCAAGCTTACCTTTAGCAAGCTCAACAAGCTTAGCGAATCCCTCAGGATCTGCAATAGCCATCTCAGATAACATCTTGCGATTCATATCAACACCTGCAAGCTTAAGACCATGCATAAACTTGCTGTATGAAAGACCATTCATACGAGCTGCTGCGTTAATACGAGCAATCCAAAGCTGTCTGAACTGACGTTTACGCTGCTTTCTACCTGCATATGAAGTGGTAAGAGCACGCATAACAGACTGCTTAGCCACACGATACTGCTTAGAACGAGCTCCTCTGTAACCCTTAGCAAGCTTCAATACTTTATTGTGCTTTTTCTTGGCATTAGCGCCACCTTTAATTCTTGCCATTTTAAAATACCTCCTAAAAACTCGAATCCTTAATTAAATATAAGGCATAATCTTCTTCATGTTCTTGATATTAGTTGAGTCTGTCATAACACCTTTTCTTAAGTTTCTCTTGGTCTTAGCTGACTTCTTGGTTAAAATGTGCTGCTTATAAGCCTTCTGGCGCTTTAACTTACCTGTTCCGGTCTTCTTGAAACGCTTAGCTGCAGCGCGATTAGTCTTCATCTTTGGCATAACTTTATCCTCCTTAAATTACAATGTACATTCATAAAATGATATTACTTCTGTGACAGAATCATAATCATGCTTCGTCCTTCAAACTTAGCCGGTTTATCAACCTGAGCGCAATCTGAAAGTGCCTCTGCAAATTCGTCAAGTATATGCTTGGTTGCATCAACGTGCGCAAGCTCTCGACCTCTGAATCTTAAATTAACCTTGACCTTGTCACCCTTAGACAAAAACTTTCTTGCCTGATTAATCTTGGTATTAAGATCGTTGGTATCGATATTAGGCGAAAATCTAATCTCCTTGGTATCGACGGTCTTCTGCTTCTTACGAGCTTCCTTCTCTTTCCTAGCCTGTTCATACTTGTACTTGCTGTAATCAATAATCTTACATACAGGTGGTTTGGCATTAGGAGAAATCTTTACAAGATCAAGCCCCTGCTCATCAGCCATGTTAAGAGCATCCTTAGATGACATAACGCCAATCTGCTCACCATTGGATCCGATAACACGAACTTCCTTATCCCTTATCTGCTCATTAATCTGATTCTCTACTGCTATGATTCATACACCTCCAAACAATATCATAATATCTAATCCACAAAAAAAGTGGATTGCATAACAATCCACATAAATATCATCATAAATCAAGCTGTAGTGATCAGCATTTATAATCATATATAAACCCGAGTCGCCTAATTGCGCTAAGGTGAGAGTGGATCCTCTGCTTTATTGTTACCAGTTGTGTTACCCACAACAGATGACATAATACCACTTGATTAATCATTTGTCAAGAGAAAATGATTAATTTATGCAATTCCCATGTATTTACGGTAGTTAGTCATCTCTTTCTTGCCGTTCTTCTTGTACATATACTGTGATGAGAACAGTACAAATCCCTTACATCCGGCAGCTTTCTGTTGCTTTATCTGAGTGACAATGACATTGTTACTCTTAGTCCAACCTCGATCGCACGAATCGCCGACACCGGCTCTATAGATTGCAAGTCCGATAACCATAGTCTTGTTGGACTTGTTGAGTTTCTTCCAATGCTTTAATGTGTTAGTGTACATCTTGTACTTAAAACCGTGAAGAAGATAATTATCCGACCAATATATCTGCGGAAGAATGTAATCAATGTATCCTTTCTTGTTAAGCCACGTGTTTAGATCGCAGCCTATAGACTTGGCATATGAGACGTTACCGGCAGGGCTTATTCCAAATATCATCCTAGGATTGATACCCTTAACAGTACTATACACCTTCTTAACCATCTTGTTGACATTCTTCTTCTTGGTCTTCGCAGAAACACCTTTAAACTGTCCGTTGTTAGGATAGAAATAATCGTCCATATGAATTCCGTCAACCTTATAGCCACCGGCAATCTCTCTGACTATCTTGACAATTCTTTTGGTTGATGCCTCACTTCCGGGATTATAGCTTGATGTCATAGTCTTTCGATAAGGATTAATCCACGCATGAAATGCAATTCCATAGGCGTGAGACTTATCGACAAGAATCTTAAGCGGATCATACGAAGGCTTCTTCGAACTCTTAAACATATATGAACTCCACTTAAGTGTCTTGCTCGGATAAACTGCATCATTACAAGGACACACGTGAAAGAATACGGTGTTAATCTTGTCCTTCTTGAATTTCTTGAACATCTTGTCTACATTTTTGGTAAATGTATTCTTGGACTTGTTGTAAAGTCCCATGTTCTTGTAGTCGCAAAAAGACACCCACACTCCTCTCATATTACCTAAAGTATTCTTGATTGAATAATTAGCTGTATCTTGATATTCCGACGCATCGTAAGACGCATCAGATGATGTAAGTTCTCCACCGATCACCTCGTCATCTTCATCAAAATCGTATTGCTCAAAGTAGCTCTCCATATTGACTTCACTTCCGGCTAATCCGACGTCATCTGCGCTCTCCTCAGCCCTAACGCTGCATACCGGTGCGAAACCAAAAGTAACCGCCACAATCAACCAAACTGCTGCTAACCTCTTAAACAAATTACACATAAAAATCAAATCTCCATTAAAACTAAATTATTGCTCCTGCTCACTCTCTGCCTCAATAGGTATGAACACCCTGTCCGGCTTGACATCCACATTCTTCGTGCTTGCTTTATTAGCTTCATCACAAAACGTCTCCTGTGAATTAACAGGCTCTGCTTCACCCCTGTCAGGCTTAATGTAACTGCCATCCGGCTGCATTATATGCGCCTTGACATTGTCAGCTAATTCTACTTTAAGAACGTGTAAAGCATAATCTTTAAGGTCTTCATCCTCGATAGGAAACATAATCTCTACACGCCTGTCAAGATTCCTAGGCATCCAATCTGCACTGGCCATAAACACATCTTCATGTCCCTCGTTATAGAAATAGTATATACGACTGTGCTCAAGGAAGTTACCTACAATCGACCTAACCGTTATATTATCGCTCACTTCAGGTATTCCTACCTTAAGCGAACATATACCTCTAACTATCAAGTCAATCTTAACGCCGGCACAAGACGCCTCGTAAAGCGCTGCTATAATACCTCTGTCACACAAAGAATTAAGCTTGGCAACAATACGAGCCTTCTTGCCCTCTTCAGCATGCTTCTTCTCGCGCTCAATAAGCCTTATAAACCTGTCTCTTAACCATATAGGCGCGCAGGTAAGCTTGTTCCAAAACGGCGGCTCAGAATAACCGGAAAGCATGTTAAATACTGCCGTAGCGTCCTCGCCTATAAGTTCCGATGCCGTAAAAAGTCCCATATCCGTATAAAGCTTAGCTGTGGTGTCGTTGTAATTACCGGTACCCAGATGCACATATCTTCTTATACCGTCATCCTCTCTCCTTACCACAAGGGTAATCTTAGAGTGAGTCTTAAGACCCTTAAGACCGTATATAACGTGACATCCTGCCTGCTCTAACTTCTTGGCCCATATGATGTTGTTCTCCTCATCAAACCTCGCCTTGAGCTCTACAAGGACAGACACCTGCTTGCCATTCTCTGCGGCTGATGCCAAAGCTGCGATAATAGGTGAATTACCCGACACTCTGTATAATGTCTGTTTAATCGCAAGCACTGCAGGATCCTTAGAGGCAAGCCTCACGAAATTGACAACAGGGTCAAAACTTTCATAAGGATGTTGCATTAGTATATCATGATTTCTGATTTGGTCAAATAGATTCTCTTCCGGATCTATCATCGCAGGAGGTTTAGGAATCCATTTGTCGTACTTAAGATGATCAAATCCGCTCATACCATTGACCTTCATGAGGAAAGTAAGATCAAGCGGTCCGTTAATTCTGTAAACATCCTCGTCCATAACAGAAAGCTCTTTCTTAAGGAGTTTAAGGAGCTTCTTATCTACATCAGAAGCTATCTCTAACCTGATTACCTCACCCCACTGTCTAAGCTTAAGAGACTTCTCAATCTCAAAGAGCAGATCCTCCGCTCCCTCTTCGTCAATTGTAAAGTCAGCATTTCTCATGACACGATAAGGAAATGCACACTTAACTTCGTAATTCAAGAAAAGCTTGTCAAGATTCCTCTCTATAATCTCCTCGAGTAAGATAATATCTGTAACACCTTCCTTACTCTCGGGAAGCTTGACTACCCTGTCAAGAACTGAAGGCACCTGCACGGTCGCAAGCTCGTATTCTTCTCCGTTGTCCTTATCTATTACCAAAGCAGCAATATTAAGTGTCTTATTACGCACCAAAGGAAATGGCCTTGAAGAATCAACAGCCATAGGAGTAAGAACCGGATAGACGTTCTTTTTGAAGTAATCGTCAACGTACCTTCCCTGCTCCTCGTTAAGCTGTTCAAAGCCTGTTAACACTCTTAAACCGTTCTTCTTAAGATTCGGAATAAGATTGTCATTTAATGTTCTATACTGTGCTTCCATGAAACTGTGCGTTCTGTCATTGATGGCTTCTAATTGTTCCATCGAGGTCATGCCGGCAATATCCTTCTTCTTGTAACCCGCATGCACCTGATCCTTCAACGACGCAACCCTAACCATAAAGAACTCATCAAGATTAGATGCAGTTATACTTAAGAACTTAATCCTCTCAAACAGAGGTATTGACTCATCCTGAGCCTCAGAAAGACATCTTCCGTCAAATTCAAGCCAGGACAACTCACGATTATAATAATATTCAGGTTTGATGTATTTCTTATCACTCATTAAAGATTCCTCCTCTGCTTGATAATAGGTCTGATGCCATAAACATCTTCAAAGAAATCTGCTTTGTTGTCAAACAAAGTTCTCTCTAAGGAAATGTCAGCCAACGTGTCTGTATTAAGTATGAGCTTCTTGTTCTTACGCTCAACCGTAATCTTGCCTATCTTCTGCTTATGGCTTCTGTCCATCGCATTGGCAACCCTTAAAATTGCCGTAAGCTTGGTTATAAGTATATATTCTTCCTTGTTAAGAACTCCCTCAAGTTCAGTATAGGCAGGAAGATACACCGTATTATACTTAACGATGCAGGCAACAAGCTCACGCTCCCTGTGCGAAAGTCCTATAATCTCCGAAGCCATAATGATATTATATGACTCCCTTCCACCTGCATTCATAGTTATATACTTACCACAATCATGTAAAATGATAGCAATCTGTAGATAAAGTCTATTCCTGTCATTAAGGCCGTGGATATCTTTCATGGTGTCAAATATCTCAAGCCCCAAATTGAGAACATTAGAAATGTGGACTCTGTTACTGTGATATCTCTTGCTGAGATTCTTAGCCATGGAAATGATGTCCTGCTTAAAGTCATGCTTAAGAAGAACCTTGCCGCTCTCGTCAGCGTAATCTGCAGCAATACTGTCACATATATCAATACCAGGAGTCCATATAAGTTCTGCCTTAGAACGAGCCAAAAATACCTTATAAATCTCTGCAGCCGGAAGAAGCGTATCCGCAATCTCAAGCGGTATCTCGTACTCTGCGTTAATCTCCTCTGCAGATTTTTTAACAATCTTGTCGTAGATGATAGTCATCTGACTGTTGTCGATAGAATCTGTAATATGAAGTTCAGGCACCATCCTTCTCATGGCATCTATCTCGTCTCCGACAGCAATGATATTCTTAATTGACTTGTCCTTCATAAAGTAGTTATCGAAGGTATCAATCTCGTTACTGATATACTCAGCAACCATATCCTTGTAGCCGCTCAATCTCTCTTGCTGACGCTCAAGAAGTCCCTGAAGTCTCATCGAACCAATCTTAAGATTCTGAGTCGTTGCAAGTGCCTGTTTATCAAACATGGAAATCTGAATGCTTCCCGCTCCCATATCAATGATAGCGGTATTCTTCTGAATGACATTATCAAAGTCTGCGTTATGACTCGCAATACCTTTATACATAAGATAATGCCTCTCGGAATTGCTAAGAACATGAATATCTATACCGGTCTTAAGGCTCACCTGATCAAGAATGAACTCTCTGTTCTCCGCCTCTCTGATAGCGCTCGATGCGTAAGCCTGATAAGTGGTAACCTGGTATTCCTTCATCTTCTTCTTAAAACGAGCAAGAATCTGGCTTAACTCATCAACAATAGTGTTGCTAATCTTGCCATATCTATATGTATCTCGTCCGATAGCCAGATACTGGCTGACATAATCAATCTGTTTAATCCCCTTAGACGCCGAAATCTGATATATCTTCATGCAGACATCGTTGGAGCTTACCGCTATAGCTGCAAATGTAGTATATGCCATAACACCATCACCTCATTTTCATTATACGATAAACAGCTGAAAAATGCACTAAAAAAGTAAAAAAAGAGACCGTCCAAAGACGATCTCCAAACCTCCAAGTCATAGTGCAATATTTTAATAGGTTCTCGTTCTACATAATTAATGTCAACTTTATAATCTAATAAAAAAAGGTACACTTAAAACTCTTGGCTGTCTCGATTCATTAAGCGATTACAGTAACGTCAGTTGCCTGTGGTCCCTTCTCGCCATCGGTAACCTCGAACTGAACCTTCTGTCCTTCGTCGAGTGACTTAAAGCCATCCATAACGATTCCTGAAAAATGTACGAATACATCATTACCTTCCTCGTCTGAGATGAAGCCATAACCCTTCTTACCATTGAACCATTTAACAGTACCTTGTTTCATTTTTTGTTCCTCCATAAAAACTGAAAATATATTGTGTCGTAGGACACAAAAAATATTATATCACACGACATTTTAATCGTCAATTGAAATCTACGGAGCCGTTTTGAGCATTTCAACCCTTTCTTTAAGGCGATTGATAGGTCCGTCAAAGAACCCGGATTCGTACATCCTCTTAACTATAATTCCGAGGAGAATCATAATAATAAATCCGATAATTCCGCCAAGCTTAAAGCCAACATACATAAACACAAGAACCGAAAGAGAACTGAGTCCGACACTGTCTCCGACCAGTCTTGGCTGAAGCACATGCCTTAACACAAAGCAAAATGCATAGAGAATAAGAAGTCCTCCGCCATAGGCAGTATTGTTGATTGTAAACTCATAAACCGCCCAAGGAAGAAGCACGGTTCCAACACCGAAGAAAGGAATAGCATCAAGCAAGGCAATAAGAAGTGCAGGCACAAGTGCATAGTGAGAAGGAAGTATCATAAGACCTACAAACAACGCACACGCAATAATAATCATAAGCTTAAACTGCGCAACGATATATCCCCACACACCGACTAAAATATTGTCCTTAATAAGCTTAAAACGCGCCTTTAATCCTTCGCTCAAGAACTTAGAATAGTATAAGTGAAGCTTCTCCCAGTCAACCAAAAACATATATGCTGACAAGAACATTACTATCAATCCAATTATTCCGTTAGTAACACTCTTAGCAAATCCGGTAATATATCCGTCACCCATCTTCTCCGCCAAATACGTAGATATCTCGCCGGTAACGGAAGCCGCCGTTTCTTCAACTTTCGATGCAAATGCAGCCGGCAACATATTAGAAAATGAATCCCACCAGCTGATAACATTCGCCTTAGTCTCTTTATAAATACCAGGAACTGCCTTAATGAAATCTATCGCATAGTAAACAAGACCTGATATTATTCCGTAGCCTAAGAAAGCAACTATCACAATAACTACCACAACCAGGATCGCCGAGCCAATCTTTTTGGAAACTTTAAGACGTTTCTCCAAAAACTTGACAATCGGATGTGCTATAGTGGCAATCAACCATCCAAGAACCAACGGCCACAAGAAAGCTAAAAGCTTAGGTATTCCAAGTCCAACAAATGCAACTATAAGTACAAGAATTATAAGTTCACATAAAACCTCTAAATATATCTCCCAGCGTTTCATAAAAACCACCTCTTTATGTGGCTATTATATAACACTTACCTCATCAAGTCCAGCGTCATAGGAGTACACATTGTACGATAGAAGCTCCTCATCTCTGACTGCAGTCAAGTTGGCGTGCCTCACCATATCCTTTAACTCGTCCGTAGGAATATCAACGCTATTAGGTATAAGAATCAATTCGTGAACACTCGAAGGAAGAATGTAGAAACCTCCATCATATTGTTCAGCCAAATTCTTAAGACAGGAAGGATATAAAACGCTCGTAGCTCCGTTAATCTTTTGATTATTAGAAAGTACGAGCATTGGAAATCCCGGTCCGTTAGCACCTTGAAGTTCTCTCCTCACCTTTTCTCTTATAAGCTCATTTTCTATAGATTGAAGATAGAGTTCCTCCATATTATCTATACACATCGGGAACAACTCCTGCATATTCTCAATCGCCTGATAATATAGTTCTTCCAAGGATATATTCCAACTCTTAAACTCGCGGTTGGTAACAAGTGCCGTTGCTATCCCGGCCGAGTGATAATCTGCAATCCATCTGAAACTAATAGCAAGATCATTCCACATTACATGCGGACAGTCTTCAAGAATATCCTTGTTCTTCTCATAGTTTATAAGCCTTATAATAACTTTTTGGGACATTTTCTCATAGTCAGAAAGTTCATCAACATCAACACTCAAGCCGTCTGCATGCTCATTATAGTAATCAAGCACATCAACCGCTATCTCTTTAATGTCTTTCCCGTCAACATACATGTCGTAGAACGCTTCCATGTATATCGAAGGGGAAATATTGTCTCCATCCTTCACAATCTGTAAAGCCTTATACCCTGTCTGATTATTCTTAACAACATCTCTTTTATAAATCGAGTAACCATCGTCCAAATACTCGTTAAGAAGCACATTCGATAGTTCGTCAATAAATTCGTCGAATACTAACATAATCCTCCTAAAATCTTATTCGCTTTCGTCAAAGCTTCATTTAACGAACATGTTACGTTATTAATATTATAACGGATAGCGACTTCATTTATCCAAAACCTGTTAGTTGTATTTATAAACATAAAAAAGGTCGAATCGGACGTGATTCGACCTGATTCGACCTTTTTAGATATAAAATTCGTACTTTTTCGTACTTATTAACAACCGGCGGTTGTCAAAAACTCTCTTAAAAATGACAAAAACTTGTCCATCTCTTCATCCGTTCCGATAGATATTCTTAAGTAATTATCAATTCTCGGCTTATTAAAGTATCTTACAAAAATACCCTTGTCTTTAGCTGCGTTATAAATGTCAACAGCCTTAACTTTGTTGTGTGTGACAAAGATAAAGTTAGCAGATGAATCTGCAAATGTAAAACCTAATTCTCTCATCTCTTTAGAGAACGCTTCTCTTGTGCTGACAATCTTCGCTACATATTCTCTAAAGTAATCGTCATCAAGAACAGATGCAACGCCCACATCGATTGACGCTCTTGTCATGGTGTAAGAGTTGATAGACTGCTTCACATCATTAAGAGCAGATATCAAATCCTCATGTCCCATAACATAACCAATCCTCATTCCTGCTAAAGATCTGGACTTAGAGAAGGTTCTGACAACTAACAAGTTATCGTACTTGTCAATAAGAGGCAATGCACTCTCTCCACCAAAATCAACATACGCTTCATCAACAACAACCACAGATTCCTGATTAGCCTTAACTATATCTTCGATAAATGATATTGGCTCAGCAATCGCCGTCGGAGCGTTAGGATTGGCAATGACAATTCCTCCGTTAGGCTTATAATAATCTTCTTTAACAATCCTAAAATCATCATCAAGTTTAGGTTGCTCATATGGAATATTATAAAGACTTGCCCACACATCATAAAATGAATATGTAATGTCCGGAAACAATATAGGCTTATCACCATTGAAGAATGTTATGAAAATATTGGCGAGAACGTCATCCGAGCCCACTCCGACAAACATCCTGTCAATATCTACTTTGTGGTAGTCTGCCAAAACTTTCCTCAGCTCGTAAACATTCGGGTCAGGATATTTTCTTAATTCTTCAACCTTTAAAAGCGCTTCCTTAACCTTAGGTGAAGGTGGATAAGGGTTCTCGTTAGTGTTTAATTTGATGACATCTTTACTCTTAGGTTGTTCTCCCGGAACATAAGGAGTAACCCTTCTGATGTTAGCTTCCCACGCTTTCATATATACCTCCTAATTGTAATCCTTATATAACTTCTCAAACAGCGGTATTGCTCTCTCAACCCTTGAAGTAGGAACACAGTAACTAAGTCTAAAGTATCCCTTGATAGAAAAGCTGTCCGAAGGAACAATCAAGAGGTCGTACTCCTTAGCCTTCTCGCAGAAAGCACTCGCATCATCCTCTAAGCATTTAGGGAAAATGTAGAAGGTACCCTTAGGCTCAACAACTGAGTAACCAATTTCCTTAAGAGCGTTATATATAAGATTCTTGTTAGTCTCATATATCGAAATATCCGAAAGTTCATCAACACAATCTCTTACCACCATCTGGAACAGCGAAGGAACACCGACATAACTAATCTCTCTGGCAACTGCACCTATAGTCCCAAGCAAGATATCACTATCATCAGCTTCATCTGTAAATGCAATATATCCAATACGCTCGCCAGGAATAGAAAGAGACTTGCTGTATGAGTAACAAACCAAAGTATTCTTGTAGTACTTTGGAACAAAAGGAATATTAAATCCATCAAAAACAATCTCTCTATATGGCTCATCAGAAATGATATAGATAGCTCTCTTATACTTGTTAGAAGCCTCCTCTAAAACTGAAGCAAGTTTCTTAATTGTATCCTCGGAATAGCAAGCACCGGTAGGATTGTTAGGACTGTTGATAAGAACTGCCCTTGTGTGTTCATTTATCTTAGATGAAAGATCGTCAAAATCAATCTGAAAATCCTTGGTGTCAGCCTGTGACTCAACACACTTAACACCTGCGCCTTCTATAAAGCACTTATACTCCGGGAAATAAGGTGCAATGACAATTATCTCGTCACCCACATTAGAATCAGTCACTGTTCTAAAGCAAAGAGAGATAGCCGCAGCAGCACCATTGGTCATAAAGATGTTGTTCTTGTGATAATTCATACCAAATCTTCTGTTAAGACTTCCTGCAATAGCCTCCCTCGTGTCGTCATATCCGATTGCACTTGGATAACCATGAACAAAACAAGGATCGTTCTCATTCATAATCCTGATTGCAGTCTCATTAACTGAAGAAGGCGCCGGAACCGACGGATTACCAATACTGAAATCAAATATATTGTCCGCTCCAACAACCTGTGCTCTCTTCTTGCCGTACTCAAATATCTGTCTGATAACAGAACTCTGTCCGGCAACTTTAGAATATTTTTTAGATAACATAACAATAAACCTCCAAGCAAAATATATAATTAGATATACATCTAATGTTATTCTGTAATCTTTAGCAAATGTAAAAGTAGTGGGATACCTCTCTCGAAATCTACTCCATATCTGTAATCCGAATCGAGTGCTGAAGTTCTCTCAATGCAATCCACTACGAATTCACACGCAATCTCAATAGAATACTCCATAGACATTGCATTAAGCATACCGCCTATAAGAGTACACATAAACACATCTCCGGTACCGTAGTAGACTCCAGGTATCTTCTTACTCTTGTATGTATGAAACGCTTTGGATCTATGGTCAAATGATGCCGCCCCTGTTCCGCCTTCAAAGTTCTCGACACCCGTTATTACAACATCAGCATCCGAAATCTCTGCAAGCATCGAAGCCATTGCCTCTATCTCTTCGTTAGTATACGGTCCCTCACTGTACTCCTCACCGAGAAGCATATAAGCCTCTGTCATATTAGGGCAGATAAGATCAGCATACTTAATAAGTCTTCTCATAGCACTTGGAAAATCAGGCTCCAAAAGAGAGTACAATTCTCCTTCGTCAGCCATTGCCGGATCAATAAAAACAATGGTGTTAGGACCTTTTAGTTCTTCAATAAACCTTATACAATTATCAACCTGGCCTTCATTTGCCAAAAAACCTACATAAATCGCATCGAATTTAAGATTAAGTGTCTTCCAATGATTAAGAATCTCTTCCATATCACCGGTCAGATCCCTGTGATGATACCCACTAAATCCACCCGTGTGTGTAGATAACACAGATGTAGGCACAACGCTTGTGTTGAATCCGCAAGCCGAAAGCATCGGAAGAGCAACCGTAATCGAACATCTTCCGGTGCAGGATATATCCTGGATAGTAAGCACTTTAATCTGCGGTAGTAATCCCATAACTTCTCCTATTTATCGTTGATAAACACAGCAAGACTCCTGGCCTCAAGCATTACTTTACGGTTCTTAGGAACTGCCTTGTTCACCTTGTATTTAGCAGCAGAAGTATCGATAACCTCTCTCCACTTCCACTTGCCCAAAAGATCCGGGAGTTCAATCTCTTGATTCTCCCAATGTGCGTTGATCGCAACGTACACTATATCATCCTTGCCACCCTTAGAGTTACGACCTGCATACATAACTCCAAGGGCCCTTCTATCGTCGTTGATATCTTCATCCCAAGGAATATGGGAATGAATGCTCATAAAAGGAAAATGAAGCGAGCAAGGGTAATTATCCTTCCTGATAACTGTATGGCGCTTTCTGAACTCTATCATATGCTTGACGAATTCATACATATCTCTGTTCTTCTTTAGAAGAGTCCAATCAAGCCAAGAAATCTCATTGTCCTGACAGTATGCGTTGTTATTGCCAAACTGCGTATTCAAGAATTCATCGCCGGCATAAAACATCGGAGTTCCTCTAGAAAGCATCAACGCGGCAAATGCATTTCTGCAAAGCTTCTTTCTAAGCGCATTAACAGCCTCGTCGTCTGTCTCGCCCTCAATTCCACAATTCCAACTGTTGTTGTCATTGGCTCCGTCTGTATTGTCCCAACCGTTGGCTTCATTGTGTTTCTCGTTGTAGGCGTACATATCGTAGAGCGTAAAACCGTCATGGCAGTCGAGGAAATTAATTGAAGCATTCTTGCCTCTCTGCTCATGAGGATAAAGATCCGGAGAACCGATCATTCTGATGCCCGCTGCCTTAGTAAGTCCGTCATCGCCCTTAAGAAAACGACGCATATCGTCTCTATATCTGCCGTTCCACTCTGCCCATCTGTTCCAAGCCGGGAAACTTCCTACCTGATACAATCCGCCGGCATCCCATGCTTCTGCTATAAGCTTGACCTGACCCAATATCGGGTCAAATGCAAGCGACTGCAAAAGCGGTGGTGAAGACATAGGCGAGCCGTCTTCATTTCTACCCAAAATAGATGCAAGATCGAATCTGAAACCGTCCACTCTGTATGTGGTTACCCAATATCTTAAGCAGTCAAGAATCATCTGCTGAACAATCGGGTGGTTACAGTTAACTGTATTACCGCATCCACTAAAGTTATAATACTTGCCATCCGGCGTGAGCATATAGTATATGTTATTATCCAGGCCCTTAAATGAGAAGAAAGGTCCTTCTTCGTTGCCTTCGGCGGTATGGTTGAACACCACATCCAAGATAACTTCTATTCCGTTGGCATTTAGTTCCTTAATAACTCTCTTGAGTTCTGTACCCTCTCTGTTATACTCCAAGCTCGCCGTGTAACTTGTGTTAGGTGCAAAGAAACACACGGTGTTATATCCCCAATAGTTCATAACCTCATGATTGCCGACCACACGCTTGTCTGCCATCTCATCAAACTCAAAGATAGGCATAAGCTCAACAGCGTTAACTCCAAGTTCCTTAAGATACGGAATACGCTCTCTTATTCCGTCAAATGTACCCGGATGCTCTACTCCCGAAGATTCGTCCTTGGTAAATCCCCTGACGTGCATCTCGTATATTATCAAATCCTCCATAGGGATAAGCGGCTGAATAAAGTTACCCCAGTCAAATGTATCTCTTACGACTCTCGCCTTATAAAAAGACCCTTCTGCCGCCTTCTCACCCCATACACTCTGACCGGTAACAGCCTTAGAATACGGATCCAATATAAACTTGTCCTTGTCAAACAGAAGCCCTTTCTCTTCATCGTAAGGACCATCAAGCCTGTAAGCGTACTCAAAATTCTCGATATCAAGGCCAAAGACTATCATAGACCAAACATTACCTATGCGGTAGCTCTCAGGAAATGGCAGCACCGCGAAAGGCTCGTCCTCTGTTCTTCTAAACAGGCACAGCTCGCAATATGTAGCACCGTGGGAGTGAATAGTGAAGTTAACCCCACCGCTGACTTCCATCGTTCCGTACATGTTATAATATCCCGGTCTTATCTGAAATCCGTTGATTTCGTCAAGAGGTCCCCAGGAATCGTCATTACCACCTATATGTTTCATAAAAACATCACCTCCGGCAAGTAATTGAGTATATAAATATAGAAAAAGTATATCACAAATGCCAAATGAGTGCTACATGTAATTAATAAAGGCGGGGAAAATCCCGCCTTAATCGTATAATCACTTATTTCATTAATACGCAACTGATATATACGGGAAGTTAGCCTTACCCTTAATCTCTTTCTCATTGGTATTAATGGCTATATTCTCGTCTATAAGCTGTCTGCCATATATGTCGGTTACCCTGAATGTGTAAGGTCCCTCTCCCATGCCGTTAGGAGCTGCAAAGTAATTGTAACTCTTTCTCTCAAGGGATTTATACTTGCCTGTTGATTTATCAAGGTATTCCAGCGTCTTAATAGGGTATCTGTGGTTTCTTACCTGAACCTCAGCCCACCATTTGGTGCTGGTCGGCTTAAACACATAGCTTATCGGTTCATCCGTTGGAAGAGCTATAATCCTCCAACTTATATTCATTCTTCCTGTAACCTCAGGCTCAATTGACTTAAACGCTTTTCTTGAAAGGTCAAGATTGCCTGACTTACCTTCAGCATAAGGAAGAATATCGGTTACCATAACCTTTACAACATCGCCGTCCTTATCGGTAACCTCTAAATATGCTCCCGCCATATTGTTAAGGTAGTCACCCTCATACATTGCTGTTGTTAAGTATTTCTCCTCATAAGAATCTAAGTTGGCAGCACCTTTAGACGCTCTATCATAAAATGTAGCCTGCCCCTTATGTGCCTTCTCGAGTGAGTAATCACCTGCGGACTCGGTAGTTCCGTTAACTATCACTTCTGTTGTACTCCCTGCAGCAGTAGTTGGAGGCACAGTGGTAGTTGTTGCCTCGGTATTCTGATTAGGCTTTTCAGTTGTGCCTGCACCAGGCATCTGTGTTGTTCCGTCAGATATAGCCTCAGTAGTACCCGATGCAGGATTCTGTGTGGTTCCGGCTGACGGAACCTGTGTAGTTCCGGAATCTAGTGCCTCGGTGTTCTTATAAACCTCATCATTCTCGGTTGCTTTTATCTCAGTACTATCTGATTCTGAAGATGGTATATCTTCTGTAACATTAGTTGATTCAGAAACAATAGTAATTCTCGTAATATATTTCTTCTTGCCTACCTTGGCAATTAACTTAACATTGCCCGGCTTCTTAGCGACAACCACGCATTTCTTCTTAGACTTAGTTTTAATCTTAGCCTTCTTGTTGCTAAGACTCCATTTAACCTTCTTCTTAGCGCCTTTAAGAGTAATCTTAATGGTGTCTCCTACATTTGCCGTAACCGTCTTAGCTGATAACTTAACAGCATTTGAAGTAATATTAGACCCACTTAAAATGTTAAATATCACTGCAAATGTCAGAACAAAAGCAACAACTCTCTTAAAACCCTTCATAAAGCTACCTCCTTACAAAGAAAGGGCAGGATAAACCTGCCCGATATATTAATCTCTAACCTTAATATGAACTTCTCTAAGCTGCATCTCGCTAACTTCGTTAGGAGCGCCACACATAAGATCCTGTGCATTACCATTCATAGGGAATGGAATAACCTCACGAATATTCTCCTCATTACGAAGAAGCATAATCATACGGTCTACACCAGGAGCCATACCTGCGTGTGGAGGCGCACCATACTGGAATGCATTGTAAAGCGCACCAAACTTCTCCTTAAGATCATCCTCAGTATAACCTGCAATCTCAAAAGCCTTAACCATAATGTCAAGATTGTGGTTACGAACAGCACCTGATGAAAGCTCAACACCATTACATACAATGTCGTACTGATATGCAAGTATATCCTCAGGCTTCTCGTTATTAAGAGCATCCAAGCCACCCTGTGGCATAGAGAATGGATTGTGAGTAAATATATACTGCTTAAGTTCCTTGTCATACTCGTACATTGGGAAATCATTGATATAACAGAAACGATAAGCATTCTTCTCAATAAGATCAAGTCTTGAACCAAGTTCAGTTCTAATCTGGCCCGCGTAAATATTAGCAAGCTCTTCCTTATCTGCGATAAAGAAAATGGTATCGCCTGCCTTAAGGCCTGCAAGGTCTGCAATCTCAGTCTTCATATCGTCAGGAATAAACTTATCGATAGGTCCTTTATAAGTCATATCCTCAAGAATCTCAAGGTAACCAAGTCCGCCCATACCAATGCCCTGTGCGAACTTAAGAAGCTTCTCATGCTGTCCCTTAGAAAGCTTAGCATGAACATTGATAGCTCTTACAGTCTTGCCATGGAAAGGCTTGAATGTACATCTTGAGAAGAACTCAGTAACATCGATAATCTCAAGAGGATTACGAAGATCAGGCTTGTCTGTACCATACTTAAGCATAGCTTCTTTATAACTAATGATTGGATATGGAGCCTCTGTAACTAAAGCTCCCTCAGGTGCAAACTTCTTAAATGCAGCAGAAAGAACTTCCTCGCCAACCTTGAATACATCTTCCTGTGTTGCAAATGCCATCTCAAAGTCAAGCTGATAGAACTCACCCGGACTTCTGTCTGCTCTTGCATCCTCATCTCTAAAGCAAGGTGCGATCTGGAAATACTTATCAAAACCTGAAACCATAAGGAGCTGCTTGTACTGCTGAGGAGCCTGTGGAAGAGCATAGAACTTGCCCTTGAACTTACGGCTAGGAACAATATAGTCTCTTGCTCCCTCAGGAGATGATGCACAAAGAATAGGAGTCTGCATCTCCAAGAATCCCATCTCAGTCATCTTCTGTCTTAAGTAAGTAATAACCTCACTTCTGAAAATCATATTGTCTAAAACCTTGCGGTTTCTCATATCCAAGTATCTGTACTTTAAGCGCACATCCTCTCTTACTTCCTTAGAGGTAACAATCTCGAAAGGAAGCTGCTTATATACCTTGCCCAAAACCTCGACCTTTTGGGCTTCAAGCTCAATGGTTCCGGTAGGAATCTTAGGATTGTATGTCTCCTCATCCCTGTGCTCAATGACACCTTCAATTGAGATACAGTCCTCTTTAGAAAGGCCGTCAAGAAGTGTGGTATCTCTCATAACAACCTGTAAAACCCCATACATATCCCTAAGATCGATAAATGAAACTCCACCGTGGTCTCTGATGTTCTCAATCCATCCTGAGACGCGAATCTCACTTCCGACATCTCCCTCTGAAATCTCATTTAATAATCTGTTCCTGTAAACATTAGCATAATCCATAACAAATCTCCTCTTAAACTATAGCAAAATCGCAATATATTATAATATTTTTATCAAGTTTAGTCAACTGTTATCTAGTTCTATGTCTAATAAACGCCCACATAAGCAAAAAAAACGGTTCTATAACAGTCCAAAATTCAGAAAGAGCTACGGAATAGTTTCTTTCACATCGATATTCCTTTCTTTCTTCCTTATTTCTCCAAGAATCATACAAAATTGAAACACTCATCATAATAAAATATATAATTAAGCACAATATTGTAACAATCCCTACCGCCTTAAAACCATGAAATACAAAATCAACAAATACTGCACCCAACAAAGGAAGCAAAACCGGCCAGTTCTCTGCACCTTCAGGATGAAATACTATAATGGGATCTAGGTAAGTATATGTAGCAGTATAAAAATTCCAATAACAAGTTAACGCAACCATAGTCTCAAAACATATCCAAAACCAAACCAAATACAATTCAGACTGAATAAACATACCTATCGCTGCCCCAAAAACAATAGAAGATAACACCAAAAGAATAATGCTCTTCTTGTCTTTATCGGTAAGATCATACGAATCAGAATATAAACCCTGTTCATCATTTATGTTTGGCAATAATTCCTCAGGGATCTCACTTGTCTCATTATTCAAATATTTAATAATCCTTTTTTTAGTTACATTAAGTCGTCTGCCTAAAAACAGTATATATATTAAATACGTGATAGCAATAACAAGTGAAATTATCGCTCCTAAGAGAACTTTATTAATACTTATATTTCCTTTCTTTACCACCCATAAAGTAATTCCCGAAACAATAAAACTTAACAAAACAACCTTAGACAAACATACAAATAACCACTTAAAGAAATTTTTGTACATGTCCTCAAGTCTAATTATCCTATCTTCACCACTTTTGATTTCGTGGTAATCAGCTGAGCCTTCCAATCCCAAAGATACAAGCGATTCATTTTCCATCCCTTCAACAACATCAAATAATTCAGCTCCCCTATAAAAATTATAAATAATAAAAGAAACCACTCCTACAATTGTATATCCCAACAATAAAACAAATATACATATCTTGACACTTCTCTTTTGTTTATTCAAAAGATCATCATTAAATTCTTTATTACTTAACTCAAACCGTACTCGTCCTATAGAAAACCTACCACTCGGAACAAATTCAACAATCAACCCACTCTTATAATTGTAATCATTAATTTTAGAACCATAATCTGCATCGGTATAAAGGACTATATCACAATCATACTCATTATTAATGCTATTAACATCCCTACCACTATTATAAGCATCATTAATCTTCCGAATTAAATCATTATAGTAGTCCGGATTACGTAGTTCCGTAGTATTATAAGCATGTATAAACCAACCATCTATAAAAGCAAATAAAGAACCAACAGTCACAGCTATAAAGCCAAGAAATGTTACAAGCTTAAAGCGTGTAGATAATTTATGAAACATATTGCCCACCCTCACATTCCATAATACTTAAAATGCTATGGTCATATTCTCCGCGGCAAGGCGCAAATCTTCAAGAACTTCATAAAGGAATTGTTATTATAAATCATCCTTCTCTCTCCTTTTATACTCCTCACTCCACCAATTTAATAAGGTTGATTTCATTTTCGGACATTTCTTCATTAGCTGTATTCAAATTAAAAAACAAATCATTTTGAAGAATCCAATCTTTAGAATCCTTCTTCTCCGTATATATGTCAATCATTTTATATCCCTCCCGAATTCATAGTTCTCTACTATCTGGTTTTATAACGGACATACACCCACACAAACATAAGAAATGGTGCTAAACAAATAAGCAATTCAGAAAGTGCTACGGAATAATCCCTTTTCCGCTTATAATACCCGTTTCCTTCCTTGATTTTCCATGACACATATATAGGAGAAATCCAAAATGCTACTACAAAAAATATAAGCAGAGCTAACCATGTAACTAATCCGACACCTCTAAAACCATGAAATACAAAATCAACAAAAACAATTATTATTAAAGGAATCATTAAAGGCCAATTCTCACGCCCTCCGGGCCAATGGACTATAGGTTCCAAATACGAATATGTTGCCATATAATAATTCCAAATGCAAGCCAGCGCGACCATAATTTCAAAGCAAGCCCAAAAACACATCAAACTTAATCCCGACTCAACAAACAGACCTACCATCGTTCCCAAATCAATAGAAGATATCATCAAAAGAACAATGCTCTTTTTATCTTTATCAGTAAATTCATAGTTGTCATAATGCAAATCCTGAACCCCATTTATGTACGATAGCGGTTTCTCCGGAGATTTGCCTGCCTCAATGTTCTTTCTGCTTATACTCATCCGCCTTCCTACATACGCCAAGTATATTAAACCACCAACAATAACTGTAAGTACAATTGTCGCTCCCAGGCTCACTTTATTAATACTTATATTTCCTTTCTTTACTACCCACAAGGTAACTCCAGAAACAATAAAGCTTAACAAAACAACCTTAGACAAACATACAAATAACCACTTAAAAAAATGAGTGTGCTCGTTTTTACATTTAAGCCGTCTCGCCTTATCCCTTTCTTTATCCTCTCGATTATCAGGTCTTTTTTCTAAAAAATCCTGTATCGGATTTATAACAATATCACCAATCTCAAATACTCCAACTCCTTCGTACCAACAATAAAAAGGAATGAACACCAATCCAATACATCCATAAGCTATTAAAAGAGTAATTACACCTGCCTTGACGCTTCTCCTTTGTTCAGCCAAAAGCATATCGTTAAACTCTTTGCTACTCAATTCAAATCGTATCCAGCCTAAACAATATTCACCACTCGGATTAAATTCAACAGTCAATGAATTCTTGTAATCATAATCATTTAATTTGGAACTGTACTCAGCGTCGGTATAAAGCAAAATATCGCAATCATACTCATAATTGATGCTATTAATATCAAAACCACTATTATAGGCATCATTTATCTTTTTAATCAAATCGTTATAGTAGCCCGGATTTCGTAGTTGCGCAGTATCATCAGCATTAATAAAATAGATCTGCAGAACTATAGCTATTACTGCCAATGTAGAACCGATAAAAAGTCCAATCGCTTTACCCTTAAACAATCCTCTCGCATTATAGCGTATATTAAAATTAGAAAACATATCACACCCTCAAATCCCACGCTCCAATGGCACTAGGGTCAAAATCATAATTATATTTTAATATTAGACCATTTATTCCATATTAGCTAACTTAGCAGCCTGATCTGCCGCAATAAGCGCATCAATAATCTCATCCAAATCTCCGCCAAGGATTGCGTCAAGTCTGTGAGAAGTAAATTTGATTCTGTGGTCGGTGACACGTCCCTGTGGGAAGTTATAAGTTCTTATCTTCTCGGCTCTGTCACCTGTACCGACCTGGCTCTTTCTCTCGGCCGCTTCCTTAGACTGCTTCTCTTGCATACGCATATCAAGAATACGAGATCTAAGAACCTTCATACCCTTCTCTTTATTCTTAATCTGTGACTTCTCATCCTGACACGAAACCACTATACCGGTCGGTATATGAGTGATACGAACAGCGGAATCTGTGGTATTGACACACTGACCACCATTACCTGATGCCCTGAACACATCGATTCTTACATCATTCATATCGATATCTACATCAACATCCTCTGCCTCCGGCATAATAGCAACAGTAACAGTAGAAGTATGAATACGTCCCTGCGACTCAGTCTGAGGAATACGCTGAACTCTGTGCACTCCGCTCTCGTACTTCATCTTAGAATATACGCTGTTACCGTTAACGGTAAACACAAGCTCCTTAAAGCCGCCGATTCCATTTTCACTGAATGATATGGTCTGCGCCTTCCAGTGATTCTTAGAGGCGTAGCTCTGATACATCTTGGCAATCTCTCCGGCAAAAAGAGCAGCCTCATCACCGCCGGCACCGGCTCTTATCTCAACAAATATATTCTTATCGTCATTAGGATCCTTAGGAAGAAGCAACACCTTAAGATCATTCTCGAGTCTCTCAACATCTTCTCTTGCAGTGCTTAATTCCTCTTTAAGCATTTCCTTCATATCTTCGTCTGACTCTTCTTCAAGCATCGCAAGGCTGTCTTCAATCGTCTCCTGTGCCTTCTTGTACTCCTGATACTTGGTAACAATAGGCTCTAAATCAGCCTGCTCTTTCATAAGTTTAGTGTATCTCTCTGTATCATTTACAACATCAGGCTGAGAAATCTCGCCCATTATAACTTCATATCTTCCTTCCACATCCTGCAATCTATCAAGTGCGTCCATATTATACCTCCATATAAAATCAATCTACAATATATATTGACTTTTTTCGAAAGTCAAAGATCCTTCGCTTCGCTCAGGATGACATGATATATAAACCACATCCCGGTGGCTCCGCCACCCTGAGTGGGATATTTATATTCAAGTTAATCCAGCATCCCAAGCGTGTATATAGCTTTGTAATGCAGACCTTAGCGAGACGTTGGTACTTAACGAGTGCAAGCTTTAGCGTAGCACGAATTTAGTACCATTACGTCGAGACGGAGCGAAAGCGTGTCTGCATAAAAGCTATATATCACGCTTGCCCAATTATCCAAACTAACAATATATCAATTGCAGCGTCCCTCTTAATGAATATCCTACGCTACAAATGTCCGAAACATACTCTATCAAGCCCGGCAAGGTCTTTAACCACTCTAACATCCAAAAATCCATGTTCTATCATCAGTGCACTAACCTCCTCGCCCTGATCATACCCAATCTCAAAGAACAGCAAACCGCCTTCTTTAAGATAATCACAAGCATTTTCTACAATAATTCTATAAAACCTAAGTCCGTCCTCGCTTCCATCAAGTGCAAGTCTCGGCTCATTAAGTCTAACTTCTTGATCAAGAGTCTCGATAACCTCGCTCTTAATATAAGGCGGATTAGACACAATCGCATCTAAACTGTTCTTCAGGTTACCTAACTCACTAAACATATCACTCTCAATAAAGTTAACATTTGCATTGAGGGATGCATTATTGCGCCTTGCAACATCTAACGCATCAGGCGAGATATCACTCGCATATACATTATCTATATTAAGCTCCTTAGAAAGAGTAATCGCAATGCAGCCGGAACCTGTACACATGTCAAGAACAGCAGGGATAGTGATAAGATTCTTATCAAGCATATAAGCCTGTAAAGTATTAATCACACACTCAACAACAACCTCAGTATCTTGCCTCGGTATAAGCACATGTTCATCCACATAATAATCATATCCGTAGAAATTCTGAACATTTGTAATATATTGAACCGGAACGTGCTCAATCCTTCTGTCAATAGCTTCGTTAAGTCTGTCAAATGCTAACGGATCGGGATCACTCTTCTCGTAATCAAGACAATTCATCATAAACTCGACTCTATCCATGTCGTATATATTCGAAAACAAAAGCCACGCGTCAGACTTGTATTCCTCTATGCCGGCGTCAAGAAGCCTTATTTCTGCATTTTTTAGAATCTCTTGAAACGTCATAATATCAATCCTCTATCTCGTTGTTCCTCATTGCCTCTTGATATTCCTTCCAATCAAGAACCGCCTCAACCGAACGAATGGCAACCTCTGCCATCTCAATATCAGGCTCTTTAGTGGTAAGTCTCTGAACAAGGAATCCCGGAACACTAAAAATCCTTACGCATACATTGTTGTGAAGTCCGGCGTATCTTATGAATTCATATGACACACCCGCAATCACAGGAATAAGTAAGAATCTATATAAGAGCTCTAGCACCTTAGAATCTGCATTAATAAAAGCAAAAAATATAATACTGATAATAAGCACCCATACGACAAATGTTGTACCGCATCTCTTATGAAATCTGGAATGCTTAATAACATTCTCAGGGGTAAGCTCGTCTCCTGCCTCAAGGCAATTAATCGTCTTGTGCTCAGCTCCATGATACTGAAAGAATCTCTTAATCTCATTCATATTGGAGATTGCCCACACATATATAAAGAATATTATAAGTCTTAAAACACCCTCAACAAGTGCAAAAATCACATTATTATCTGTGAACTTCTTAATAAACTCAGCCGCAAGATTAGGTAACGCTAAGAACAGAATCAATGCAAGTGCAAATGAAAGCAGCAGCGAACCCGCTATAACAATCCCTTCTTTAGCTTTAGACTGCTCTTTAACCTCTTCTTCCTCAATAAACTCCGTAGAATAAGTAAGAGTCTTCATTCCGATTATCATCGAATCTAGGAATATAAATATTCCTCTTAGGATAGGAACCTTCTTAAGTTTAAATCTATCAACCAAAGCTACATAATCAGTAGTCTTAACTTCAATCTCACCGTCAGGCTTTCTAATTGCAGTTGAATAAACATCGTTATTCTTCATCATAACACCCTCAAAGAGAGCCTGACCACCAATCATAGTCCTTTTCATGAATTATCCTTTCACAACGAAAAACAGGCTGAAGCAACACTTCAGCCTGTCCAAAATACGTCTTGTATTACTTCGTGCCGTACTTACGATTGAACTGCTCAATACGTCCACGAGCTTTAGTAGCCTTCTGCTGACCTGTGTAGAACTGATGGCACTTAGAACAAATCTCGACGTGGATCTCTGGTTTAGTAGATCCTGTTACGAATGTGTTACCACAGTTACAAGTTACAGTTGCCTGGTAATACTCTGGATGGATTCCCTGTCTCATGATATTCACCTCTCTAATAATAATATTCCGACAATCCAAAACGGCGTAGCGCTCGAAAATGAGACCTTCCGGCTCTCGCGTCGCTTCTATTCTTATCTTAACGTCTGTGACTCCAATCACAAACAGCTTGAATATTGTAACATATCATTTCGGCAAATGCAAGTAAAAATTATAATTTTAGTAATTGTGTTACAACATCAATAAATTGCTGATTATTCTTGGTTCGCTGGAACACCTTAAGAATCTCTTCTACAGTAGCCTCTGCCTTGCCCTTGGTCATCTCTCGATGAAGCGCTGTTGCAATCTTCTGTTCAACATCAGATAACAGAAGGTCATCTCTTCTTGTTCCGGACTTGTTAATATCTATAGCCGGGAATATCCTTCTCTCGGAGAGCGCTCTATCAAGAACAAGCTCCATATTACCGGTTCCCTTAAACTCCTCAAATACAACATCATCCATACGGCTTCCTGTATCAACAAGCGCAGTAGCAAGAATGGTAAGGCTTCCACCATTTCTCATATTACGTGCAGCACCAAAGAACTTCTTAGGCATGTGAAGAGCAGCAGGATCAAGACCTCCGGACAACGTTCTTCCGGATGGAGTAACAGTGAGGTTATACGCCCTTGCAAGCCTCGTAATCGAGTCAAGAAGAATCATTACATCCTTACCGTGTTCAACAAGCCTCTTAGCTCTCTCTAATACCATCTCAGACACTCTCTTATGATGCTCAGGTAATTCGTCAAATGTTGAATAGATAACATCAACATCTTCATTATCTATTGATTCCTTAAAGTCAGTAACCTCCTCAGGACGCTCGTCAATCAAAAGAACAATAAGAACCATGTCAGGGTATTTCGTACTGACACTCTTAGCAATCTGCTTTAGCAGTGTGGTCTTACCAGCCTTAGGAGGAGAAACAATCATGCCACGCTGTCCCTTACCCACAGGCGATAACAAGTCAACAATACGCATAGGAAGCTTGTTGCAATACTCATTCTCAAGCTTAATCCTCTCATCTGGGAAAATAGGAGTCAAATCTTCAAATCTAATACGCCTTCTCGCATCCTCAGGATTGAATCCGTTAACGGAAGTCACTCTTAAAAGAGCGGAATACTTCTCTGTAGGTGACTTAATCTTCTTACTTCCGGTAAGCATATCTCCTGTTCTAAGATTAAGATATCTTATGGTAGACGGAGAAACGTAGACATCATTCTCACCCGGAAGATAATTCTCACTTCTGATAAACCCGAATCCCTCAGGCATAATCTCTAAAATGCCATGAGCCGTCTCACCACTATCCAAAGCCTTCAGTTGCTCTTCTTTACGCTGTCTGAATTCTTCCGAAGCATCATGTGGCTTAGCTTCCTTCTTAACTCGCTCATCTCGCTGCTTACCTTGCTGGAACTTAACATTGCCTTCTCTTCTAACAGATTCTTTGGCAAATACCTTCTTAGGCTGGAAATCTTTCTTATCCTTAACCTGTTCTGCTTTACCTGTGTCTGTCTTAACATTATCTTGCTTAGGCCCTGATTTAGCGGTGTCTTTATTAACCTTAACTTCTTCTTTAACAGGAGTCTTCTTAACAGACTTCTTAGGCTCAGCCTTAACTTCCTTCTTAGGTGCATTCTTCTTATCAAACTCTTCAAGAATACCAACTAACTCAGCTTTCTTAGTTCCTGACACACCCTTGATTCCTCGCTCCTTAGCAATCGCTTTAAGCTCGGTAATAAGCATAGATTGATAATCCATATAGTTAACCTCTCTTTAAATATAAAAATGCAAATATAAATACAAACTTTTCACTATGAAAGTGCCTGAAAATAGGCGTAAGACATCATAACAAACATGACTAATATAAGTTAATAATCTTTCTATAGGGAAATAAAATAAGAAAATCCTCGCACATCCGAGAATCGAATATACAAGGATTGTATCATTTATAAATGAAAATGTAAACAGAATTTTATTCTTCTTCGTATTCAAACTCCACGCCAAACATCTCTCTAAGTGTCCTCCATCCCAAGACGGCACACTTGGTTCTACTGGGGTTATGAGCAATGTCCTTTAAAAGTCCCGCTTCCTCTAACTCTTCTAATTCATCATCGGTAATCTCACTTCTGATCATGTTAAGAAAAAGCTCTGACAGTCTAAGCGCCTGCTCTTTAGTTTTGCCTATAACAAGGTCAAGCATAATATCCGCAGAAGCCTGTGATATTGCGCATCCAACTCCCTGATAGGCTCCGTCTACAACTACATCATCCTCAACCTTAAGAGAAAGCGTAATATCATCTCCGCAAGACGGATTAACTCCCTCAAGAATAAGATTAGCACCCTCAAGCTCGTGCTTATGATAAGGATCAACATTATGGTCAGTAATAATCTCTGTATAAATTGTCTTATTCTCCATAACCTAACGTCCTCCTAACTCCTTTTAAGGCATCAATAAACCTGTCAATATCCTCTCTAACATTGTAAAACGCAATACTTGCTCTTGTTGTAACCGGATGTCCTATATGCTTTAAGAGAGGCTGTGCACAGTGATGACCCGCTCTGACATCAACACCTAATCCACCCAATATATCCGCAACATCATGAGGGTGACAGTCATCTATGTCAAATGTAATTATACCATGATGATTATAAGGATCATCGCTTCCGATAACGGTAAGATGGTTAATATCTCTCATTTGATTAATAGCATACTCAGTCAGCTCGTTCTCTCTCTTAACAATCTCATCCATGGTAATATTGTTGATGTAATTAATGGCTGCTTCTAAACCTACGGCACCTCCGACATTTACCGTACCTGCCTCAAACTTAGTAGGTATCCTTGCAAATGTAGCACCGTCAACGGTAACACTCTCAATCATCTCTCCACCATAAAGGAACGGAGGCATCTTCTTAAGAAGCTCACTCTTACCGTAAAGCACTCCTATTCCCATAGGTGCAAGCATCTTGTGTCCCGAAAAAGCAAGAAAATCAACATCCAAATCCGTTACATCAACCTTCATATGAGGCACACTCTGAGCACCGTCGCACAAAATTACCGCACCGTGTTCGTGTGCAATCTTGGCAAACGCTTTAATGTCATTGGTCCTTCCTATAACATTGGACACCTGTGTAATTGCAACCAAAGCCGTCTTATCAGTAATTAATTCTTCAAGATCACTAGGATTAATTACACCATTCTCATCACAGTACAGGTACTTCAACGTAGCGTTCTTTGCCTTAGCGACATTCTGCCATGGAAGCATATTGCTGTGATGCTCTAATATGCTGACAATAATCTCATCGCCCTCGTTAATGAAGCTCATTCCATAAGAATAAGCGACCAGATTAACGCTCTCTGTTGCATTTCTTGTAAAAACAATCTCCGCCTTCTTAGAAGCGTTGATAAATTTCTTAACACTGAGTCTTGCAGACTCGTACTTCTCGGTCGCCGATACGCTTAAATCATATATACCTCTAAGCGGATTGGCATTAGAAGTTCTATAATACTCTTCAACTGCATTGATAACACTTAAAGGCTTCTGGGATGTAGCCGCATTGTCAAGATATGCGTAATCATCGTTCAGTATCGGAAAATCTTTTCTTAGATTCAACTCGTAATCATTCATACTATTCTTCCTCTTCAGGATGTAATCTGTTAATCCACCAGTCTCTTACCTCAGGAACAGGTATCTTGTTAACAACTGCATCAAGTCTTGCATTTGCAATCTTTTGGTACACTTCTTCCTTGGTCATACCTCTTGACATCATATAAAACAAAGTCTCATCATCAAGTCGTCCGATTGTACCACCATGCGCACCCTCAACATCCTCTTCATCACAAAGAATCAAAGGCACAGTCTTGTTGATAACCGTGTCATCCATAAGAAGCACATTCTCTCTCTCTTCACCAACAGACGCCGTACAACCTGCATTGAAATCAACAGTACTTCTAAAGACCTTATATGCATTATCTCTAAGCACGCCCTCAGCGTGAATAGAAGCTTCGGTCTTCTTGGCTATATGTTCAGCAACAATATTCATATCAAGCTTCTCGTCACCTTTAACCATATATCCAATGTCATGATTATACTTAGCTCTCTTGCCGTAAAGATTGCTCTGACATCCATAGTAGGTTGTTCCGCCTGATATAATCGCTGTTATAACGTTGAACTCTGAATCCTCCTGCTGAACAGCACCGACATCATTGATAAATATCATATTGCTGTCAATGTCTTGAACTTGAACAAATGTAACCTTAGAATTCTTACCAATCTTAAACTTAATCTGTGCGCCGGCCATGCTATGAACAACTTTCTTAGCAGTAATCTGCTCAATAACAACGGCTTCTGCGTCATCTTCTACAACTATCTCAACAGGTGTAAAATCAGCACTTCCACTCAAATACTCAAGATTAATAATAAGTGGCTTAGGATTCTTAGTTGCAGTTTGAAATCGATACGACTTAATTCTATTGGCAACAATCAGCTTGTCAACCTCAGGACCAACACCACTAAATATCTCGCCTTTTTTAGAAAGAGCACGAATCTCGTCGGTATCTCTTGGCGAAAGATCTTCATGATACTTAGAGCCAAACCTTCCTTGAGTCCACCCTTCTATCTCAAGCACATCAATATCTTTGCCCGAAAAATCCGGAAGGCAATCAATCTCAGCAATATTGACATCAAGCCTGTTCCACGTCTCTTTCGGCAAATGATTTCCTTCTATCTTAACTATCATATTGCACCAACCTTTTTATAATATTAGACATCTATCAAATGTTATCCGATAGAACCAATCATCTCAAGTCTTATAAGATTATTCATCTCAACCGCATACTCAAGCGGAAGCTCTTTGGAAACATTATCGGCAAATCCACTTACAATCAAAGCCTTAGCTTCCTCCTCCGACAAACCTCTGCTCATAAGATAGAACACCGCATCATCAGAAATCTTACCAATCTTGGCTTCATGTCCGATATCTGCATCCTTGGTTCTTATATCCATCGCAGGAATCGTATCAGACCTTGAGATACTATCAAGCATCAAAGACTCACAAGAAACAGCAGCTTTAGAATTCTTAGCCTCAGGCATAACAACTATACTGCTTCTAAATGTATTCTTACCGCCATCTTTAGATATTGATCTTGTGTTGACAAATGAAGTTGTATCAGGAGCAAGGTGAATAGCCTTACAACCTGTATCAAGATCCTGTCCACCACCCGAGAACGTAACACCGGTAAACTCAGAACTTGCACCTCTTCCGGCAAGCACGCTGGTCGGATAAAGATACGATACATGTGATCCGAATGATCCTGATATCCACTCTACCGAACCTCCTTCTTCAACTCTTGCCTTCTTGGTATTTAGATTATACATGTTCTTAGACCAGTTCTCTATGGTCGAGTATCTCATCTTGGCATTCTTACCAACGAACAGTTCAACACATCCCGCATGAAGATTGGCAATGTTATACTTAGGAGCTGAACAACCCTCAATAAAATGAAGATCTGCGCCTTCATCAACAATAATCAAGGTGTGCTCAAACTGTCCCGCACCCGGTGCATTCAGTCTGAAATAAGATTGTAATGGTATCTCAACCTTAACTCCGGGTGGAACATATACGAACGATCCTCCGGACCACACTGCTCCGTGAAGCGCAGCGAATTTATGATCATTAGGAGGGACGAGTTTCATAAAATGATCTCTTATCATATCCGCATACTCGCCGTGCAAGGCGCTCTCTAAATCAGAATAGATAACTCCTTGCTGCTTAACTTCTTCCTTAAGGTTATGATAAACGAGCTCCGAATCGTATTGAGCACCAACACCGGCCAACGCCTCTCGTTCAGCTTGAGGAATACCCAGTCTCTCAAATGTACTCTTAATCTCATCAGGAACTTCATCCCAATCAGCCACCATCTTGTTGTCTTTAGGTCTTACATAGGTAACTATGTTATCCATATCAAGTCCATCAATAGCAGGTCCCCACTGTGGCATGTTCATTTCGTTAAACATCTCAAGACATCTAAGTCTAAAAGACCTCATCCACTTAGGATCATTCTTCTCGTAAGAAAGCTGTAATACTACATCCTGATCAAGACCCGATTGAAACTTATATGCGTCTAAATCCTTATTCTTAATGTCATAGATACTTCTATCGACATCCTCTACTCTTGTCTTCTCTTTCATATAATCAATCCTCTATATTACTTAATATATGCTTCAAAACCATTCTCATTAACTTCAGCAACAAGTTCAGAGCCTGCTGATTTAACAATCTTACCATTAACTAAGATATGCGTATAATCAACATCCAACGACTCTAATATCCTTGTGCTGTGTGTAATGATAATAAGTGCTCCATCCACTTCTTTCTTGAATGCGTTAACGCCTTCAGACACTATTCTTACTGCATCAACGTCAAGTCCAGAATCAGTCTCATCTAAAATTGCAAGCTCCGGCTTAAGCATAAGAAGCTGTAATATCTCAGCTTTCTTCTTCTCGCCGCCCGAGAAACCTACATTCAAATCTCTGTCTGCATACTCAGGATCCATATTAAGAATCTCCATAGCTGCTTTGAGTTTCTTCTTGAACTCAAAGATTCTGATTCTTCCACCGGTCTTAGCCTGATATGCACTCCTTATAAAATTGGAGAGAGTTATACCCGGAACTTCTATAGGATTCTGAAATGTCATAAACATTCCAAGCTTAGCTATCTTGTCGGCATCCTCACCGGTTATATCCTCATCCATAAACTTAACCGAGCCCTTCTTAACTTCATAGTTAGGATTACCCATCAAAACATTGCCTAAAGTTGACTTACCGGCACCGTTAGGTCCCATAATTACATGAACCTCACCCTTCTTGACGTTCAGGTTAAGTCCTTTCAAAATCTCCTTATCGTCAACATTTGCATAAAGATTCTTAACTTCTAATATATTACTTGCCATCTTTAGTTCCTCCACACATATTATTGTTCTTATATTGTTCAAGTGACCACTTAATGAGGTCTTCTATAATCGGTTTAAGTGACTCTCCCTTAGGAGTCAGCGAATACTCTACCCTAGGTGGTATCTCGCCGTATTGCTTCCTCTCAACTATATCTTCCTTAATGAGATCCTTAAGAGCCGACGCAAGCATGGCGTCTGTAATCTCTGCCATCTCTTTCTGAAGCTCACCATACCTCAAAACCTTCTTGTCTGCAAGGATACATATAATCCTCGACTTCCATCTTCCGCCGATTATGTGTATTCCATATTCAAGCGGACAATAGAAAGTCTTGTCCTTCTTGGTACCGGATGCCTTGCCAGCCATGATGTCACCTCCATATCTAGTGCATAAACAGTGCTTTTCATTCATTGTACGGATGCATTATAATACATTTACTATGATTTTTCAAGGCTACTATTAAAAATAATAGTAACATTGTAAAATTTGACAAAGATACAAGAATACTTCGTACTTTTTGTTCATTATACCCAATTCAATATCATTCTTAAGCGCAGCGAAGAATCTTTTTAAGATCCTTCGTCACTTCGTTCCTCAGGATGACATTATGTAACCGTAGCGGAGCACATTGTGCTCCATAATGACGAACGATGTTCGTCGCTACACATCGTAAGCATTTGTCATTCTTAAGCGCAGCGAAGAATCTTTATATTATAGTTTTATTTTTCATATATTCGTGGTAAAATGTAGTTCGAATATTTAGTTTACAAGAGGGCATTCCGATGACAAATGATTTATTAACCTACAGATTAGTAATACTATATATGCTTAAGAAAGTTGACTTCCCACTGACAACAGCTCATTTTACTGAGTTTTTCATTGACAGGAAGTACACTGATTTCTTGACATTGCAGCAATGCTTAAGCGAACTGTTAGACAATAAGTTCATCACTAAGGAGATTATCCATAACTCCTCACAATACTCTATAACCCCTGACGGCGAGGAAGCTTTAGAGATGTTTCAGTCAAGAGTTTCAGACGGCTTTATCGACGACGTCCTGGATTTCTTCATGGAGAATGAGATTAAGCTTAGAAATGAAGTCGAGGTCTACGCAGACTATATTCCCGCCTCAGAGAACGAGTTCATTGTCGACTGCGAGGTCAAGGAGAAGAACTCAACCGTGCTTAGTCTCAAGCTCAATGTCCCTACCAAGGAGATGGCGATATCAGCCTGTGACAACTGGAAGGACTTAAGCAGTGATATATATACATATCTTATTAATACTTTGATACTTGATAAGTAGTAAGGAAGTCCGGCGAAGACCGGACTTTTGTTTATCATGCTCCAATATCTTTTCTCGGTCGTTCTTTCACTCCTTTTTCGCAATTTGCTAAGAATTCTATATTGTATGGAATAATCTCTCTTACATAGCTATCCTCTTTATATTTACATTTACAGTAAGGACACACTCTGTCAATCTTTATATTCCTGGTCTGCATAGCACCATTAATATATACAAGCGAGTCCGTTCTAAGATTATCATACGCTTCCTCGGCCTGATTACCACAACTCACAATAGTGGGGTCATCCTGCCTTCTAACCTGTCCATCAATCATAAACCTTCTGTTTAGAGAAACAATGTATTTCGCTATCTTGCCTTTACTTGTAACAACAAGCCTTGGTTTAAAGAGAACTGTTCCCATAATCTTAACAACATTTGAAGCATCAGCAAAATCCTCAAGATTAAAATCAGTCCCCACCTCATATAGTCTGAGATTAGACACTGCAGCAACCTCTGTTACGCTCGTTTCCCTGATTATTTTCTTCTCACAATCCGGACAGTACTCGGTTTTCTTAACATCATTAACCACTACCACTCCTGTTGCCATAACCAAATCTCCCACTTTAAAATCATTTGCCACTACTGCAGCCGGACCATAGGCCTGTACATAAAGGTTATCTCTTCTCTTACCGGATCTGATAGTCTTAACCTCATAAGCAGTTCTACCTCTAGCCTCATTATATTTGGGTTCACTCTCAACAACACCTATAATCTGTACATAATTCTCTTTAGCCATAATTAATTCCTCCAATCATATTCATTTCGTAATAATCACAATCTTTAAAATATTCTTTCTCGTATCTTATACACTCGGAGCATGCATATTCCGGCGCGTATATATAAAATGCAAACGGATCTATATCCTTGTCTCCGCGTTCTTTATTACATTTCTTGCAAAGCGGCATCAGATTCTTTATATTGCCTGTCCCTCCTCGGGATTTAGGAACATAATGATCTATTGTCTGCTGCTCTTTGCCGTACTTCTTCTTGCCACAGTGTGCACACACTCCTCCTGTCTTTTGCCATACCAGTCTACGCTTGTATGACTTTCCTAATCCATTCATGATAATCAGTCCTTTCTATAAATTATTAAATACCAATTTGAATCAAAATAATATTTCCTTAAAACATATCACAACCGCCGCAATCAAACATATCAAATCCACCAAACATATCATTACTGCCACAATCAAACGTATCAAATCCACCGCCAAAATCTAAACCTGCAGACATCTCATAGTCGTTAAAGCTGTTGCCCTGAGTCATATCATATCCACCCATCTCAAATGGTGTTACCATCTTCATAGCTTCATCAGCAGCCCAATTAGATTGCTCCATCACATGTTGATCAATCATCTGCTGATTCAACATGTTCTGTTCCATAATCTGTTGATTTAACAAATCCATGTTTTGTTGGTTCAGCATTTCCATATTCTGTTGATTTAACATTTCTATGTTTTGCTGGTTCAGCATTTCCAGATCCAAATTCTGTTGATCTATGAAATGTTGATTATTCGTGCTACGCTGCATATATTGACGATTAG
Source organism: uncultured Lachnospiraceae bacterium (assembly GCA_947169385.1). Classification (GTDB taxonomy): domain Bacteria; phylum Bacillota; class Clostridia; order Lachnospirales; family Lachnospiraceae; genus NC2004. The sequence continues at coordinate 2,713 of CAMVPR010000012.1, read as the reverse complement.
CGCTGTTAGATTTATTGGGTGAATATTGTTTAGCCCTCTTAGCGCGCATCTTTCTCATTCTCTTAGCATGATGAGTGTTTATATATCTATCAGCAGATGAATTAACTGATAAAAGTAAAATGCAAACGACAAATGCTCCAACAAAAACATTACCATCAAAAGCTATAGTTGCTATATATATTAGATATAGCACTCCTAATAGAACAAAAATATATATCATAGGTTTCATATTTAACATCTCCTTTATTATTAATTTATTTCTAGTTATTAATACTTAGTTTTATCGCGTTCCGGATGAACTATCCACCCGGAGCGCATCATAATTATTCATTATTTTTTAATAAAGACACTCTTAACACTTGACCATTTAGAATAATAGGTCTTATTTCCACTTTTCCTAACCTGACGAACCTTAGTATAATATCTCTTATTCTTAGTCAACTTTGTAAATGTAATAGCACTGTATCTGTTATCTACGGTAACGGTATGTACGTCATTCTTAAACTTAGAATGTTTTGAAATCTTGATTTCATAGTTCGCTGTATTAGAAACAGGTTCAAAAGTAAGCGTCATAGATTTGTTTGAACCTGCTTTTAATGATTTAATAACAGGCGTTTCAAGCTTATTCGAATCAGCCGAATCGGTAGTAGTCGTTCTTTCAGTATTAGCCGTTTTTGACGACTTAGTTGCAGCAGGCAAATACCAAGCTACATCCGCTTTAATATAATGGTCGTATTGGGTATCCTTGTATCTGATATCTGAGTCACTCTTGTTATACCAATAATAGACAATCGTTGAACCCTGATCGTCCCATGTTGAGTCAACAGCTCTCCATCCATCATTTGTCTTAACCTTGTTCCAAGCATGCCCTTTACTATAAGCAAGTACTGTCTCCATTCCACACGCGTTAAGAATTGCGCTTAAAGTCTGAGAGTATCCTGCACAGACAGTCTTACCTTCCATTAAAGCACTGTACATACTCTGATCATAAGTACCGGACTGATACGAAACATTCTTACATATTAAGTCATGAGCTGTTTTCTCGACATCTGTAGCCTTTTTGGCGGTAGCAACATATTTATCAAGCTTGTCAAATACTGCATTTGTCACTTGTGCTCTATCTTCTCCGTAAGCAAACTCATCATAACAATATAAACATACACTTGAGCTGTACCTAATATAATGCACAGCAGTAAAATAATACTGTGGATGCGCATAAATAAAAAGTTCTATCACGCGTCCTACTTCATCGCTAGTTAAATTTGAGTATTCCGCTCCTGGAAGATAGTAACCACTATATATCGGATTGTATGTTGCATTAAGCGAACTATCTACCAAATAATCGTAGCAAACATCATCCAAATTATTGTAAAGTCCTTTTTCATAGCTATTAAGTTTATTTTCAGCATAGTCGTTGGAATACTTAGACCATACCCTCTGATTGACCGAAGAAGATTTTAAACTTCTCGTAGTAGACTTTAGGGAGCTTTTTTTTAGTAATGGATTACCTGATGCTTCAATTACCTTAGCAGCTGCCAAATCACCCGTTGGCATCTTTAACTTATTACTCTTTGCTGCGTTTACGGTTACACTTGATACACAACCACCAAACATAATCACCATTGCTAAAACAAATGCTACAGTTTTCTTAAATGTACTTATCATAATAAATTCCTCCTTAAAATTAGATTTAATATTGTTCACTTTATTGTTAATAGGGTTTGAATTGACATTAATCATTTTAATTCCTCCTTAAATTTGTTTTTTTGTAGTTACTATCATTTTAAAAAAACAACACCATTCTCTCTGCTAGAAGACATCAAAACATCTTACAACCATTTCAAAAACTTTATAACGCATGTATTTTCCTCCTTTTTAATTGTTCTTATACTATATAGACGAAGCAATTTCTCTTTTGGTTTTATATTTTTATTATTTTTTGAATTTTTTATTTTCTTCTGTCTATCCAGTGTTTTCGCTGCTTTTTCAGCTCTTATACTATATAGACGAAGTGATTTCACTTTTGGTTTTATAATTTTGAAAAAAATATACATTTATCAACAAGGCAAACAGTTCCTCTTTTGGTTGACATTGTATACCAAACAGTCTATAATCTAGTTAGAAAGGTGGGTGATACTATGGCAAATACACCAACACAGATTCGAATCGATTCAGAAACTAAAACTAAAGCTAATATTTTGTTTAAATCTTTAGGTCTTGATATGTCTAGCGCCGTTAACATTTTTCTGCGCCAATGTATACTAAACGGAGGACTACCATTTACCGTAGAAGTTCCTAATTACAACCAACAGGTATTAGACGCTATGTCTGAGGCTCAAAGAATCTCTAAAGATACTAGCGTTCCTGCTTACGATAATATGCAGGACTTAATCAAAGCATTGGAGGACTAATGTATAAGGTAAAATTCACCACGTCTTACAAGAAAAGCTACAAACTCATGAAGAAAAGAGGTCTCAATATGGACCTTCTTAACAGCATTGTAGATCAACTTCGTCAAGGCAAAAAGCTCGATGTTAAGCACAAGGATCATCCTCTATCTGGCAATCTTTCTTCTTTTAGAGAGTGTCATATTCAACCGGACTGGTTGCTAATCTACTACATAGATGACGATGTACTAACTTTGACTTTAGTTAATACGTAAGTAGTACATAACCCGTGCCTTGACTTTTGTGACGATTCTGGTACTCTTTAC